>NZ_JBFAQS010000024.1:57590-111651 GCF_040678875.1 Micromonospora sp. NPDC049274
GGCTGGTCGGCACGCCCGCGACGTTGGCGAAGCGGCTGATCGGCACGCCCGCGACGTTGGCGAAGCGGCTGGTCGGCGCATCCGTGCTGTCGGCGACGCCGTGGCCCACCGGGCTCGTCGTCCACGACGGCAGCGCGCTCGGCGGCGATCAGTCCGACTGGTCGGTGCGGCGGGCGGGGCGCATCGGATCGGCGGTGACCATCACTGGTGTCATGGCGTTCGCGACCCGGGCGCGACCGACCACCGGCTCCATCTGTCGG
Source organism: Micromonospora sp. NPDC049274 (assembly GCF_040678875.1). Lineage (NCBI taxonomy): Bacteria > Bacillati > Actinomycetota > Actinomycetes > Micromonosporales > Micromonosporaceae > Micromonospora > Micromonospora sp. NPDC049274. The sequence continues at coordinate 57,851 of NZ_JBFAQS010000024.1, forward strand.
CGGAAACGGTCCCGCTCCTGCTCGGGCACGAGCGCGGCGGAACGCACCACCACGGCGGCCACCATGTCGTTGAGCTTGACCATCGCCGCCACCACGACGGGCAGCACCAGCACCGCCCACCAGGTCACCAGCTCCGCGAGGGCGAGCAGCACCGCCAGGGCGATGGCGCCCTCGAAGAAGAGGAAGCAGAGCACCCCTCCGGGGTTGACGAACCGCAGGCCGAGGAGCCGGGCGTAGAGCGGCCGGTACCGCTCCTCGTCGGCGGGCATGGTGGCCCACGCCGTACGGTTCGGCCCCGTCACCGGCTGCTGCCCTGCCGGGCGGCCGCCACCGAGAAGACCGCCCGCTCCAGGGCGTACGCCCGGTCGTCCGAGCCGCCCTTGACGGCCGCGTTGCACTCGGCGGCGACCTGCATGGCCCGGACCAGCCCCTCCGGCGTCCAGCCGCGCCCCTGCCGCTGCGCCCGCTCGATCTTCCAGGCCGGCATCCCGAGACTGCTGGCGAGCTGGTACGGGTTGCCTCGCCCGGCCGACGCCACCCGGGCCACCGTACGCACCCCGTCGGCCAGGGCGTCGGCGATGGGCACCGGGTCGACGCCGACGTGCAGGGCCCAACGCAGCGCCTCCAGAGCGGCCGGCACGTCGCCGACCATTGTGGCGTCCGCCACCGTGAAGCCGGTCACCTCGACCCGGCCCCGGTAGTAGCGGGCCACCGTCTCGGCGCTGATCCGCCCGTCGGTGTCGGCGATGAGCTGGGAGCAGGCGGCGGCCAGCTCGCGCATGTCGTTGCCGACGGCCGCGATCAGCGCCTCGGCGGCGTCGTCGGTGCACTTTCCGCCGGCCCGGCGTATCTCGTCGCGGACGAAGGCGACCCGTTCGCGGTGCCCCTTGAGCTTGGCGGCGGGGACTACCGTCGCACCGGCCGACCGCAGCCCGTCGGCGAACGCCTTGCCCTTGGCCCCGCCCAGGTGCAGCACCAGCAACTGGACGTCCGGGTCGGGATTCTTCGCATACGCCAGCAGCGCCGCGACCAGGTCCTTCCGGGCGTCCTGGCCGGAGCGCAGGATGAGCAGCCGCCGCCCACCGAACAGCGACGGGCTGAGCATCTCGGCGATCTCACCGACGGTGAGCGCACCTGCCTGGTACTCGCGAACGTCCGCCCCGGCGTCGATGCCGCGGACCCGCTCGACAGCTTCGGTCACGGCGCGCGTGGCGAGCAACTCCTCGTCGCCGAGGACGAGCAGAATGGGTGCGAGGCTGGCGGGGGTCACGTCGCCCATATTCGCACGGCCCATGGCGAGTACGGGCCTGCTCATTCGCCGCCCGGGCGGGACAGCCCGCACTTAGCGCAAATCCAGACATTTACCTCGGTTCACCATCTAATCCGCAAGACGGCCGTCATTTCCCTCCCGGTGTTGCAATTTCCACGCGAGGGCAGGCCGAATGGCGCCGGTCGCCTCTCACGATGGTCGTCCGGGTGGCACCCCTCGGTGGGCCACCGCGAGGCCGGCGCCGGTTCGGATCGCCGCCAGGTCGCCGTCGGTGTCGGTCCGCAGGACCCGGGTGCCGCTCCTGCTCAGCCGGGCCAGCAGCGCCGGGTTCGGGTGCCCGTAGGTGTTGCCCGCACCGACCGGCACCAACGCGACTGCCGGCCGGACGGCGGCCAGGAAGCCATCGTCCTGATACGCCGAGCCGTGGTGGGCGACCTTCAACACGTCCGCACGTAGCTGTTCCGGTGCCATGCGGGCCAACACGGCGTGCTGCTCCTCGGTCTCGGCGTCGCCGGGCAGCAGGATTCGCACGCCGGCGACGGTGGCGCGCAGCAGCAACGAGTTGTTGTTCGGGTCGGACCTGGTGCCGGCCAGCGGGTACGGAGGACCGAGCACGAGCAGGTCGACACCACCGACCCGATGCAACGCCCCGGCGGTGGTGCCGAGCAGCGCGGCCCGCCCGCTCATCGCCGCCGCCCGGACCGCGTCCCGGCCGCTCGCCGGGTCCGTCGATGGTGGCGTCAGCACGGCGGTCACCCGCCGGCCTCGGAACACCCCGGCCACACCGCCCACGTGGTCGACGTGGAAGTGACTGACCACCAGCAGCGGCACCTCCCGGATGCCCAGCCGCCGCAGGCACCCGTCCACCGCGCCCGGGTCCGGTCCGGCGTCGACAACCACCGCCCGGCCCGGGGCGACGGGCAGCACCAGGGCGTCGCCCTGCCCCACGGCACAGGCCACCACCACCCAGCCGGTCGGCGGCCAGCCGGTGGCCAGCAGTCGGACCGGGAGGGCGCCGAGCAGCGCGGCGAGAGCGACGATCGCCACCAGCCGGCGTACCAGCGGTCGACGTGCGGCGACCAGCAGCGCCACGGTCAGCCCGGCCAACAGCAGGGCACCCCAGGCGCCGCCCGGCCAGGGCAGGGTGCCGGCGGGGAGACGGGCGCCGTGGCGGGCGAGGACGACAAGCCACCAGGCCGGCCAGCTGGCCAGCCACGCGACGAACCCGGCGCCGGCCGGCCAGACCGGTGACAGCACGGCAGCCGTCACGCCCAGCACCGTGGCCGGAGCGATGGCCGGCACCGCCAGCAGGTTGGCCGGCACGGCCACCAGGCTGACCGTGCCGGAGATGCCGGCGACGACCGGCCCGCAGGCCACCTGGGCGGCCGCCGGCACCGCCAACGCCTCGGCCAACCCGGCCGGGACACCTCGGCGGCGCAGCCCGTCCCGCCAGCGCGGCGCGAGCAGCAGCAGACCCCCGGTGGCCAGCACCGACAGCGCGAACCCGGCGTCGCCGGCCAACTCGGGGTCGGCCAGCACCAGCACCGTGACGGCGGCGGCCAGTGCGGGCAGTGCGGCCCGGGGCCGACCGGCTGCCAGCGCGACGAGCCCGATCGCCCCCATCGTGGCGGCCCGGACGACGCTCGGCGACGGGCGGACCAGGATGACGAAACCCACAAGCGCCACCGCGCAGAGCAGGCCGGCGAGCCACGGGCCGGCGCGCGCCCAGCGGGCCACCAACAGCACCGCACCCAACACGATCGCGACGTTGCTGCCCGAGACGGCATTGAGGTGTGTCATCCCGGTCGCCCGGAAGTCCTCCTCGACGGCGGGTGGCAGGCGGCTGATGTCCCCCACGACCAGCCCTGGTAGCAGGCCACCCGGGTCGTCGGGGAGCGGCGCGCAGGCCCGCTGCAGGCCGCCTCGTAGCGTGCCGGCGGCGCGCTGCGCCCAGGACGGCGCACCGTGGCGCTCGGGGGGACCGGTGACGCCGAGCACCGCCGCGGTGAGATCGCCGCCGCGCGGAACACCGAGGCGACCCTCGGCGGTCACGCGCTGCCCGGGCAGCAGACCTCGCCAGCCCGGGTCGGTGGCCAGGACCAGCAGCCGCGCCGATGTGTGGACCCGCTGGCCGTTCGGCCCGGTCAGCCGTTTCAGCTCACTCGACACCAGCAGCATGCCGGGACGGCCGGCGGATCGGATCGGGCGTGGATCATCCCGGACGACCAGCTCGGCGGTGACCGGAGCACGCTGCTCGGCCAGGACGCGGATCGGCGGCGCGTCCCGGACGGCCAGGCGGCCGGCGGTCGCCGCCGCGCCACAGAGCACGCCGAGGCCGACCGCGACGACGATCCAGCCGTGCCGCCGGGCGGAAGCCCGGGGCTGACCGATTCTGCCGACCAGGTGCAGGGCGCTCAACGCCGAGAGCACGGCCGCTGTCCCGCCCACCAGCAGGAGCGGGCGGACGCCGACGTGCAGGCCGGTGAGCGCGGTGAGCCAGGCGGCCACGGCCAGCCCGGCGAGCCGAAGATCGGGCGGCGGGGCCCCGGGTGAAGCAACGGCGGCGCGACGCGACGGTGCCGGGCGACCAGCGCTCACACCGTCACCAGGTCCTTGAGCTGCTCGTAGCGCGCGTCACCGATCCCGTCGACCTGGCGCAGGTCACCGACGCCCTTGAACCCGCCGTGCTGATCCCGGTAGGCGAGGATCCGTTGGGCGAGCACCGGCCCCACCCCGGGCAGCGCGTCGAGCTGGGCCAGCGTCGCGGTGTTGAGGTTCAGCGGACCGCCGGCCGCCGGTGCTCCGCCAGCCGCCGGATCGGCCCCACCGCCCGGTGCCGGTGGTGGCGTCACCCCGACCACGATCAACTCGCCGTCGGTGACCTTGCGGGCGGGGTTGAGCAGCGCCACGTCGACCCCGGGCAGCGGGCCGCCTGCCGCCTGCACGGCGTCGGCGAGCCGCGCCCCGGCCGGCAGGCGCACCAACCCGGGCCTGCGGACTTTGCCCGCGACCGCCACCACCAGCTCGCCGGACGCCGAGGCGCTCCCCTGCTCCGACGCAACGGCCGGGGCCGCCTCGGCGGTCGGCGGGGCGACCGGTTCCGCGTGCGGCCGGGACCGCCAGGCCCAACCGGCGGCGGCCAGCACCACCACGAGGGCGACGACCGCCAGCGCCCGTACGCCGCGCCGCCCCGGATCGAACGCCCCGGGCCCGGGCAGCCGTGCCGCACCGCCGTCGGGTTCGGGTGGCACGTCCGCCGGGTTGGCCAGCGGCGCACCGACCCGGAGTGACGGCGGGAGCGTCTCCCCGAGCGGCCCGCCGCCACCCGTCCGGGCCGTCAACCGGCGCAGACGCTGGCGTACCTCTGTCTCCTCGTCCTGCGACACACCGCGACGCTAGGACGACGGGCGGAACGCCGGGGTGCTGCGACCTCGACCTGTGGACAACCGGCGCCACTGTGGACAACGCCCTGATCATGTCCGGATCTGCTATCGGCAACCCGGGACGACGACAGGTCGCGGCGCACCGGGGTCGGGCACGAGAGGTAGCGCGGGTGCATGGACAACCATTAATGTGAGAGGTGTGACGTGTGACGTCACGGTGAACCAGCGCCCAGCGGATCGATCCCGTACCGCGCCCACCCACCGGAAACGGGGCACGCGGCACGTCCCGCACCGCCGACCCGCGCCGTCCCGCTGGGGCCGCGCGCCCGCACGACGGACACCCTCCGTCGACGTCCGTGGGCCCCCGACCGCCTGGCCGCCACCCATCCCCACCACCCCACCAGCAGTGAAGAGGAATCCATGGACGTCAAGAGAAGGCTGAGCCGTTTGCTGGCCGCCGCGGGGACCCTGGTGGTCCTCGCCGCCGGCGCCGGCGCCTACGTGGTCTCGGAGACGCCCGGCGTCGCCCGGGCAGCCGGGACCGGCCCGTGCGACATCTACGCCGCCGGCGGCACGCCGTGCGTAGCCGCGCACAGCACCACCCGAGCCCTGTACGGCGCGTACAACGGCCCGCTCTACCAGGTCCGCCGCTCGTCGGACAACACCACCCGCGACGTCGGCGTGCTCGCTGCCGGCGGCGTCGTCAACGCGGCCACGCAGGACACGTTCTGCGCCAACACGAGCTGCGTCATCACGATCCTGTACGACCAGTCCGGCCGCAACAACCGCCTCACCCAGGCCCCACCCGGCTACTGGCCCGGTCCCCAGCCGGGCGGCTGGGACAATCTCGCCGACGCGAAGGCCGCCCCGATCACGATCGGCGGCCAGAAGGCGTACGGCGTCTACATCGCCCCCGGCACCGGATACCGCAACAACAACACGAACGGTGTCGCGACGGGCGACCAGCCGGAGGGCATCTACGCGGTCGTCGACGGCACCCACTACAACCAGTGGTGCTGCTTCGACTACGGCAACGCCCAGACGGACGGCCAGGCCGACTCGCCGGCCATCATGGAGACCGTCTACTTCGGCGCGAACAAGCAGTGGGGCTACGGCGCCGGCGCCGGCCCCTGGGTGATGGCCGACCTGGAGTGGGGGCTCTTCTCCGGGGTGAACGCCGGCTACAACAACATCGCGCCCATCAACCACCGCTTCGTGACCGCCATGGTCAAGGGCGAGCCGAACCACTGGGCGATCCGGGGCGGGAACGGGCAGTCGGGTGGCCTCACCACCTACTTCGACGGTCGACGCCCCAACGGCTACAACCCGATGAAGAAGGAGGGGGCCATCCTGCTCGGCATCGGCGGCGACAACAGCGTCTCCGGCCGGGGCACCTTCTTCGAGGGTGTGCTGACGTCCGGCTACCCGTCGGCCGCCACCGAAGACGCCGTCCAGGCCAACATCGCCGGCGCCGCGTACGCGCCAGCCGGCGGCGGCAGCCCGCAGCAGAACGTCCAGGTCGTGGGCGCCCAGTCCGGCCGCTGCGTCGACGTCCCCAACGGCACGACCACCAACGGCACCCAGGTGCAACTGTGGGACTGCATCAGCAACAGCGCCGCCCAACGCTGGACCTACACCGCCGGAAAGCAGATCCAGGTGTACGGCAACAAGTGCCTCGACGCCAACGGCCGGGGCACCGCCAACGGCACCCAGGTGATCATCTGGGACTGCAACGGCCAGACCAACCAGCAGTGGAACCTCAACTCCAACGGCTCCATCACCGGCGTCCAGTCGGGCCTCTGCCTCGACGCCAACAGCGCCGGCACCGCCAACGGCACGAAGCTCATCCTCTGGGCCTGCAACGGACAGCAGAACCAGCAGTGGGCCCTGCGTAGCTGATCACGCAGCCGGGCGTGCTGCCTCGGCGTCAGCGCCACGACGCGGAGGCAGCACGCTCGCGCCGAACCAACCGACCAGCGGATCAGCGGATCAGCGGATCAGCGGATCAGCGGATCAGCGGATCAGCGGATCAGCGGGCCTCCGGGTCGAGGCCGAGCACCGCTCGTCCGCCGTCGACCGGCAGCGTCACCCCGTTGACGAAGCTGGCGGCCGGCGACAGCAGGTACGCGACCGCCTCCGCCACCTCCTCCGCACGCCCGATCCGGCCCACGGGGTGCAGCCGGGTCAGCTCGGCGTCGATCCACTGGGCCTGGGACGGCTCCTGCGCGGCGAGGAACTCGGCGTGCCGCTCGGTGGCGATCGAGCCGAGCGCGACGGCGTTGGCGCGGATGCCGTGCCGCCCGTACTCGACGGCCAACGCCCGGGTCAGCCCCTCCACGGCGGCCTTCGCCGTGGCGTACGGCAGGGCGCCCGAAACCGGCCGGCGGGCCTGGTGCGACGAGACGTTCACGATGGCCCCGCCCGTGCCGTGCGCCAGGAACCGGCGGACCGCCACCGCCGCGCCCACCACGGCCGGGCGCAGGTTAAGCCCGATCAGGTCCAGGACGGTGTCGGCCGAGGCCGAGTGCAACGCCGCGTCCCGGAAGACCGCCGCGTTGTTCACCCAGCCGGTGAGTCGGGCAGCGCGCTCCGCCACCTCTGCGGCGTGCTCGGCCACCCGCTCGTCACCGGCGTCGCCGACCACCGACAGCAGGCGGTCGGCTGCCGGGTGTCCGGCCAGCCAGTCCACCGCCTCGGCGTCGCGCTCCACGACGACGACTGTGACGCCCGTCGTCACCAGCCGTTGCACCACGGCCCGGCCGACGCCGCGGCCGCCCCCGGTCACCACGCAGGCGGTGTCCACCGGCTCAGCTCTCCGACCGGCGGTGTACGACCACGCACGCCAGCCCCGGCCCGGCGTGCGCGGCGACCACCGCGCCGGCCTCGGAGACGTACGTGTCGCGTAGCCGGGCACCGAGCCGCTCGGTGAGCGCGGCGAGCAGCGCCTCGGCACGCTGCGGCGCGGCCAGGTGGTGCACGCCGAGGTCCACGTCGTCGTCGCCGGCGGCCTCGACGGCCAGGTCGACGAGACGGGCCACTCCCCGGCTGGCGGTACGCACCTTCTCGCGCAGCACTATCGCGCCGTCCGGCATGTGCATGATCGGTTTGACCGACAGGGCGGTGCCGAGCAGCGCCTCGGCCGCGTTGATCCGGCCGCCCCGGCGGAGGAACTCCAACGTGTCGACGTAGAACCAGACGGTGGTCCGGGCGACGGCGGCGAGCGCCGCGTCGCGTACACCCGTGAGGTCTGCCCCGGCCTCGGCGGCCGTGGCGGCCGCGATGGCCGGGAAGCCGAGTCCCATGCCGGCGGAGCGGCTGTCGACGACCTCGACGCGACCGTCGAGGTCGGCGGCGGCCAGCCGGGCCGCCTCGACGGTGCCGGACAGGCCGGAGGACAGGTGCACCGAGACGATGCCGTCGGCGCCGTCGTCGAGGAGGCGGCGGTACGTCCGGGCGAACTGCTCGGGCGCCGGGCGGGAGGTGGTCGCCGTGACCCGGCGGGCGCTCAGCGCCCGGGTGGCGTCGGCGGGCTGGGTCTCCACCCCTTCCAGCCCTTCCGCGCCGTTGAGCACGACGGTCAGCGGAATCACCGTCAGCCGGTGCGCGTGCGACAGCTCGGGCGGAAGGTAGGCGGTGGAATCGATGACGACCGCGACGGGCATGCCCGGCACGCTAGCCGATCGAGGCCCCGAACGCCGAAGCGCGAACCCTCAGATCGCGTCGACGGCGACCGGCGCGCTGATCAGGCCGACGTTGTGGGCCCGCAGCTGCCAACCCCGGACGTCCTGGGGACGGCCGACGGCCGGCGCGCTGGGTGCGCGCCGCAACTCGGTCCAGTGGCAGTTGGCCAGGGAGCCGACGCTGCGCAGCACGCCCGGGTCCCAGCCGAGCAGGTGACCGATGCCCTGCCGGGAGCCGCCGCCGTGGGTGGCGATGACCACCGTGCCGTCGGGGGCCGCGTCGGCCGCTTCCCGCAGGGCCGCGGCGACACGTTCACCGAGATCGTGCAACGGTTCCAGATCGGCGCCCGGGTCGGGGTCGCCGGCTCGCCAGCGGGCGTACTCGGCGGGGAACCGCTCGGCGACCTCGGTGAGGTGCAGGCCCTGCCACTGGCCGAAGTGCCGCTCGCGCAGCCGGGCGTCGGTGCGGACCGGCAGCCCGGTCAGCGCGGCCAACGCCGCCGCGGTCTCCGCGGCGCGACTCAGGTCGCTGGACACGATGGCGTCGGGATGCAGCGCCGCGAGCAGCGGCGCGGCGGCGCGGGCCTGGTCGCGGCCCCGCTCGTTGAGGGGTACGTCGGTCTGCCCCTGGACGCGGTTGGCGGCGTTCCAGTCGGTGTTGCCGTGCCGCCAGACGATCAGCCGGGTCATTCGGCCGCGGCGGTCCCGCCGGCGTCGGCCTCGACCAGGTCGCGGTCGACGAACGGGATGGTGGGGCAGTCCTTCCAGAGGCGGTCGAGCCCGTAGAACTCGCGCTCCTCGGTGTGCTGGACGTGCACCACGATGTCGACGTAGTCGAGCAGCACCCAGCGGCCGCCCCGCTCACCCTCGCGCCGGATCGGCTTGGCCTTCTCCGGAAGCTCCAGCAGGCGCTCCTCGATGGCGTCGACGATGGCGAGCACCTGACGCTCGTTGGGGGCGGCGGCGAGCAGGAACGCGTCGGTGATGGCGAGCTGGTCGCCGACGTCGATGATCGCGATGTCCTGCGCCTTCTTGTCGGCGGCGGCCTGGGCGGCAGCGATAGCCAGCTCGTGAGCGCGTTCGGAAACTGTCACCGTTCTCCTTCGATCAACCTGCGATGCTCCAAGCGTCTCACACCCGGCGAGGTCCCGACCCGTCAGTTCTGGTCGGTTAGGGGCACGAAGCGGTGCATACCGGGCGGGATCAGGGCTGATAGAGGCTTCGCTTGGCGATGTACTGCACCACACCGTCGGGCACCAGATACCAGACCGGCTCGCCCCGGGCCACGCGGGCGCGGCAGTCGGTCGACGAGATGGACATCGCGGGCACCTGGATCAGGCTGACCGTGTCCGCCGGCAGGTGCTTGTCGGTCAGCGGAAAGCCGGGCCGGGTCACCCCGATGAAGTGGGCCAGCTCGAAGATCTCGTCCAGGTCCTTCCAGGACAGGATGCGTTGCAGCGCGTCCGCGCCGGTGATGAAGAACAGCTGCACCTTGGGGCCGTACTCGGCCTGGAGGTCGCGCAGGGTGTCGACGGTGTAGGTCGGCCCGCTGCGGTCGATGTCGACGCGGCTGACCTGGAACCGGGGGTTGGAGGCGGTGGCGATGACCGTCATGAGGTACCGGTCCTCGGCGGGGCTGACCGGCTCGTCAGCCTTCTGCCAGGGCTGGCCGGTCGGGACGAAGACCACCTCGTCCAGGCCGAACCGGTCCGCCACCTCGCTGGCCGCGACGAGGTGCCCGTGGTGGATCGGGTCGAAGGTGCCGCCCATGATCCCGATCCGCCGGATATCTTCCTCCACCCCGTGATCGTAGGCCGGGCGTCCGGGGCGGCCATCCCGGCCCGGCAACGGGCGAGGCCGGCCCGGCACGCGCTGATCGACTCGCTTCCCGCGGTGATCGAATCGGCTTGCTGGAAATCGGTGGGTCGCACCGGCCCGGAATCCGCAACTTCATGGAACGCGAGTCGATCACTTGCAGGCGGACCCGGTGCGCGTATACTCGTTTACGAGTAATCGTTCACGAGCAAGGGAGGCAGGTCATGCCGAAGCGGCGCAAGGTCGGCAACCTGCTGGCACTGGCCGTGCTGTCCGCCCTGGTCCAGCGGCCGATGCACCCGTACGAGATGGCCACCACACTGCGCGCCTGGGGCAAGGACCAGGACATGGAGTTCAAGTGGGGCTCCTTCTACACGGTCATCGGCAATATGGACAAACACGGCATGATCGAGGCGGTCGAGAGCCTGCGCGAGGGGCGACGCCCGGAACGCACCGTCTACCGGATCACCGACGCCGGGCGGGCGGAGCTTGTCGACTGGGCGCGCGAGCTGGTCTCCACCCCGATGCCGGAGCATCCCCGCTTCCGGGCCGGTCTGTCCGTGCTCGCCGCCCTGCACCCGGACGAGGCCATCGACCTGCTGCGGCAGAGGCTGGACCTGCTGGACGACGCGCTGCGCCGGGACCGCGAGACGCTCGACACCTACCTGTCGGAGATCCCCCGGCTGTTCCTGGTGGAGTCGGAGTACGACCTGGCCGTGCGAGCCGCCGAGACAACCTGGCTGCGGGCCCTGCTCGCCGAGCTGACCTCCGGCAGCTACCCGGGACTGGACATGTGGCGGGCCTTCCACGAGACCGGCGAGATGCCGGCCGAGCTGACCGAGCTGGCAGAGAGGACCGGCAGCGCCCCGGACACCACCGACTGAGAAAGACAGCTCCGGCGGGGTGCGCCAACACCCCGCCGGAGCCCTACCTCGAACCGACACCTGAGCAGGCACCCGGCCCGAAGCGGCAACCACGAGGATAACCGGGTTCCCTCCCAGGTCGGTTCGCGCGCACGCACCGACGACACCCAGGGAGAGAGCATGACCACGGTACGAACCGCGATCGTCATCGGCGGCGGCATCGCCGGCCCGGTGACGGCACTCGCACTGCACCGCGCCGGCATCACCGCCACCGTCCACGAGGCGTACCCGGCCACGGCCAGTGGGGTGGGCGGCATCGGCGGCACCCTCGCGCTCGCGCCCAACGGCGTGGCGGCCCTGCGGGCGGTCGGCGCCGACGAGGCGGTGACGGCGACCGCCACCCCGATCGACCGCAGTGTCATGGCCGTCGGCCGTCGACGCATCGACCTGCCCACGCTGGCCGGGGTGCCGCCGCTGCGGGTGGTGCACCGTGCCGAGCTGCACCGCGTACTGCACGACCGGGCGGTCGCCGAGGGCGTCGCCTTCGCCTACGGCCGGCGCCTGGTGGCCGTCGAGCAGACCGACAGCGGCGTGACCGCCCGCTTCGAGGACGGCAGCACGGCCACCGCCGACGTCCTGGTCGGCGCGGACGGAATCCGGTCGACGGTCCGTGGCCTCATCGACCCGGCCGCGCCCGGCCCCCGATTCACCGGACTGCTCAGTTTCGAGGCGGTGGCCCGGCACGAGGTGGGTGTCGCGCCGGGCACGATGACGTTCGCGTTCGGGCGACGTGGCTACTACCTGTACTGGCCGGAGCCCGGCGGCGGCACCCGCTGGGGTGCCAACCTGCCGCAGCAGCGACCCATGAGTCTCGTCGAGGCCCGCGCGGTGCCGGCGGACCAGTGGCTGGACACGCTGCGCACCAGCTACGGCGACGACGACCCGGGGCGGGAGCTGATGGCCACCAGCGCAGCCGACGAACTCCAGGTGGTCGGCTCGTTGCAGATCATGCCGCCGGTGCCGCACTGGTACCGGGGGCGGATGGTGCTGGTCGGCGACGCGGCACACGCGCCGTCGAACAGCTCCGGGCAGGGCGCCTCGCTCGCCATCGAGAGTGGCGTGCAGCTCGCCCGCTGCCTGCGGGACCTGCCCGACGTGGCGTCGGCGTTCGACGCGTACGTGCGGCTGCGCCGCAACCGGGTCGAGAAGGTCGCCGCCCGCGCGGCGCGGATCAACCACGCCAAGGCCCCGGGGCCGGTCGCCCGCACGCTGATGCCGCTGCTGATGCCGCTGCTCGTGCGGACGGCGATGGACCCGGAGCGGACCATCGCCCACGAGCAGCGCTACGTCATCGACTTCGACACACCGGTGACGGCGGAGCCCGCGCTGCGCTGAACGCCTGGCGCGGGGTGCCGTCACGCCACCCCGCGCCCGCCTCGGCTCAGGCCGCCGCGGCGGCCACCGCCGTCCGGGCGACGAGCGCGCGCCGCAGGTCGTCGTCCGCGTCGGTGACCACCCGGCGCAGGCCCGGGGTCAGGTCGTCGCGGGCCAGCAGCGCCGCGGCCGCCTCCCGCGTCGGCTGCGCCACGGCGTAGTGGGGAAACGCCAGCTTGGCCACCCGGTCGGCCGTCCACGCGGTACGCCGACGCGCGGCAGCCGGCATCTCGGTGAAGTACCGCTCGACGTACGGGGCGGTCAGTTCCGCCTGCTCGGGCTGCCAGAACCCCTCGGCCGTCGCCTCCAGCAGCCGGTTGGACAGTTCGGTGTCACGCACGATGATCTCCCAGGCCGTCTGCTTCGCGGCCGGGTCGCCCACGGCGGCCCGGCAGCGGGCGGCCCGTTCCGCGCCGGTGGAGCTGACGTCGGCGGCCGCCTCGGCGGCGATCTCCGCCTCGCCTGCCGCGCCCAGCACCACGAGCCGGCGCAGCACCACCCACCGCAGCTCGGCGTCGACCTTCAACCCGGCCGGCACGTCCCGGCCGGCGAGCCAACCGACAAGCAGGTCCGTGTCGGTGGTCGCGGCGATCCAGCCACGTGCGGCGGCGAGCTGCAACGACTCCCCCGCCGTGGCGCCGTCCAGCAGCTGCCGGCAGGCCAGGGCGATCCGGGCCAGCGCCGCCGACCGGGCCAACGGGTCGAGATAGCGGTCCACCAGGGACCGGCTGAGGGTCAGCACGTCCTCCGCGATGATCACCTCGGTCTCGGCGGGCAGCGCCGCGACCATCAGGTCGACCAGGCCGCCGACCGGCCGCTCGCCGTCGGTCACCGCGTCCAGCGCCTCGCTCCAGAGCACCGCCCGGGTCAGCGGGTCGGTCAGGCTCGGCAGGACCAGCGCGACGGCGTCCGCCGACGCCTCGTCGAGGCGCACCTTGGCGAAGGTCAGGTCGCCGTCGTTGAGCAGCAGCAACTGGGCCGCCGGCTCGCCTGTCAGCTCGCCGAGCACGGTCCGACCGCCGTCGACGGCCGGGTCGAGATCCACCTCGGCACGCCGCACGGTGCCGTCCGCCGCGTACCGGCCCACGCCGATCCGGTGCGGACGCAGCACCGGATGCGACGCGGGCGCGGTCTGCACCACTGCGACCTCGGTGTAGCGGCCGTCGGCGTCGACGGCGACCTCGGCGCGCAGCGTGTTCACCTGCGGCCGACGCAGCCACAGGTCGGCCCAACCGGACAGGTCCCGGCCGCTGGCCGCGCTCAGGCTGGCCAGCAGGTCGGCGAGGGTGGCGTTGCCGAAGCGGTGCGCGGCGAAGTGCGCGTTCAGGCCGGCGAGGAACGCCTCGTCGCCGAGCCACGCCACGAGCTGCCGCAGGACTGAGGCGCCCTTGGCGTACGAGATGCCGTCGAAGTTGAGCAGGCCCTCGTCGGCGTCGGCCACCTCCTCGGGGGCCACCGGGTGGGTGGAGGGGCGCTGGTCGGCGGCGTACCCCCAGGCCTTGCGACGCATGGCGAACGTCGTCCACGACTGGTCGAAGCGAGTCGCCTCGGCGGTGACCCGGGTGCCCAGGTACTCCGCGAAGGACTCGTTGAGCCACAGGTCGTCCCACCAGCGCATGGTGACCAGGTCGCCGAACCACATGTGGGCCATCTCGTGGGCGATCGTGGTGGCCCGCAGCTCGCGCTGGGTGTCGGTGACCGCCGAGCGGAACACGTAGTCGTCGCGGAAGGTGACGATGCCCGGATTTTCCATCGCGCCGGCGTTGAACTCGGGGACGAACGCCTGGTCGTACTTGCCGAACGGGTAGCGCTCGGTGAAGAGCTTGTGGAACCGGTCCAGGCACTGCCGGGTGACGGTGAAGATCTCCTCGGCGTCGGCGTCCAGGTGCTCGGCGAGCGACAGTCGACAGTAGAGGCCCAGCGGAACGCCGTCGTGCTCGGCCCGCAACACGTGGTACGGACCGGCGATCAGCGAGAAGAAGTACGTCGAAAGCGGCGCGCTCGGGGCGAACTCCCAGCGCCCCGGGGCCGGGTTGGCGGCCACCTCGGCGTTGCTGGAGACCGTCCACCGCGGTGGCGCGGTGACTGAGAGGGTGAACGACGCCTTGAGGTCGGGCTGGTCGAACGCGGCGAAGATGCGCTGCACGTTGTCGAGGAACGTCACCGCGTAGAGGTAGGTCTCGCCGTCGGCCGGGTCGACGAAGCGATGCATCCCCTCCCCTGCGTTGGAATACGCCATCTCCGCCTCCACGAACAGGGTGTTCGTCGCGGCGAGATCGGCCAACGGCAGCCGGTTGTCGGTCAACGAGCCGGGGTCGAGGTCGCGGTCGTTGAGGCGTACCGCCAGGAGGTTGGCGGGCTTGACCTCGGCGAAGGTCGCGGTGCCGGGCGTCGCCCGGAACCGGATCTCGACGCGGGAACGGAACACGTCCCCGTCGCCGGTCAGGTCGAGGTCCACCTGATAGGACTCGACAGTAATCGCCGCGCCACGCGCGGTCGCCTCTACACGGGTCAGGCTCGGCATCCGCTTATCCTGCCCGATGGGGATCGGCACGCGGTCCCCAGACGGTCCCGGCACTGGAGGAAAGAACCATGGCGCAGCACCCCAAGGGCGACTTCGACCTCTCCCGGGCGGTCTGGCAACGGGCCGAGGGGGACACCTCGGAGAGCGCCGTCGAGGTCGCGTTCGTCGACGACCTGATCGGGATGCGCAACTCCGCCGAGCCGGACGGCCCCGTGCTCGTCTTCACCCAGGCCGAGTGGGACGCGTTCGTCGCCGGCGCGCAGGACGGCGAGTTCGACCTGGACTGATCGCGCGGTGGTCGCGGGTGGCGAGGCACGACTGCCGCCCGCGACGCCAGGTCAGGCATCACCGTCGCCCCAGCCGAGACCACCCGGCCCCGGCGCGTGGTGGAAGCCGGGATGCTCGGCGACATCGACGCAACGCTCCCCGTCCGGGCCGACGGCACCGCAGAACAGTCGCTCGGCCCGGTGCCAGGCGTCGGCCGGTGACAGGGCCGCCGCACCGAGGGCCACCTCCGGGCGGAGCAGGCTCAGCGCCTCCGCGTACGCCACTGCCTGCTCGCGGGCGTCGGCCGTGCCCGGCGCGGTGAAGCCCAGGTGCACGGTGAAGAACCGGCGCGGCCTCGGCGGCCGACCGGGCGGGCCGATGAGTGGCCGGGCACGATCCGCGCCCATCGCCCCGACCGCCCGCCGTTGCCGCCAGTGCGGCGACCTGTTGTCGTGCATTCGCCCTCCCCGTGGTCGTGGCCGTCGGCCCGCCGGGGGCCGCGCCGGCCGACCGGTGCTGCCGGCTCATGGCGGCCCCACCAGCAAGCCAACCAGGTTTCGCCGCCCGTGGGAGGGGCCAGCCGACGCGCTGTCGGCGCGGGGATTCAGCGGCGCCGACACGGGTAGACGCCCGACGGCGACGCCGGCCACCACCCGCATCCGAGGAGGCCCGATGGCGACCATGCCTGCCGACCGCACGCCGGACAGCACCCTCGCCCTGCTCCGGGCCGGCTACCGGTTCATCGGTGAGCGGTGCGACAGGTACGGCAGCGATGTCTTCCAGACCCGGATCCTGCTCGCGCCGACCATCTGCCTGCGGGGCCGGCCGGCGGCGATGCTCTTCTACGACAACGAGCGCTTCCAGCGGGACGCCGCCATGCCCCTGCGGGTCCAGCGGACGCTCACCGGCCGCGGTGGTGTGCAGGGGCTGGACGGATCCGAGCACTTCCGCCGCAAGGCCATGTTCATGTCGATCATGACGCCGGCGGC
The DNA here is from genome assembly GCF_040678875.1 of Micromonospora sp. NPDC049274. Classification (NCBI taxonomy): domain Bacteria; kingdom Bacillati; phylum Actinomycetota; class Actinomycetes; order Micromonosporales; family Micromonosporaceae; genus Micromonospora; species Micromonospora sp. NPDC049274. The sequence continues at coordinate 74,076 of NZ_JBFAQS010000024.1, forward strand.
CATCCAGCGCCTCGGACAGCTCTTCGACGACGAGTGGCGGGCGCGGATCCCCGCATGGGAGGCGGCCGGGTCGCTGCCGCTCTACGACGAGCTGGGCCGGCTGCTGACCCGGGTGGTCTGCGCCTGGGCCGGGGTGCCGCTGGCCGAGTCGCAGGTCGACCGCCGCGCCGTCGACCTGCACGCCATGATCGAAGGTCCGGCGGTCGTCGGCTCACGGCACTGGCGGGGTCTCTTCGCCCGCCGTCGCGCCGAGCGCTGGATCGGCGACCTCGTCGAACGCGCCCGGACCGGCATCCACCCGGCGCCGGCCGGCAGCCCGCTGGAGATCGTGTCCGAGCACCGCGACGCGCGCGGGGCTCTGCTCCCCCGTCGGATCGCCGCCGTCGAACTGCTCAACCTGCTGCGCCCGGTGGTCGCCGTGGATCGGTACATCGTCTTCGCCGCGCTCGCCCTGCGCGACCATCCCGGCTGGCGACAGCGGGTCCACGGCGACGACGAGGCCACCGAGCAGTTCGTCCAGGAGGTACGTCGCTACTACCCGTTCTTCCCGATGGCCGCCGCCCGGGTCCGACGCTCGTTCGACTGGGAGGGCCACCACTTCCCGCGCGGACGGCGGGTGCTGCTCGACCTGTACGGCACCAACCACCACCCGGCGCTCTGGCCCGAGCCGGAACTGTTCCGCCCCGAGCGCTTCGCCGGCCGCCACGTCGACCCGTTCGAGCTGATCCCGCAGGGCGGCGGCGACCACACCACCGGGCACCGCTGCGCCGGCGAGTGGATCACCGTCGACCTGATGAAGCGGGCGGTCACCAACCTGACCGGCGGCATGCGCTACGACGTTCCGCCGCAGGACCTGACCCTGGACCTGCGGCGGATGCCCGCGCTGCCGCCCAGCGGCCTGACCCTCACCAACATCCGCCGCGCCTGACCCCGTCCCGTCGATGCCGGGAGGCGCCGACGGGACGGGGTGCGCGACGGTCAGGGGTGCAGGACGCTGCGCAGACAGCCGTCCTGCTTCTTCTCGAACAGCTCGTAGCCCCGCGCACCCTGTTCCAGGGGGATCGGGTGGGTAGCCAGGTAGCCGGGGTCGATCTCACCAGCGGCCAGCCGGTCGAGCAGCATGGGGATGTAGCGCTGCGCGTGCATCTGCCCCATCCGCAGCACCAGGGCCTTGTTCATGGCCGCGCCGAGCGGAAACTTGTCGATCAGGCCGGCGTACACGCCGACGATGCTCACCGTGCCGCCCTTGCGGCAGGCCATGATCGCCTGCCGGACCGAGGTGGGCCTGTCGGTCTGCAACCGCGCCGACTGCTTCACCCGGTCGTACGCGTAGGTCGGCCCGACGTCGTGCGACTCCATCCCGACCGCCTCGATGCAGGCGTCCGGCCCGCGTCCACCGGTCAGCTCGCGCAGCGCCTCCAGCACATCGGTCTCGGCGTAGTTGATCGTCTCGACGCCGACCCGCTCCGCCGCCGTGGCCAACCGGTCCGGGAAACGGTCGATCATGATGACCCGCTCGGCGCCGAGGAGTTGCGCCGAGCGGGCCGCCATCTGGCCGACGCCGCCGGCGCCCCACACGGCGACCACCTCCCCGCCGGTGAGCCCGCAGAAGTCCGCCGCCATCCACCCGGTGGGCATCGCGTCGGAGGCGAACACCACCGAGTCGTCCGGCACCCCCTCGGGTACGCCGAACGCGCCGACGTCGCCGAACGGCACCCGGATGTACTCGGCGTGCGAACCCGCATAGCCACCCGCCGCGTGCGAGTAGCCCAGGATGCCGGCCGGCGAGTGCCCCCACAGCTTCTCCGTGAACACCGGCTGCGGATTGGAGTTGTCGCAGAGCGAGTACTGCTCGGTCCGGCAGTACCAGCAGCCACCGCAGGCGACCACCGAACCGACCACCACCCGGTCGCCGACCCGGTGCTGCCGTACGCCCGGCCCGACCTCCACCACCTCGCCCATGAACTCGTGGCCGAGGATGTCCCCCTCCCGCATCGCCGGCAGGTACCCGTTGATCAGGTGCAGGTCCGAACCGCAGACGCTGCTGGCCCGTACCCGCACGATGAGGTCTCCCTCGGCGCGGATCTTCGGTTCCGGCACGTCCCGGACGGCCAGCTTGCCGACGCCTTCCCAGCAGAGCGCCCTCACGCCCGTCCTCCCGTCATCAGCTTCTCCCGCATCCGGTCGGTCGCCCGCTCCTGGGCCGGACTCCGGCCGGACGGGTCACGCCGGGTGTCGATCACCTGGCCGCACTCGACGAGCGCCTTCGCCCGGCGCAGCGTGTCCCGCAACGCCAGGTCCGGTTCGTCGCCGCCGACCAGCCCGAACAGCCGGCGCACAGGCCCCGAGCGGTAGCGCAGCTCGGCGCGGATCTCGGTGCCCCGGCCCTGCGGGGCGTCGGTCAACTCGATCCGCCCCTCCTGCGGCGTCGACGTGTCCTCGACCCGCCAGCGCAGCGCACCCGGCTCGTCGACGGTGATCTCCGCCCGCCACTCGGTGCCACGACCGGCGGGATCACGTGCCACACAGCGCCAGCGACGCTCGTCGAGCTGGTCCAGGGTCGCCCACTCGCCGAGGGCGCGGTCCAGCCGCTCGCGGTCGGTCCAGAAACCGATCACCGCGTCCCGGGGCCGGTCCACGGTCACCGCGCGGCGCACCACGTACCAGCCGTCCTGCCGGTCGGGCTGGTGTCGGCGCCGACGGCGGGCGACCACCCGTCCGACGCCGACGGCGGTCGCCGCGCCGACACCGAGCAGCGCCCACCTCGTTCCGTTGTTGGTCATGTTCGTCTCCTTCACCCGTCGTGCGGGGATGGACTGCCGTATCGGCACCGCTACCCCCGGTCCGGCGGCCGAAACGACATCCCGGTTTGGATCGCGCCAGGGCGGGCACGTGCAGCGGGCGGCCCGCCCACCGCCGGGCGCGGACCGCCTGCTCAGGAGGCGCCGATGCCCTCGAAGGCCACCGGTGACGCCGCCCGCCGAGCCGGGCACGGCCACACCGGCACGCCGCCGACCACCCTGCCGATGACGTACGTACTGCCGCTGCGCTGGCACACCGACGCCGGTCTGGACGAGCTGACCGGCTACCTGCGCTGGCTGAGCGGCCTCGTCGAGGTGCTCGTCGTCGACGGGTCACCTCCGGAGCTCTTCGCCCGGCACGCGGCGGCATGGCGAGGGCTGGTCCGGCACCTTCCGCCCGACCCCGCCGGGCGGGGGCTCAACGGCAAGGTGGTCGGGGTGCACACCGGCCTCGACGCGGCATGCCACGAACACGTGGTCATCGCCGACGACGACGTCCGGTACGACGAGGCCGGGCTGCGCGCCGTGCACCGACTGCTGGGCCGGGTCGACCTGGTCCGGCCGCAGAACTACTTCGACCCGCTGCCCTGGCACGCCTGGTGGGACACCGGGCGGACGCTGCTCAACCGGGCGCTCGGGAACGACTACCCCGGCACCCTCGCGGTACGCCGCAGCACGTTCCTCGCCATGGGCGGGTACGCCTCGGATGTGCTCTTCGAGAACCTGGAGCTGATCCGCACCGTGCGCGCGTACGGCGGGGCGGAGGTCGCGCCGCCCTGGCTGTACGTACGCCGGCTGCCGCCGGACGCGGCGCACTTCCGTGGCCAACGGGTCCGCCAGGCGTACGACGATCTGGCCCAGCCGGCCCGCCTGCTGACCGCGCTCGCGGTCCTGCCGGCGCTTGCCGCGGCTGTCGCGTCCCGCCGGCCCCGGCTGCTGCTCGGCACGGCGGCCGCTGTCGTCGCCGTGGCCGAGGTGGGCCGCCGCCGCGCGGACGGCGGGATCGTCTTCCCACCGAGCACCTCGCTGGCCGCCCCCCTCTGGCTGCTCGAACGTGGCATCTGCAGCTGGTTCGCGGTCGCCCAGCGCCTCCTGCACGGCGGAGTCCGCTACGGCAACTCCCGTATCCGTCAGGCCGCTCGCCGACCGGGCCGAGGCGGGCGCTGAGCAGGCGTCCGTGGCGCGACCGTGCCGGGGTGGACGTGCGACAGCTCGCGGCCACCGGAGTGACCGCGAGCTGTCGGCGATGTGCGGTGAGCTCAGGAGCTGACCTGCTGGCGGGCCTGCTGGGCCTGGTCCTTGACGTCCTGGGCGGCCGAGCGGCCGTCGTCCTTGACCGCGTGCACGGCGTCCTGGGCTGTGGACTTCACCGACTCGGCGGCGTGCTGGGCCGGCCCGCGCAGCTCGTCCTTGAGCTCGCTGGCCACCTCGCCCAACTTCTCCTTCACGGCGCCGCTGTGCTCGCTGACCTTGTCCTTGACCTGCGTGGCGGCCTGCTGCTCCCGCTGGGAGGCCGGGATCAGCGAGGAGGCCAGCCAGCCGACCCCGAAGGCGATCAGGCCGGCGGCCAGCGGGTTGCCCTGCGACTTCTGCCGGATGACCCGGGGCGCGCTGTGGGCGGCGTCGCTGACCGAGGAGGCCGCCGAGTGCGCGGCATCGCTGACGCTGGAGGCCGCCGACGAGGCGCGGTCACCCACCGAGTGGGCGGCGTGGCCGGTGCCGTGGCCGAGGTCAGAAGCGGTTCCCATGACCTTGTCCCTCACATTCTGCAGCGCGGAACGGGCCCGCTGCTTGCGGTCGTCGACGATGCGGCTCGGGCTGACCTTGTAGGCCAGGGCGTCCACATCGGAGCTGAGGCTGTTGCGGGTGGCTTCGATCTCCCGGCGGATCTGGTCGGGATCGGTGCTCATCGGGTGACTCCCTCCGGGTGGGGCTTGAGCGCGTCGGGGATCCGCTGCACGCTGTCGTTGGTCTGCTTGAGCCCGCGTACGTGCTGGGCGTTCTTCTTGGCCATCGAGTAGAGGACCGCGGCGACCACGGCCCAGATGACGGCCACGATCAGCGCGGCCAGGCCGGAGTCCATGACGTTGTCCAAGAACTGCCAGATGGCGATGGAGACGAACAACGCCACCATGTAGCCGCCGAAGCCGGCGCCGCCGAAGAGGCCCGCGGCCTTGCCGGCCTTCCTGCCCTCCTGGCGGATCTCGGCCTTGGCCAGCTCGACCTCCTGACGCATCAGCGTCGACAGGTCGGTGGTGACCTGGCGCATCAGGTCACCGAGTGAGCTGCCCTTCACGTCCGCCGCGGTGTGCGGGGCGCCCGCGTCGGGGTGGTATCCGGAGTCCAGGCCGGACCCCTGCGTCGGCATGGTCATGCCGTCGCCTCCCTTCGGATGACTCGGCGCCTCACGGGCGGGGGCTGCCGCTGGACGGCACGCCCGGCAGCGGGTCGGTCTGGGTCACCGGCGGCAGCGGCTGACCGGTGCTGGCCGGCTCGGAGTAGCCACCCGCACCGCCCGGCGTGGGGTCGGTGTAGCCGCCCGGCGTCGGGTCGACGTAGCCGCCGGAGGTCGGCTCGGTGTACGTCCCGGGAGTCGGGTCGAGGTAGCCGCCCGGCGGGGTGGCGTCGGGGGCCGTCCGGGGCGCGGGCGGCGGCGTGGGGATCACCGCGGTCTGCTCCGGGTCGTACGCCCCCGCGCCGCGGTAGCCCGCGGAGCCGTTGCCGGAGTGGTCACCGGAGTCGGAGATGCTGCGGGTCAGGCGCCCGGCCAGCACGCCGAGCACCGCCGCGCCGACCAGAAAGGTGCCCGGGTTGCGCCGCGCGTAGTCGCGTACCTCGTTGATCAGGTCGCCGGGCTCGCGCTCCTCCAGCCAGCCGGCCACACCGTGCACCCGGTCGGCGGCCTGCCGGGCCAGCTCGCTCACCGGGCCGGCCTGGCCACCCTGCTCGGCCATCGAGCGCATCTCGTCGGCGATCGACCGCAGTCCACCGGCGGCCCGTCGCTGCTGCTCACCGGTCTGGCTGGCGAGCTGGCTGCGGGCCTCACCGTAGAGGTTGCGGGCCTGCCGGGCAGCCTCGCGGCCGACCTCGGTGCCCTGCTCCTTGGCGGTCTGGGCGACCGCGCCACCGGCGTGCGCCGCCTCGGACCCGACGTGGCGGGCCTGCTCGCGGACGCCGCCGCCGTTGGTGGACTCGTGCCCGTACGTGGAAGACGTGGGTGACAGATCGTAAGTCATGATTTCCCTTCCGCTCGGAAAGTCGTCGCGGTTGTGCTGGGGGATGCGGCCGTGACGCCGTGGCCGCTGACAATTCACCTACCCTGCGTTTCGGCTTCCATACCTCTTCGTGCATTTCTCTGCGGAGGCGGCGGGTTCGACTTCAAAATGGAGGATCGTCGGGCTGCGTCACGTCGCCGCTGCGGACAGCGAGGTTCGCCGGACGGCAGATCCACCGGAGGGGGCAGGGATGGCACGAGACGCGCGAGGTGGCCGACCTGCCACGCCCCGGCCCCGGGTGCAGGTGGTCGCGCTGGTCGTGGCCGGGGTCTTCCTGCTGATCGGCATCCTCGGCTACATCCCCGGCATCACCACCGACTACGGCGAGCTGACCTTCGCCGGGCACCACTCGGACGCCAAGCTGCTCGGGCTGTTCCAGGTGTCGATCCTGCACAACGCGGTGCACCTGCTGTTCGGCCTGGTGGGTCTGGTGCTGGCCCGCAGCGTCGCCGGCGCCCGGCTCTTCCTGGCCGGCGGTGGGGCGATCTACCTGGCCCTCTGGCTGTACGGCCTGGCGATCGAGGCGGTCGACGAGGACGGCGGCGCGAACATCCTGCCGGTCAACTCCGCCGACAACTGGCTGCACCTCGCGCTCGGCTTCGGCATGCTCGCGCTCGGGCTGCTGCTGTCCAACCAGGCGGGCACCGGCGGACGCCTGGACACCCCGATCGACAGGCCCTGAGCTGCTAATTCAGTGGTTTGGCGGCGTCCGTGGCGTGGGTAGGTGACCAGCCGAGGATCCGTGAAGGGGGTCGATGATGCCTCGCTGGATACGCGACAACGCGCTGGCAGCCGCCATGCTGGGCGCTTTCCTGGTCTTCCTGGTGTTGCAGAGCATCTTCGGCTGGCAGACCCACAACGAGGAGCTGACCGAGTTCGGCGCCGCCCCGCTCAGCTGGCCGGCGTACCTGGCCAGCGGGCACTTCGCCGAGGCGGTCTTCGAGAACTGGGAGTCGGAGTTCCTCCAGATGGGCGGGTACGTGCTGCTCACCGCGTACCTGGTGCAGCGGGGCTCGGCCGAGTCGAAGCCGGTGGACCAGACCGACCGGCCGGAGGACGATGAGCGCCGCGCGACAGCCCGGTCACCGTGGCCGGTACGCGCCGGTGGCCTTCCGCTGGTGGTCTACCGCAACAGCCTCTCCCTCGCGCTGCTGCTGATCTTCGCCGGCTCGTTCGTCGGGCACCTGCTCGGCGGCACCGCCGCCTACAACCAGGAGCAGGCGTTGCAGAGCGGCGCGCCGCCGATCGGCGTGTGGGACTTCCTCGGCACCAGCGACTTCTGGTTCCAGTCGATGCAGAACTGGCAGAGCGAGTTCCTGGCGGTCGGCGCCCTGATCCTGCTGAGCATCGTCCTGCGTCAGCACGCGTCGCCGGAGTCGAAGCCGGTCACCGTGGCGCACGCCGAGACCGGCGCCTGACCCCCGGCGCGGCCGGGCCGACCGCCGCCGTCAGGCCGCGACCGGGAGCCGCTTGGCAAAACAGACGCTGTACGGGTTGCCGACATACTCGCCGTACACCGGGATCGGTTCGTAGCCGCATGAGGTGTACAGCGCGATGGCCGCCGGGAGGTACGTGCCGGTCTCCAGGCAGACCACCGCGTGCCCCTGCCGGAAGGCGCACTCCTCCAGCGCGGCGACCAGTTGACGGGCGACGCCCCGCCCCCGGTACGCCGGCCGGACGTACATCCGCTTGATCTCGCCGGTGGCGGCGTCGAGGGCCTGGAGCCCACCGCAGGCGATCGCCCGACCGTTCACCACCACCGCGAGGTAGCGGACGTCCTCGTGGGGAACGAAGACCTGCCCGTCCACCCCGCCGTCGGCCTCGCGCAGCTCACGCTGCTGGGCGACGAGCAGGGCGGCGACCTCGGGATCGGTGGCGGGCCGCGACTCGATCAGCATCACTCCACGCTAGGCGGGGTGGATTTCGCGGAGGTTTCCGGAAGTCGTCCCGATCACGGAGAGCAACGGGCTACTCGGCGTCGTCCTCATCGATCTCGTCGACGTCGTAGTCGGACGCGTCCGCGCCCACCTCGTCCGCCGAGCGCACCCGGCGGGCCTTGCGCGCGGCGAGCCGCTCCGCCGCCGAGGCCCGGTTCGACTTCTCCTCCAGGCGGACGTCGGTGCCCCGGTTGCCGGGCACGAACTCCACACCCGCGTACAGCGTCGGCTGCCAGTCGAACTCCCGCTCACCGATCCGGACCAGGTCACCGGGCTGGGCGCCGGCCTTGGCGAGCTTGTCCTCCACGCCGAGCCGGGCCAGCCGGTCGGCGAGGTAGCCGACGGCCTCGTCGTTGTCGAAGTTCGTCTGCTTGACCCACCGCTCCGGGCGTACGCCGCGCACGGTGAACGAGCCGTCGGCCTCGGTCGTAATGGTGAAGCCGTCGTCGTCCACTGCCATCGGCCGGATCACGATCCGGGTCGGCTCGGCCGGCGGGGCGGCCTTGCGCTCCGCGTCGACCAGCTCGGCCATCGCGTACGTCAGCTCCTTGAGCCCCTCGCGGGTGGCCGCGGAGACCTCGAACACGCGGTAGCCGCGCTCCTCCAGATCCGGGCGCACGATCTCGGCGAGGTCCCGGCCGTCCGGCACGTCGACCTTGTTCACGGCCACCAGTCGCGGGCGGTCGGTCAGCCCGCCGTACTGGCTCAGCTCGGCCTCGATGGCGTCGATGTCGGCTACCGGGTCACGGCCGGGCTCGAGGGTCGCCGAGTCGATGACGTGCACCAGCACGGCGCAGCGCTCGATGTGCCGCAGGAACTCCAACCCCAGCCCCTTGCCGTTGGCCGCGCCCGGGATCAGGCCCGGAACGTCGGCGACGGTGAAGGTGTGGTTGTCCATCCGGACCACGCCGAGGTTGGGCACGAGGGTGGTGAACGGGTAGTCGGCGATCTTCGGCTTCGCGGCGGAGATCACCGAGATCAGCGACGACTTACCGGCCGACGGGAAACCCACCAGGCCCACGTCCGCGACGCTCTTCAGCTCCAGCACGATGTCCAGCTGATCGCCGGGCTCGCCCAGCTCGGCGAAGCCTGGCGCCTTGCGCTTGGCGTTCGCCAGCGAGGCGTTGCCGCGACCGCCACGCCCGCCCCGCGCCACCTCGAAGGTGGTGCCGGCACCGACCATGTCGGCCAGCACGGTGCCGTCGGTGGTCTGGACCACCGTGCCGTTGGGCACCTTCAGCACCAGGTTGTGGCCGTTGGCCCCGTCCCGGTTCGACCCGGCGCCGCCCTTGCCGTTGTCGGCCTTGACGTGCGGGTGGAAGTGGAAGTCGAGCAGCGTGGTCACCTGCGGGTCGACGACGAGCGACACGCTGCCGCCGTGCCCGCCGTTGCCGCCGTCCGGCCCACCGAATGGCTTGAATTTCTCGCGGTGGATCGAGACACAACCGTGCCCACCATCGCCGGCCTGCAGATGCAGGACGACCCGGTCAACGAACGTCGCCACGGCGTCAATCCTTCCAGCGAGGTCCAACCCCGCACTTCGAAAAAAAGCCAAACGGGCCGGGACCCGTAGGTCCGCGGCCCGCTTGGCTCGAGAACTACTGCTGCGGAACGATGCTGACGGTCTTGCGACCGCGCTTGGTGCCGAACAGAACCGCACCGGCCGACAGCGCGAACAGCGTGTCGTCGCCGCCACGGCCGACCAGGTCACCGGGGTGGAACTTGGTGCCACGCTGCCGGATGAGGATCTCACCGGCGCTGACGACCTGACCACCGAAGCGCTTCACGCCGAGTCGCTGGGCCGCGGAGTCACGACCGTTACGCGAGCTGGACGCACCCTTTTTGTGAGCCATTGGAGGACGACCTACTTCCCGCTGGAGATGCCGGTCACCTTGACCTGGGTCAACGGCTGGCGGTGACCCTGGCGCTTGTGGTAGCCGGTCTTGTTCTTGAACTTGTGGATCCGGATCTTCGGGCCCTTGGTGTGCGCGGCGATTTCGCCGGACACCGCGACCTCGGCAAGCTTCGCCGCGTCGGTCACCAGGTCGTCACCGTCGACGAGGAGCACCGCGGTGAGCTTCACCGCGTCACCGGGGGCACCGGTGAGCTTCTCGACCTCGATCACGTCGCCCTCGGCGACCTTGTACTGCTTGCCGCCGGTCTTGACGATCGCGTACATCGGAGGCGGACTCCCTGTCGTTGAGGCTGCTGGCGGTCGTCCCCGTGGCGGCTCGCCGGGTAGCAGTGCACGGCGGCGCGGGCACACGGGAACTCGGCACACCAAAGGTGGGCCGCAGGCAAGAGTACGCCATCGCCGGCCCGGACCCCAAACCGGCCCGCCCTGCTCAGCGTGCGCAGAGCTGGTCGAGGCGCTGCTGAAGCCGGTCCAGCTCGGTCTCGTCGATCGACTCGACGTCGGCGCCGAGCGCGGCGACCTCCGTGCCGATGTCACTGAGCAGCGTTTTGAGCTGCGGATCGGTGGTCCGTGTCGACTGCTCCCGCAGTGCGGCCCGCCAGCCGGCCAGCGCCGTCTGCGCCCTCGTGCGGGCCGCATCGGCGGTGGCGGTGTTCCCCGCACCCACCGCCGCGACCATCCGGCCCAGCTCCGCCACGTACTCCCGGACGGCGGTGGCCCCGGCCTGCCGCGCCTCGGCGCAGACCTGCGCGTTGCCGCCCGCGACACCGCCACCCACAGGCGCACCGATCGAGCCTCCGGGAGCACCCCCGGACCCGGCGGCCGACCCGGAACCCCCGGCTGTCGGACCCGCCGGACCCGCACCGCCCGAACGGTCGGCGGAGCAGCCGGCGCCCATCGCGAGCACGGCGACCAGCAGATTGACGGCAAGCAGGCGACGCATCTTCTTCTCCTGACCGGGGGCCGGCCACTCCCGGCCCGGGGCGACCGGAACGGCGAGGTCCCTCCCCCGTCACATTGCCGGGAAAGGGACCTCGTCAAACACCGGGCCGGTCAGGCGTCAGGGGCGGGTCCGCCGCCGGGTGCCACCGCGGCGGGAGCGGCGACGCCCCGCACCGCCCTCGGCGGCCTCCTCGTCGGTGTCACCGTCGGCGAGCGCGTCCGGATCGTCCGCAGCGGCCAGCCGGGCCGACTCGCCCTGCTGACTGTCGGACACGGCAGGCGCCGCCTCGGTCTCCGCCTCGTAGCGGGACAGGTCGTACCCCATGGTGTCCTGGTAGTCGGCGTCCGGTTCGGCGCTGGTGTCGGTGTCGACGACCTCGACCACCGCGCGCTCGGCCGGAGCGCTCTTGCGCGACCGGCGGCGGGAGGACGCGGTGCCGGCCTCGACGGGCGGAGCGACCGGCGCCGACGAGGCGACCGCCTTGACCTTCTCCGCGGTCCCACCGGTACGTGGCTTCTCCGGCACCGGCTCGGTGTGGATGATGACGCCCCGACCCTTGCAGCACTCGCAGGTCTCGCTGAACGCCTCCAGCAGGCCCGCGCCGATCCGCTTACGGGTCATCTGCACCAGACCGAGCGAGGTGATCTCGGTGACCTGGTGCTTGGTGCGGTCCCGACCCAGGCACTCGGTGAGCCGACGCAGCACCAGCTCCCGGTTCGACTCCAGCACCATGTCGATGAAGTCGATCACCACGATGCCGCCGATGTCGCGCAGCCGGAGCTGGCGGACGATCTCCTCCGCCGCCTCCAGGTTGTTGCGGGTGACCGTCTCCTCCAGGTTGCCGCCGGAGCCGGTGTACTTGCCGGTGTTGACGTCGACGACAGTCATGGCCTCGGTCTTGTCGATCACCAGCGAGCCGCCGGAGGGCAGGAACACCTTCCGGTCCAGGCCCTTGATGATCTGCTCGTCGATCCGGTACTCGGCGAACACGTCGCTCGTGCCGACGTGCCGGCGCACCCGGTCGACCAGGTCCGGAGAGACGTGCGACAGGTACGACTCGACCATGCCGAACGACTGCTCGCCCTCGATGACCAGCTCGCGGAAGTCCTCGTTGAACAGGTCCCGGACCACCCGGATGACCAGGTCGGGCTCCTCGTAGAGCAGCACCGGCGCGCCGCCCTCGGCAGCCTTGGCCTGGATGTCCTCCCACTGCGCCTGGAGCCGCTTGACGTCGCGGGCCAACTCGTCCTCGCTGGCGCCCTCGGCGGCCGTACGAACGATCACGCCGGCGCCGTCCGGGACGAGCTTCTTGAGCACGTCACGCAGACGCTTGCGCTCGGTGTCCGGCAGCTTGCGGCTGATCCCGGACGCGTTGCCGTTGGGCACGTAGACCAGGTGCCGGCCGGAGAGGGCGATGTGGCTGGTCAGCCGCGCACCCTTGTGCCCGATCGGGTCCTTGGTGACCTGGACCAGCACCGAGTCGCCGGAGCGCAGCGCCTGCTCGATCGAGCGGGCACGCCCCTCCAGCCCCGAGGTGTCCCAGTTGACCTCGCCGGCGTACAGCACCGCGTTGCGGCCCCGGCCGACGTCGACGAACGCCGCCTCCATGCTGGGCAGCACGTTCTGCACCTTGCCCAGGTAGACGTTGCCGGCCATGGTGCCCGAGGAGTTGCGGGTGACGTAGTGCTCGACCAGCACGCCGTCCTCCAGGACGGCGATCTGGGTGCGGTCACCGCGCTGCCGGACCGCCATCACCCGGTCGACCGCCTCCCGGCGGGCCAGGAACTCCGACTCGCTGAGGATCGGCGGCCGCGTACGCCGCTGCTCCCGGCCGTCCCGGCGGCGCTGGCGCTTGGCCTCCAGCCGGGTCGAGCCGGACACGCCCTGGACCTCGTCGACAGTGCGACGCGGCTCACGGATCTTGACCACGGTCGGCACGCCGTCGTCGGCGGCGGCGCCCTCGGTGTCACCGGCGCCCCGGCGGCGGCGACGACGGCGACGGCGGGTCAACCCGTCCCCGCCCTCGGGCTCCTCGTCCTCGTCGCCCTCGGCCTCGGCGGTCTCCTCCTCGTCGGCCTGCGCGGCCTCGTCGGACTCGTCGTCCTCGGCGTCGTCGGCGCCGCCCTTGCCCCGGCCCCGACCTCGGCGGCCACGGCGGCGGCGACGGCGCGCGGCGGCGCTGTCGTCGTCGTCGTCCTCGTCCGCCTCGGTGGCCTCGTCGGCCTCCTCGGTCGGCTCCTCCTCGACCTCGACCTCGACGGCCTCGACCGGCTCGGCGTCGCGGCGACCACGCCGCCGCCGACGGGACGGCTCGGCCTCGACGGCCGGCTCCTCGGCCACCGGAGCGGGTTCCGCCGGCCGGGTCACCGGCACGGCGTCCGGCTGGGGCGCCATGAACAGCACTGTGGGCGCGGAGAGCGCGGCCCGCCGACGGCGGGTACGCGGCTGCTCGGCCTCGATGACCTCGGCCGGCTCGATCGGCTCATCGGCCACGTTCGCCACTGCCACACCGGGCGCGACATCGCCGGAGCGCTCCTGCGCGGCACCGAAAGCCTGCCCGGCGACGGGACCGCCCGGCAGGGCCTGCGTTTCGTTCAGCTCGGCTTCCGCCGCCCGCAGGTCGGACTCCGCCGGCGTCTCAGCGGCGTCCTCCTCGGCGACGGGCTCCTCGACAGCCGGCGGCGCCGCGGCGGGCGGCTCCGCGACGGCTGCGGGCTCCGCGACGGCGGGCGGCTCCTCGACGGCCGGCGTCGCCTTCTTGCGCCGGGTCCGGGTCACCTTGACCGGAGGAACGACCTCCGGGGAGGCCAGCTCCGCGCTGGCGGCGACCAGTGGCTCCTCGGCGGTCGTCTCGACGGGGGCCGCCTTGCGCCGGCGTCGGGGGGTCTTCGGGGCGACGTCCAGGTCACCGGAGATCGGGGCGAAGACCTCCGCCTGCGGTGACTCGACGGCGCCGGCCCCGCCGGTGGACGCCTCGACGGGCGCCTCGGCCTGCTCCGGCTGGTTGAGCGGGGCGGCCCGACGCCGGGTGGCCCGCGCCCGCCGCGGCGGTGCGGCCGGCTCGGCGCTCTCGGCGCCCGCCTGCTCCGCGCCGGTGGCGCCGTCGGTGGTGGTGCTCTGGTCAGCGGTGTCCCCGGCCGGCTGTGAACCGGTCCGTTCGCCGCCCTCGGGCTCGTTCTCGAGCATGGACGTTCTCCAGTTCTGGCTGCCCCGGGCGCGGGTGAGCGCTGCCACGCAGGGTCGCCGCAAAAGTGTTTCCGCCGGGCGCGCGTGGTGCGCGACCGCCGAAGTCTGCCTGCAAGAGCGCTGACCGTCGGTCAGTGCCCAACGATGGCTGCCCCGCCGCGGTCCGCATCCAACGGATCCACGATCGCACCCTGCGCGGTCAGCGTGCCCTGAGCCAGCCGGGTCACCCTCGGCGAGACCGGCGGCTCCAGGTCGGCCACCACGCGGAGGCCGGAAAGGACGTCATCGGGCCGTACGGACGGGGTGACCTGCCGCACGACCAGTTCGAGTATCGCACACGGTACGGCCGGCGCCCCGGAAGGCGTCTGCCTCGGGGAGATGACATCGATCGACATGACAGCCGCGCGGGCGTCGAAGGTGCGTCGCCCCTGCTTGGTCATCCGCTCGACCAGCACCTCGTCGGCGGCGGTGAAGGCGTCGACGGCGGCGCGCAGCGTCACCGGCTCGACCTCGGGCATCTCGATGTGCCAGTGCGACGCCTCGATCCGGTCCGCCAGGCTGCCACCGTCGGCGATCACCACCTCCAACACGTCCAGGCCGGGCGAGAGCGCGGCGTCCAGCGCCGCGCGCAGCGCCTCCGGCTCGACCGGCGCCTGGAGGCCGATCTCCAGGTACTCCGCCTCGCTCGCCACCCCGGTCGGTGCGGCGCTGGCGTAGGAGATCTTCGGGTGCGGGGTGAAGCCCTGGGAGAAGGCGATCGGTACGGCGGCACGGCGCAGCGCACGCTCGAATGCCCGGGCGAAGTCCCGGTGCGAGGTGAACCGCAGCGGCCCGCGCTTGGCGTACCGGATGCGGGCGCGCTGAACGACAGGCGCCTGCCCGCCCTCCGGCTGGTTTTTCTTACTGATCGTCTCGCTCCTCAGGCGGTGGGGGTTTTGAGGCCCTTGATCGGCGTCAGCGGCAGGAGCTTCTTGCCGGTGGGGCCGATCTGGATCTCGGTGTCCATCGAGGGACAGACACCGCAGTCGAAGCACGGGGTCCACCGGCAGTCGTCCTGCTCGAACTCGCTGAACGAATCCTGCCAGTCCTGCCAGAGCCAGTCCTTGTCCAGGCCCGAGTCCAGGTGGTCCCAGGGAAGGACCTCCAGCTCCTCGCGCTGCCGGGTGGTGTACCAGTCGAGATCCACCCCGAACGCCGGCAGCGTCTCGGCCGCCGCGTCCACCCACCGCTGGTAGGAGAAGTGCTCGCTCCACCCGTCGAACCGACCGCCGTTCTCCCACACCTTGCGGATCACCGAGCCGACCCGGCGGTCGCCCCGGGAGAGCAGGCCCTCGATCAGCGACGGCTCGCCGTCGTGGTAGCGGTAGCCGATGGCCCGACCCAGCGAGCGGTCCGAGTTGATCGCCTGCTTGAGGATCTTGAGCCGGTGGTCGATGACCTCCGGACGGTCCATCGCGGCCCACTGGAACGGGGTGTGCGGCTTCGGCACGAAACCGCCGATGGAGACCGTGCAGCGGATGTCCTTGGAGCCGGTGGCGGCCCGACCGGCCCTGATCACCTCGTGCGCCATCTCGGCGATCTCGAGGACGTCCTCGTCCGTCTCGGTGGGCAGACCGCACATGAAGTAGAGCTTCACCTGCCGCCAGCCGTTGGTGTACGCGGTGACGACCGTCCGGATCAGGTCTTCCTTCGACACCATCTTGTTGATGACCTTGCGGATCCGCTCCGACCCGCCCTCCGGGGCGAAGGTCAGACCGGTACGCCGCCCGTTACGGGACAGCTCCTGCGCGAGGTCGATGTTGAAGGCGTCCACCC
The DNA here is from genome assembly GCF_040678875.1 of Micromonospora sp. NPDC049274. Classification (NCBI taxonomy): domain Bacteria; kingdom Bacillati; phylum Actinomycetota; class Actinomycetes; order Micromonosporales; family Micromonosporaceae; genus Micromonospora; species Micromonospora sp. NPDC049274. The sequence goes on from NZ_JBFAQS010000024.1 coordinate 89,948, forward strand.
GGGTCGAGGGCAGCGACAGCGAGACGTTCGTGCCCTCGTACTGCTGGGCCAGGCCCGAGCACATGTCGCCGATCTCCGAGTGGTCGGCGGAGGAGAGCGACAGCAGGCCCACCTCGTTGAAGCCGGAGAACTCCAGGCCCTCGCGGACCATCTGCGCGACCGTGGTGATCGACCGTTCGCGCACCGGACGGGTGATCATGCCGGCCTGGCAGAACCGGCAGCCCCGGGTGCAGCCCCGGAAGATCTCCACCGCGTACCGCTCGTGCACCGTCTCGGCCAGCGGAACGAGGGGCTTCTTCGGGTACGGCCACGCGTCCAGGTCCATCGTCGTGCGCTTGTGCACGCGGAACGGCACGTCCGCCCGGTTCGGCACGACCCGCTGGATACGGCCGTCCGGGAGGTAGTCGACGTCGTAGAAGCGCGGCACGTACACGCTCTCGGTGCGGGCCAGCCGCAGCAGCAGCTCGTCGCGGCCACCCGGGGCGCCCTCGGCCTTCCACTCCCGGACGATCGCGGTGATCTCCAGGACGGCCTCCTCGCCGTCGCCGAGCACGGCGGCGTCGATGAAGTCGGCGATCGGCTCCGGGTTGAAGGCGGCGTGCCCACCGGCCACGATCACCGGGTCGGCGTCGGTGCGGTCGGCGGCCAGCATCGGAATGCCGGCCAGGTCGATCGCGGTGAGCATGTTGGTGTAGCCGAGCTCGGTGGAGAAGGAGATGCCGAACACGTCGAAATCGCGCACCGGTCGGTGCGCGTCGACGGTGAACTGCGGCACGCCGTGCGTGCGCATCAGGTTCTCCAGGTCGGGCCAGACCGCGTACGTCCGCTCGGCGAGGGTGTCGGGCAGCTCGTTGAGCACCTCGTAGAGGATCTGCACGCCCTGGTTGGGCAGGCCCACCTCGTACGCGTCGGGATACATCAGCGCCCAGCGCACAGTCGCCGCGTCCCAGTCCTTGACCACCGCACCCAGCTCACCGCCGACGTACTGGATGGGCTTGGAGACCTGAGGGAGCAGCGGTTCGAGCCGGGGCCAGACGGAATTGGTCGCGGCCGCACGCGGCGTCGTGGACGGGGCACTCATGATGGCCAAGGGTACGCGCCCACCGGCCGGTGACCGCGCGCACGCCACGATGCCGCCCGACCGGCCACCGGTTCACGCACTCCCTCGGTGCCCGGTCGGCGGTGGTGGCGGCGCGGTACTAACCTCGGACCGGCGCGAGAGGAGATTGCCGCGATGCCGGAGCCCCAGCCGGGAGCACGGCCGGCCGACGGGCGCACCCCGGGCCCGGAGCCGGACGACGCTCCGGCGGTCGCCGACGAGTCGACCTCCCCACCCGTACCGCCGGACCAGCCCGCAGCCCCCGACCAGTCGGAACCCACGGCCGAGCCCCCCGCCCGGTCCCAGCCGGAGCCCGCGGCCGAGCCAGCGCCGACGGCCCAGGAGCCCGAGGCCCAGCCCGACCCCACAGCCCCGGAGCCCAAGGCCTCGGCGGGGCCGACGGCTCAGGCCGGGTCGGCGGATTCCCCCGTCGCGCCCACTGTGGTCCCCGCGCCCCGGTGGAGTGGGTCCGCGCCGGTCCCTCCCCCGCTGCCGCGCAGGCGCGCCTGGGGTGAGTCGGCCGAGCCGACTCCGCCGCCCCTGCCCGAGCAGCCGCCCGAGCACCGCACCCCTGTCGATCCCTGGGCCGGCGTGGACACCGGAGGCTGGGACCTGCCCTCCGCCGAGCTGCCGCCGCTGCCCCCGACGCTGGACTACCCGGCGCCCCCGTCGACCCGGCAGTGGTCCGGGCCACCCGCACCGCCGGTCGGAACGCACCCGGTCTCGCCGTCGCCCGCCCACCCCGCAGCGTCCGCCTATCCGACGTCGCCCGCCTACCCGGCACCCGCCTACCCGGTGCCGCCGGCCCATCCGGTGCCGCCGGCCCGGCCTACCCCGCCGGCTCAGCCCGGCACGGCCCGGCCCACCGCGCCGGTCCGGCCGGTGCCGCCGGCTCGGGCGCCGAAGCAGCGGCGGGGTGGGCGGTCGGCCACGCCACCGCCGGTCACGCCACCACCGGGCTGGGAAGCCCCCAAGGGGTACGTTCCGGTCCCGGTCCGTCGTCGACGTCGCTGGCCGTGGCTGCTGCTGCTCACCCTGGCGTGTTGCTGCGGGTGCCCCGCCTACTACGGCCTACCGATCTCGTCCCAGTACCCGGCCCGCGCCGCCCTGCCCGAGCAGGTCGTCGACCTGAGTCTGCGGCAGGACGACGGCAGCGCCGCGACGGCCCGACAGCTGGAGAACGAGGTACGCCAGGAGCACTGGCTGGCCGAGGACACGTTCGCCGGCGTCTACGACACGGCGGACGGCAAGCAGGTGACGGTCTTCGGCGGCACCGGCTTCCGGCTGAACCCGGAGGCGGACGCGGACGCGGAGATCACCCGGCTCACCGACCGCTACGCGCTGGAGGCGCCCGAGACGGTGCAGACCAGCGTGCGAGGTCGCCACGAGCGGTGCGCGATCGGCCGGCCGGCCGACGGTGACGTGGTGGTGTGCACCTCGGTCGACCACGGCAGCATCGCCACCGGGGTGTTCACGCGGCTCTCCGTTCCCGACAGCGCCGACCTGCTGAACACCCTGCGCAGCCAGATCGTCCAGCCCGAGAAGGGCTGAGCCCCGCCCGAGCACTGCGCTGGCGTGTCGCTGCGGTGGTCGGGCTGACGCGGTGGCCGGGCTGACGTCCCGGCGGCTCCCATCACGCAGCGTCACGCCGCAGGCAGACAACATGGTCAGCGGTGCATATACCTCTGAGTCATAAATATGACTCACAGGTATATCGCCTGTGACCAGATTGCCCGCCAGCTCGGCCGAGGCCAGAGGGCCCCGACACGCAGCGGCGCGAAACCCCAGGCCGAGAGCAGCAGCGCCGCCAAACGCGCAGCGCCGGCGAACGCGGTGGCCCCGGGTCAGGCGTCGCGGGTCGGGTCCGGGTGGGCGCGCGGCGGTGCGTAGCGCGGGACGTACTCCTGGCCGGTGAGCTTCTGGATCTCGCTCATCACCTCGTCGGTCATCTGGCGCAGCGAGGTGCGGTCGTCCGGGCGACCGGTGAAGTCCAGCGGCTTGCCGAACCGGACGGTGATCTTGGCGCTGCCGGGGCGGGGCACCCGGGCGCCGATCGGCTGGGCCTTGTCCGTGCCGATCGTGCCGACCGGGATGATCGGCACACCGGCGGAGATTGCCAGCCGGGCCGCGCCGGTCCGCCCCCGGTAGAGCTTGCCGTCCGGGGAGCGGGTGCCCTCCGGATAGACCACCACCAGGTCACCGCCCTGCAGCGCCGGAACGGCGGCGTCGAACGCGGACAGCGCGGCCCGCCCACCGGCCCGTTCGACGGGGATCGCGCCCAGACCGGTGAGGACGAACTTCGAGAACGCGCCCTTCACACCGGTGCCCTTGAAGTACTCCGACTTGGCCCAGAACGCCAGGTGCCGGGGCACCACAGTGCCGAGGAACAGCTCGTCGGCCACCGAGAGATGGTTGCCGGCGAAGATGGCGCCGCCGGTCTCCGGCACGTGTTCCAGACCCTCCACGGTCGGGCGGAACGCCAACCGCAGCGTGGGCGCCACGGTGAGCTTGCCGATGGTGTAGAGCAGGGGCACTGGTCCTCCGGCAGATGAGGTGCGAGCAGGCGGTGTCACGGTAGCGGACGCCTCCACACCTCCCGGACGGAGGTGTCGAGGCGTCCGCACCCGCGCTCTACGACCGGCGAACGGTGACCGTCACCCGCTCACCCTCGCCCACCTCGCCGGCGAAACCGTCGAGGCCCTCGGCGAAGTCGATGGAGTCGGCCAGCACCTCACCGGCGACGAAGTCGACGTACGCGCTCACTGCCGCGCGCACCTCTTCGGACGCCGACACCGACACGACGATCCGGTCCGACACGTCCAGGTCGGCGTCGCGGCGGGCCTGCTGCACAACCCGCACCACGTCGCGGGCCAGACCCTCGGCCGCCAACTCCGGGGTGACCTCGGTGTCCAGCACGACCACACCCTCGCCGCCGGGCAGCGGCGCGGAGTGCTCGGCGTCGGCCGCGACGAGACGCAGCTCGTACTCGCCCTCGGCCAGGGTGACGCCGGCGGCCACCGGGGCGCCGTCGACCAGCTCCCAGTCGCCCGCCTTGACCGCCTTGATCACCTGCTGGACCTGCTTGCCCACGCGCGGGCCGAGCGCCCGGGGCACCACGGTCAGGACCTGCTGGCAGTACTCGGACAGCTCCGCGCTGAACTCGACCGCCTTCACGTTGACCTCGTCGGTGATCAGGTCGGCGAACGGTCGCAGCTGCTCCGCCGCCGGCGAGGCCACGGTCAGCGTCGACAGCGGCAGCCGTACCCGCAGGCCCTTGGCCTTGCGCAGCGACAGCGCCGCCGAGGCGACCGCCCGCACGTTGTCCATCGCCGCGACCAGGTCGTGGTCGGCCGGGAACTCGCTCGCCTCCGGCCAGTCGGTCAGGTGCACCGACCGTTCCCCGGTCAGCCCACGCCAGATCTCCTCCGCGGTCAGCGGCGCGAGCGGCGCCACCACCCGGCAGAGCGTCTCCAGCACTGTCGACAGGGTGTCGAACGCGTTGGCGTCCCCGGACCAGAACCGGTCCCGCGAGCGACGCACGTACCAGTTGGTGAGCGCGTCCAGGTAGGACCGGACGGTGGCGCAGGCGCCGGAGATGTCGTACGCGTCCATCTGCGCGCCGACAGTCGACACCAGCTCGTTGGTCTTCGCCAGGATGTACCTGTCGAGCAGGTGCGTCGAGTCGGTGCGCCGCCGCGCCTGGTACCCGTCCGCGTTGGCGTAGAGCGAGAAGAAGTACCAGACGTTCCACAGCGGCAGCAGCACCTGCCGGACGGCGTCGCGGATGAGCGTCTCGGTGACCGCCATGTCCCCGCCGCGCAGCACCGGCGAGGACATCAGCATCCAGCGCATCGCGTCCGAGCCGTACGAGTCGAAGACGTGGTAGACGTCCGGGTAGTTGCGCAGGCTCTTGGACATCTTGCGCCCGTCCGAGCCGAGCAGGATGCCGTGGCTCAGGCAGTTGCGGAACGCCGGCCTGTCGAACAGCGCGGTGGCCAGCACGTGCATGGTGTAGAACCAGCCGCGGGTCTGCCCGATGTACTCGACGATGAAGTCACCCGGGTAGTGGTGCTCGAACCAGTCCGCGTTCTCGAACGGGTAGTGCACCTGGGCGAACGGCATCGACCCGGACTCGAACCAGCAGTCCAGCACCTCCGGCACCCGGCGCATCATCGACTGACCGGTCGGGTCGTCCGGGTTGGGGCGGACCAGGTCGTCCACCGCCGGCCGGTGCAGGTCGCTCAGGCGTACGCCGAAGTCCCGCTCGATGTCGGCGAGCGAGCCGTAGACGTCGAGGCGCGGGTAGTTCGGGTCGTCGGACTTCCAGACCGGGATCGGCGAGCCCCAGAACCGGTTGCGGCTGATCGACCAGTCGCGGGCGTTGGCCAGCCACTTGCCGAACGAGCCGTCCTTGATGTGGCCGGGCGTCCAGTTGATCTCCTGGTTCAGCTCGACCATCCGGTCCCGGAACGTCGTCACCGCGACGAACCACGACGACACCGCCTTGTAGACGAGCGGGGTGTCGCAGCGCCAGCAGTGCGGGTACGAGTGGGTGTAGGTGTCCTGCTTGAGCACCACCCCCCGCTCCTTCAGCTCCCGGATCACCGGCTTGTTGACGTCGAAGACCTGCTCACCCTGGTACGGCGGGACCAGCGCGGTGAACCGGGTGTGGTCGTCGACAGTGACGATGGTGGGGATGCCGGCGGCGTTGCAGACGTTCTGGTCGTCCTCACCGAACGCCGGGGCGAGGTGCACGATCCCGGTGCCGTCCTCGGTGGTGACGAACTCCGCGCCGAGCACCTGGTAGGCGTTCTCCCCGGCCTGCTCGACGAGGAAGTCGAACAGCGGCGTGTAGCGGCGTCCGACCAGGTCCCGGCCGTACACCGTGCCGACCTGCTCGAAACCGTCCAACTCCTTGGCGTACGCGGCCAGCCGCGCCGCGCCGACCACGTACCGGTCCCCGTCACGCTCCAGCACCGCGTACTCGATGTCCGGGCCGACGGCGAGCGCCAGGTTCGACGGCAGGGTCCACGGCGTGGTCGTCCAGACGCCCAGCCGGACCGGCCCGCGCACCAGCTCGGGCGCGGACTCGTCGGCGGTCAGCCCGAACCACACCGACAGGGTCGGGTCGTGCCGGTCCCGGTAGACGTCGTCCATCCGGGTCTCGGTGTTGGACAGCGGCGTCTCGCAGCGCCAGCAGTACGCCAGCACCCGGAAGCCCTCGTAGATCAGACCCTTGTCGTGCAGGGTCTTGAAGGCCCACATGACGCTTTCCATGTAGTCCAGGTCGAGGGTCTTGTAGTCGTTGGCGAAGTCGACCCAGCGGGCCTGCCGGTTGATGTACCGCTCCCAGTCCTGGGTGAACTCCAGCACCGAGGTGCGGCAGGCCTCGTTGAACCGGGCCACCCCCAGGTCGATGATCTCGGCCTTGCTGGTGATGCCGAGCTGCTTCTCGGCCACCACCTCGGCGGGCAGGCCGTGGCAGTCCCAGCCGAAGCGCCGCTCGACGTGCCGGCCGCGCATGGTCTGGTAGCGCGGCACCACGTCCTTGACGTAACCGGTGAACAGGTGGCCGTAGTGCGGCAGGCCGTTGGCGAACGGCGGGCCGTCGTAGAAGACGTACTCGTTCTTGCCGTCGTCGCCGGCCGGGCGGGCCTCGACGCTGGCCTCGAAGGTCTTGTCGGCCGTCCAGTGCTCCAGCACCCGGCGCTCGACCGCGGGCAGGTCCGGGCTCGCCGGGACACCGGCGGCGGTCGGGTCGTGCAACGGATAGGCCATCGGGTGTCGCTCTCCTCATGCAGCTCACTCAACGTGGGTCTGCGAGGACGAACCGTCCGGGGTACGCCTGGAAAACGGCGCTCCCGGGTGGTCCGCGGTACCACCCCGCTTGGCGGTCAGGATCGACCGCCCGCTCATTGCCGGCTGTGACGGGCCGCACCCGTCCGGTTCTACTGGGCCGGTTGCCCGGCTGTTCTTCCGGAGGCTCACCGGTGATGGCCGGGTCATCGCCTTACGGTGCTCAACGATACTCGACCCGCCCACCGCCGCGCCGCCGAGTAATGGCGCGCGCGGGGACCCTAGGCTTGGCGTGTGATCCGGATCGAGTTGGACGAGCCGACGCTGGCCCGCACCCGGATCGCCACCAGCCCGCTGTGGGAGGTGTTGACGAGCCTGTACGTGCTCAAGCGCAATCCGGGTGAGGCGCCCTGGCCGTACACCGGTTGGGCGCGGCACGCCCGGCGGGTCCTCGCCGAGGTGCCGGCGACCGCACCGGTCCGGCTGCTGAGCGTCGGCTCGCGGGCGCCGGATTTCCTCAGCCCGGTCCCCACGTCCGCCGCGCCGACGCTGGGCGAGCAGCTCGCCGAGCTGCGCGCGACGCCGGCCGAGGTCATCGCCGAGCAGATCCCCCGCTACCACCGCCTGGACGACCTGCCCGGGTGGCTGAGCCCGTTCGTGACGGACCGGCAGGCCGCCCTGGACCGACTCGCCGAGGGCATCGAGGCGTACTGGGACGCGGCCATCGCGCCGTGGTGGCCGGCGATGCGGGCGGCGCTGGACGAGGAGGTGCTGCACCGGGCGCGGGCGCTCGCCGCGGACGGCCCGGACGCGCTGCTGGCCGACCTGCACGAGCGCGTGCGCTGGGACAAGCCGGTGCTGACGCTCAAGAAGCCGTTGGAGCAGCACTTCGAGGCCGTGAACCAGCGGCTGCTGCTCGTTCCGCTGATCTTCTCGCGGGGCGCGCTCACCTGCTCCACCGACCATCCCGAGATCGTCGCCGTCTCCTACCAGGCCCGCGGGGCGGTGCTGCTCGCCGAGGGCGCGCCGGCTTCGGCGTCTCGGGCCGCACCGACCACCGACCGGTTGGCGGTGCTTGTCGGCCGGGGCCGGGCCCAGGTGCTGCGGGCGTTGACCCGGCCGGCGACCACGGCGGGTCTCGCCGCGACCCTGGGACTGGCCCCGAGCACCGTCTCGGAGCAGCTCTCCGCGCTGCTCGCCGCCGGCGTGGTGCACCGCCGTCGGGTCGGCCGTCGGGTGCTGTACGGCCTGGAGCCGGCCGGCGTGGCCCTGGTGCAGCTCGTCGGCGACGTGCCGACGTCCGCCTCGGCCTGAGGATTCGGCCCGGCCCGAATTCGTTTCCCACCCGCCCAAGCCACTTCTAGCCTCCGGGGATGAGCGAACACGCGATCGAGGCGGTCGGGCTGCGCCGCACGTACCGCAGCCGTACCGGGTGGTTACGACCCCAGCGCCGGGAGGTCCAGGCGGTCCGCGGCGTCGACCTGACGGTCGGCAACGGGGAGCTGTTCGGCCTGCTCGGACCGAACGGCGCTGGCAAGACGACGACCATCAAGCTGCTGAACACGCTGCTCATCCCGACCGCCGGCGAGGCCCGGGTCTGCGGGTTCGACGTGGTCCGGCAGACCCGGGAGGTACGCCGGCGGATCGGGTACGTCTTCGGCGGCGACCGCGGCCTGTACGACAGGCTCTCCGCGCGGGACAACCTGCGCTACTTCGCCGAGCTGTACGGCGTTCCGGGGCGTGAGCAGAAGCGGCGGATCGCCGAGCTGTTCGAGCTGGTCCGGCTGACCGGCCGGGAGAACGACAGGGTGGAGGGCTACTCGCGGGGCATGCGGCAGCGGCTGCACATCGCCCGGGGACTGCTGCACCGGCCGAGTGTCCTGTTCCTCGACGAGCCGTCGATCGGGGTGGACCCGGTGGCGGCCCGGGAACTGCGGCAGACCGTGGCCGACCTCGCCGCCACCGGCACCACAGTGCTGCTCACCACCCACTACATGGCCGAGGCCGACGAACTGTGCGGCCGGATCGCCGTGATCGCCAACGGCACGATCCAGGCCCTCGGCACCCCTGCCGAGTTGCGGCACCACGCCGACGGCCGGCAGGTGCTGGAGGTGGAGGCGTACGGGGTCAGCGACGCGCAGCTCGCCGCCATCCACGCCCTGCCGGGGGTGCGCGAGGCGAGCGTCGTCGTCACGGGCGCGGCGCAGATGCTGACCGTGCAGTCCGACGCGGGGGTGGACGTGCAGGCGGACGTGCTGCGGGCGCTGGACGGGGTGCGGCTGGGTCGGGTCACGGCCCGGCAACCCACCCTGGAGGACGCGTACGTGGCGATCGTCAACCGCGTCGACGCGCAGGCCCGCCCCGCCGAGGCGGTGGGGGTGTGAGGACGCTGCGCATGATCGCCGTCGGCGCGCTGCTGCACGCCAAGCAGCTCAGCCGTTCGCCGTTCGAGATCGCCACCGCGTTGATCGTGCCGGTGGTGCAGGCGACCCTTGCCGTCTATCTGTTCCGGGCCGGCGGTGAGCCGGGTCGGCTGCTGGAGGCGGCGGTCGGGGCGGGGCTGATGGGCATCTGGTCGTCGGTGCTGTTCGGATCGGGTGGCGCCATCCAGAACCAGCGCTGGCAGGGCACCCTGGAAATGATCATGTTGGCGCCCCGGCCGCCGGCGCTGGTGGTGCTGCCGATCACCCTCGCGACCGCGCTCACCGGCACGTACGCCATGCTCGCCACCCTGGCCTGGGGTCGCCTGCTGTACGGCATCGGGCTGACCTTCGCCGACCCGCTGGCGTTCGCGGTGGCGGTGCCCGGCTGCATCGTCGGGCTCGGAATGTTCGGCCTGCTGCTCGCCTCGACGTTCGTGCTGCTGCGCAACGCCAACGCGCTCACCAACACGCTGGAGTACCCCATCTGGCTGGTCTCCGGGATGCTCATCCCGATCACCGCCCTGCCCGGCTGGACCGGCCCGATCGGCGCCGTGCTGCCCACCACGTGGGGAGCGCGGGCGGTCCGGGAGGCGGCCACCGGCAGCGGGCCGGTCTGGCCCTCGCTCGGCATCTGCCTGGCGATCAGCCTGGCCTGCCTGGCCCTCGGCGCGCTCATGATGACCCACGTGGAGCGGCGGGCCCGCGCGGCGGCCACCCTCGCCCTGGCCTGAGGAGGCGACGATGACCGCACTGCTGCGCCTGATCGGCACCGGTGGCGTGATCGCCTACCGGGCCCTGTTCAACTGGACCACCCCGGCGATGTTCGTCGGCACGCTGCTCGTCGGCCCGCTGTTCCAACTGCTCTTCTTCGCCTACCTGGGACGACAGCTCGGCGTCGCCGACGACGGTTTCTACATCACCGGCAACGCCGTGCTGGCGGCCTCGTTGGCCTGCGTGTTCGGCGGCACCATGGCCGTCTCCAACGAACGACGCTTCGGGACCCTCGGGCACGTACTGCTCTCCCCCCGCAGCCGCACCGCGGTGTTCCTCGGTCGGGTCCTGCCGTACGCCGGAAACGGGCTGCTGATCGCGGTGACCACGCTTACCGCGGCGTCGCTGCTGCTGGGCCTGCGGGTGCCCGTCGACGCACTGCCGGGGCTGCTGCTCACCCTGGCGGTGGCGGCGTTGGCCTGCGGGTTCTTCGGCCTGACGCTTGGTGCGATCGGGCTGCGCTTCCGTGACGTCTGGCTGGTCTCCAACGTTGCGGTGGCCCTGCTGATCCTGCTGACCGGGGTGAACGTGCCGGCCGCCGGGCTGCCGGCCTGGATGCGGGTCACCGGCGGGCTGCTGCCGATCACCCACGCGGCCGAGGCGGCCCGCCGGCTGGTCGCCGGCGAGGGGTTCCGGGCCGCCGCGCCCCCGCTCGCCGCCGAACTGGCCATCGGCGTCGGGTACGCGATCCTGGCCGCCGCCCTGCTCAAGGTCTTCGAAGCCGAATCCCGCCGCCGAGCCTCCCTAGAAACCCTCTAACCCCCACCCCGCCCCACCCCGCCCCGCCCCGCCCCGCCCCGCCCCGCCCCGCCCCGCCCCACCCCACCCCACCCCGGTGATCATGAAGTTATTGCCCGTCACAGCGGCGTGTCGTGACAACAACTTCATGATCGACCGAAAGGGGGTGGGGGTGGGGGGGTGGGGGGTGGGGTTACGGGGCCGGGAGGGTGGTGTTCCAGAGGGAGGCGCCGTCGCGGTCGCGCAGGTGGACCGTCAGGGCCGCCGACCCGCCGTCGATGGACACCTCGCCGAAGTGCTGGAAGCCCTCGGCCGGCGACGTGTTGGCGTGCGGCGGGGCGTGCACGAAGACCGCCTGCGGGCCGAACGTGCCGTCCAGCGCGTTCGGGCCGAACGCGCCGGCGTGCGCGGGCCCGGACACGAACTCCCAGAACGGCGTGAAGTCGCCGACCGCCGCGCGGGCCGGGTCGTAGTGGTGCGCGGCGGAGTAGTGCACGTCGGCGGTGAGGAAGACCATGCCTGTCACGCCGGCCCGGTGGGTGGCCCGCAGCACCTCGGCGAACTCCAGCTCACGGCCGAGCGGCGCGCCCGGGTCGCCCTGCGCGACACCCTCCTGCGTGCCCGGACCGTCCGGCACCACCACCCCGATCGGCAGGTCGTTGGCGATCACCTTCCAGGTCGCCGTGGAGCGCTTCAGCTCCCGGATCAGCCACTCCCGCTGCTCCCGGCCGAGCAGACCGCGCTTCGGGTCGGCGTACGTGTTGCCGTCGTTGGGGTCCTTGTGGGTCCGCATGTCGAGCACGAACACGTCCAGCAGCGGCCCGTACGGGATCCGCCGGTACAGCGGCCCGTTGTCCGGCACGGGCAGCCACTCGTGGAACGCCTGACTGGCCCGCGCTGCGAGCACGTCGACCCGCTGCTCGGTGTAGCGCGGGTCGTCCAGGATCTCCCCCGGGTACCAGTTGTTGAGGACCTCGTGGTCGTCCCACTGGTTGATCTGCGGCACCGCCGCGGCGAACTCCCGCAGGTGCGCGTCGAGCAGGTTGTAGGCGAACTGTCCCCGGTACTCGGTAAGCGTCTCGGCGACCTTGCTCTTCTCCGGGGTCACCAGGTTGCGCCAGATCCGCCCGTCGGGCAACGTCACCGACTCGACAAGCGGGCCGTCGGCGTACACGGTGTCGCCGCTGCACAGGTAGAAGTCCGGACGCCTCTCCCGCATCGCCCGGAAGATCGACAGTCCGCCGAAGTTGCTGTCGATCCCCCAGCCCTGCCCGACGATGTCACCGGTCCAGACGAACGTCACGTCGCGCCGCCGGTGCCGGCCCGGCGCGGTGGTCAGCGACCCGGTCAGCGGCTCGCTGACCACTCCGTGCCGCTCCAGGCTCTCCACCCGGACCCGGTAGTGCAGCCGCTCGGCGTCCGGCAGGCCCCGCAGCCGGACCTTGCCGGTGAAGTCCGTGCTCGGGCCGAGCACCGGGCCACGCAGTTGCCGCGCGCCCCGGAAGTCGGGCCGCCGGCTCACCTCGACGAGCATCCGGCCCGGGCGGTCGGCCCGCGTCCAGACCAGCGCCGAGTCGGCGGTCACGTCACCGCTCTGCACTCCGTGGGTGAGCACGGGGCGTCCCGCCGGGCGCCAGGCCGGAGCGGCGTTCGCGCCGGCGCCGCTCAGCAACGCGCCGCCGGCGACTCCGGCCCCGGCCACCAGGCCGGCCCGCAGCAGGGTACGTCGATCAAGCTCGGTCATGCTTCCTCCCGGTCATGGGTTGACCCCGTCGGTCTACCGGGCGGAGATGACCGCGATCGGCGGCCCGGATGTCCGCGGTCGGAACGCCTGTTGTCCGGACGGCACGCCCCGGCGGACGTGACCCGGGTCACCGCCATGATTGTCACGGCACGCCCCGGCTCCCGCGTCGTAGCGGTGTCGGATCGAACAGGGAGTTGGTCATGCAACGAATGAAGCTCTTCGAGGTCGCGCCGCAGGGATACCAGGCCGTGTCGGGCCTGGAGAAGTACGTCCAGGCGAACGTCGACCACACCGTGCTGGAGCTGGTCAAGCTGCGGGCGTCGATGCTGAACGGCTGCGCGTACTGCGTGGACATGCACAGCCGCGACGCCCTGGCCTCCGGCGAGTCGAGCCGCCGACTGTTCGCGGTGTCCGCCTGGCGGGAGGCACTGTCGCTCTTCGACGAGCGGGAGCAGACCGCGCTGGCGCTCACCGACGCGGTGACCCGGCTCGGCGAGCACGGTGTGTCGGACGAGGTGTGGGACGCCGCCGCGAAGGTCTGGTCGGAGAAGGAACTAGCGGATCTGGTCCTCGCGATCGCCACAATCAACGTGTGGAATCGCATCGCCGTAACGACGCACACGGAGCCCCCGGCGCAGGTGTGACGACCGAGGCGGCAGAGGCGGCCGGTGCGCTCCAGGCGCACCGGCCGATGCTGCTCGGGCTCGCGTACCGACTGCTCGGCAGCCGGCACGACGCGGAGGACGTGCTCCAGGAGGCGTACCTGCGCTGGGTCGGCGTGGACCGGTCGGCGGTCGAGGAACCCCGCCGGTACCTGTCCCGGGTGGTCACCCGGCTCGCCCTGGACCGGTTGCGATCCCGGCAGGCGGCCCGCGAGACGTACGTCGGCACCTGGCTGCCCGAGCCGGTGCCGACCGCGCCCTCGCCGTTCGGACCGTTGGACCGCGCGGAGTTGCGCGACTCGCTCTCCACCGCGTTGTTGCACGTCCTGGAGCGGCTCACCCCGCCGGAGCGGGCGGTGTACGTCCTGCACACCGCCTTCGACCTGCCGTACGCCGAGATCGCCGAGATCCTGGACCGGACCCCGGAGGACTGCCGCCAACTCCATCACCGGGCGACCAACCGGGTCCATCAGGAGCAGCGTCGCTTCACCGCCAGCCGGGCCGAACGGGAACGGTTGCTGGACGCGTTCCTCGCCGCCGCCCGCGACGGTGACCTGGCGACGCTCACCGGCCTGGTCGCGGCGGACGCCACGGCCTGGAACGACGGCGGTGGTCGGGTCCGGGCCGCCCGAAACCCGGTCACCGGCGCGGACCGGATCGCCCGGTTCTACGCCGGGATCTACGGCCCCGGCCGCCGCCCCATGACCGTGCGTCCGGTCGAGCTGAACGGGGAACCCGCCGTGTGGATCATGCGCGCGGACGGCAGTCGGTACACGCTGACCATCGCCGCGGCCGACGGACGGATCACCGGGATCTACGTGGTCGGCAACCCGACGAAACTGCCGCCGGTCGACTGAATCCCGGTGCCGTCGGCGGGCCCAGACCGTGTCGCGTCAGCCCGGCACCGGGGCATCAGCCCTGACCGTGTCGCGTCAGCTCAGCGTCAGCCCAGCTCGGGGAACCAGAGCGCGATCTCGCGCTTGGCGCTGTCCGTCGAGTCGGAGGCGTGCACCAGGTTCTCCCGGTTGGACAGCGACAGGTCACCCCGGATCGTGCCGGCGGCGGCCTTGCGGCCGTCGGTCGCGCCGACCAGCCCACGGACCACGTCGATGACCTGGTCACCGGAGAGCACCAGGGCGACCAGCGGACCGCCGGTCATGAAGTCCTTCAGCGGCGGGTAGAACGCCTTGTCGACGTGCTCGGCGTAGTGCGCGTCGGCGAGCGCCGCGTCCATCGTCCGGTGCACCATCGCGTCGATCCGCAGCCCCTTGCGCTCGAAGCGGGAGAGGACCTCGCCGACCAGGCCGCGGCGGACCGCGTCGGGCTTGATCAGCACGAGGCTGCGCTCATCCGGGCTGTTGCTGGACACGCTGGGTTCCTCCTGTACGCGCAGAACGCTTGGGCTCGGTACGGTCAGCCTAGCGACCCGGTCCCGGCGCCGGCGCGGCGGCCGGTCTTTCCTCCGGTGGCCGATCCGGCCTAGCCTGGCCCTGACCCCCGGGAGGTCCACTGTGGCGAATGGCGGGAACCGGCCCATCGCGCCGGTACGCAAGCTCATCGGCACGGTGCTCGGCACCGTGGCCACCTTCGTCGTCCTCTTCGGGCTGGGGATGACCAGCTGGGCCATCGTGGCGCTCGGGGTCGCCCTGCTGGTGCTGGCGATCGCGCTGGCCACCGTGCGCGGCGGCGGGCGCACCTGGGTGGTCGGCGTGGCGCACGTGCACAGCGCCTCCGAACCACCCACCCAGTACGCGTTCGGCCGGTGTGAGCTGCAACTGGTCATCGACGCGCCCGGCCTGCCGCCCCGATCCAAGAAGATCATTGAGCCGCGGGTGCCGGTCTCCAAGTGGCCGTCGCTGGGTCAGACCCTGCCGATCCGGGTCGCGCTGGACGACCAGCGGCACGTCAAGGTTCTCTGGGACGAGGTGCCCACTCACGCCGAGACTGCCGCGGCCGTCGGCGGCGACCTCCCACCGGAGTTCGGCGACATCGACGCCGTGGACGACGTGCTCATCCAGCAGGACGCCCCGCCGTGGGCGGACCGCGCGACGGACGAAGACTTTCGTGACGACTACCGGGATCCGCGCGACGGCGAGGGGTTCCGCGAGCCGCGTGGCGGTGAGGTGTTCCGCGACGCCCGCGACGGCGATCCCTTCCGCGACCCGCGCGGCCCCGACGTGTTCCGCGACCCGCGCGGCCCGGACCCGCTGCGCGACGACCCGGCGGTCGCACCCGACGAGCGCGAGCCTGTGGTGATGAGCCAGAGCCCGGGCGGCCCGGTGGTGCTCGAAGGCGTCGTCGTCGAGCCGCAGACCGGCCCGGGGCTGCCCCGACGCGCCACCCCCGCACCACGCCCACCGGCGGAGGAGCACTTCGACCAGCCCGGCCCCGACCCGCTCGACGACCGCGCCGACCGACCAGGCGACCGCTTCGACCCGGGGCCCGACGACCGCTTCGGCCCGGGGCCCGACGACCGCTTCGGCCCGGGGCCCGACGACCGCTTCGACCCGGGGCCCGACGACCGCTTCGACCCGGGGCCCGACGACCGCTTCGACCCGGGGCCCGACGACCGCTTCGACCCGGGGCCAGACGACCGGCCCGCGACCGCCGAGGACCGCCTCGACCCGCCCGTCGCGCCGCGTGTCGACCCACCTCCCGCGCAGCGCACCGGCCCGGTCGCCATGGACCCACTGGACCCGCTGGACCTGCCACTGGACGATCCGACCCCGACCGGGTCGGCCCGCGAGACCGTCACCGCCGAGGCCCTGGACGAGGCGATCTTCGGGTACGACGGCGCGTCCGCGGCTGATCCGGCCGGCCCGATCAGCGGTGTCGGCCTGACCCTGCTGGTCACCGACCTGTCCCGGTCGCTCGGCTTCTACCGCGACATGCTCGGCTTCACCGAGGTCGACCAGGGCGCCGGCAATGCCGTGCTCGCCTCCGGCACGACGCGGCTGGTGCTGCGCGAGGTGACCGGAGCGGCGCCGATCAGCCGCCGGCTGGTACACGTCAACCTCGAGGTGGACGACATCGAGGCGGCGTACGGCCGGCTGCGCGACTCCGGCGTCCGCTTCACGTACGCGCCTCGGGTGGTCAACCGGGGCAGCAGGCTGGAGGTGTGGGCGGCGGCCTTCCGGGACCCGGACGGGCACGGCATCGCCCTCACCCAGTGGCGCGAACGGGCCGACGCCTGACCCGATCCGGTCGGACCGTCAGCCGAGGATGACCCGGCGGACGTGCAGGGCGTACGCCCAGACCAGGGCGAAGATGATGCCCAGCGCGAACAGCGACCAGTGCAGCAGACCGGCCAGGATCAGCAGGCCCTGCAGCACGGTGCCGGCGTGCCAGGCCCAGGGGCGGCGCATCATGCCGGCGAGCACGACGGCGGCCACCGCCAGGGCCACCACCGCCGCGATCGCCGCCCCGCCGAGGTCGCCACCGACCACCCGGATCGGCTGGATGGCCAGCAGCAGCACCAGCGCCTCCAGGCTGAGCGTTCCCGCGCCCAGACCGCGTACCGCCCGCTCGGGGTTGCGCAGCCCGGACCGCCGCGCCGGGCCGGCGCCCGGCTCCCCCGCCGGGGCCTCGGCGGGGTCCCTCGTGGTGTGCGGGTCCTGTTCCGGGCCGGTCATCGCTTGAACAGCCGGCGTGCGTCGGCCACCGTGACCACCGAACCGGTCACCAGGACTCCGACGCCGCTGAGCTCGCCCGGGACGTCCTCCTCGGCCAGCGCGACCGCCAGCTCGATCGCGTCCGGCATCTCCTCGGCCACCTCGACGCGCTCCTCGCCGAAGATCTCGGCGGCCAGTGCGGCGAGTTCCTTCGTCGGCATCGCCCGCGGCGAGCTGTTGCGGGTAACCACCACGACGTCGGCCACCGGCTCCAGCAGCTCCAACAGGCTGCTCGCGTCCTTGTCGGCGAGCACGCCGATCAGCGCCACCAGCTTGCTGAACGCGAACTCCTCCTGCAGTGCGGTGACTGTCGCGGCCATGCCGTGCGGGTTGTGCGCGCCGTCGAGCAGGACGGTCGGGGCATTGCGGACCCGCTCCAGCCGGCCCGGCGAGCTGGCCATGGCGAAGCCCTCCCGGACGGCCTCGACGTCCAACTGCCGCCGGGCCCCGGCACCGAGGAACGCCTCCACCGCGGCGAGCGCCACCGCGGCGTTCTGCGCCTGGTGCGCGCCGTGCAGCGGGAGGAACACGTCGTCGTAGACGCCCCCGAGGCCCTGCAGTTTGAGCACCTGCCCGCCGACGGCGACCGCCCGGCTCAGGACCCCGAACTCGCCGCCCTCGCGGGCGATGGTGGCACCCACCTCGGCGCAGCGTTCGAGGAGGGGGCGCGCGGCCTCCTCCTCCTGCGCCGCGGCGATCACCGTGGCGCCCGGATGGATGATGCCGGCCTTGGCCAGTGCGATGTCCTGGAGGGTGTCGCCGAGCCATTCGGTGTGGTCGAGGCCGATCGGGGTGATCACGCAGACCCCGGCCTGGATGACGTTCGTGGCATCCTCGGCGCCGCCGAGGCCCACCTCGACCACCGCGATGTCGACAGGCGCGTCGGCGAACGTGGCGAACGCCAGCGCGGTGGTCATGTCGAAGTAGGTCAGCGGCTCGTCCGACCGTGCGTCGACCAGCTCGGCCAGCGGCTTGATCTCCCGGTAAACCGAGGCGAACCGCTCCTCGCTCACCGGCTCGCCGTCCAGGCTGATCCGCTCCCGCACGGTCTCCAGGTGCGGGCTCGTGTACCGACCGGTGTGCAGCCCGTGCGCCCGCAGCAGCGAGTCGATCATCCGCGCGGTGGAGGTCTTGCCATTGGTGCCGGTCAGGTGGATCGACGGGTACGCCCGCTGCGGGCTTCCCAGCAGGTCGAGGAGCGACTCGATGCGGTCCAGCTCGAAGACCATGCGGGTGAAACCGCGGGCGTTCAGCTCGGCCTCGGCGGCGGCGAAATCGGTACGGTCGGTCACGAGGGCAGTGTCTCCAGAGCAGCGGTGATCCGGACCAGGTCGGCCTCGGCGGTAGCGAGCCGTTCGCGGATCTTCGCGACGACCGGCTCGGGGGCCTTGCCGATGAAGGCAGGGTTGTCGAGCTTGGCCCGTGCCTGCGCGATCTCCTTCTCGGCCGCCGCACGGTCCTTCGTCAGCCGGGCCCGCTCGGCAGCCACGTCGATCGACCCCCGGGTGTCCAACGCGACACCCACCGCGCCGGGCATGGCCAGCGTGGCGCTGGCCTGGAAGTCGTCGCCGGCCGCGTCCAGCCGCACCAGCGACCGGATCAGCGGCTCGTGGGCCGCGATGCCGGCCCCGGCCAGCCCGTCCAGGCGGGCGGCCACCCGCTGCGTCGGGCGCAGACCCTGGTCGGAACGGAACCGGCGGATCTCGGTGACGACCCGCTGCACGCCGGCCAGCTCGGCCTCGGCGGCGTCGTCGACGAGCGACCGGTCGGCCACCGGCCAGGCCGCGGCCTGCACCGTCTCGCCGCCGGTCAGCGCGACCCACAGCTCCTCGGTGACGAACGGGATGACCGGGTGCAGCAGCCGCAGCAGTTGGTCGAGCACGTGCCCGAGCACCCGCCGGGTGGCGTCGGCCCGCTCGCCGCCCTCGGCGAGCACCGGCTTGCTCAGCTCCACGTACCAGTCGCAGACGTCGTCCCAGGCGAAGTGGTAGAGCAGGTCGCACACCTTGGCGAACTCGTACGCCTCGAACTGCTCGTCGACCTCGGCGGTGACGTGCGCCAGCCGGGACAGGATCCACCTGTCGACGGTGGAGAGCTGCTCGACGGGCGGCAGGTCACCCGTGGTGTGCGCGCCGTTCATCAGGGCGAACCGGGTGGCGTTCCAGAGCTTGTTGCAGAAGTTGCGCGACCCCTGGCACCACTCCTCGCTGACCGGCACGTCCTGGCCGGGGTTCGCGCCCCGCGCCAGGGTGAACCGGGTGGCGTCGGCGCCGTACCTGTCGATCCAGTCCAGCGGGTCGACCACGTTGCCGAACGACTTCGACATCTTCTTGCCGAACTGGTCGCGCACCATGCCGTGCAGCGCGACCACGTCGAAGGGCGGCCGGCCGTCCATCGCGTAGAGGCCGAACATCATCATCCGGGCGACCCAGAAGAACAGAATGTCGTACCCGGTGACCAGCACGCTCGTCGGGTAGAACTTCGCCAGGTCCGGGGTCTGCTCGGGCCAACCGAGGGTGGAGAACGGCCACAGGCCGCTGGAGAACCACGTGTCCAGGACGTCCTCGTCCTGGTGCCAGCCCTCCCCGGTCGGCGCCTCCTCGTCGGGGCCGACGCAGACGATCTCGCCCGCCGGGCCGTACCAGACCGGGATGCGGTGCCCCCACCACAGCTGGCGGGAGATGCACCAGTCGTGCATGTTGTCGACCCAGGCGAAGTAGCGCTTGGCCAACTCGGCCGGCTCGATGCGGACCCGACCGTCGCGGACCGCGTCGCCGGCGGCCTGCGCGAGCGGGGCGGTGTTGACGAACCACTGCAGCGACAGCCGCGGCTCGACTGTTGTCTTGCAGCGGGAGCAGTGCCCGACCGCGTGCACGTACGGACGCTTCTCGGCGACGATCCGGCCCTGCTCGCGCAGGGCGGCCACGATCGCCGGCCGCGCCTCGAACCGGTCCAGTCCCTCGAACGGGCCGGGCACGGTGATCACGCCGCGCTCATCCATCACGGTCAGCGCGGGCAGGTCGTGGCGCTGGCCGATCTCGAAGTCGTTCGGGTCGTGCGCAGGCGTCACCTTCACCATGCCGGTGCCGAAGCTCGGGTCGACGTGCGCGTCGGCGACGATCGGGATCCGGCGGCCGGTCAACGGCAGCTCGACCTCGGTGCCGATCAGGTGCTGGTAGCGCTCGTCGTCGGGGTGCACCGCCACGGCGGTGTCGCCGAGCATCGTCTCGGCCCGGGTGGTTGCCACCACGACCTCGTCGCTGTAGCGGATGGAGATCAGCTCACCGTCGTCGTCGGTGTGCTCGACCTCGATGTCGGAGAGCGCGGTGAGGCAGCGCGGACACCAGTTGATGATCCGGTTGGCCCGGTAGATGAGGCCGTCGTCGAAGAGCTTCTTGAAGATCGTCTGGACGGCGCGGGTCAGCCCCGCGTCCATCGTGAAACGCTCCCGGTCCCAGTCGACGGAGTCACCGAGGCGGCGCATCTGGCCGAGGATGGCGCCACCGGACTCGGCCTTCCACTGCCAGACCCGCTCCACGAACTTCTCCCGGCCGAGATCGTGGCGGGAGAGGCCCTCGGCGGCGAGCTGGCGCTCGACCAGGTTCTGGGTGGCGATGCCGGCATGGTCCATGCCGGGCAGCCACAGCGCCTCGAAGCCCTGCATCCGCTTGCGCCGGGTCAACGCGTCCATGAGCGTGTGCTCGAACGCGTGGCCCATGTGCAGCGAGCCGGTGACGTTCGGCGGGGGGATGACGATGGTGAAGGGGGGCTTGTCACTGTCGGCGGAGGCCCGGAAGTGCCCAGCGGCTACCCACTGCTCGTACCGTCGCTGCTCTACCTCGCCGGGCTGATACTGGCCGGCAAGGGTCGGGGCGTCGGGGCGTCGGGCATCCAGTCTCTCGGTCACCTGACAAGTCTACGGAGGGCTTCCGCGGACCTGACGTGCGCCACCTGTCGTTCGCGTACGGTGTCGGCTATGTCCGACGCACATCTCACCCAACGTTCGCTCGACGACAGTCGCGAGCCGATCGAGCTGACCGAGGAGCCGATCCAGCTGAGCACCCGGGACACCGGGGGCGACCCCGGCGAGCGGTCCGGCGGCTGGTCCCGGCGCCGCAAGATCGGTTGGACGGTCGCGCTGGTCGTCGGTCTCGCGGGTGCGAGCGTGCTGGGGGTCGGCGGGTGGCGCGTGGCGCAGCAGAAGGACACCCGGCTGAGTTCGCCCGACCAGGTGGCGGGGCTGACCCGGGACGACAGCGAGCGGGCCAAAAGCACGGCTGACTACCTACGCAGCGGCCTGGCCGCCGACATCGAGCTGGACCGTAGCTTCGGCACCGTCTACCGCGATCCCACCGACGACAAGCGCTCGGTGCTGATCTTCGGTGGCACGACGCTGCTCTGGCAGCCCGAGCGCGACCTGGACAGCCTCTTCGGCCTGATGTCCGACGAGACCGGGGCAGTGACAGGCCTTCGCGAGGTCCCCGCGGGTGCACTGGGCGGCGTCATGAAGTGCGGCAGCACCAGCGGCGACGGCGGCGACTTCGCGGTGTGCGGCTGGGCGGACCACGGCAGCGTCGTGATGGCGATGTTCCCCGGAAGGTCGGTGACCGACGCCGGCGCCCTGTTCCGCGACCTTCGCGGGGACATGCAGACCCGCGACTGATCCCGCCCTTCCGGCATCGGGAACTCCATGATCGGGGGCGCTGGTGCCCGATGCGGGAACGCAGAAAAGCCCACCCCGAAAGGGGTGGGCTTTTCTGAAAGATTGTCCGGCGGTGTCCTACTCTCCCACACCCTCAC
>NZ_JBFAQS010000025.1:0-101375 GCF_040678875.1 Micromonospora sp. NPDC049274
CGCGGGGGGGGGGGGGGGGGGGGGGGGGGGGGGGGGGGGGGGGGGGGGGGGGGGGGGGGGGGGGGGGGGGCGGCGCCGCCGGGGGGGGGGGTGGGCTAGGAGTGGCGGCCGACGAAGATGCCGATGCCGTTGGCGACCGCGCGCTCCGTACCGTCGGAGGGGCTGTTGCGGGCGGTGGCCGCGGCCTGGCCCGGCTCACGGACGGCGACCGTCGTCGAGCCTCCGCCGTCGAGGTTGACGGCGGCGTGCGCGCCGAGCGTCCGCATCAGATCGGCGAGTTCGGCGATGGTGAGGCCGGCGCTGGCGGGAGCACGGCCGGCCAGCGCGACGAGGTACACGGTCCGGCCGTCCGGGCTGACGCCAGCCGCGCTGCGCACGGCGGCGGTCCTGGTGTCGAGGCCGGCCAGTGGCGCGCCGTCGCGCAGGATCGGCGCGCCACCGACCGCGAACGTCAGCTTGGGCGCACCGGCGGAGGTGAGCTTCTCGTGCACCTGCACCCGGTCGCCGACGGCCAGGTCGTCGAGCGCGTCCGCGCCGCCTTCGCGGCCGACGAGCACCTCGGTGTCGGCGGGGATCGCGCCCGCGCCGGGCGTCTGGCCCACCGAGGTCACCACACCGTGGCGAACGGTCACCTCGTAGGTTTGGGTGCTGCACGGGTCGTTGCGGTTGGTGTCGCTGCCGCAGGTCGAACGTACCCGGGAGGCCGCGCCCCACGCGGAGGTGAACAGGCCGACGCCGTCGAGGGGAAGCGCGTACTGGTTGAGGCCGCTGAGGGTGACCGTGCCCTTGCGGCTGCGGACCTCGCCGGCCAGGCTCAGGGTGTCGACGCGGGCCCTGCCGTTCGCGCCCACGCCGAACACGTCCCGGGTCGAGGTGCCGGGGGCGAGCCCGGGGCCGAAGCGCTGCGCGGTGGGCACGGCGAACTTGAGCTGCTCGCCGTCGGCGATCTCCGGGCCGGAGGACGAGCCGGTCGGTGCGACCCCGGCGTGCGTCTCGCTGATGTTGAAGAAGTCGCCGTTGACGCCGGCGATGGCGCCCTGCGCGTTCGTCATCGTCGAGACGACCTGGCGCTGCGCGACGGAGTCCGGGTGCAGGAGGTCCAGCGAGACCTTGTTCCTGCGCAGGTCGGCGGTGAGCAGGTAGCCGACGGTGACGCCGCGTGGGGTGTCCACCTCAAACGAGTCGTACGTGACGCCGGGGGCGAGCTGCTCGGTCGAGGTGACGGTGATCGCGGAGTCCGCCGTCGACGCTGACGTCGTCGCGGAGGCGGCCTGGGCGGCGCCGGCCGGGGTCGCGAGCGTGCTCAGCCCCGCGGCGAGCAGCAGCGCCAGACTGGGGCGTACGAGGTGTGCTGCCCTCATCGCCGATCCTTTCGTCGTGTGCGGTTTCCGGGCCAGCCGATCACCCGGGGGTGAACGCCCAAGACGTTCGACGTGAACCGCCCGCACCTTCTTGATCAACTGTCGGTTCGGGCGTACGCCGAGGACGGGGGTGGCCCGCGACAGTTGTCGCAGGCCACCCCCGGGTGGACGGTGTCCGGGTCAGCGGACCACGCCGATGCCTGTGAACGACCTGTCGTACTCGGGGAACGACTGGTTGGTGTACGGCGCGTGGATCCAGGTACGCAGCGAGTTGGCGGCCGTGTCGACCTCGACGAGGCGTACCGGGTTCGTGGTGTTCGAGTGGAACGTCTGGAGGAACGAGTAGATCTTGTTCCCGTTGACGCCTGTGTCGACCCGGTTGGCGGCGACGCCGACGTGGCCGGAGAAGACGAACCGGATGTTGGCGTACTGCTTGACCAGGTTGTCGAAGAGGTACTGCGGGCTGGTCTCCCCGTACGAGGCGCTCTGCTCGATGGCGCCGTTGCCGTCGATGTAGTCGTGGGTGACGACGATGACGGTGTGCCGGGGATGGGCGGCGACGACACTGCGGGCCCAGGCGACGGCCTCGGCCCGGGGCCAGAGTTCGAGGGTCAGCACCAGCCACTGCGTGCCGCCGGCCGCGAAGGTCGAGTACGAGTTGTCGACCTTGCCGCTCTCGAACTGCCCCTGCACCGCGCCGTACTGGCCGACGGTGAAGAACTGGTTGAACACGGTCGTGTCCCGGACGAGTTCCCGGGTGTGTGCGGGGTCGCGGGCCGAGCCGCCGACACCTGTCGCCTGGGTGTCGTGGTTGCCGATCGCCAGGGCGTACGGGATGCCGGCGGTTTCAAGCGGTCGCATCGCGTCGCGGGCGATGACGTACTGCGAGTGGTCGGGAGTGTCCCAGTTGACGACGTCACCGGAGGAGGCCACGAAGCGCAGGTCCAACGCGGACCTGTTGCGCACCAGCCAGTCGGTGCGGTTGCGGAACCGCGTGTCGCTGCTGTTGAGCACCTCCTGCTGGGTGTCCGGCAGGACCGCGAAGCTGAACGTCGTGTCGGTGGCGTCCGGGGTCTCCATCCGCGCGTACCCGATGTGGACGTTGCGGTCGCAGGACCCGTCCCGGAAGTCGTTGACGAACTGGATCCGTACGGTGTGCTGACCGGCGCCGACCGCCGCGCCGACGGGGTAGGTGCCGTAGGCGGTCGCGCTGACGATTGTGGTCTGGCCGACGCTGACGCCGTCGACTGTCACCCGTACGGTCGGCCACCCCTGGCAGTTGTCACCGATGGCGCCGATCAGCACCCACCCGGAGCCGGTGACGCTGGCCTGCGCGTAGCTGGAGTTGCCCCAGAGCGAGGCGTGCGTGCCGGAGGGGGGTGTCGGTGTGCCGGTCGCCGTGCGGATCGCGCCGTCGACGACTGTGAACGGGGAGGGCTCGGCGGCGCTGGCCGTACCGGCGGCGAGCGCTCCCCCCGCCGCGACCACCGTCGCCACGACCATCCCGACGAACACGGATCTGGATCCTCTGAAAGCCACGCTCATCCTCTCGACGTCGCAGGCCCGTTGAGCTGGGCATGCGACAGCGTAGGGACGATCGGTACGAGACATGTGAATACCTGACGGACAGCTCGCATACCGGAGCTGACCTCTTCATACCGGGTGGCGGGGCCACTCTCCACCCGGCACTGGCAAAAGGGACGGACAGTCACGTCTGGGCATCCGTGGCGAGGATCGGGCGCAGATCCGACACCGAGGGCTCGACAGCCAAAAAGTTTTGTGGGGTTCCTACAACAGAGCGACTGTCGGTTCGGCGGTTGCGCCATGGCGCTGTCCGCCGAGAGCCGGAAAAGTGACCACTGCCGGGAGCCGTCGACTTCCGGCGTGCACATCATGGTCTACCAAAGGGGTCAGTCGGGTGTTCAACCGTGTCGCCATCGTCAACCGTGGTGAAGCCGCCATGCGGCTCATCCACGCGGTCCGGGAGCTGGCCGCGGAGACGGGCAGCCGGATCGAGACGGTCGCCCTCCACACCGACGTCGACCGCACGGCCACCTTCGTGCGCGAGGCGGACATCGCGTACGACCTCGGTCCGGCGTCCGCCCGCCCGTACCTGAACCTGGCGACGCTGGAGCGCGCCCTGATCGAGACCGGCGCCGACGCCGCGTGGGTCGGCTGGGGCTTCGTCGCCGAGGATCCGGCGTTCGCGGAGCTGTGCGAGAAGATCGGCGTCACGTTCGTCGGGCCGAGCCCAGAGGCCATGCGCCAGCTCGGCGACAAGATCGGCGCGAAGCTGATCGCCGAGGAGGTCGGCGTGCCTGTCGCGCCGTGGAGCCGCGGCGCCGTCGAGACGCTGGACGCCGCCCGCACGGCGGCGGCCGAGATCGGCTACCCGCTCATGCTGAAGGCGACGGCCGGCGGCGGCGGACGCGGTATCCGCGTGATCACGAACGAGACCGAGCTCGCCGACGCGTACGAGCGCACCAGCCAGGAGGCGGCGCGGGCGTTCGGCAGCGGGATCGTGTTCCTGGAGCGCCTGGTCACCGGCGCCCGGCACGTCGAGGTCCAGGTGATCGCCGACGGCCAGGGCACCGCGTGGGCGCTCGGCGTACGCGACTGCTCGGTGCAGCGGCGCAACCAGAAGATCATCGAGGAGTCGGCCTCACCGGTGCTCGACGCGTCCCAGGCGGCCGAGCTGAAGACCTCGGCGGAGCGGCTCGCCGTGGCTGTCGGCTACCGGGGAGCGGCGACAGTCGAGTTCCTCTACCACCCCGGCGATCGGCTGTTCGCGTTCCTGGAGGTCAACACCCGCCTGCAGGTCGAGCACCCGATCACCGAGCTGACCACCGGATTCGACCTGGTCAAGGCGCAGCTGCACGTCGCCTCCGGCGGTCGGCTGGTCGGCACGCCGCCGGCCGAGCGTGGGCACGCCATCGAGGCCCGGCTCAACGCCGAGGACCCGGACCGCGACTTCGCGCCGTCGCCGGGCCGCATCGCACGGCTGGACCTGCCCGCCGGCCCGGGCATCCGGGTGGACACCGGTGTCAGCGAGGGCGACACGATCCCTGCCGACTTCGACTCGATGATCGCGAAGATCATCGCGTACGGGCGCGACCGCGACGAGGCGCTCGGCAGGCTGCGGCGGGCGATGGCCAACACCACGGTGATCATCGAGGGCGGCGCGACGAACAAGAGCTTCGTGCTCGACCTGCTCGACCAGCCCGAGATCATCGACGCCAGCGCCGACACCGGCTGGATCGACCGGGTCCGGGGCGAGGGCCGACTCGTGACGCACCGGCACTCCGCGGTCGCCCTGGCCGCCGCCGCCATCGAGTCGTACGAGGAGGAGGAGCGCGCCGAGCGGCAGCGGCTGCTGTCGACCGCCGCCGGTGGGCGCCCGCAGGTGCAGCACGCCAGCGGTCGGCCGCTGGACCTCAAGCTGCGCGGCGCCACCTACCGGATGCGGGTGGCGCGGATCGGGGCGCACCGGTTCCGGGTCGGCATCGAGGCGGGTGGCACGGTGCACACGGCCGACGTCGAGCTGGACCGCTTCGACAGGCACACCGGCCAGATCGTCGTCAACGGCATCCGGTACCGCCTGCTCACCGGCACGCACGGGCCGACCCACCTCGTCGAGGTCGACGGTGTGACGCACCGGGTCAGCCGCGACGAGGGCGGCGTCCTGCGCTCCCCCATGCCCGCGCTTGTCGTCGCCACGCCGCTGGAGGTGGGCGCCGAGGTCGAGGCGGGCGCGCCGGTGCTGGTGCTGGAAGCCATGAAGATGGAGACGGTGCTGCGCGCGCCGTTCCGGGCCCGGCTCAAGGAGTGCGCCGTCGCGGTGGGCAGCCAGGTGGAGGCCGGCGCACCGCTGCTGCGGCTGGAGCCGCTCGCCGACGACGCCACCGAGGCCGCCGCCGCCCCGAGCGCCGCCACCGTCGAGCTGGACCTGCCCGCCGCAGACGACAACGCGGGGGCGTACGAGCGCAGCAGGCGCGGTCAGGAGGACCTGCGCGGCCTGCTGCTCGGTTTCGACGTCGACCCGCACGACGACCGCCGGGTGCTCGACGACTACCTCGTCGTGCGGCGGTTGGCCGCCGAGGACGGTCACCGGCAACTGGCCGCCGAGGTGGACCTCGTCGACGTGTTCGCCGACCTGGCCGAGCTGAGCCGCAACCGGCCGACCGGCGAGGACGGTGGCGCCCACGTCCGCAGCGCCCGGGAGTACTTCCACACCTACCTGCAGAGCCTCGACGTCGAGCGGGCCGGCCTGCCCGACGCCTTCCAGGCCCGGCTCGCCAAGGCGCTCGGCCACTACGGCGTCACCGACCTGGAGCGCTCCCCCGGCCTGGAAGCCGCCGTGTTCCGGATCTTCCTGGCTCAGCAGCGCGCGTCCGCCGACGCCACAGTCGTGGCGGCGCTGCTGCGCGAATGGCTGCGGGAGACTCCGCCGGACGAGTCGCTGCGCGAGCCCGCAGGTCTGGCGCTCGAGCGGTTGATCGCCGCGACGCAGGTGCGCTTCCCCTCCATCGCCGACCTGGCCCGGGGCGTCGTGTTCGCGTGGTTCGCGCAGCCGCTGCTGCGCCGCAACCGCGCCCGCGTCTACGCCCAGATCAGGGCGCACCTGCGACACCTGGACGCGCACCCGGACGCCCCCGACCGCGCCGAGCGCATCGCCGAGATGGTCCGTAGCACCGAGCCGCTGGTGCGTCTGCTCGGCCAGCGCCTCGTCCGTGACCACCTCGACAACACGGTCATGCTGGAGGTGCTCACCCGCCGCTACTACGGCAACAAGGCCCTCACCCGGGTGCGGACCCGCGAGGTCGCCGACTGCGCCTTCGTGGTCGCCGAACGCGCGGACTCCAGTGTGGTCTCGGCGGCGGTGAGCTTCGACGCGCTGGGTGGCGCGCTGCGTGGGCTCGCCGAGCTGGCCGGCGACGAGGACTCCGTCGACGCCGACATCTACCTCGGCTGGGAGAACCAGCCGGAGGACTTCGACGCCATGGCCGCCGCGCTGCTCCAGGTGATCGCCGCACATCCGCTGCCGGCACAGGTCCGTCGGCTCACCGCCACCGTCGCGGGTCGCGGCGGTGCGGTCATGCACCACCACTTCACCTTCCGCCCGTCCGACGGCGCAATGGTGGAGGACCGGCTGATCCGCGGGCTGCACCCGTACATCGCGCAGCGGATGCAGTTGGAGCGGCTGCACAAGTTCGACCTGACCCGGCTGCCGTCGTCCGACGAGGAGGTCTACCTCTTCCAGTGCGTGGCGCGGGAGAACCCGGCCGACGAGCGTCTCGTGGCGTTCGCCCAGGTGCGTGACCTGACCGAACTGCGCGAGCAGGACGGCCGGCTGGTGGCGTTGCCGACCGCCGAGGACGCGGTCGCGGCGTGCCTCGACTCGATCCGCCGGGCGCAGTCGCGGCGTCCGTCGAAGACGCGCTTCACCACCAACCGGATCGTGGTCTACGTCTGGCCGCCGAGCGAGCTGACCCGCGAGGAGATGGAGATGATCGCCGGGCGCGTGCGCCCGACGACGGTGGGCGCCGGCCTGGAGGAGATCCTGTTCATCGCGCGCCAGCGCGACCGTCGCACCGGCGAGCTGACCAAGATCGCGGTACGGATCTCGTTCGACGCCGCGGGCGGCGCCGAACTGGCCGTCGGCACGCCGCCGGTCGAGCCCGTCGAGCCGCTCGACGAGTACCGGCTGAAGGTGCTGCGGGCCAGCAGCCGCAACACGGTGTACCCGTACGAGTTGACCAACCGGCTCGGTGAGTTCGTCGAGCACGACCTGGACGACGCCCACGCGCTGGTGCCGGTGGACCGGCCGAAGGGGCGCAACCGCGCCGCGATCGTCGCCGGTGTCGTCACCACGCCGGCAACCCTGCACCCGGAGGGTGTCACCCGGGTCGTGCTGCTCGGCGACCCGACGAAGTCGTTGGGCGCCCTGTCCGAGCCGGAGTGCCGGCGGGTGATCGCCGCGCTGGACCTGGCGGAGCGGATGGCGGTGCCGCTGGAGTGGTGGGCGCTGTCCGCCGGGGCCCGGATCTCGATGACCTCCGGTACGGAGAACATGGACTGGGTGGCCGCCGCGCTCAAGCGGATCGTCGAGTTCACCCAGGCCGGCGGCGAGATCAACATCGTCGTGGCGGGCATCAACGTGGGCGCGCAGCCGTACTGGAACGCCGAGGCCACGATGCTCATGCACACCAAGGGCGTCCTGGTGATGACTCCGGACTCGGCGATGGTGCTGACCGGCAAGCAGTCGCTGGACTTCTCCGGCGGGGTGTCCGCCGAGGACAACTTCGGCATCGGCGGCTACGACCGGGTGATGGGGCCCAACGGGCAGGCGCAGTACTGGGCGCCGAACCTGACCGCCGCGCGGGACGTGCTGATGGCCCACTACGAGCACACGTACGTCGCACCCGGCGAGGACGCGCCGCGCCGGGCGACCACCACCGACCCGGTGGACCGCGACGTCTCGGAGTTCCCGCACGACGTGGCGGGCAGCCCCTTCCGCACGGTCGGTGAGATCTTCTCCGCCGAGGCCAACCCGGACCGCAAGAAGCCCTTCGACATCCGGACGGTGCTGCGGGCCCTCGCCGACCAGGACCACCCGGTGCTGGAGCGGTGGGCGGGCATGGCCGACGCCGACACCGCCGTCGTGCAGGACGCCCACCTCGGCGGCATCCCGGTGTGCCTGCTCGGCATCGAGTCCCGGTCGGTGCCACGGCGGGGCTTCCCGCCCACCGACGGTCCGGACACGTACACGGCGGGCACGTTGTTCCCCCGCTCGTCGAAGAAGGCCGCGCGGGCCATCAACGCGGCCAGCGGCAACCGGCCCCTGGTCGTGCTGGCGAACCTGTCCGGCTTCGACGGCTCGCCCGAGTCGATGCGCAAGCTGCAACTGGAGTACGGCGCGGAGATCGGCCGGGCGATCGTGAACTTCCGTGGCCCGATCGTCTTCTGTGTGATCTCCCGCTACCACGGCGGCGCGTTCGTGGTGTTCTCGAAGGCGCTGAACCCGAGCATGACCGTCCTCGCGCTGGAGGGATCGTTCGCCTCGGTGCTCGGCGGCGCTCCGGCTGCGGCGGTGGTGTTCTCCGCCGACGTCAACGCCCGTACGGCCGCCGACGAGCGGGTGCGCGCCCTGGAGGCCCGTGTCGCCGCCGCTGCCGGGACCGAGCGCGCCGCGCTGGCCGCCGAGCTCGACGAGCTGCGCTCGTCGGTGCGGGCGGAGAAGCTCGGTGAGGTGGCCACGGAGTTCGACCGGGTGCACAACATCCAACGTGCCGTCGAGGTCGGTTCGGTGGACGCCGTCATCCGCGCCGCCGAGCTGCGTCCACGCGTCATCGAGGCCATCGAGGCGCGTCTGCGGTAAGGCCTCGCCCTGGCAGTGGGGACGGCACCGACTCATCGCGGTCGGTGCCGTCCCCACTGTCGTAAGCTGCCGCACCGAAACTTTCATCCGATGACTAGCCACAGCCGGGCAGCTCACCCGACTCTTTTCCGGAAGTTTTCGGAGTTGACGAGGCCCATCGACGCCATAATGTTTCGAACGAGTTCCGGTCCTCGTCCCGCCCCGCACCCTCCCTTTGAAGATCGACACTTGTCGATCAATTCCGAAAGGTAGGCAGATGAAGCCACGACGGTGGATCAGCGCCGGCGTCGTCGCCGCCGCGACCGCTGCGGCGTTGAACGCGATGCCGGCCACCGCGAGCCGGCCGTACGATCCGACCGCGCAGACCCTCGCCGCTCTCGGCCAGCGCCACGGGCTGAAGATCGGCACTGCGGTGAACGCGACAGCCCTCAACGACGCCAGCGACCCGCAGTACCGCCGGCTGGCCGCCTCCGAGTTCTCCTCGGTCACCGCGGAGAACGCGATGAAGTGGGAGAGCCTGGAGCCCACCCGCGGCACCTACGACTGGACGGCCGCCGACCAGCTCGTCGAGTTCGCCAAGCGCAACCGCCAGGCCGTCCGCGGCCACGTGCTGGTCTGGCACAGCCAACTCCCCGCCTGGCTGACCAGCGGCGTCGCCGACGGCAGCATCAGCAAGCAGGAGCTGCGCGAGCTGCTGCGCAAGCACATCACCACAGTCGTCAAGCGCTACCAGGGCAGGATCTGGCAGTGGGACGTGGTCAACGAGGCGGTCAGCGACCCCTGGGACACCCCGTCGACGCTGCACTACAAGGGGTTCTGGGCGCAGAACCTCGGGCCCGACTACATCGCCGACGCGTTCCGCTGGGCCCGCGCCGCCGATCCCAAGGCGCTGCTGTTCTACAACGACTACAACATCGAGGCGTTCGGCTCCGGCAACCCGGCCGACGACAAGACGCAGTTCGTCTACGACATGGCCAAGCGGCTGCGCGCGCAGGGCGTCCCGATCGACGGCGTCGGCTCGCAGGGCCACCTGGGCACCCAGTACGGCAACTTCGACACCCTCCAGGTGACCGCCGCCCTGAAGCGGTTCGCCGGGCTCGGTCTGGCTACCGCGTTCACCGAGGTCGACGTGCGCAGTGAGATGACCGAGGCGGTCCGAGCCGGCAACTCCGCCGAGATCAACCCCCGGTTGCAGGCGTCGGCCGCCAACTTCAGCGTGCTGATGAAGGCGTGCCTCGCCGTGCGCACCTGCCTGTCGTACACCGTGTGGGGTTTCAGCGACAAGTACTCGTGGGTGCCGGAGTGGTTCAACGACCCGCCCGAGGGCCTGGCCACCATCTACGACGAGAACTACCAGCCCAAGCGGGCGTACCAGGAGTTGAAGTCCGACCTGATCTTCGCTGGTCCGCCGTACGTCCTGCCGCGCGTCGCACCCAGGCCGCACCGCTGAACGGGCACGGGTCGTGCGGGGTCCACCCTCCCTCGCACGGCCCGTGTTCAGCGCGGCGCGTGCGCTCGGTGGCCCGCCACCGGCGGTGGGGAAATGCGCTGTCGGTTGTCGAAGGGAAGGTGGTACAAAGCCGCGGTGGACAAGACTCTGGAGTTCGCCGACCTGTTGCGGTTGATGGACGAACGATCGACCGCTTTCCGGGCGGCGGTCGCCACGGCACCCAGCCTCGACGTGCGGGTGCCGACCTGTCCCGAGTGGACGTTGTTCGACCTGGTGCAGCACCTGGGCGAGGGGCGCCGCAGATGGGCCGCCATCGTGGCCGCGGGGCCCGCCGACGCTCCGCCGGAGATGACCGCCCCGGAGGCACCCCGGGAGCGCGAGGCCCTGCTGGCCTGGTTCGCCGCGGCGACGAGGGAACTGCTGGACGCGCTGCGGGAGGCCGGCCCGGATCGTGGTTGCTGGACGTGGTGGGGTGATTCGCAGTCGCCGCAGACGGCTGGTGCCGTCGCCCGGCACCAGCTCCAGCAGGTCGCCGTGCACACCTACGACGCCCAGGTCGCCGTGGGCGCCCCGCAGCCGCTGCCGGACGAGGTGGCCCTCGACGGTGTCGACGAGTTCGTGACCACCTGCGTCGCGACGACGAGCGCGTGGCCGCACGAGCCCGCGGTCGTCGACTACCACGCCACCGAGGGCCGAACCTGGCGGCTCTGGTTCTCCGCCGACGGCGCCCGGGCCGCCCGCCTCCCTACGCCGGTCGCCGGCGAGCGCCCGGAGACGGCCTATGTCTCCGCCCGGGGCACGGCCAATGAGCTGGTCATGTTCTGCTACGGCCGCATCGCGATGGACTCGCTGGAGCTCGACGGCGACCGGCGCGTCTTCGACCAGCTGATCGCCTGGGAGCCGGAATAGGACGGCGGCGACGGCCCAGCGGCGTCACCCGCGCTGCGGCCGAGCCCTTCGGTCGCCGCGCGGCCGGTCAGTCGTACCGGTGGCTCCGCCGGGCCCTCGCCGTCGGCTTCCTGATCGCCGCCGCCGGGCTGTCCGCCGGATCGTCGGTGGCCGACGCTCCCGCACCCACGACCCTGCGGGTGCTGCAGATGAACCTGTGCAACAGCGGCCGCGCCGACTGCTACACCGGCCGATCGATGACCAGGGCCGCCGAGGTGATCCGCGCCGAGCGGCCCGACCTGGTCACCCTCAACGAGATCTGCCGGGACGACGTACCCGTTCTGCAACGCACGCTCGCCGCCGTCCACGATGGCGCTGGCGTCGTATCCGCCTTCCAGGCCGCCGGCGATCGTCCCAGCGGTGCCGACACGCACTGCCGCGACGGCCAGCCGTACGGCATCGGGTTGCTGACCCGCCTGCACGCGCCCGCCGGCGGCCACACCGTGCACCGTGGCCTGCACCCGACGCAGGATCTCGCCGATCCCGAGGAACGACCCTGGCTGTGCGTCCACGTCGACGGCCTGCTGCTGGCCTGCACCACCCACCTCGCGGCCACCAGCTACCGCGTCGCGCTCACCCAGTGCCGCGACCTGTTCGACGAGATCGTGCCGGCCATCCGCAGGAGCACCGGGTACGCACCCACAGTGCTCAGCGGCGACCTCAACCTGCGCGACGACGACCCGGCCGTGCGGTCCTGCCAACGGCCCGGCTACCGGCGGGTCGGCGACGGGGCGCTGCAACACGTCCTGGCGACCGCCGACATCACGCTCTGCTGCACCAGGTCGGTGGGCATGCGCGGCGCGACCGACCACCCCGCGCTGCTGGCCACCCTCACCATCCACCACAGGCGTCCGACGCGTCGCTGACCCGGGTCCGGGGGCCAATGGGGAGCCGGGCGAGGCTCTTCGCAGCACACGCAACTCCGCGTCGGGGGCGCCGTTCTCGGGCCCCGTTTCGTCGGACGGTCGTGCCATGCTGCCGCTCACCTCAGGCAAGGAGCACAGGGCATGGTCACGGTGATCGTTCGGGATGAGACAGCGACGGGCAGGGCCCTCGAGAGCTGGCCGTTGGCGGGCCTGCCGGAGCGCATCTCGGCGCGGGAGCTGGTGCGGCTGCGGGTGCGCGAGGAGGTGGCACGGTTCAACGCCGACCAGCCACGGCTTTTCCGGGGCCTGGTGCAGCCGACCGACACGGAGGCCACGCTGAACGGCTACCGGGTCGCCCCGGGTCGGCGGCTCGACTGGGAGGCGCAGGCGGATCGGGCCTGCGCGGCGTTCGCCCGCAACGGCTTCCTGCTGCTGGTCGGCGACCGCCAGATCGAGGACCTCGACGAAGAGATCGACCTGCGCACCGACCCGGCCGTGGCGTTCGTCCGGCTCGTCGCGCTGGTGGGTGGCTGACATGGGTGACTGGGAGGCGCTGCTCCCCCGCCTGACCGAGACGGAGCGGCGGCAGGTGGAGGCCGGTCTCGCCGAGGCCGACGAACGGATCCGGGCGGTGCTGCGGACGGCGAGCACGTACCACTGGGAGTCCTCGGTGACCAGCGTGCCGGAGTGGGCCACCGTGCGGTCGTGGCCGGTCGAGGAGCGCCGCCGCGCGGCCCTGGCCATGCACGGGGAGTCGGCGTCCGGGACGAGCGACGTGGTACGCAACCTCGCCACCGCAGATGTCACCTTCACGCGGGCGGACCTGGTGTGGTGCCTGGACGTCGTCGCTTGCAGGGGCGGCGTCGACAACGGCACCGACCTGGAGCTGCCCGCCCTGATCGCGCCCCGCCTGACGGCCGCCGAGCTGGCTGACCTGGTGCCGGCGCTGTCCGCCCTGAGCAGCGAGGTGGCCGACGACTACTTCATCGCGGCAGCGACCCGGCGGCGGACCGTTACGCTGTTCGGCCGGGCCATCGACCGCGCCACCGGCAGCCGCCTGCCGTCCTGGCTGCTGCACGACGGGGACACCTTCGGGCCAGCCGTGCGTGCCGAGGTGGGCGACGTCCTCGTCGCGCCGGGAGTGCCGGAGCTGCTGGAACACTGCGCCACGTTGGACAGACCGACGGCAACCGCGAAGTGGCTGCGCCGCCTCGACGACCTGCTTGCCGCCGCGAACCACGGCCCGCAAATGGTACGCCGGCTCCTCGACGCGTTCGCGGCCCACGGGCGGTCCGTCCACGACGACTCCGACCGCCTTCTGCGTGGGCTGGTCTGGGCGTTGTCGCGGGAGCGCGACGAGGAGGCGACCGACCTGCTGGCGCGGGTCACCGCCACCGCGGCGGCGGCGCCACGGCAGGCGTCCGGCTTTCCCCACGCGCAGCGCACGGCGATCACGGCGGTACGGCTGCTGGCCGACCGCGACGGCGACGCGCCCGTGCGCACGCTGGCGCGGCTGGCCGGGACGGTCCGGAACAGGGCCGTGCGGAGCCGGGTGGAGGCCGCGTTGACCAGCCTCGGCGCGCGCCGCGGGTGGTCGCTCAGCGAGGTCATGGAGCTGGCCGTCGACGACCACGGGCTCGGGCCGGATGGGCGCCTGCGCACACCTGTCGGCTCGTACGAGGCGACTGTCGAGATCGCGGGCGACCGGGCGCGCCTGATCTTCGCCCGCGACGGCGTCCCGCTCAAGGGCGTTCCGGCTCAGGTGAAGCAGGCTCATGGCGACGAGCTCGCCTGGCTACGGGACGCGGTCAAACGGGTCGGCGCGACGCTGGTGAGCGAGCGCCAGCGGGTGGAGGGGCTGCTGTCGGAGGAGCGCACCTGGTCGTACCCGGACTGGTCGTCGAGGTTCCTCGACCACCCGGTCACCGCGACCTTCGGGCGGCGGCTGCTGTGGGAGACCAGCGGCGACGGCCAACGCTGGACGGCCGGCCTACCGCGACGGGACCCGGACGGGTGGACGCTCGTGGACCGGGCCGGCCGGGCCCTTCCGCACGGTCAGGTCAGACTGTGGCATCCCGTCCGCGCGGACACGGCCGAGGTGCTGGCCTGGCGCGAGCACCTCCTCGCCGCCGGCCTGACGCAGCCGTTCAAGCAGGTCTTCCGGGAGATTTACCTGCGCACGCCTGCCGAGGAGAAGACGCACACCTACTCCAACCGGTTCGCCGGGCACATCCTGCGCTACCGGCAGGCCAACGCCCTGCTGCGTGGCCGCGGCTGGCAGGCCGGTTACCTCAGCACCTGGGACGGCGGGTACGAGAGCGAGGCCACCAAGGCTTTCGGCGGCGGCGAGTGGCGGGCGTCCTTCGACCACGCGCTTGTCGACAACCCGGAATCGCGCCGCTACGACGTCGAGCACTGCTCCACCGACCAGGTGCGCTTCGCCCGCCGCGACGGCACGGCCTGGCAGCCCGCGCCGATCGTCGACGTGCCACCGCTGGTGTTCAGCGAGGCCATGCGTGACGTGGACCTGTTCGTCGGCGTCACCTCGATCGCCACCGACCCGGAGTGGGCCGATCGGGGCGAGGACCGGTTCTCCGCCTACTGGCGACGCGCGGTCGTCGCGGAGCTGACCCCGTCGGCGCAGGTACGCCGGGACGCCCTCGCCCGGCTGCTGCCCCGGATGGCCATCGCCGACCGGGTGGACCTGTCGGACCGGCATCTGCGAGTACGCGGAAACCTGCGCGCGTACCGGATCCACCTCGGTTCGGGCAACGTCATGATGGAGCCTGACGACACGTATCTGTGCATCGTCGCGGCACGTGCGCGGACCGGCCGCCTGCACCTGCCGTTCGACGACGACCCCCTGCTCTCCACGATCCTGTCCAAGGCGATCATGCTCGCCGCCGACGACAAGATCACCGACACCACGGTGCTCGCCCAGCTACGGCGCGGTGGAGCAACGGGGCAGAGCTTGATCATGTGATGGAAAGTAGGTGCCAGAGGCGTTCCTGGCCTACTTTTCATCACTTGATCATGGATCGTGGCGACCAGTCGCTGTGCCCCGCGAGGGTCATGACGTCAGTTTCGGGATCATCCGGGCTGCCACTTCTGCGGTCAACGTGATCGCCCAGTCAAGCCTGCGGGCAGTCGTTGCAACCTTGGCACTCCGGGCACCCACCTACTCGCCACGGCCGGTCGAGTGCGCATCGCCAACGAGATAGCCGAGAAGATCAAGTCCGGAGAGCTTGCGCCGGGCGAGAAGCTACCGTCCACGCGAGAGCTGGCCGAGCAGCACGGTGTGCACATCTCCACGATCAACCGGGTCACGACAATCCTCAAGGACCGCGGGTTGGTCGAGGGACAGCCCGGCAAAGGTGTCTACGCGGCCGAGGCTGGACAGTCCGACTAAGAGCTCCTGACAGAATGATGTTGGGCGTAACCGGCTGATCGTGAAGCTCGTTCTGTCTGAACGTGAGGAGGGGTGAGCAGCCGCTGTGGATCGTCTCGAACGAACTCTGGACAGAAATCGAAGCGCTGCTGCCACCCCGTCCCCCTCGCCGGCACCGGTTCCCCGGCCGCAAGCCACTGGATGACCGCAAGGTGTTGTGCGGAATCCTGTTCGTTCTGCACACCGCGATCCCGTGGGAGTTCCTACCCAGGAACTCGGCTTCGGTTCAGGGATGACGTGTTGGCGCAGGTGGCGGGACTGGAACGACGCCGGCGGCTGGCAACAACTGCACGAGGTCCTGCTGGGCAAACTCAGAGCCGCCGACCAGCTCGACATGTCCCGGGCGGTGATCGACGGAACCCATGTTCGGGCACTCAGGGGCGGCCCAAAACCGGTCCGAGCCCGGTCGACCGCGACAACGACCCGAGCGGATCTAAGCCGACCGCGGATACGACTTCGACACGTACCGCCGCGAGCAACGAGCCAAGGGCATCACCACGGTCATCGCCCGACGCGGCACCGACCACGGCTCAGCACGGGAGGTGAGGGAGTGAACCAGCCGGCGTGGACGCGGGGCACGGCCAGCCTACGTACCGCAGGGTGCGGAAGAACGTGCTGAGGGCGGGCAGGGGAATCCGGGCACGTTTGGCATCGGCACACCGGGTAATCGCGCAATTACCCAACACTAACGCCGGCACCGGATTCG
Organism: Micromonospora sp. NPDC049274; assembly: GCF_040678875.1. Taxonomy (NCBI): domain Bacteria; kingdom Bacillati; phylum Actinomycetota; class Actinomycetes; order Micromonosporales; family Micromonosporaceae; genus Micromonospora; species Micromonospora sp. NPDC049274. The sequence continues at coordinate 16,158 of NZ_JBFAQS010000025.1, forward strand.
GTGCGGTCCGAGAAGCGAGGATGACCATGCCCTACGTCACCACCAGCGACGGCACCGAGATCTTCTACAAGGACTGGGGATCCGGCCAGCCCATCGTGTTCAGCCACGGCTGGCCGCTGACCGCCGACGACTGGGACAACCAGATGTTGTTCTTCCTGCGGCAGGGCTACCGGGTCGTCGCCCACGACCGCCGCGGACACGGCCGGTCGGCGCAGGTGCCGGACGGGCACGACCTCGACCACTACGCCGACGACCTGGCTGCGGTCGTCGCGCAGCTCGACCTGCGCGACGCCATCCACATCGGCCACTCGACCGGTGGCGGCGAGGTGGTGCGCTACCTCGCCCGGCACGGTACGGAACGGGTGACCAAGGCCGCGATCATCTCCGCGATCCCGCCGCTGATGGTAAAGACCGACAGCAACCCCGAAGGGCAGCCCAAGAGCGCCTTCGACGACCTCCAGGCGCAACTGGCCGCGAACCGGTCCGAGTTCTACCGAGCGCTGCCGTCGGGACCGTTCTACGGCTACAACAGGCCCGGCGCGAAGCCGTCCGAGGCGGTCATCCAGAACTGGTGGCGCCAGGGCATGATGGGCTCCGCAAAGGCGCACTACGACGGCATCGTGGCGTTCTCGCAGACCGACCAGACCGAGGACCTCAAGAAGATTACCGTCCCGGTGCTGGTCATACACAGCGAGGACGACCAGATCGTGCCCTACGCCGCCGCCGGCCCGAAGTCGGCCAAGCTGCTGCGCAACGGCACGCTGAAGACGTACCAGGGCTTGCCGCACGGAATGCCCACCACTCACGCCGACACCATCAACGCTGACCTGCTGGAGTTCCTCCGCTCCTGACACGTGACCGACCGCCCGCTCCATTCCGGAACCTGACGCCCTGCCCGCCCGGCAGGGCAGGGCGTCGGAAGTGAAGGCAATGAAGTCGAACTCGTATCGGGCACCGCCCAGATGGGCCGGAGCCAGGGCGGTGGGATCAGAACAGGTCGCCCGTGTGGATCATCGGCCTGGGCTTACGCGCTGACCTGGAGCACCGCGTCGGCGAATTGCTGCGGCGCCTCCTACGGCAAGCTTCTCCTCCCACCCCTGGTACCGCGGCTCGCCCGCTGCGACGCCGGGCCCTCATTGGCAGTTGTGGATCACTACGTCGACGTGATCGCGGCGGCGCACCCCGCCCATGAGCAGGGGTGCTCGATTCCGTTATTCGGCGTATGCGTTGGCGACCTGGAACGAGTCCTCGTAGAGGCGGAACTTGATGATCTTGTCTCCGCTGACCTGGAAATGCATGGCCACGGCCATCTCGTACCGTCGGCCGGTGGTACGCGCGACGCGTCCAAACCGTCCCAGCATCACCGCGTGGTCCCCGTCGTACAGGATCGTCTCGATCTCGTCGACGTTCTCCTCCGGTACGATGTTCGCGCCGAGTGTTCGCAGGTAGTCAGCCACGTCGGCACGGCTGGAACGCCTGCCAGTCCACGGGATCGACGGCGACCCGGGCACGTCCCAGTCGATGTCGTCGCTGAAAAGCATCGCTATGGCGTCCGGGTCGGCGCCGCCGCCGACCATGCCGAAGAATTGCTCGACAACATCACGAGTAATCATATGTGTGCACCTTCCTGTGGTGTCTGCGTGGAAACTGGGTGTCCTAACCGCGCTGTTCAACTTTTTTCGGCATGGGGTGTGCGCGAGGCCTTGGGCAGCGTGGCAGTGAAGTTCATGCGGCCGGGCCGTCAGCGGTTCCGCAACACCAGGATTGCGAACGTGCGCGTTCGTCTGAGCGTGTCCCCCGTGGGCGTGCGCAGCCAGCCGTCGGCGGCGGCGGGGACTGCCTACTGGATGTCGGCCACTCCGTTGGGCAGCATGGCGCGGGCGGCCCGGACGAGGTCGAGTGACTCGCGGAGGAGCTTGATCTTGCCGTTGGCGGCGACGAGGCGTCCGGCGTACATCTGGCTGAAGGTGCGGCCGTTGACCGTCCGGCGCTCCACCGAGTATTCGCCGAAGGCCTGGTCCGGGGTGTCGATGAGGACCTCGACGGTGTCGAAGCCGAAGTCGGGCACCACCTTGAGCAGGCCGACGATGAACGCGCGGATCTCGTCCGGGCCGCTGATGCGCGGTGGTAGCCCGATCGACGTCAGGTAGGGCAGTTCGATGACGCCGTCGTCGGTGAACAGGGCCGCCGTGGCTTCTGGGTCGGCGATGGTGGCGGTGTAGGCCAGCATCAGTTCGCCTGCGCTTCTCATCTGGTGTTCCTCTCCGGGAAGCGTGCTCTGGTGGTGGCGGTGAAGCCTCACGCCGGGACCGCTCGGGGTGGCCTGGTCCCGGCGCGACGCCTGCTGGCACGGGCCGAGCCGCTCGGTACGGGTCGGCTCAGCCGACCGGGCTGGCGCCGGCTTGGAAGACGTTGACGAAGTTGCCGTCGGTGTCCCGGATGGCGGTGGAGACGCTTCCGTCGCCGAGGTCCAGCTGGTCCCAGACGATGGTCACGCCGAGGTCCCGGAATCGGTCGGTGGCCCGTGCGAGGTCGTCGACTCGCAGGACGAGGGCCTTGTTGCCGATGGGTCGGATGTGCTGCGGCGGATCGAGGAACATGTCGGACACGCGGTAGCCGTTGGCGGGCTGGAGCAGTTCGAGCCGGAAGCCGTGGCCCTCGATGTAGGCGACGTCGGCGTTGATCGCGTCGAAGCGGGACCGGGCGGTCTCGTCGAGCCCGAAGACGTCGTGCCACCACCGGACGGCGGCGTCGATGTCGCTGACCGTGATCGTGATGTTGTGCAGGGACAGGGTGAATCCGGGATCAGTGTCGCTGGGCATGATTTTCCTCTGGGTGGAAGTAGTGGTGGCGCGCGCGACCTGGCCACCAGGCGTGTTCCCGAGGTCTCGGGGTCAGTATCGCAACGGGCTGGCGTCTGCCGGGGCGTAACGGGGGTCTCCCCGGCGGCAGGCGACGGTGCGGCGTGAGGGTGCTCAGATCTGGTTGACGCCGCCGTCGACGAACAGCTCGATGCCGGTGATGAAGCTGCTCTGGTCGCTGGCCAGGAACAGTGCGGCCGAGGCGATCTCGTCGGGCGTGCCCATCCGGCCCAGCGGAACCTGACTGGCCAGGAAGCCCTTGAGCTGCACGGCCTTCTCCTCGTCGGGGGCGAGGCCGGTGATGCCGGGGGTGTCGGTGGGGCCGGGGGTGAGTGTGTTCACCCGCACCCGACGGTCCTTGAATTCATTGGCCCAGGTCCGGGCGAAGGATCGGACGGCGGCTTTGGAGGCGCCGTAGACGCCGAAGGCCTCCTTGCCGACGCTCGCGGAGGTGGAACCGGTGAGGATCACCGAGGCACCGTCGTTCAGCAGCGGCAGGGCTTTCTGCACGGTGAACAGCAGTCCCTTGACGTTGGTGTCGAAAATCTGGTCGAAGTGATCCTCGGAAACCTGCTCGAGACGGCGGAAAGATCCCCCGCCCGCGTTGGCGAAGAGCACATCGACGCGTCGGCCCTGCTCTTCGACGGCCCCGTAGAGCCTGTCCAGGTCGCCGAGGTTCGCGACGTCGCCCCGGACGCCCGTGGCGTTGTTGCCGATCGCGGCGACGGCCGCGGCGAGGGCGTCCTCGCGGCGGCCGGTGATGAACACGTGTGCGCCCTCTGCGGCGAACCGGCGGGCGGTCGCCAGGCCGATTCCGCTCGTGCCACCGGTGACCACTGCCGTCCTGCCCTGAAGCTGACCCATGAGGTGCCTTCCGATCATGTCGCTGCCGTCAGCGAGGTGGGTGTGCGCCGAGGCTGATCGCCGTGGTTCACGACGCGGGCTTCGACGTGAGCTGCGATGTAACAGTAACGGTTACATCCGGCATCGACAAATGGGGCATGCCGGGCGGCTGCGATGTAGCATCTGTGGTTACAGTGAGCGGGCGGAGATGGGTGCGATGAGCGGAAACAGCAGGTTGTGCGTCGCCGTACACGTGTTGACGTGGATGGCCCTGGATCAGCGCGACCCGGCGGCAGTGGCCACCTCCCAGCGCATCGCCGTCAGCGTCAACACCAACCCGGTGGTCATCCGCCGCTGCCTCGGTCAGCTCCGCGAGGCCGGCCTCGTCCAGTCGCGACGGGGCGCGGGCGCCGGCTGGCATCTGGCACGCGAGCCCGAGTCGATCACCCTGCTCGACACGTATCGCGCGGTCGGCGACGATGAGCCGCTCTTCGCCCTGCACAGTTCCACACCGAGCGAGTCCTGTCCGATCGGGTTCGGCATCCAGCCGGCCCTGCGTCAGGTCTTCGGCCGACTCGACGAGGCCGTACGACGCGAGCTGGCCACCACCACCATCGCGGACATGCTCCGGGACGTGCTGGCGCAGCAGCCCGCGACGGCCTGACGGCGCGTGGCGCAATCCCTGCGTGTCCCAGCGGCGGCCCTCGTCGCTGGTGCTGCCGACGGATGAATCGGTGGGGTTCCGCCACTCGACGAACGTCGGCGGATGCGGCGACGACGGTGTCCTGCGTGTCTTGGGACGTCTGGAGGTCGTTGATGGCCCGGATGATTGAGGCCGGCCACATCACCGAACATGTCGGCACCAGCGGCTCACCCTGCCGCGCCCAGCACCCGCATCCGCTCACCATCGAACCCTACGAACGCTACGCCGAACCGCCCAGCGCCGAACCGGGCCGCCCGCCCAGTCGCTGCATTCCGACAGTTCTGATATCCGATTTTGCCAGTCGAAGTCGCCGCGCATCTGACCACCGAGTTCCCGCACGGCGTGGTGCTCGGTGGCGTTATCTTTAGTGACGACTCGACGTACAAGGTGTCCACAACCCTCGGCTGAAGTGCGAAAGCCTGTGTCGTAGACACCCGCAGTCCCGGTGTCCATGAGAGCAGGAGACCAGATGCGGGTCCAGCGGGTTGCGCCCCGGGCGGGGCGAGAGGTGTCTCGGTGAAGACCATTTGCCCGTTCCAGCGGTCGAGGCGTTTTTGTCACACCTGACCGATCAATGCAGGTCGCCGAACACTGTGCGCGCCTACGCCTTCGACCCGAAGAACTACTTCGCCTACCTTGCATCCCGTGAGCTCGACTGGGCGACGCTGCGCTATGACGAGCTTGCGCGGTTCAAGCCCTGGTTAAGGTTGCTAGCGGCGGGGCGTGCGGGTGAGGTCGCGGTGCTGCCGTCCGTGGAGACGGCGTGTACCGAGTCGACGATCAATCGGAAACTGCCTGCAGTTACCAGCTTCTATGAGTTCCATGTCCGGCACGGGGTGCCGATGGCCTTGACCATTCGCGGCGCCGCTCGGCCATTGGGGACAACACGAACGTCGTTTCGCCCGTTCTTGGCACATGTGCAGCGGTCACGGCCGATGCGCAGTGACCTGCGCCTGCGGGAGCCTGCGCCAGACGCCGGCGTCGTTCCAGTCCCGCCACCTGCGCCAACACGTCATCCCTGAACCGAAGCCGAGTTCCTGGGTAGGAACTCCCACGGGATCGCGGTGTGCAGAACGAACAGGATTCCGCACAACACCTTGCGGTCATCCAGTGGCTTGCGGCCGGGGAACCGGTGCCGGCGAGGGGGACGGGGTGGCAGCAGCGCTTCGATTTCTGTCCAGAGTTCGTTCGAGACGATCCACAGCGGCTGCTCACCCCTCCTCACGTTCAGACAGAACGAGCTTCACGATCAGCCGGCTACGCCCAACATCATTCTGTCAGGAGCTCTAAGGGGCGGCGCGCTGGAACGGTCGCGTGTGGACCGGATGTCAGGGCAGCAGGATGACGTGCAGTTGGCGCGGGCCGTGCACCCCCTCGACGCGGATCAGTTCGATGTCGCTCGTCGCCGACGGGCCGCTGATCCAGGTCAGTGGACGGTGTGGCGTCAGTCGGGCGAGGGCCTCCGGCACGGTGGCCACCACCTGGTCGGCGCGGACCACGCACACGTGCCGGTCCGGCAGGAGGCTGAGCACCCGGCGTCCCTGGTCGGGCGAGGCGTCGAGGACGACGGTTCCGGTCTGGGCGATGGCGACGGCGGCGGCGGTGACGACGGCGTCCGCGGCGCCGATCCGCGCGTGGTCGAGGCCGTCGTCGGGCAGCGCGGTCACCGTCGGTGGCAGCCAGGCGCGCGGCAGCCCTGGCGGTACGACGACGGTGCCGCCGTCCGGCAGAAGGCCGGCGATCGTGTCGGCGACGGCGGCCTCGGCGATCCGGTGCACGTGTGCCCGGTAGTCGGTCAGCCGCTGCGCCAACTGGTCGACGTCCACGGCGGCGGCCTGCCGGTAGTCGCGTGGCACGTCGACAGGCGCGGCGGTGTCGGCGGCGAGCGCGGCACGCAGCCGGCCGAGGACGAGGTCACGGGAGCTCACCGCCCGGTCCACCATTCGCGGAACGTCTGCGCCGGCGGGTCCGGCAGGTCCCGGCTGGCGGTCCAGCCGTTCAGCGGTGGGGGCAGCCCCCGACCACGCCGGCCGGCGAGCCGGCTCAGCCGGGCGGCGCGCTGTCCGGCCGCGTACAGCCGGGGTCGGTCCATCGTGTACGCGGCCGCGGCCATCGCGATCGACTCGGCGGTGGGCCGCTGTCGCGACTCGACGGCCTCGGCACGCAGGTGCACGAGCAGCTCCGGGATGTTGATTTTGACGGGGCAGGCGTCGTAGCAGGCGCCGCAGAGCGTCGACGCGTACGGCAGGGACGCGTTGTCGGCGATGCCGGTGAGCTGGGGCGACAGCACCGCCCCGATGGGCCCCGGGTATACCGAGCCGTAGGCGTGGCCGCCGGCGCGCTCGTAGACCGGGCACACGTTGAGGCACGCCGAGCAGCGGATGCACCGCAGCGCCTGCCGGCCGACCTCGTCGGCGAGCACCGCGCTGCGCCCGTTGTCGAGCAGCACGAGGTGGAACGTCTGCGGCCCGTCGCCCGGGGTCACGCCCGTCCACATCGAGGTGTAGGGGTTCATCCGTTCCCCGGTCGACGCCCGCGGCAACAGTTGGAGGAAGACCTCCAGGTCACGCCAGGTCGGCACCACCTTCTCCACGCCCATGACGGTGATGAGGGTCTCCGGCAGGGTCAGGCACATCCGGCCGTTGCCCTCGGATTCCACCACGGCCAGGGTGCCCGTCTCGGCGACGGCGAAGTTCGCGCCGGACACCGCCACCGGCGTACTCAGGAAGGTTTCGCGCAGAAACCGGCGCGCGGCGGCCGCGAGGGCCGCCGGGTCGTCGGTGAGCGCGGGGTCGACGCCGGGCATCTCGCGGAGGAAGATCTCCCGGATCTCGGCCCGGTTGCGGTGGATCGCGGGCACCAGGATGTGGCTCGGCCGGTCGTCGCCGAACTGCACGATCAGCTCCGCGAGGTCGGTCTCCACGGCGGTGAGCCCGGCCGCTTCGAGGGCCTCGTTGAGGCCGATCTCCTGGGTCGCCATGGACTTGACCTTGATGACCCGGTCCGCGCCGGTCGCCCGGACGAGGTCGGTGACGATCCGGTTGGCCTCGACGGCGTCCGCCGCCCAGTGCACGACCCCGCCGGCCGCGCTGACCTTCTCTTCGAGCTGTTCCAGCAGGTCCGGCAGGCGGCGCAGGGTGTCGGCCTTGATGGCCGCGCCCGCCGTGCGCAACTGCTCCCAGTCGGACTGTTCGGCGATCACACCCGCGGACTTGGCCCGGATCGTCGTCGTGGCGTGGCGGAGGTTGCGCCGCAGTTGCGGGTCGGCCAGGCTGCGCCGCGCCGCGGTGGGGAACGACTCCTCGCCGCGCAGGTGCCCCACGCCTGCCGGCGCGGTCACCGGTGGCGTGGCCGCCGGCATGCCGAGGAACGTCCGGCGGGTCACGGCCGCACCGCCGACCCGACGCCTACCGCGCCGCTCTGCTCGGTCGAGGCCAGGATCTCGGCGAGGTGCACGGTGCGTACCCCGGTCCGCAGCCGCGACAGCCCACCGCCGATGTGCATGAGACACGAGACGTCCCCGGCGGTGCACACGTCGGCGCCGGTGGAGAGCACGTGACGCATCTTGTCCGCCAGCATCGCCGTGGACGTCTCCGGGTTCTTCACGGCGAACGTGCCGCCGAACCCGCAGCACTGCTCCGCCGCCGGCAACTCGACCAGGTCGAGCCCGCGCACCGCGCCCAGCAACTGTCGCGGCCGGTCCCCCACCCGCAGCATCCGCAGCGAGTGGCAGGTCGGGTGGTAGGTGACCCGGTGCGGGTAGTACGCGCCCACGTCGGTCACCCCGAGCACATCGACGAGCAGCTCGGACAGCTCGTACGTGCGCTGCGCCACCGACTCGGCCCGGCTGGCCAGCCGCACGTCGCCCGCCCGCCGCGCCACCGTCGCGTGCTGGTGCCGCACCGACCCGACGCAGGAGCCCGACGGCGCGACGATCACGTCGTACGGGTCGAAGACCCGCACGTGCCGGCGGACCAGGGGAACGGCCTCGCGCTGGTAGCCGGTGTTGACGTGCATCTGCCCGCAGCAGGTCTGCTCCTGCGGGAAGACCACCTCGTGGCCGAGCCGCTCCAGCAGCCGCACGGTCGCCGTGGCCGCCTGCGGGAACATGGTGTCGGCCAGGCAGGTCACGAACAGCGCGATCCGCACGGCCCGCCTCCCCCCACCGACCGCCGCCGGCCGGCCGCCGTCACGGCCGGACCCGCAGGTGGGTGACCCCACCGTCGACGTCCAACACCGTACCGGTGGTCGACGCCGAGAGCGGCGACGCGAGGTAGACGATCGCGTTCGCGACCTCCTTCGGTGTGACAAGTCGTCCGATGGGCTGGCGGGCCTGCAACGCCACGCGTTCGGCGGCCGGGTCGTCGGCCTGCGCCAGCAGCCGTCCCACCCACGGCGTGTCGGCCGTGCCGGGGCAGACGCAGTTGAACCGGATGCCCTCGCGGACGTGGTCGGTGGCCATGGCGAGGGTCAGCGACAGCACCGCGCCCTTGCTGGCCGAGTAGAGCGCCCGGCCGGGCAGGCCGTTGAGCGCGGCGATGGACGAGATGTTGACGACCGACGCGTGCGCCGAGCGGCGCAGCCAGGGCAGGGCCGCGCTGACGACGCGCGCCATGCCGACCACGTTGACGTCGAGCACGCGGTGCCACTCGTCGTCGGTCTGGTCGGCGACGGTGCCGGTCGCGCCGATTCCGGCGTTGTTCACCACCACGTCGATGCCGCCGAGCGCGTCGGCGGCGGCGGCGACCGCCTCCCGCACCGATGGGCGGCTCGAAACGTCGGCGGCGAAGCCTTCGACGCCTTCGGGCAGGTCGCTCGGGTCGAGGTCGAGGACTGCCACCCGCGCGCCCCGCTCGCGCAGTTCCACGGCGGTGGCGCGGCCGATGCCGGAGGAGCCGCCGGTGACGAGAGCGGCCAGGCCGGCGAACTCCGCGCTCACGCCGGAACCAACGTCTGGCGTGCCCGGCCCAGGCCGGCGACCTCCAACTCCACGACGTCGCCCGCGCGCAGGTACGGGTGGTCCGGAAGGCCGAGCGCCACCCCCGCCGGGGTGCCGGTGTTGATGACGTCGCCGGGGTACAGGACCATGAACTGGCTGAGGTACCAGACGACGTGCGCGACGGGGAAGATCATGTCCTTGGTGGACCCGTCCTGGCGCAGAACCCCGTTGACCCACAACCGCAGCTCCAGCGACTGCGGGTCGTCGACCTCGTCGGCCGGCACGAGGCTCGGTCCCAGCGGGTTGAAGGTCTCGCAGCTCTTGCCCTTGTCCCACTGCCCTCCGCGCTCCAACTGGAACCCGCGCTCGGAGACGTCGTGCGACACCGCGTACCCCGCGATGTGCCGCATGGCCTCCTCCGGGGAGTCGGCGTAGCGGATGGTCGTGCCGACGACGACCGCGAGTTCGACCTCCCAGTCGGTCTGCGTCGAGCCACGCGGGACGAGAACGTCGTCGTACGGGCCGACGATCGTCATCGGGTCCTTCATGAAGACCACCGGCTCGGCGGGCAGCGCCGCACCCGTCTCCGCCGCGTGGTCGCGGTAGTTGAGTCCGATGCAGACAATCTTGTGGGGTCGGGCGATGGGTGCGCCCACCCGCAGGCTGTCCGCGTCGGGCAGCTCGGCCAGCTCGCCACGGTCGAGTGCGACCCGTGTCCGCGCGATCCCGTCCGACGCCCAGAACGCCCCGTCCAGGTCGGCGGTGAGCGGCCGCAGGTCGAAGGTCGTACCGTCGCGCTGGACGACAGGGATCTCCTGGCCGCTCGGGCCGAGGCGCTGGAAGTTCATCTCACTCTCCTCCGTGTCCGGGCTGACCGGGCGGTGGCGGACACCCCCGCATTCAACACCGACACGCCCCGCGCCCGGCACGGCGGGATCACCTCGGTCAGCTCCCTGGGACCTCGTCGCCGCCCCGTACGCCGAGGGCGCGCAGCGTCGCCGCGTCGGCCGGGAAGAACGACTCGACGGCCAGCCCGGCGACTGTGACGTCGAGCGGGGTGCCGAACACGGTGGTGGTGCTGAGAAAGGACAGTTCCCGGCCCTGGTGGCGGTAACGGAGCCCGACGGCGACCCGCGAGACGGGGTCGCCCGTTGCCGGGGAGTGGCAGTTGTCGCCGGGATAGCCGCGCAGCTCGTCGTGCAGGTCGTGCAGGGCCGCGTCGCCGGTGGTGACCGCCGTCTGGCGCAGCCGGGCGAGCAGGTGCGTACGCCACTCGGGCAGGTTACCGATCCGCGGGGCCATGCCGTCGGGGTGCAGACTGAGCCGCAGCACGTTTACCGGAGGGGCGAGCAGGTGCGCCGCCGCGCCGTCGGTGAACAACGCCACCGCGGGGTTGGCCTCGACGAGCTGCCAGTGCCTGTCGATGAGCACCGCCGGGTACGGGCCGTGGCCGTCGAGGATCCGTCGGACGGCGGCACGCACCGGCGCCAACTCCGGGTCGTCCAGCTCGTGGCGGGGGTAGGCGGGCGCGTACCCGCCGGCGAGCAGGATCGTGTTGCGGTCCGCCAGCGGCACGTCGAGCTGCTCGGCCAGACGCAGGATCAGCTCGGGACTCGGCCGGGACCGCCCGGTCTCCACGAAGCTCAGATGTCGGGCGGAGATTCCCGTCTCGATCGACAGGTCCAGTTGGCTCATCCGGCGGCTCTGACGCCAGTCGCGCAGCAGCTCTCCGACCCGTCGCACCGGTCTGGTCGTCGTCGTCACGCGACCGACCCTAGTGACCAGGGCGAGACAGCCGCCATTACCTCCGACGTAATCGACAGCGCCCCGGGCCGGCCGCGAGCATCTCTCTCGAGAGCGGCGACCACCGCCGTCGTCCGACGACGAGGAGAGAGTCATGGCTACCAGCTTCGACACGCTGGCCGAGCGGTACATCGCGATCTGGAACGAGACCGACCCGGCCCGTCGCCGTACGGAGATCGCCGACGTGTGGGCTGCCGACGCCCGCTACGTCGACCCGCTGAGCGTCGCCGAGGGTCGGGAGGCGATCGACGCGATGATCGCGGCCGTACAGGACCGGTTCTTTCCCGGCATGGCGTTCCGGCTGGCCGGGCCTGTCGACGGCCACCACGATCAGGTCCGGTTCACCTGGGAGTTGGGGCCCGCCGGCGTCGAGGCGCCGATCGTGGGCTTCGACGTCGCGGTGGTGGACGGCGACGGGCGGTTGAGCCAGGTGCTCGGCTGGTTGGACCGGGTTCCGGGGGCCTGACCGGCCCCCGGCTGCGCGGCGTCAGCGCGACGGGGTGTCCCGGCGGGTAGGGGTGTCCCGGCGGGACGGGAACGGAGTGCCGGGCTGCCCGAGGGTGGACCGGGCGCGCAGCCCGACCGGGTCCGGAGCGGCCACCGGCGCGGCCGGGGCCGGCTCCGGTGCCCGGCGCGCGTCCAGGTACGCGGCGGCGGCCATGTCGTCGTCGGTGGGCGCGGCGAGCAGCGCGTAGAGCAGGCCCACCACCCCGAAGATCACCGCCACGACGATCGGCACGAGCAGGGCGCTCACCCCGGCGCCGCTCACCCCGCCGGCGCGTTCGTGCAGGTGCACCGACAGCGCGCTCATGCCGGTGAAGTGCATGCCGTTCACGGCGACGCCCATCACCAGCGCGGACGCGAAGATCGCCAGGCCGCGCCGGACGGTCATCGCGAGCCACAGCGCGACGGTCGCGGCGACGACCGCGATGACCACCGAGAGGATGACGCGGGTGCTGTCGTAGGCGAGGCTGCCGTTGAGGCGCATCGCCGCCATGCCTGTGTAGTGCATGGCGGCGACGCCGAGGCCGGTGAAGACGCCGCCGGCGACGAGGCGTACCGGATTCAACCGGCCGGTGCCGACGATGGCCAGGCCGATGCCGACCGCGACCACCGCGATGGCGGTGCTGGCGGCGGTGAGGGGCACGTCGTAGCGGATGCGGGCGCCGTCGACGGCGAAGCCGAGCATGGCCATGAAGTGCATCGCCCAGATGGCGGTGGCACCCAGCGCCCAGGCGGCCAGCAGGCCCCACCAGGCGCGCTGACCGCCGGTGCGGGCCGTCCGGATGCGGCCGGCGCAGACGAGCCCGAGAACCGAGCCGAGCACGGACAGCGCGTAGCTCAGCGCGGGTGTGATCCACCCGTACTCAAAGTGATTGATGTCCGCCACGGCGGTTCTCTCCCCATTCGTTACCAGCGCGTATACACGGCGCTCGGGCAATGATCAGGGCTGCCCCGAACAGGCGCAACAGCGCCCCCCGGGCGATGCGCGGGGTGCCGTCGCGGTGACCGTCCGATGCGTCGTTCCGGGGGCGACGCTGACCGAAAATGATGATCAGGCGGAGGTGTGGTACGCCAGTACGCCCCGGTTGATGGCCGATATCGCCTGCCGGGCCGTGGAGCGCAGCTCCGGCGAGGCGCCGCCGGAGTCGGCAAGTTGACCGAGCAGGTCGACCACCTGCCGCGCCCAACGGACGAAGTCACCGGCGGGCATCTCCCCGTCGATCTCGTGCCCGCTGCCGAGCACCTTGGCCAGGGCCTCACCCCGCGCCCACCGGAAGACCGGCCAGGCGAAGCCCAGATCCGGCTCCCGGGTCGCGGTCAGACCACGCGCCGCCTCGTCGGCCTCGATCTCACCCCACAGCTTCAGCGTCTCGTCCACCGCGTCGGCCACCGGGCCACGTGGCAGCGACGCCCGCTCGTCGACGTCGCGACGCGCCTCGAAGACCACCACGGACACCGCGGCGGCCAGCTCGGCCGGGGAGAGCCCGTCCCACACGCGTCGGCGCAGACACTCGGCGACCAGCAGATCCGCCTCGGTCCAGATCCGGCCGAGCATCCGACCGGCGTCGGTGACCGCGCCGTCGCGGGCGAGGTAGCCACGGTCGGTCAGCAGGGCGACGATCCGGTCGAAGGTCCGCGCGAGGGACCCGGTGCGTCCGGACACCCGCTCGCGCAGTTCCTCGGTGTCCCGCTCCAGCCGTCGACGCCGCTCCGCCCAGCGGGCGTGCTCCTCGCGCTCCGGGCAGGCGTGGCAGGGGTGGTTGCGCAGCTCGGTGCGGAGCTGGGAGAGCTGGTGGTCCTCGCCGGGCGTCTGCCGGGAACGCCCACCGCGGCGGCCGCCGTGCCGGTCCAGACCGGTGCCGCTGACCTCGGCGGCCAGATCCCGCCGGGCGCCCGGCGAGCGGTGGTTGAAGTGCTTGGGCACCCGGATGCGGGCCAGCACCTCGGCCGGGGTGGTGAAGTCGCCGGGGCTGACCCGCCCCGCCCAGCGGTCCTGGGTGAGCACCAGCGGACGGGGTTCGCCGAAACCGCCTGTCGCCGGATCGAGCACGACCGCCAGGCCGGCCCGCCGGCCCGACGGCACGCGGATCACGTCACCGATCCGCAGGCGCTCCAGCGACGCCACGGCGGCGGCCTTGCGCTGGGTCTGTCCCTGCCGGGCGATCGCCTTCTCCCGGTCGGCGATCGCCACCCGCAGCGCGAAGTACTCGTCGAAGTCGCCGTGGTGGCAGGCTGCCTCCGCGCCGTACGCCTCGATGGTTTCGGTGTTGCGCTGCACCTGCCGTGCCAGGCCGACCACCGACCGGTCGGCCTGGAACTGGGCGAACGAGGACTCCAGCAACGCCCGGGCGGGGTCCGCGCCGACCGTGCCGACCAGGTTCACCGCCATGTTGTACGAGGGCCGGAAGCTGGACCGCAGCGGGTAGGTGCGGGTGGAGGCCAGCCCGGCCACGTGCCGCGGGTCGGTCTCCGGGGACCACACCACGACGGCGTGCCCCTCGACGTCGATGCCGCGCCGGCCGGCCCGCCCGGTGAGCTGGGTGTACTCCCCCGGGGTCAGGTCGACGTGCGCCTCGCCGTTGTACTTGACGAGGCGTTCCAGGACGACGCAGCGGGCCGGCATGTTGATGCCCAGCGCCAGGGTCTCGGTGGCGAATACCGCCTTGACCAGACCCCTGACGAACAGCTCCTCGACGATCTCCTTGAACACCGGCAGCATGCCGGCGTGGTGTGCCGCGAGGCCCCGTTCGAGGCCGTCGAGCCACTCCCAGTAGCCGAGCACCGTCAGGTCCTCGCCGGGGATGGCGGTGACCCGGGACTCGACGACGCGGCGGATCTCGGCCCGCTCCTCGGGCGAGGTGAGCCGCAGCCCGGCGGCCAGGCACTGCTGCACGGCGGCGGCACAGCCCGCCCGGCTGAAGATGAACAGGATCGCCGGCAGCAGCCCCTCGCGGTCCAGCCGGTCGACGATGTCCGGACGCATCGGGCCACGCCAGCGGGGGCCGCGCCGACCGGAGCCCGGCCCGGCGCTGCGCCCCTCCCCCAGCTCCAGGCGGCGCATCTGGTCGCGGGTGTAGCGCAGCAGCTCCGGGTGCACGTCGTGCTTGCGGGCGGCGTCGGCGTCGTGGAACAGGTCGAACATCCGCTTGCCGACAAGCATGTGCTGCCACAGCGGCACCGGCCGGTGCTCGCTGACCACCACCGCGGTCTCGCCGCGCACGGTGACCAGCCAGTCGGCGAACTCCTCGGCGTTGGACACCGTCGCCGACAGCGAGACCAGGGTGACCGAGGCGGGCAGGTGGATGATCACCTCTTCCCACACACCACCGCGGAACCGGTCGGCGAGGTAGTGCACCTCGTCCATCACCACGTACGCCAGCCCGTTCAGGGTGCTGGAGCCCGCGTAGAGCATGTTGCGCAGCACCTCGGTGGTCATCACGATCACGGGCGCGTCGCCGTTTATCGCGTTGTCGCCGGTGAGCAGGCCCACCTGCTCGGCGCCGTACCGGGCGACCAGATCGTGGTACTTCTGGTTGGACAGCGCCTTGATCGGCGTGGTGTAGAAGCACTTGCGCCGGATCGGTGGCGTCGCGGCGTCGTCGGCCGCCGCCGGGTCGTCGGGCCGCCCCCGCAACGCCAGGTGTACGGCGAACTCGCCGACCACCGTCTTGCCGGCGCCGGTGGGGGCGCAGACCAGCACACCACTGCCCCGCTCCAGCGACTGACACGCCTCCCGCTGGAAGTCGTCGAGATCGAACCCCAGGTCAAGGGCGAACTCGTCCAGCGCCGGAAACTGTGCGGCCTGCGCGGCCCGGCGGCGCGCCGCTGCAAACCGCTCGGCGGGGCTCGACATGGCACCAAGATTAGTGCGTGCCGGGACAGGACACCCGACAAGGCCGTGCGGAGGGGCCGTCAGTGGCGGTCGGTAGGGTGCACGGCGTGCCGGACCATGCCGAACCGCCCCAGACCAGTCCGCCGGGCAGCGTCGCCGACGCCAGCGCCCCCCGGGCGTCCCGACGGCCCGTCAAGGCGGTGCTCTTCGACTTCCACGGCACCCTGGCCCAGGTGGAGGAGCCCCGGCAGTGGGTCACGCAAGCCGCCGCCGCGTGCGGGGTCACCCTCGACCGGGTCCGGGCGACCTCGCTGGCCGACCGTCTGCTGACCGCCGGGCGCGCAGGCGGCCCGCTGCCGGCCCGGGTGCCGCCCCGGCTGGCCGAGCTGTGGGCCGACCGGGACCTCTACGCGCATGCGCACCGGGCGGCATACACGGGGCTCGCCGAGACCGTGGACGCGGGCATCGAGGGCTTCGCCGACGCGCTCTACGAGCGGCTGCTCGTCGCCGAGGGCTGGCTGCCGTACCCGGACGCCGCCCCCACGCTCGCCGCACTGCGCGACGCCGGTGTGCGGGTGGCGGTGGTCAGCAACATCGGCTTCGACCTGCGGCCGCACTTCGACGCCTGGGGGTTGACCGACCTCGTCGACGCGTTCGTGCTCTCGTACGAGGTGGGGCGCTGCAAGCCCGACCCGGCGATCTTCTGGCGGGCCTGCGGGATGCTCGGCGTCGACCCCGAGCAGACGCTGATGGTCGGCGACACACCTGCGGACGCGGGCGCCGTCGCGGCGGGCTGCGCGGTGTTGGTGCTCCCGGCCGCCGACCCGGGCCGGGAGAACGGCCTCGGCGCGGTCCTGGACCTGGCGCTGTCGACCTGACTCCCGGGCTCCTGTGCCGTCAGTCGGGGATGTGAATCACCGGCAGGTCACCGTCGCCGTACCTGTCCTCCCCCGTGAGGATGGAGGCGTCGTGTTCGAGGACGGCCAGCGCCGTGGTGGCCAGGTCGGCACGGCCCGTCACCGTGCGCCAGTAGCTGAGTTCGTGCCAGGAGTGCCCCTCGGTCGGGAGCACCTCGCAGGCGTCGAGGGTCAGCAGCCGATGCAGGGTCGCCCGTTCCTTCGGGTCGCTGACGATCGCCAGCGTCTCCGCCGCGGTCACGGCGGTGACGCCGAACCGGTTGCGGTCCTGGATGACCTCGTGCAGCGGCTCCCCGACATGCACCGATCCCGCCAGGTACGCCAGCAGCGCCGAGCGGTCCAGCACGAGCCGGATCGGCCGGTCGTCCTCCGGGGTCACGCTGCCGGCTGCTCGACGGTGCCGGCGGCGGCGTTCAGCGCGTTGCGGCGTGCCCGCTCGCGAAGGGCCTCCCGGCGCTCCGGCGACCACTCGGCCTCGACGGCGGCACGGCGGGCACGCGCCTCGGCCACGCCCTGGTCGGTGATCTGGATGCCCTGGTGGGCCAGCTCGGCGTCCAGTGCGTCCAGGCGCATCCGGTCCCGGACAGCCTGGGTGATGTACGCGCTGGCGTTCGTCTCGTGCTCCAGACGTTCCGCCACGTCCGGGGGCACGGAGATCGACAGTTTCCGCATGGCGCTGGTCATACCCGAGACCGTACGCCGGTAGCACCGCGATGGCGAACACGTACGCCCATGTCGGCGCTCCGACGTCCGCACGGACAAAAAGATCAACACGCCCCGAACGGGTCTCCCCCGCGGCGGCGCGTCGCGTGCGCGGTGGGCAGCTTGGGTGGGCACCGCCGGAGAGTTGCCTAAGGCGACCGCCTAGCGTCATGCGCGTGACGGAGACCCTGCTGCCCGCAGTGACCGACGCGCCACCGGAGCGGCGTGGTGGCGTCGTCGCCGTGGGGCTCGTGCTCGGCGGGGCGCTGTCGGTGCAGTTCGGCTCCGCCCTGGCCGCGCTGCTCTTTCCGCGTACCGGGGTGGCCGGGGCGGTCACCCTGCGGCTGACGATCTCGGCGGTGCTGCTGCTCGTCGTGTGCCGGCCCCGACTGCGCGGGTACGACCGCTCGGCCTGGCTGGCGGCCGGCGCCTTCGGGCTGGCGCTGGCCGGCATGAACTCGCTGTTCTACCAGGCCATCGAGCGGATCCCCCTCGGCCCGACGGTGACCCTGGAGGTGCTCGGCCCGCTGGCGCTGTCCGTCTTCACCGCCCGGCGGCTGGCGAGCTGGTGCTGGGCCGGCCTGGCGCTGGCCGGGGTGGCGCTGCTCGGACAGGGCGGCTTCGACCGGCTCAACCCGGCCGGTGTGGCCTTCGCGTTCGGCGCGGGCGCCATGTGGGCCGCGTACATCGTGCTCAGCGCGCGGGTCGGCGGCCGGTTCCCGGGCGCGGACGGGCTGGCCCTGGCCCTGGCCCTCGCCGCGCTTGTCACCCTGCCGCTGGGCGTCGTCGACGGCGGCGCGGAGCTGCTCGACCCGACCGTCCTGGCGCTCGGCACCGCCCTCGCGGTGCTGGCCTCCGGACTGCCGTACACCCTGGAACTGCTGGCCCTGCGCCGGATGCCCACGGCGACCTTCGCGGTGCTGATGAGCCTCGGCCCGGCCATCGCCACCCTCGCCGGCTGGCTGGTGCTGCGGCAGGAGCTGAGCCTGCTGGAGTGCGCCGCCATCGCGCTTGTCATCGCGGCCAGCATCGGCGCGGTACGGGTCAGAGCAGCAGCCGCAGAGCGCCCGGCACGGCGGTGATCGTCACCGGCAGCCGCAGCGAACGTTCCCCGTCGGCGTACGTGACGATGCCGTCGGCGGCCAGCTCCACCGTGCGCGCCCGGTAGCTGGTCACCAGGGGGTGGCTCACGTGGGTGCCCTGGTAGATGCGCGGCTTGACCCGGATCAGGGTCCGCCTGTCGACCCGGCCGGCCACCACCACGTCCAGCAACCCGTCCGTCGGGTCCGCGTCGGGACAGATCCGCATCCCACCGCCGTACGTCGGGCAGTTGCCCACCGCCACCAGCACCGCGTCCAGCTCGTGGGGCACCCCGTCGAGGCGCAGCGTGTAGCGGCGCGGCCGGAGCCGAGCCAGCTCGACCACGATCGCCAGGTCGTACCGGCGGGGGCCGCGCGGCCAACGCATCCGGTTGGCGCGCTCGTTGACGATCGCGTCGAAGCCCGCAGCGAGGACAGCCCCGTACCAGCGCACGGCCCCGCCGGCGCCGGTCATCCGGGCCAGGTCGACGACGCGGGTCCGGCCCGCGCGCAGCGCCTCGGCGATCACCGCAACGGCGGCGACGGGATCGGCCGGAAAGCCGGTGTCGAGGGCGAAGTCGTTGCCGGTGCCCGCCGGCACCGGACCGAACGGCACGTCGGTGCCGGCGACGGCCTGCATCGCCCCGTGTACGGTGCCGTCCCCGCCGATCGCGACCAGCGCGCCGACGCCATCGGCGACCGCGCTCCGACACGCCGCCTCCGCCTCGCCCGGATCCGACGCCGACAGCAGTCGGACCGGCCGACCGGCGGCGGCCAGCCCGTCCAGCAGCCGGGGCAGCAGGGCCCGGTGCCGACCCCGGCCGGCGGTCGGATTGGCGAGCACGGCCACGGGGCCACCCTCATCCCGGACGCGATCGACCGAGCCGCCGACGGCCGGGGTGCGCTCGCCCGGGCCGTCGGTGGGCGGGCCGGGCAGGTGATCGTCTGCGGTCACGGGCAGCACCGTACCGGTCGGACACCCGCCGTTCAGCAGAGGCGGACGTCGTCACGATCAGTTCCGCCGTGGACGCCTGCGGTGAGCGCCTCGGTGGATGGCCCGCTGACGCGACGACGCCGCCCCCGGCAGGCGGGGACGGCGTCGGTGAATCCCGGCGGCGCGGGGCCGTCAGGTCATGTCGTCGTAGCGGCGTTCGATGGGCGCCGGCTTGGCGATCGGCTCGGGAGCGCCCACCGGGGCGGTCGCGTCGACCCGCTGCCCGGCCACGACCGGGTCCGCGTCGAACTCCAACGGCGACACCTCGTCGTCGTCGAGACCGGCGTAGACCTCCTTGCCCCGCCCGCGCCGCCGGTCGTTGATGAACGCCACCCCGACCGCCGCGAAGTAGAGCGCGGAGAGGCAGGCCGCCAGGGCGGTCATCCCGAACGGGTCCGGCGTGGGGGTGACCACGGCGGAGAACGCGAAGAACACGAAGATCGCCACCCGCCACCAACTGAGCAAACGCTTCGCGCTCGCGATTCCCACGAAGTTGAGCATCAACACGATCAGCGGGAACTCGAACGCCACCCCGAACAGCAGGATCAGGTTGGTGACGAACGAGATGTAACGGGTGACTTCCAGGGTGGTCGAGATGTCGTCGCCGGACACGTTCATCAGGAACTCGAGGCCCTTGGCGGTGACGAAGAACGCCAACACCGCACCGGCGGCGAAGAGCGGTGCTGCCAGGGCCGTGAAGGCGTAGGCGTAGCGCCGCTCGTGCCGGTGCAGACCGGGAGCGATGAACGCCCAGAGCTGGTAGAGCCAGATCGGCGCCGCGATGATCAGGCCCACCCAGAGGCCGATCTTCAGGTTCAACAGGAAGAGGTCCGCCGGGCCGAGCTGGACGAACAGGCACTTGCCGGACGCGTCCTTCGACCCCGGCAGGTCGCAGTACGGCTGCGACAGCAGATGCCGCACCGGCTCGGCCAGCCAGATGCCGAAGCCGAAGCCGACCAGGATCGCCAGCGAGGCGCGGAAGAGACGATTGCGCAGCTCACGGACGTGCTCGATGAGCGTCATCGAACCGTCGGCGGCCCGTTCGAACGTGCTCGGGCCGCGCTTACGCATTGCGAAGGCCACGGTGGTGGGGCCCTTCGGTCAGTTGTCGCGGACGCGGTGCACCGGGTCGACGACCGGCTGCTGCGCCGGCGCCTGCTGGTACGGCGCCTGCTGCGGCTGACCGGCGTACGGCGCCTGCTGCGGCTGCCCCGCGTACGGCGCCTGCTGGCCGGCGTGCGGCGGCAGCGGCTGGTAGCCGGCCTGCGCGTCAGCCTTCTCGGCGAGGTCGCGGTCGTCGTCCTGCAGGCTCTTGGTCTCGGCCTTGATGATCCGCAGCGAGCGACCCAGCGAGCGGGCCGCGTCGGGGAGCCGCTTCGCACCGAAGAGCAGGATCAGCACAACCACGAGAACGGCGATGTGCCACGGCTTGAGGGCACCCATGAGAAGCTCCAGTCGCTCTGTGTCCGGGGGTGGTACGCAGCCCATCGTACGTGCGGATGAACCGAATGCCACCTGCCGGGGATGATGATCAGGGCCCGGCCGGTGAAGTCTTGACCAACCGCGATGATCAGTCAACCATCGCCACCCGGCCGGGTGGCGGCGGTGGCCGACGGCTGTCGGTCAGCCGCGCTTGGCCTGGATCACGGCGAGTCGCTGCTGGGCGGTGTCGAGCTGGCGTTGGACACCCTCGGCGCGCTGCTGCAACGCCTCGGCGGTCTCCCGCAGCGCCTCCGCCTCGGTGGCCCGTCGCTGCAACGCCACCGCGGCGCGGCGCAGTTGGGGCAGCCGGCTCAGCACCGGGCGGACGGCCAGCGCGAGCGCCACGAGCGGGAGAAGCACCACCGCGAGCACGATCCAGATCAGCACGCCGGTCAGCCTACTGGGCGCCGGCGGACACCGCCGTGTCGCCCGACGGCACGGAATCGGCCGGGGCGCGGACAGTGGCCGCGGGAGCGGGCACGGCGTACGCGTCGAGGGCGGCGGCCGCGGTCGCCCGGACCTGTTCGGCAAGCTCGACCGGGGCGACCACTGCGACGTCTGGGCCGAGGCCCAGCACGAACCGCCGCGCCCATCCCAGGTCGGTCACCCGCAGCGAGACGAGCCACAGGTCCCCGTCGCCGGCCTCGACCCGCTCGCACGGGTAGTACTCGGTGATCCACCGCTCGCTGCGGCCGACCCGCAGGGTGATCAGCGGCAGGTCGGGCGACGGCCGGAAGACACCCTCGGTGCGGTCGTGCGGAACGGCCTGCGGCGGGACGGTGGCCGGCTCGTCCAGCTCGGTGATCGCGTCGATCCGGTCGGCCCGGAACAGCCGGACCGCCTCCGCGCGGCGGCACCACGCCTCCACGTACGCCCGGCCACCGACCATCAACATCCGCAGCGGGTCGACGACGCGCTCGGTGGTCTCGTCGCGGGCCGCCGTGTAGTAGGTGATTCGCAGCGCCCTGCCGCCCTCCACGGCGGCGCGCAGCGCCTCGACCCGCCGGGTGTCCCCGGGCAGCCGGACCGCGACCGGCGCGCCCACCAGGTCACCGGCGGCGTCCTCGATCTTGGCCAGGGCCCGCTCGATCGCCTCCCGGTTGGCCACTCCGGGGGTTTCGGCGAGCATCCGCAGCGCCACCACGAGCGCGAGGGCCTCGTCGGGGGTGAGCCGCAGCGGCCGGTCGATGCCCGCGTCGTAGGTGATGGTGACCCGGTCGCCGTCGAACGCCATGTCGATCAGGTCACCGGGGCCGTATCCGGGCAGCCCGCACACCCACAGCAGCTCCAGGTCCTCCCGGAGCTGCCGTTCGGTGACGCCCAGGTCACCGGCTGCCTCGGCGATCTCGATGCCGGGTCGGGCCAGCAGGTAGGGCACCAGGTTGAGCAGTCGCGCGAGCCGGTCGGCGGAGGCCCGGGAAGAAGCGCCGCGGGCGGCCGGGCGGGTCACCGGGCACCCCCGGAGACGGCCAGCTCGTCGTGCCGGGCGGCGATCTCCTTGAGCCGCTGGATGACCGCCTCGCGGACCTCCGGCGGGTCGAGCACCCGCACGTCCGGCCCGTACCCGACGAGCTGGCCGGCCAGCCCGTCCGGGTCGGCGTACGGCAGGACCAGCCGGTCGCCCTCCGACCCGGCGGTCACCTCCACGGCCCAGCGGCGCAGGCCGGCGGCCCGCCCGGGCGCGGCGAGCACGGTGGCCCGGCCGGTGCGCTCCACCGGCCCGGACCAGCGGGCCACGTGGCTGATCAGGTCAACGCCGGCCGGTGGCTCGTACGCGCCGGGCGCGCCGGTCACCCGGACCGCCCCGACCACCCGGGACAGGCGGAAGCAGCGGGTCGCATCGCGGTCCAGGTCGTGGCCGACCACGTACCACCGCCCCCGCCAGCAGACCACGCCCCACGGTTGCAGGCGGCGACGGGTGGAGGCGTCCCGATCGGGCACCCGGTAGTCGAACCCGACCTCGCGACGGTCCCGGGCGGCGGCGGTCAGCGGCGCGAACGCCGGGTCGACGGTGACCATCGGCTCCAGCCCGAGGGTGGCCTGCGGGTCGACGTCCACCCCGGCGGCACGCAGCTTGGCCAGCCCGGACGACGCGGCGGCGGCCAGACCGGCGTGCTGCCACAGGCGGGCGGCGATGCCAACCGCGGCGGCCTCGTCGGGCTCCAGGGGAATGTCGGGCAGCGCGTACTCGCGGTGGGCGATGCGATAGCCGGGCTCGGCGTCGAAGACGCTTGCCGTGCCGGTCTCCAACGGAACGCCCAGCTCGCGCAGCTCGGCCTTGTCCCGCTCGAACTTGCGCTGGAACGCCTCGTGGTCGCGCGCGTCGTCGGGGTCGTGCTCGTAACCGGGCACGGTCGCGGCGATCTGCGCGGCGGTCAGGAACCGTCGCGTGGACAGGAGGCAGATCACCAGGTTGACCAGGCGTTCGGTGCGGGTCCGCGACACGGGTAGACGCTAGCAGCCGACGCGGCGCAGGCGTGCACCCACGCGGGCGTGCCGCACATCTGTTCGGATCCGGGGTGTCGCGCCACCCGCCCGGCGTGCCGACGGCGCCGGTCATAGGGTTGCCCTCATGTCGCAAGCCGGGATGAAGACCGAGAGCGAAAGCGTCGGCACGGTGGTCGTCGCAGGCGCCGCCAACCTCGCCATCGCGATCGCCAAGCTGATCGCCGGGCTGATCTCCGGATCGGCCGCGATGCTCTCCGAAGCCGCGCACTCGGTCGCCGACACGACCACCGAGGTGCTGCTGTTCCAGGCGCTGCGCCGCGGGGCACGCCCGGCCGACAAGCGACACCCCTTCGGGTACGGCAAGGAGAGCTACGTCTGGGCGTTCTTCGCCGCGATGTTCACCTTCGTGGCCGGCGCCGGCTTCGCCGTCACCCACGGTGTCACCACCATCCTCGTGCACGAGCACAGCGGCGACTACCTGATCTCGTACATCGTGCTGGGGGTGTCGTTCGTCATCGAGTCGATCTCGCTGGCCCGGGCCGTGCGGCAGGTTCGCCGCGAGTCCGCGCGCTGGCAGACGACACCGCGCCGGTTCCTGCGGCTGACCGCCGACACCACAGTCAAAGCGGTCTTCCTGGAGGACAGCGCGGCCCTGATCGGTCTGCTGCTGGCCGCGCTCGGCGTCGGCCTGTCCCAGGCCACCGGCGACGAGGTGTGGGACGGCGTCGCGTCGATCCTGATCGGGTTGCTGCTGCTGGCCGTCGCCGGGGTCCTGGCCGGCAACAACCTGTCGCTGCTTGTCGGTCGGGCCGTCCCGGAGCGGCTACGCCGCGAGATCGAGCACGACCTGGCCGGGCTGCCCGAGGTGGAGCGGATCGACACCCTGCTGACGATGCAGCTCGGCCCGGACGACATCCTCGTCGCCGCGAAGGTCGACTTCCGCGACGAGGCCACCGGCGCGGCCATCGAGGCCACCGCCGACGAGGCCGAGCGGCGGCTCACCGAGCGGTACCCGGAGATCCGCTACGTCTTCCTCGATCCCACCCGCTCGCTGCCCGGCGCCCCCGGGAAGGCTCGCCACACCCAGGCCAGGCCGAGCGCCGACGCCGGCGGCGAACCCGACCCCGACCGGGCCACGCCGAGCACGGACGGCGGCGAACCCGACCCCGCCTGAGGGGCGGGGCGAGCCCGGCCCGCCCGAGGGGTGGGCCCAGCGTCGACGCCGAGGCGAACCCGACGCCGGGTGGGGGGCGGGCCGACCCGGGCGCGGACCGCCTGGTCCGCGCGGCTAGCGTGCCCGTCATGGTGCGATGGCGGGCGGGGACGGTGGCGGCGCTGCGGCGGCAGTGGACCGGGGCGGTGGAACTCGACGTCGACCTGCCCGACGGCACGGGCATGCGGGCGCTGGCCTATCCCGAGCTGGTCGGCACACCCGAGCCGGGTGACCGGGTGCTGCTCAACGCGGGCGCGCTGCTGATGGGGTTGGGCACCGGTGGGTACGCCCTCGTGGTGGCCCTGCCGGACCGGCTGCCCCCGGACCCCCCGGACGCCTCTGACACCCGCGACGCCGGGCACCTCGTCAAGGCCCGCTACACCCCGTTGCAGCCGATCCTGCTCGGCGTCGACGAGGAGGCCAGCCCACACCGCGCCGTCCTCGCCGACGCCGACGACCTGGGCGGAATGCCGGTGGTCACCGCCGACCTGCACTCGGCGCTGCCGGCGATCCTGGCCGGCATCCGGGCCGACGCCCCACGAGCCCGGGTGGCGTACCTGCTCACCGACGGCGGGGCGTTGCCGGCCTGGTTCTCCCGCACTCTCGCCGGGCTGCGGGACGAGCTGGCCGGGACGATCACCGTCGGACAGGCGTTCGGCGGCGACCTGGAGGCCACCACCCTGCACGGCGGCCTGCTCGCCGCCCGCCACGTGCTGGACGCGGACGTGGCCATCGTGGCCCAGGGGCCCGGCAACCTGGGCACCGGCACCCGGTGGGGCTTCTCCGGCGTCGCCGTCGGCGAGGCGGTCAACGCGATCGCCACGCTCGGCGGCCGGCCGGTCGGCTCACTGCGCATCTCCGACGCCGACCCCCGCCCCCGACACCGGGGCGTGTCGCACCACAGCCTCACCGCGTACGGCCGGGTGGCACTCGCCCCGGCGGAGCTGGTGGTGCCCGACGACCTGGACCCGGCCCTCGCGGCCGAGGTCGACGCGGCGCTGGCGCCGCTGACGGCCCGGCACCGGATCGTCCGGGTGCCCACCGCAGGCCTCGACGACGCGTTGCGCGCCAGCGCCGTGCCGCTGTCCACGATGGGCCGCAACCTCGACGCCGACCACGCCTACTTCGTGGCGGCGGCCGCAGCCGGCCGCCAAGCCACCACCCACATCCCCTAACCCCACCCCACCCCACCCCCACCCCGCCCCCACCCCGCCCCCACCCCACCCTCAGCCCGCCCTTTGCCCCGTTGATCATGAAGTTATTGCCCGCCTCCTCGGCGTGTCGCGGCAATAACTTCATGATCACCGCGACTGGGTGGGGCCGTGGGTGGGTG
The DNA here is from genome assembly GCF_040678875.1 of Micromonospora sp. NPDC049274. Classification (NCBI taxonomy): domain Bacteria; kingdom Bacillati; phylum Actinomycetota; class Actinomycetes; order Micromonosporales; family Micromonosporaceae; genus Micromonospora; species Micromonospora sp. NPDC049274. Next base: position 41,811 of record NZ_JBFAQS010000025.1, read on the forward strand.
GGTGGGTGGGTTTAGCGGATTACCGGGCGTTGGTCGCGGGGTAGGGCCTCGATCAGCTCTCGGGGCAGGTTGAGGGTGTCCGCGCTGACCTGGGCCGGGGTGTTCGCCATCCACTGGGTCAGCGAGACGGACTCGAACCGGGGTTTGCGGAACATCTCCAGGAAGACCAGCGGCTCGGTGCCGAGGTTCTCGATGTAGTGGCCGTACGCGAACGGCACGTACCCGACGTCGCCGGAGCGCATGTCGAAGGTGCCGGCCACGCCCTGACTGGCGAACACGCCCATCCGGCCGTGGCCGGAGAGGTAGTACTGCCACTCGTCGTCGGTGGGGTGCCAGTGCAGCTCGCGCATCCCGCCCGGGTCGACCTCGACCAGGGCGGCGCAGATCGTGGTGGCCGCCGGGAACTGGGCGACGTCGGCGATGCGGACCTGACCGCCCGCGAACCGCTGCGGCTTCTGCGCGAGCAGCCGATGGCTCAGGCTGCGGGGCACGTCCCCGGTCGGGCTGACCACCCGGTCACGGTCCAGCGGCGGCGGCACCTGCCCCGCGAAGATGTACTTCTCCCGCTCCGGGATCGAGTCGAGCTGCTCGGGTCGCCACCCGAAGTTCTTGGCCAGCACGTCCTTCGGGGTGTGCGCGAAGAAGTCGCTGATCAGGAACGTGCCGTTCTCGGTGAACGCCCCGTCGTCGAAGACCAGCAGAAACTCCACACCCTCGTCGAGTGCCTGGATGTGGTGTGGCACCCCCTGCGGGAAGAACCACAGGTCACCGGCGTGTACGTCGTCGAGGAAGTTGCGGCCCTCCTGGTCGACGGCGCTGATCCGGGCGCTGCCGCGCGACACGTACGCCCACTCGGACTGCTTGTGCCAGTGCAGCTCCCGGTAGCCGCCCGGTTCCAGCGCCATGTCCACGCCGCTGAGCTCGGTGGCGATCGGCAGCTCGCGTACGGTCACCTCTCTGGTCCAGCCGCCACGCTGGACGCGGGTGTGCGCGTCGGAGAAGGAGAACCGCAGGTTGGGCAGTGTCCCCGCGTCCGTGCTCGGCGGAGTCAGCAGGTCGGGGTTCTGCCGGTCCCGGATCACGTCGCGCGGCCCGGGGTCCTGCCAGCCTCCGCCACCGCGCTCCGGCTGCGGCACCTTCGATTCGTCGTCCATGATCGCCTCCCGCGTCGTCGCGTCCGGTGTCGTCGACGCGCAAGACGGGCAGACCCCCCGCGACGGCGACGGCGAGCGGGTACCCGCCGACACGACCCGGCCGGGCCAACCTCTGGCCCCGATGGGTCACGGACGACCACCCGAGCGACACCCCGAAGGCGGGCTCAGGCGGCGGGTCAGGAGAGGAAGATCAGGGCGAGCCAGCCGCCCACGATGAGCACCAGCGCCAGCGCCAGCACCCACGTCGGCACGGTGTAGTCGCCGCGCCTGTTGCGGTCGACCTCGGCGCGGATCTTCTCCCGCCGGCGTTCGACCCAGTTCTGCCGCTCGGTGCCGCGCTCGGAGCGCTCGGAGCGGTCGGATGGTCCAGAAGTCGTCATGGCGCGCCCAGCCTACCGGGCCGGCCGGCCCCGTCGGCGTACACCACCGCCGAGGCCGGCACACCCGTCACATGCTGGCGATCAACCGCTCCACCCGCTCGTCGTACGCCCGGAACGGGTCCTTGCAGAGCACGGTGCGCTGCGCCTGGTCGTTGAGCTTCAGATGCACCCAGTCGACGGTGAAGTCGCGCCGCTTCTCCTGGGCGTGCCGGATGAACTCGCCGCGCAGCCGCGCCCGCGTGGTCTGCGGCGGGGTTTCCTTGGCCTCGAAGATCTCCGGGTCGGTGGCCACCCGGTCCACCTCGCCGCGACGCTCCAGCAGCCCGTAGAGGCCACGCCCACGGCGCACATCGTGATACGCCAGGTCCATCTGCGCCACCCGGGGGTGCGACAACGGCAGGTCGTGCTTGCGCTGGTAGCGCTCGATCAGCCGCAGCTTGCTGACCCAGTCGATCTCGCGCGAGACCGGCTCCAGGTCACCGCTCTCCACCGCGCTGAGCACCCGGCCCCACAGCTCGACGACCCGCTTGGCGGCCTGGTCGCCACCGCGCCGCTCGACGAACTCGGTGGCCTTGGACAGGTATTCCTGCTGGATGTCCAGCGCGCTGACCTCCTTGCCGGAGGCCAGCCGCACCTTGCGCCGGCCGGTGATGTCGTGCGACACCTCGCGGATGGCGCGGATCGGGTTCTCCAGCGACAGGTCGCGCATGACGACGCCGGCCTCGATCATCCGCAGCACGATGTCGGCGGTGCCGACCTTGAGCAGCGTGGTGACCTCGTTCATGTTTGAGTCACCGACGATCACGTGCAGGCGCCGGTAACGCTCGGCGTCGGCGTGCGGCTCGTCGCGGGTGTTGATGATCGGTCGGCTGCGGGTCGTCGCCGACGAGACGCCCTCCCAGATGTGCTCGGCCCGCTGCGACAGGCAGTAGACCGCGCCGCGCGGGGTCTGCAGGACCTTGCCGGCCCCACAGATCAACTGCCGGGTGACCAGGAACGGGATGAGCACGTCAGCGAGCCGGCCGAACTCGCCATGCCGCGAGACCAGGTAGTTCTCGTGGCAGCCGTACGAGTTGCCGGCCGAGTCGGTGTTGTTCTTGAACAGGTAGATCTCACCTGCGATGCCCTCGTCGTGCAGCCGCTTCTCCGCGTCGACGAGCAGCCCCTCCAGGATCCGCTCGCCGGCCCGGTCGTGGGCCACCAGGTCGGTCACCGAGTCGCACTCCGGTGTCGCGTACTCCGGATGCGACCCGACGTCCAGGTAGAGCCGGGCCCCATTGCGCAGGAACACGTTGCTCGACCGACCCCAGGACACGACGCGACGGAACAGATACCGCGCGACCTCGTCCGGGGACAGCCGCCGCTGCCCGCGATAGGTGCAGGTGACGCCGTACTCGGTCTCGAGGCCGAAGATTCGCCGCTCCATGATGTGACATTAGCCGCCCGGAGGCCCCGTTCGTCACTGTCACACCACAGGTCGTGCTCCGGGGGTGGTCACATACCGGTTGAGTGCGACATTCCGTCCCGCCCGATGGTCGTCACGAAGCGCCGGCAGACGTCGTACTCCGGCAGCAGACCGCCCTCGCGCGCCTGCGCGAGGGTCGGCGCGGCGTCGTCGCGGGCGGACAGCAGCGGGACGTCGACAGGCCATTCGATGCCCAGCTCCTCGTCCAGCGGGTGCACCGTGCGCTCGCCGGCCGGGTTGTACGTGGCCGAGCAGAGGTAGCTCAACGTCGCGTCGTCGGTCAGGGCGCCGAAGCCGTGCCCCAGCCCCTCGCTCAGGTAGACCGCCCGCCGGTCGGTGTCGTCCAGCTGGACGCCCTCCCACCGGCCGAAGGTCGACGAGCCCACCCGCAGGTCCACGATCACGTCGAGGACCGCGCCGCGCACGCAGACGACGTACTTGGCCTGCCCGGGCGGCACGTCGGCGAAGTGCACGCCGCGCACCACGCCCCGCGCGGACACCGACAGGTTTGCCTGGGCCAGCCGCAGCGGATGGCCCACCGCCCCGGCGAGCTTGTCGAAGCGGTACCACTCCATGAACATGCCGCGGGGGTCGCCGTGCTGCTGCGGCGTGATCTCCCACGCGCCCTCGATGCCCAGCTCCCGAATCTTCATCGGGTCATCTGCGCGTCGTTCTTCTCGGCCAGCAGACCCAACAGGTAGTCGCCGAAGCCGCTCTTGGTCAGCGGCTCGGCGAGCGCGGCCAGCTGGTCGTCGTCGATGAGGCCGGCCCGCCAGGCCACCTCCTCGACGCAACCGATCTTCAGGCCCTGCCGCTCCTCAATCACCCGGACGAACTCGCTGGCCTGCATCATCGAGGCGAACGTGCCGGTGTCCAGCCAGGCCGTGCCCCGGTCCAGCAGGGTGACGGACAGCTCACCGATCTCCCGGTACGCCTCGTTGACCGCCGTGATCTCCAATTCGCCCCGGGCGCTGGGCGTGATCTTGCGGGCGATGTCCACCACGCGGTTGTCGTAGAAGTACAGGCCGGGCACCGCGTAGCGCGACTTCGGCCGAGCCGGCTTCTCCTCGATCGAGAGCACCCGACCCTCGGCGTCGAAGTCCACCACGCCGTACTCCTGCGGGTTGGCCACCGGGCACGCGAAGACCCGGCCGCCGACGAGGTCGCTGTGGGCGGCCAACTGCCAGCCCAGACCGACGCCGTGGAAGATGTTGTCGCCGAGGATCAGCCCCACCGACTCGTCGCCGATGAAGTCCGCGCCGAGGATGAACGCCTGGGCGATGCCCTCCGGGCGGGCCTGCGTCACGTACTCCAGCCGCAGCCCGAACTGGCTGCCGTCGCCGAGCAACCGGCGGAACTGGTCCTGGTCCTCCGGCGTGGTGATCATCAGGATCTCCCGCACACCGGACATCACCAGCGTGGAGAGCGGGTAGTAGATCATCGGCTTGTCGAAGACCGGCATCAGCTGCTTGGAAACTACCCGGGTGATCGGCCAGAGCCGGGAGCCGGTGCCGCCGGCGAGTACGATTCCGCGCACCGTGGGAGTTTAGCCGCAATCAGCCCGTCGACATGGGTTTTCACCGCGGACAGCCCGGCCCACCGCTTCGCGTACATTCTGGATCCGTGAGGATCCTCGTCACCGGCGGTGCCGGATTCATCGGCTCAGAGTACGTCCGCATGCTGCTGGGCGTGCCTGCTGGCACCGCTTCGGGCGTGCCCGCGGTCGACCCCGCCGGCGTGACGGTGCTCGACAAGCTCACCTACTCGGGCAACCTGGCGAACCTCGACCCGGTGCGCGACGACCCGCGCCTGCGCTTCGTGCAGGGCGACATCTGCGACCCCGGTGTGGTCGACGAGGTGGTCGCCGGGCACGACGTGGTCGTGCACTTCGCGGCGGAATCGCACGTCGACCGCTCGATCGTCGGCGCCGCGCCGTTCGTCACCACGAACGTGCTCGGCACGCAGACCCTGCTGGACGCCGCGCTGCGCCACGGCACCTGCCGCTTCGTCCACGTGTCCACCGACGAGGTGTACGGGTCGATCGACGAGGGCTCCTGGACCGAGACCTCGCCCCTCGCGCCGAACTCGCCGTACTCGGCCTCGAAGGCCGGCTCCGACCTGCTCGCCCTGGCCTACCACCGCACCCACGGCATGGACGTGGTGATCACCCGCTGCTCCAACAACTACGGGCCGTACCAGTTCCCCGAGAAGATCATCCCGCTGTTCGTCTCCAACCTGCTCGACGGCGGCACCGTTCCCCTCTACGGCGACGGCGGCAACACCCGCGACTGGCTGCACGTGCACGACCACTGCCGGGCCATCGCGATGGTCCAGCAGAAGGGCCGCGCCGGCGAGGTCTACAACATCGGCGGCGGCACGGAGCTGACCAACAAGGAGCTGACCGGCCTGCTGCTGGACGCCTGCGGCGCCGGCTGGGACCGGGTCGTCCCGGTCCCCGACCGCAAGGGCCACGACCGCCGCTACTCGCTGAACATCACCAAGATCAATCAAGAGCTGGGGTACGCCCCGAGCATCGACCTCGCCGACGGCCTGGCGCAGACCGTGCAGTGGTACCGCGACAACCGGGCCTGGTGGGAGCCGTTGAAGACCGTACCGGCCGCATGACCCGGTCGTCCTACGCCGACGGTTAACGGCAAGCGGGTCCTGATCATCATCCCGGCGCTCAACGAGTCCGGCTCGATCGGCGAGGTCCGCGCGGCGTGCTCTCCGGCCTGCAACTGCCGTCCGACGTGGCCACCGCCGGCGCGCTGCTCGACATGACGCAGCGGGCGGCCCATCTCCGGGCCGCCCGCTGACAAAGACCGGTGTTACTTGCCGTCCGCCGGCTTGTCCTCCAGATCGGCGGAGCCCGCCGACGTCGTCGGCTTGTGCGCCTCCGTGGTCGGCTGCGCCGGCGTGTCCGGGCCACCCGCCTCGGCCGGCTGGTCCGCGTCCGCGACGTCACCATCGAGCAGCGCCGTCAACGCCGCGCCCGTGATCCGACGGAACGTACGACCCACCCGCTGGCGGTCCAGCACCGCCACCTCAAGCTGGTTGGCGGCGATCGTGCGGGCCGCGCCGCCCTCACCACCGACGGTGCTCAACGCCTGCACCGCCACCCGGGCCGCCTCGCCGAGGGACATGTCCGCACGGTGCTGCGACTTCAACACACCGGTGATCGCCTCGGCCTGGCCACCCATCGCCATCCGGCCCGGCTCGTCGTTGACCGAACCGTCGTACGTCAGCCGGTACAGCTCGTCGTCATCCGGAGTCGCCCCGACCTCGGCCACGCAGATCTCCACCTCGAACGGCTTCGACTGCTCGGTGAAGATCGCGCCGAGCGTCTGCGCGAACGCGTTGGCGAGCGCCCGCCCGGTGACGTCCCGCCGGTCGTAGCTGAGCCCGTTCAGGTCGGCCATCCGCACACCGGCCCGGCGCAGATTCTCGAACTCGTTGTAGCGGCCGACCGCGGCGAAGCCGATCCGGTCGTAGATCTCGCTGACCTTGTGCAGGGCGCTGGAGAGGTTCTCCGCGACGAAGAGCACCCCGCCGGAGTAGCTGAGGACCACCGCGCTGCGACCCCGGGCGATGCCCTTGCGGGCCAGCTCGGAGCGGTCGCGCATGATCTGTTCGGGCGAGGCGTAGAACTGCATGGCCACGGCGGCGGTTCTCCTTACGGCACTGTGCTGACGACTGCTGACTGGTGGGGGTGGACGCGGCTCAACCGCCCGGGTTCTCCATCCGACCGGCGACCACACCCTCGGCGATCGCCGCCGTCTCGGTGTCGGTCAGCCGGCGGGTGCCCTCGGCGGTAGCGGTCATCACCACCGGATAGATCCGGCGGGTCAGGTCAGGTCCGCCGGTCGCGGTGTCGTCGTCCGCCGCGTCGTAGAGCGCCTCGACCGCGAGCCGAGTCGCGTCGTCCACGGAAATGCCGGCCCGGAAGCGCTTCTTCAACGCCGACTTCGCAAAGAGCGAGCCGGAGCCGATCGCGTCGTACCCGGTCTCCTCGTACGGGCCACCGGTCACGTCGAAGCTGAAGATCCGCCCTGCCCGCGACGGGTCGGCGGCGGCCAGGTCGAAGCCGGCGAACAGCGGAACCACGGCCAGGCCCTGCATGGCCGCGCCCAGGTTGCCCCGGATCATCGACGCCAGCCGGTTGGCCTTACCGTCGAGCGAGAGCATCGCGCCCTCGATCTTCTCGTAGTGCTCCAGCTCCACCTGGAACAGTCGCATCAGCTCGATGCCGATGCCCGCGGTGCCCGCGATGCCGACCAGCGAGTACGCGTCGGCGGGATGCACCTTCTCGATGTCGCGCTGGGCGATCAGGTTGCCCATGGTGGCCCGTCGGTCGCCGGCCATCACCACACCGCCGGCGGCCGAGATCGCCACGATGGTGGTCGCGTGCGGCGCCAGGTCGGCGGCCATGCCCGGCGGCAACGGCCGACGACCGGGCAGCATCTCGGGCGCCACCCGGCTCAGAAACGTGGTGAAGGAGGACGTCCCCGCGTTGGTGAACACATCTGGTAGACGCCCGGATGGATCAAAGCCCGCTGCCACGTGGTTCCTCTCAGGTACGTGATCGCCCTGGCCAGCCTCGTAGGACTGTCACGGAACTGGCCAAGACCACCGTTGCAGTTGAAGCAGAGTATCCCGCGCACCCACCCGGTGCGATGATCGTGGTCCAGATGTTGGGGGTCCGCGCCCCCGCAGATCGCGCAGACCCCGCCCTGCTCGGCCAGGAGCTCCTGAAACTCCTTCTCACCGATGCCATACCGCCGCCGCAGGTGATACTCGCGCGTCCCGCCGTAGAGCCGCTGCTTTGTTTCGCGGGTTCGGACGTTGTGGCACGGCTTGCAGTATGTGCCGTAGCCCGTGCTGTCCGAGCGGTTACGAGGGAAGTCGACCAGGGGCTTGGCCGTGTCGCAGTCCACGCAGAACCGATGTCCCTCCGGGACATCGCGTGCCTTCCGGACCTCGCGGCCGTGTTGCTCCCGCATCCGCTCGGCGTAGCTGGCCTTCGACCGTTTGTTGAAGCACGGCTTGCAGTAGCTGCCGCGGCCGTCCGGCCGTTTGCTGTTGGCGCAGAACTGCTCGAGGGGCAGCCACTCGCCGCAGTCGCGGCAGCGGCGGTGGCCATCCCGGTCATCCAGGGGTCGGGGCATGTCCGATTTGCCGGCTATACCCTACTCGCCCCCTTTTTGCACGTAACCCCTCACGAACTCCTCTGCGTTTTCTTCCAGGACGGAGTCGATCTCGTCGAGCAGGTCGTCGACGTCCTCGGTGATCTCGGCGTGCCGCTCGGCCACCTCGGGATTGGCCTCCGTGGTGACGTCCTCGATCTCCTCGCCCTGGCGGGACTTGCCGGACTGCGACTGGCCGCCGCTGTCATGAGTGGCCATTGCTGCCTCCTCCACGATCGTCTGCGATGAACTTACCTCGCGCGGACGACGAAAAGCCCGCCGCGCGCCGGGTTACGGCGCACGACGGGCATTCGGGATCGGGTTCAGCCCCCGGTCAACGTCTCCAACAGGTCCTTGGCGCTGGCGCAGCGGTCGAAGAGGGCCCCGACGTGGGCGCGGGTGCCCCGCTCCGGCTCCATCATCGGCACCCGGACCAGCGACTCTCGACCCACGTCGAAGATCACTGAATCCCAGCTGGCGGCGACCACCTCGGAGGCGTACTGGGCGAGGCAGCGGCCACGGAAGTAGGCCCGGGTGTCCTCCGGGGGCTCGGTCATGGCGCGGCGGGTCTCCTCGTCGGTGAGCAGCGTCTTCATCGCCCCCCGGGAGACCAGCCGGTTGTAGAGGCCCTTCTCCGGGCGTACGTCGGAGTACTGCAGGTCGACGAGTTGGAGCTTGTGCGAGCCCCAGCCGAGCTTCTCCCGCTCACGGTAACCCTCCAGCAGCCGCAGCTTGGCCACCCAGTCCAGCTCGTCGGCGCAGAGCATCGGGTCGCGGCCGAGCCGGTCCAGCACGTCCTCCCACCGGTCCAGCACGTCGGCGGTCTGCTCGTCGACGTCCGTGCCGTAGCGGTCGTCGACAAAGGACCGCGCCCGCTCCAGGTACGCCCACTGCAGGTCCAGGGCGGTCAGGCGACGGCCGTCGCGCAGCCTCATGAGGTGCGCCAGGGAGGGGTCGTGGCTGACGGCGCGCAGTTCGCTGACCGGGTCGGCGATGCCGAGGTCGGCGCCGAGCGCCTTCTCCTCGATCATGGTGAGGATCAGCGCGGTGGTGCCCACCTTGAGGTAGGTGGAAATCTCGGAGAGGTTGGCGTCGCCGATGATGACGTGCAGCCGGCGGTACTTGTCGGCGTCGGCGTGCGGCTCGTCGCGGGTGTTGATGATCGGCCGCTTGAGGGTGGTCTCCAGGCCGACCTCGACCTCGAAGAAGTCGGCGCGCTGGGAGATCTGGAAGCCGCTCTGCCCGCCGTCCTGTCCGATGCCGACGCGGCCGGCGCCGCAGACGATCTGCCGGGTCACGAAGAACGGCGTCAGGTACGCCACGATGTCGGCGAACGGGGTCTGCCGGCGCATCAGGTAGTTCTCGTGGGCACCGTAGCTGGCGCCCTTGTTGTCGGTGTTGTTCTTGTAGAGGTGGATCGGCTGGCTGCCGGGGATGGTGGCGGCCCGGCGGGACGCCTCGGCCATCACCCGTTCGCCGGCCTTGTCCCAGCGCACGATGTCGCGGGGGGTGGTGACCTCGGGGGTGGAGTATTCGGGGTGGGCGTGGTCCACATAGAGGCGTGCGCCGTTGGTGAGTATCACGTTGGCCAGGCCGAGGTCCTCGTCGGCGAGGGCTTCGGCGGGGTCGTAGGCGGCCCCGGAGTAGGTGAAGCCGCGGGCGTCGCGCAGCGGCGACTCCTCCTCGTAGTCCCAGCGGGCGCGCCCGCCCCGGTTGAGCTCGGGCCGGGCCCCGTAGGCGTTGACCACCTGGGACGAGGTGACCATCGGGTTGGCTCCGGCCTGGCCGGGCACGGAGATGCCGTACTCGACCTCGGTGCCCATGATCCGTCTTACGCTCATCGACCTACCCGCTTCGCTCGCCCGACCCGGTCCCCCGTCATGTCGAGCGTAGTCCGAGTGTTCGGGGACGGGGGCACGCCGGTGCGGGCGGGTTACCGGTGTCGTCTCCGCTGCCCGTCGCCGGGACCAGCCCGGCAGGGGTCGGCGCGACGGGTGGGGCCCGGAACGCGTCGCGTCCCGGGCCCGCTGGTGTCACCGTTTGCTCAGAGGTACTGGCCGGTGTTGCTCGCGGTCTCGATGGACCGGCCGGCCTCGGCGCCCTTGCCGCCGGAGACGAGCGTGCGGATGTAGACGATCCGCTCGCCCTTCTTGCCGGAGATGCGGGCCCAGTCGTCGGGGTTTGTGGTGTTGGGGAGGTCCTCGTTCTCGCGGAACTCGTCGACGCAGGCGTCGAGCAGGTGCTGCAGGCGCAGGCCCTTGCGACCGGAGGTGAGGAATTCCTTGATGGCCATCTTCTTGCTCCGGTCGACGATGTTCTGGATCATCGCGCCGGAGTTGAAGTCCTTGAAGTAGAGGACTTCCTTGTCACCGTTGGCGTAGGTGACTTCGAGGAAACGGTTCTCCTCGGTTTCGGAGTACATCCGCAGCACGACGGCGTCGATCATCGCGGCGACGGTGGCCTGGGGGTCGGCTCCGTGTTCGGCGAGGTCGTCCGGGTGCAGCGGCAGCCCGGAGAGGATGTACTTGGAGAAGATGTCCTTCGCCGCTTCGGCGTCCGGTCGCTCGATCTTGATTTTCACGTCGAGGCGACCGGGGCGCAGGATCGCCGGGTCGATCATGTCTTCCCGGTTGGAGGCGCCGATGACGATGACGTTCTCCAGGCCCTCCACGCCGTCGATCTCGCTGAGCAGCTGCGGGACGATCGTGTTCTCCACGTCGGAGGAGACACCGGAGCCACGGGTCCGGAAGATCGAGTCCATCTCGTCGAAGAACACGATCACCGGGGTGCCCTCGCCGGCCTTCTCCCGAGCCCGCTGGAAGATCAGCCGGATGTGCCGCTCGGTTTCGCCGACGTACTTGTTGAGCAGCTCCGGGCCCTTGATGTTGAGGAAGAAGCTGGTGTGCTTCTCCTTGCCCTGCCGCTCGGCGATCTTCTTGGCCAGCGAGTTGGCCACCGCCTTGGCGATGAGCGTCTTTCCGCAGCCGGGCGGGCCGTAGAGCAGGATGCCCTTGGGCGGCCGGAGCTGGTGCTCGCGGAACAGGTCCGCGTGCAGGAACGGCAGTTCCACCGCGTCGCGGATCTGCTCGATCTGCGACTGGAGGCCACCGATGTCGCCGTAGTCGACGTCGGGCACCTCCTCCAGGACCAGCTCCTCGACCTCGCTCTTCGGGATCCGCTCGTACGCGTACGCCGAGCGGGGCTCGATCATGAGCGAGTCGCCGGCCCGGATCGCCGAGCCGATGAGCGTCTCGGCGAGGTGCACGATGCGTTCCTCGTCGGAGTGGGAGACCACAAGCGCCCGGTCGCCCGGCCCGCCGTTCGGTCCCTCCAGGATCTCCTTGAGCATCACGACCTCACCGACCCGCTCGTATCCGAACGCGTCGACGATGTTGAGCGCGTCGTTGAGCAGGACCTCCTGGCCGCGACGCAGTTCGTCCACGTCCAGTGAGGGCGAGACGGAGACCCGCAGTTTGCGGCCGCCGGTGAAGACGTCCACCGTCCCGTCGTCGTGCTTGGCCAGGAAGACCCCGTAGCCACTCGGCGGCTGCGCGAGCCGGTCGATCTCCTCCTTGAGCGTGACGATCTGCGTGCGAGCCTCCTTGAGGGTGCTCACCAGCCGGTCGTTGTTCTCGGTCAGCCGCGCCAACTGTGCCTGGGTGGCCGCCAGCCGCTCTTCGAGCTGCCGGACGTGTCGGGGGCTTTCGGTCAACTTACGCCGCACCAGAGCGAGTTCCTCCTGAAGGAACGCGACCTGCGTGGAGAGATCGTGGGCTTCCTTCTCCCACCGTGCGGCGCGCGAGTCCGCGTCGTCGCTGCGTGCTGCCACGTCCCACCTCCCCGGGGGGCTTGAACGTTCTGACCTAACACTAGCCGCTATGAGCCCGATTCGGTCCCACGCAACACCCTCGTCACCGAACCTTGATCGCCAAGGGTGGCCTGGCGGGTCGGTACGGGCGTTCGGGTACCGTCGGAGGCTGGTACGGGAGAACATGGGGGGTGCACCGGTGGCCGAGGTCGCGACCGACCAGTTGCAGGTCTGGGTGGACCAGGATCTCTGCACGGGTGACGGGCTCTGCGTGCAGTACGCGCCGGAGGTTTTCGAGTTCGACATCGACGGCCTGGCGTACGTCAAGGGCGTCGACGGTGAGCTGCGGATGGCGCCGGGCAGCCGGGTGGACGTGCCCGCGCACCTGCGCCTCGAAGTTATCGACTCCGCGAAGGAGTGCCCGGGCGACTGCATCCACGTGGTGCGCGGCGACGGTGTCGAGGTCGCTGGCCCGGACGCCGAGGACGACTGAGCCGGGCGGGCGCCGGCGTCGCATCGTTCGCGCGACGCCGGCGCCACCCGTTCGGGGTACGCCTTCAGAGCATCGGGCGGCCGACCACCGACGCCACCAGCCGGGCGAACTCCTCCAGTCGGGCGATCTGCCCGGCGCCGCCGTCGTCGAGGGTCTTGCCGAAGCGCAGCGCGTCGTGTCGGGGCGTACCCGCCATCTCCTCGCTCGGCGGGGCCTCGTCCAGCGAGGTGAGCAGCAGGTAGACGTCGATGCTGTCGACCCGGATCTCGCCGCTGTCGGAGCGGTTCAGCCGACGCCGGCAGCCCACCTCGGTGACCGTGGAGACCGGCACCACCCGCAGCGACGACGTCATCGAGCCCGGCGGCCCCTCCCCCGGCGGCACGTCCTCACCGTGCCAGAGGATCAGTCGGCTGCCGTCGCAGACGACAACCTCCTGCCACACGCCGTTGACCTCGTTGACGAAGCGTTCCAGGGTGAAGCCGAGCACCGAGGCGCCGCGCAGCACACCACCGAGGGCTTCCAGGGCGACGTCCGGGTCGCGTAGGTAGGCCCGCGCCGCCGATTCCAGGTCCTGGTACGGCGACCAGTCCGGAAACACGGCGGGCAGGTCGCCGCCGCCGTAACCCGGTCGGCTCATGCCGCCGCCTCCCCCCGCTCGCCGATGGTCACGGCCTGTCCATCTCCCCGGTCGTGTCGGGCTGCGCGTCGGCGGCCCTGGCTGCGGCCGCCTGGCGGGCCGCCTCGGCCTCGCGCAGGTCCTGCCGGCGCTGCGCGTACGCCTCGGTGCCCTTGCTGGGTTTGCGGCGGCGCGGCGGCGCGGTGACGCCCGGGGCGAGCTTGCGCGCGGAGACCAGGAACGCGGTGTGCGCGATCATCCGGTGGTCGGGGCGGACGGCGAGGCCCTCGGCGTGCCAGTCGCGCACGAGCGACTCCCAGGCGCGGGGCTCGGTCCAGCCGCCGCGCTCGCGCAGCGCCTCGACGAGTTCGGAGAGCTGGGGCGTGGTGGCGACGTAGCCGATGAAGACGCCGCCGGGCACCAGCGCCCGCTCGACCATGTCGAGGGTCTCCCAGGGGGTGAGCATGTCGAGGATGATCCGGTCGAAGCCGGTTTCCTGGCACTGCGCGACGTCGCCGACGTGCAGGTTCCACGAGGGGTGTGGCCCGTTGAAGAACGCCTCGACGTTGCGCTTGGCGATCTGGGCGAAGTCGTCGCGCACCTCGAACGAGTGCAACTCTCCCTCGGTGCCGACGGCGCGCAGCAGCGAGCAGCTGAGCGCGCCGGAGCCGGCGCCGGCCTCGAGGACCTTGGCGCCGGGGAAGATGTCGCCCATCGCGACGATCTGCGCCGAGTCCTTCGGGTAGATCACCTGGGCGCCGCGCGGCATGGACAGCACGTAGTCCGAGAGCAGCGGGCGCAGCGCCAGGAAGGCGGTGCCGCCGCCGGAGGTGGTCACCACGCTGCCGTCGGGCAGCCCGATCAGCGCGTCGTGCGCCAGGATGCCGCGGTGGGTGTGGAACTCCTTGCCGGGCTCCAGCGTCACGGTGTGCATCCGCCCCTTGGGGTCGGTGAGCTGCACCCGGTCGCCGGGCCGGAACGGGCCACGGTGCACGGGTGTCAGCGCTCCGGGGGCGGTGTCGGCGGCGACGGTGGAGGGAGTTGCGGTCACGATGTCATCTTCCGGTTGGGTTCGAGGAGCTGTGCCAGGTCCCCGATGTGCAGAATGCCGACGACATCTTCGCCTGACGTCACCACGTACTGCGCGCCCGGGTGGGTCTGCACGGCCTCCATTACCCGTTCGCCGTCCAGCCCGACCGGCAGGGTGGGGAGCGCGGTCAGTGCGCGGGCGACGGTGTCCACCGTCAGCCAGGGGCGGCGCTCGGCGGGGACGGCCGCGGCGGCGGCCGGGTCGACAAGCGCCACCGGGTGACCTGTGGAGTCGGTGACCAGCAGCGCGGCGGCGGGCTGCCCGCCCTCGGCGCGGCGGCGCTGTGCCTCGGACAGCGGTGTGCCGGTGGGCACCGGCCAGATCGGCCGCGCCAGGCGGGACAGGTCGATGAGCGGGAACCGCCGGCTGACCCGCGCGGCCCGGATGGACTGCCCGGCGCCGCGCCAGAGGGTGACGGCGACAAGCAGCATCAGTGGCAGCGCCACAGGCACCAGGTAGTCGGTCAGGGTCAGCAGGCCGACGAGGACGGCGGTGCCGACGGCGACGACGCGGCCCGCCCAACCGGCGACCTCGGTGCCGCGGTGCCGGTCGCGGGTCAGGCCCCACACGGCGGCGCGTAGGGCACGCCCGCCGTCCAGCGGCAACCCGGGGAGGATGTTGAACACCGCGACGATGACGTTGCTCAGCGCGAGCTGGAAGGCGAGCTGGTGGGCCACGGTGCCCGGTGGCAGGGCCACGGTGGCGGCGACCGCGAGGACGCCGAGCACCGCGGAGACCGCCGGGCCGGCGAGCGACACCAGCAGGTCGACCTTGGGCGTCGGCGCGTCCCGGTCCATCTCGGTGTACCCGCCGAGCAGTTCCAGGGTGATCCCGCGCACACCGATGCCGTAGCGGCGGGCGGTGAGCGCGTGACCCAGCTCGTGCAGCAGCACCGAGCCGAGCAGTGACACCACGAACCCGAAGCCGATGAGATAGCCGCTGACCTGCGGCAGGTCCAGTTGCCGGCGGGCGAACTCGGCGTAGAGCACGGCGACCAGCACGGCGAGCAGGAGCATCGAGGCGTTGAGGTGCAGCGGCACTCCGAGCACCCGGCCCACGTTCAGACCGGGTCGCCGGTCGGGCCGACGCGGCGGCCGGGGTGTCTGCTCCATCGCACCGATGCTACGGACCGGCCCGGCGTGGGGCGGGCGGCGGGCGGTGTCATACCGGTGCCCTAACCTTTGCGGACATGACGGCGGAACCGGTCACCACCCCCCAGTCCTCCTCCCCGGCGCAGGCGCCGCCGACGGTGCGGGCCTCGCTGTCCCCGTCGCGGGCGGCGGATTTCAAGACCTGCCCACTGCTCTACCGGTTCCGCAGCATCGACCGGTTGCCGGAGCGGACGACTGTCGAGCAGGCGCGGGGCACGCTTGTGCACGCGGTGCTGGAGCGGCTGTTCGACCTGCCGGCGCAGGGCCGCACCCCGGCCGCGGCCGGTGACCTGGTGGCCCCCCAGTGGGATCGGCTGGTCACCGAGCAGCCGGAGCTGGCCGGGATCTTCGACGACGCCGAGCCGGCCGGCCCGGTGGAGTTCCTGCGCTCCGCGGCGGGGCTGCTGGAGGGCTACTTCGCCGTGGAGGATCCGACCCGGCTGGAGCCGGCGGAGCGGGAGAGCCTGATTTCGGCTGTCGTCGACGACGAGTTGCTGATCCGGGGCTATCTCGACCGGCTCGACGTCGCCCCGGACGGCGCGCTGCGGGTGGTCGACTACAAGACCGGCGGCGCGCCGCGGGAGGCGTTCGAGGCGCGGGCGCTGTTCCAGCTGAAGTTCTACGCGCTGGTGCTGTGGCGCACCCGGGGGGTGGTGCCCCGGGTGCTGCGTCTGCTCTATCTGCGCGACGCCGAGGTGTTGGATTACACCCCCGACGCCGACGAGCTGGTCCGCTTCGAGCGCACGGTGGTGGCGCTGTGGCGGGCGATCGAGCAGGCCACCGCCCGGCAGGATTTCCGGCCCCGTCCGAGCAGGCTGTGCGACTGGTGCAGTCACCAGGCGCTCTGCCCCACCTTCGGTGGGACTCCCCCGCCGTTCCCGGTCGCGGCCGCGAACGCCGATCCGCTGCGCGACGCGCGGTCCGCTCCGGTGGTGCCCGGCGCCGACGACTGACCGCCGGTTCGCCCGGACCCGACCGTGACGGTGCCGCGTCGGTCGGGACACCGCGGCCGGCGGGCCTCTACGGTGGTCCACGACGCGCCGACCGGTGTACGCGACGATGGACCGGCGTGGGCGCGACGGCGAGGGGGACGGGAGACGTGATGGCCGATCGGGTGGCCTCGGCGCGGCCGGTACGGATCCTGCTCGCCGACGACCAGCCGCTGCTGCGCACGGGCTTCCGGATGGTGCTGGGCGCCGAGGGCGACCTCGATGTGGTGGCGGAGGCCGGCGACGGCGTGGAGGCGGTGGAGCTGTCCCGCCGGCTGCTGCCCGACGTCGTGTTGATGGACATCCGGATGCCCCGCATGGACGGGGTGGCGGCGACCCGGGCGATCGTCGACGCCCGACTGCCGGTGCGGGTGTTGGTGCTCACCACGTTCGACCTTGATGAGTACGTGGTGGGGGCGCTGCGCGCGGGCGCGAGCGGGTTCCTGGCCAAGGACGTGCCGGCCGAGGAGCTGATCGCGGCGATCCGCACGGTGGCCGGCGGGGACGCGGTGGTCGCGCCGCGGATCCTGCGCCGCCTGCTGGAGCGCTTCGCCGACCTGCTGCCGGATCCGGCGGCGACGCCGTCGGCGGCGCTCAGCGCGCTCACCGACCGGGAACGCGAGGTGCTGGTGCAGGTGGCCCGGGGGTTGTCCAACGCCGAGATCGCCGCTGCGCTGTCGGTGAGCGAGACCACAGTGAAGACCCACGTCGGGCACGTGCTGACCAAGCTGCGGCTGCGCGATCGGGTGCAGGCGGTCGTGCTGGCGTACGAGTCGGGTCTGGTCCGTCCGCGGGCGTAGTGGCCGCGCGCCGGGTACCCCACCCGGCGTACTCGAAGATCCCTCCGTGGGGGGACGGCCCTGTTGCCGTCGTCACCTACCGTGACCGTAGACGGCTCGGCGCGGTTGACCCTCCTGTGGCGTGAGGGGGAAGTGTCGTGTCCGGCGGTGTTTCGCCGGTCGGGAAACCTGTCGATCGGCCGTCGGGTCAGGGGCAACCCTGATGCGGCATGGGGGTGCACCCGCAGCGGGAAATCCGCGCCGGGTCCCCCCGTGGGCGGACGGGGCGGGCGCGAGCAGCGCCGATGATGGAACAGTCGCGCCGGACCATCGGGGGGCGGCGTGAGATTCGGACAGACGGAAGAGGTAGATGACGTGACCGCGACGGTAGGCCAGCAGGCGCAGGCCGCGGCCCGGGCGAACGACGTGTGGAAGGTGTACGGCAGCGGCGAGGCTCAGGTCATCGCGCTGCGGGGGGTCAGCGCGGAGTTCGAACGTGGCCGCTTCACCGCGATCATGGGCCCGTCGGGTTCCGGCAAGTCGACGCTCATGCACTGCCTGGCCGGTCTGGACTCGGTGACCCGGGGGACGGTGTCGATCGGTGCGACGACTGTCACCGGGCTGGGCGACTCGGGGCTGACGAAGCTGCGCCGGGACAAGGTGGGCTTCATCTTCCAGCAGTTCAACCTGCTGCCGACGCTCACCGCGAAGGAGAACATCCTGCTGCCGTTGTCGATCGCCGGGCGCAAGCCGGACCCGGCCTGGTACGACACGGTGATCAAGACGGTGGGTCTGCAGGACCGGTTGGACCACCGGCCGGCGCAGCTCTCCGGTGGTCAGCAGCAGCGGGTGGCGTGTGCGCGGGCGCTGGTCTCCCGCCCCGAGGTGATCTTCGCGGACGAGCCGACCGGCAACCTGGACTCGCGCTCCGGCGCGGAGGTGCTCGGCTTCCTGCGTAACTCGGTGCGTGAGCACGGCCAGACGATCGTCATGGTCACCCACGACCCGACCGCCGCGGCGTACGCCGATCGGGTGGTCTTCCTCGCCGACGGGCAGATCGTCTCGGAGTTGATCGAGCCGACCGCCGAGACGGTGCTGGACACGATGAAGAAGCTGGACACTCCGGCCGAGGTGGGCAACTGATGTTCCGGGCGACACTCAAGAGTCTGCTGGCCCGCAAGGTCCGGCTGATCCTGTCGGGGCTGGCGGTGGTGCTCGGGGTCATGTTCGTCTCCGGCGCGTTCGTGTTGACCGACACGCTGGGCCGCTCCTTCGACTCGGTCTTCGCCGACGGCTTCTCCGAGATCGACGTGAACGTCGCGGCGAAGCCGAAGGTCGAGGTCAACGAGATGGAGGGCGAGCAGACCGCCGCTCCGCTGCCGGCCGCCGTGGTGGGCCGGGTCAAGCAGGTGCCGGGGGTGGCTTCGGCCACCGGCATCGTCAACGCCGACGGCGCCCGGGTGATCGGCAGCAACGGCAAGGTGGTCACGTCGTTCGGTCCGCCGCAGCTGGGTGAGAACTGGATCGGCGAGAGCGACCTGATGCAGCTGCGGGAGGGGCGCGCGCCGCAGGCCGAGGACGAGATCGTCCTCAACAAGGCGTTGGCCACCACGGCGAAGGTGCAGGTCGGTCAGAAGGTCGGCGTGCTCACCGCGTTCGAGTCGAAGAAGCGGGACTTCACGCTGGTCGGGATCATGGGTTACAGCGGTGACCGGGACTCGATCGGTGGTGTCAACGAGGTCTTCTTCACCACGCCAATGGCGCAGCGGCTGATGCTGGGCGAGCCGGACACGTTCAGCAGCATCACGCTGCGCGCCGCCGACGGCGTCTCGGACGAGACGTTGCGCGACGACGTGGCCCGCACCCTGGGCGCGGACTTCGACGTGAAGACCGGCGAGCAGGTGGCCGCGGACGCCTCGGCCAGCCTGAAGGAGGGCCTGTCCTTCTTCAACAAGATCCTGCTCGGCTTCGCCGCGGTGGCGCTGCTGGTGGGCACCTTCCTGATCCTCAACACCTTCTCGATCATCGTGGCGCAGCGCACCCGGGAGTTGGCGCTGATGCGCGCCATCGGGGCCAGCGGCCGGCAGATCATCGGTTCGGTGGTGCTGGAGGCCATCGCGGTCGGGTTGATCGCGTCGGTGCTCGGCCTGGCCGCCGGCATCGGCGTGGGGGCGCTGCTGGCGTTCCTGTTCGGCAAGTTGGCCGGTGGGCTGACCCTGGCCGGGATCGGTGTGCCGGCGGCCGCGGTGATCGGGTCGTTCGGCGTCGGTCTGGTGATCACCGTGGTGGCGGCGCTGCTGCCGGCGCTGCGGGCATCGCGGATCCCGCCGATCGCCGCCATGCAGGACGTGGCCACCCCGGACCGGCCACTGACCAAGATCACGGTGACGGGGGCGGTGGTCACCGGCATCGGCGCGGTGCTGCTCTTCCTGGGGCTCAGCGGCAACGCACATGGTCAGACCCTGGCCACCATCCTGGCTGGGGTGCTGTTCGCCTTCATCGGCGTGGCGCTGCTGACGCCACTGATCAGTCGGCCGGTGGTCAGCCTGCTCGGCGCGATCTTCTCCTGGTCGGTGCCGGGCAAGCTGGGCCGGCTGAACTCGGGGCGCAACCCGCGCCGCACCGCGATCACCGCGGCCGCGCTGATGGTCGGCATCGCGCTGGTCACCGGCGTCACGGTGATCCTCGACTCGGCCAAGGGCAGCATCAGCGCCCTTGCCCAGGACACCATCAAGGCCGAGCTGGTGATCGCCGGCCAGCAGGGAGGGCCGCGTCCGCCGAGCTTCGACCCGGGCGTCCTGGACAAGGCCAAGGCCCTGCCCGGCGTGCGGATGGTCGACGGCGAGTACGGCGACATGGGCCGGATCGACGGCGAGAGCACGTGGGTGGCGGCGAGCAGCGACATCGCGTCGCTGCGGCAGATCTTCGGCGCGAAGGCCACCGCCGGCGACATCGACCGGCTCGGGCCGACCCAGATGCTCGCCAGCTCCGACACCGCCACGTCCCGTGGCTGGTCGGTCGGCTCGACGGTCAAGGTGCAGCTGACCCGGGGCGAGGCCCGGACGTACACGATCAGCGGCATCTACGAGTCGTCGCAGCTGACCAACCCGGTGACGTTGCCGGCGACGGCGGCGAAGGACTTCGCCATCCCGCAGCCCATCCAGGGCTTCATCCAGCTGGCGCCGGGCACCCGGGTGGCCGACGTGCAGCCGCAGGTGGAGACGCTTCTCGCGGACAGCCCGGAGGTGTCGGTGGCCGACCGGGACGCGTTCATCAAGCAGCAGACCAGTTCGCTCGACGGGCTGCTCACGATGATCCAGATCCTGCTGGCCCTGGCCATCGTGATCGCCGTCCTGGGCATCATCAACACCCTGGCGCTCTCGGTGCTGGAGCGGACCCGGGAACTGGGCCTGCTGCGGGCGATCGGCCTGCGCCGTGGCCAGACCATGGGCATGATCACTGTCGAGGCGGTGGTGATCTCCGTGTTCGGCGCGCTGCTGGGCGTGGCGGTCGGCAGCGGCCTCGGCGCCGCAGTGGTCGAGGCGCTCAAGGACGAGGGCATCACCGACCTGATCCTGCCCTGGGGGCAGATGGGCGTCTTCCTCGGTCTCGCCGCGATCATCGGGGTGGTGGCCGCGGTGCTCCCCGCCGTGCGGGCGGCCCGGATCAACGTCCTGGGCGCGATCGCCCACGACTGACCACGTCACCGAGGCCCCGACCGCCGTTGCGCGGTCGGGGCCTCGGCCGTGCGGGCTGGCCGATTCGTCCCCGTCGGTCGGCGCGCGGCTGCCAGGCTGGTCGGGCCGGCACGGCGTCGGCCCGCCCACGAGTCGCGGCGGCCGAGACCCGGGACGGACGACATGACCGACGAGGACGCGTATCACCGCGCGCTCGCGACCGCCGAGCGACTGCTCGGTCAACCGCTCGTGCTGCCCCTCGGCGACGGCGAGCCCTCCGTGGGCGAGGACTTCCGCCGCCTGGCAACCCTGCAGACCTTCGGCGAGGCATGGCCCCGAACGGGTTTGGACCTCCGCAGCCGCAGCCTGGTGTCCGTGGCGATCGCCGCAACCCTCGGCACCCACGAACCGCTGCGTGGCCAACTCCGCATCGCCCTGCAGTCGGGGGTGACCAGGGAGGAGATCGTCGAACTGTTCATCCACCTGGCCGCCTACGCGGGGGCGGCGCGGGCGTTCGACGGCTACCAGGTGGTCGCGGCGGTCTTCGCCGAGCGTCCCTGAACCGCGCCGGCCCGGCTCAGCCGGTCGCGCCGGCCCGGTCGGCCGCCAGGGCCGCGAGCAGCTCCAGGTCCACGCCGGTCAGGCTCTCCACCTGGTGTACGCCGGTCAGGCTGGGCAGCGGCACCTCGGCGGGTACGGCCAGCACGGCAGCGCCGGAGGCACGCGCGCTGGCCACCCCGGTCGGCGAGTCCTCGATCGCCACACACCGCCCGATCGGCACACCGAGCAGCCGCGCGGCGGTCAGGTAGGGCTCCGGGTGGGGCTTGGCCGCGACCACCTCGTCGCCGGCGACCACCGTGTCGAAGTTGTCCCGCCCCAGGGTGTCCAGGGCGATCTCGACGAGCGCCCGCGGACTGGAGGTGACAAGCGCGGTGGGGATCCCCGCCGCGCGGACCGCCCGCAACAGGTCGAACGCCCCCGGCCGCCAGCGCAGACCGGTGCGGAACAGCTCCAGGATCCGGGCGTTGATCCACGCAGCGCTGAGGTCCGGATCCCGTTCCGGCTGCCCCAGATCGTCGTGCAGGATACGCATCGACTCGGCCATGGCGGTGCCGATGATCGACCGGCGGGCCTCGGCGGAGAGGTCACCGCCGTACTCACGCGCCAGTTCCTGCAGGGCGACGTCCCACAGCTTCTCGCTGTCGACGAGCGTGCCGTCCATGTCGAAGAGCACGGCGGCGGGGTGATGGCTGCTCAGCGGATCCTCCAGGGTCGTAACCGACACCGGAGATCCTGCCAGCACGGGCCGTCGCCGGTGGCGGCAACGGGCGCCGAGGTGATCAGGGCTACCCCCGCTCAGCCCAGGTCGCACTCGGACAGGGAGCGCTCGTAGCCGCGGAAGAACATGTCGGTGCGTTGCTCGGCGGTGCCGTGCGCGCCCTCGGCGAACCACGGCTGGTCGGGGTCGTCGCCGACGGCCGCCACCCCCTCCCGGAACTCGTCCAGGTCGCCCTCCGCGAGGCTCAGGTCGCCGGAGCGCACCGAATCGCCGAGGTACGCCCCGGCCATGCAGTCGGCCTGCAACTCCTGCTGGATGGTGAAGCTGTAGTTGATGCCGAGGCGCACCTGGATGCCGTGGGCGTACTCGTGGCCGAGCAGGTAGAACACGAACGCGTCACCGACCTCGCGGAACGCCGCCACCGACCAGGCGACGTCGTACGCGATGAAGTCGCCCTGCGAGCAGTAGACCGCGTTGTTGCGGGGCAGCGGCTGCCCGCCGCAGGAGACCTCACCGGCCCGCTGGTACGGGGTGACCCGCCGAACGGGTGAGAAGCGCTTCCCGGACGCCTTGAACTGGGCCGCCCAGTAGCGCTCGGCGACCGTCTGCGCGTCGGCCACATCCTGCTTGAACTCGGCCACGCTTGTGGTGCTGTCGGCGCGGGTGGTGTTCGGCCGCGGCGAGGCGGCCGACGGCTTCGCGCCCGGGCGTTCGCCCTCCGGCTCGGCCAGCCCACCGCCGGCGCAGGCCAGCGACACCAGCGCGGCCACCACCAGGCCCGTCAGTGGCCCTCGGGCGTCGCGTCCTGACCATGCCCCCACGGTGCCTCCCCAGACATCGGCGCTCGCGCTGTGCGATACCCCGACGGTACGACCGCCACGCCCACCGGATGCACGCACGAGCGGGCCGGGCGGTTCACGGGGCCGGTGCCGGGCGGCCACAATGGCCCGGGGGGCGGATGTGACCGTCCGGCGAGGAGGGCGCGACGTGCACGTGTTGGGCAGCCGTCGGCGAAGCCAACCGGCCCCGGCGCACATCGTGTGGCGGTCGCTGCGGGATCCGTACGCGACGGGCGCTCGCCCCTGGCTGGAGTTGCGCGACGACGAGGTGCCACCCCGGGTGGTGGCGGGCTACGCCCCGGTGCTGCTGGTGTGGTCGTCGCTGTGGCCGCACCGGCCGCTGGACCGGATCCGCTTCGACGTGACGCCCGGATCACCCGGCGGGGACTGCACGCTGCGCTGGACCCTGACCACCGAGGCGGACCTGCCGAGCGAGAGCACCCTCGGCTACCTGCGCCACCGCCTCAACTACCTGATCAACGACAAGCTCCGCCGCTCCTACGGCCAGTGACCCGTCACCCGCCCGACTCGCGGCCGCGCTGCCACGTCGCGCCCTGGTCCCCCTGACGCTCAGCCTCGTACCGCTGCTGCCTGGCGCGAGCGTCCCGCCCGGCAGCGCGGTCGTCAGCCGTGCCCGGCCGTCCCCGCCGCGCCACGACTCCGACCGCCAGCCCCGCCACCACAACGAAAATGCCGGCAACCACCCACACCACCGTCATGCCCGCCACCCTAGGACCCACCATCCACCAACCCCCTCCCCACCTCGTCGATCATGAAGGTATTGCGCCGACACGCCGGCATCGAGGGCAATAACTTCATGATCAACCAGGGGTTGCGGGGTCAGGGGCTGGCTGCCAGGAAGACGAACGCGGCCAGCAGCACCAGGTGCACGCCGCCCTGCAACACGTTGGCCCGGCCCGGCACCACTGTCAGCACGGCGGTCACGGCGGTGAGGGCGAGCAGCGCGAGTTGGGTGCCGCCGAGGCCGAGCAGCAGCGGGCCGTCCAGCCAGATCGAGGCGATGGCGATCGCCGGGATGGTCAGGCCGATGCTCGCCATCGCCGATCCGAGGGCGAGGTTGAGGCTGATCTGCACCCGGTCCCGGCGGGCGGCGCGGGCGGCGGCCAGGGTCTCCGGCAGCAGCACCAGCAGGGCGATGATCACGCCGACGAACGCGTGCGGCAGGTTCGCCGCCGCCACGCCGGCCTCGATGGTGGGTGAGACGGTCTTGGCGTCGCCGACCACCGCGACCAGCGCCACCAGCAGCAGTCCGAGGCTGATCAGCGCGGCGCGGGTGGTCGGCGGCCTGGCGTGCTCCTCCGCGTCGATGACCCGACCCTCGGTGTCGACGGGCAGGAAGTAGTCGCGGTGCCGACCGGTCTGTACCAGCACGAACAGTCCGTACAGGGCGAGCGACGCGACGGCGGCGAAGACGAGCTGCGCGGGGCTGAACTCCGGCCCGGGGCGGGCCGTGGTGAAGGTCGGGATGACCAGACTCAACGTGGCCAGGGTGATCACCGTCGCGAGGGCCCCACCGGTGCCCTCGGGGTTGAACACGGCCACGCGTCGGCGCAGCGCCCCGAGCAGCAGGGACAGGCCGAGGATCCCGTTGCAGGTGATCATGACGGCGGCGAAGACGGTGTCGCGGGCGAGCGACTGGGTCTTCTCCGGCCCGCTGATCATCAGCGTGACGATCAGGGCCACCTCGATGACGGTGACGGCAACGGCGAGCACCAGCGAGCCGTACGGCTCCCCCACCCGGTGGGCGACCACCTCGGCGTGGTGCACGGCGGCGAGCACCGCGCCGCCCAGCAACGCGGCGACCACCACGACGATCGGGCCGGGAAGGTCCCGCCCCCACGTCACGAGCAACACCAGCACGGCGAGCACGGGTACGGCGACGGTCCAGTCGAGCAGGCGGGATCGAAGCTGGGCTGGCATGCGGTCAAGAGTGCCAGGTGACGTGATCATGTGCCCACGATCGACGCAGCGCCGCAGGCGTATGCGTAACCCATGGGTTACGCTTCCGGTGTGGACGAGGTGGCAACCGCGATCGCGGACCCGGTGCGGCGGAGCATCCTGACCATGCTGCGCGACGCGCCGCTGGCCGCCGGCGAGATCGCCCGGCGGTTCGCCATCAGCCGACCCGCCGTCAGCCGCCACCTGCGGGTGCTGCGGCAGAGCGGGCTGGTCCGCGACGAGGTGGTCGGCCGCCGCAGGATCTACCGGCTCGACCCCGGCCCACTCGTCGCGCTGGCCGACTGGCTCGCCGAGTTCACCGCACCGCAGAGGTGGGAGCAGCGCCTCGACGCGCTGGAGACCGAGGTCCATCGCACCCGCCGGGAACGCCGCGCTCGCGGCCCGGCAGAGCATCGAACGGAGCATGTCGCATGACGCGTACACCCGCTGGACGTCTGTTTCGCACCGCCGCCGGCCACGACCTCGTCCTCACCCGCACGTTCCGCGCCCCGGCGGCGGACGTGTGGGCGAGCCTGACCGAGTCGGAGCGCACGGCCCGCTGGTTCGGTCCGTGGGAGGGCGACGCCGGGCCCGACCGGACCATCCGGGTCCAGATGGCGTACGAGGAGCAGCAGCCCTGGTGCGACGTCCACATCGACGCGTGTGAGCCGCAGCGACGCCTCGCCGTGTCGACGACCGACAGCTACGGCACCTGGCTGCTGGAGTTCGCGCTGACCGAGACCGACGGCACCACCGAGTTGCGCTTCGTGCAACACCTCGACAGCGTGGAGGGCATCGGGGAGGTGGGCGCCGGCTGGGAGTACTACCTGGATCTGTTCGTCGCCGCCCGGGACGGCTCACCCCGACCGGAGTTCGACGAGTACCACCCCGCCATGCAGCCCTACTACCAGGGGCTGGCCGCCGAGGCCGCGTCGCACGCCTAGCGGCCGGCCTCGCGCCCTGTCGTGGGGCCGGCCGCACGGCGCAGCGCGGCGAACTCGGCCGTCAGGGCCGGCAGCGGGAAGTGCGCGTTCAGGCCGCTGGGGTTGGGCAGCACCCAGACCCGGGCCGGGCCGAGCCGCTCCGGCTGCGGGCCCAGCCCGGCCTTCGGCCGGACGAACGCGATCCGGTACGCGGTCACCCCGAGAATCGCCACCCACCGTGGCCGGTGACGCTCGGCCTTGACCGCCAGCCCGGTCACGCCTGCCACCAGCTCGGTGGAGGTCAGCTCGTCGGCGCGGGCGGTGGCCCGGTTGCTCAGGCTGGTGATGCCCAGCCCCTGGCGCAGCAACTCGGCGCGCTCCCACGGGCGCAGCTCCCGGTCGGTGAAGCCGGCGCCGTGCAGGGCCGGCCAGAAGCGGCTGCCCCGGCGGGCGAAGTGCTCCCCCACCGCCGCCGAGTAGAGGCCCGGGTTGAAGCCGCAGAAGAGCACTCGCAGGCCGGGGCCGATCACGTCCACCAGGCCGCGACCGGCCGCGGCCGCGACCTCGTGGCGGGTCGGCGGCCGCCAGGGCTGCGCCGCGCCCGCGTCCACACCACCGATCCTGCCGTACGCTCCGACGCCCGTCCCGACGTGCGCGCAACGCGACCGCGCCCGACCCGGTGCGCGCCGGTGATCACGACTTGAGACCCTGAACGGATGCACAGCACCGACCACCTGGCCGCCAGCCGCTACGCGCGGATGCGCTGGAACACGCCGCTGTCGGAGGAGCACGCGGCCCTGCTGCTGCGACGACTCGACGTCCGCCCCGGCGCGCGCGTGCTCGACCTGGGCTGCGGTTGGGGCGAACTGCTGCTCCGGGCGGTCGCCGCGGGTGGCGTGGCCGGCCCGGTCGCGACGAGGGGTGTCGGTGTGGACACCGACGAGGCCGCCCTGGCCCGCGGACGCCGGCTCGCCACCGAGAGGTCGCTGAACCGGCACGTCGCCTTCGTGATGGGCGAGGCGGCGGCCTGGCACGAGCCGGCCGACCGGGTCGTGTGCATCGGCTCGGCGCACGCCTTCGGCGGCACCGGGGCGGCTCTCGACGCGCTCGCGACAGTGGTCCGGCCCGGTGGGCGACTGCTGTTCGGCGAGGCGTACTGGCAGCGCGACCCCACCACGGAGGCCGAGCAGATCTTCGGTGCGGAGGTCACCGACCTCGCGGGCCTCGTCGAGGCCGCCCGGCAGCGGGGCTGGCGGCTGCTGCACCTGAGCACCGCCGACCAGCGGGAGTGGGACGACTTCGAGTCCACCTGGCTCGCGGGGAGGCAGGAGTGGCTGCTGACGTACCCCGAGGATCCCCGCGCGGCCGAGGTCCGCGCGGAGCTCGACGACCGGCTGCGCCAGTACGTGGGCGGCTACCGGGGCGTCCTCGGCCTCGCGTACCTCGTCCTCGGTCGCTGACCCCTCTGGCGGAAGCCCGCCCGTTCGGCCGCCCGACCCAGCCGCGGTGGAGAAGAGTGCTGACGAGAACTGTCGTCGACGGCCGGGCGGTGGCACGGCGTCGTGGCGTGCGGAGGTGCGGATGAGCGGCACGACCCCGACCGGGCCCGTCAGCAACGTCGTCCTGGTGCACGGCGCCTACGCCGACGGCTCCTCCTGGTCCGACGTCATTCCCCTCCTGCAAAGGGCCGGGTTGACGGTCACCGCGGTGCAGAACCCGCTGACCTCCCTGGCCGACGACGTGGCGGCCACCAACCGCGCTCTCGACCGGCAGGACGGGCCGACGGTGCTGGTGGGCCACTCCTGGGCGGGGACTGTCATCAGCGAGGCCGGCAACCATCCCACGGTCACCGCCCTGGTGTACGTCGCCGCCCGCGCGCCGGACGCCGGAGAGGACTTCACGGCGCTCGCGGCACGGTTCCCCACCCCGCCCGCGAATGCCGGCCTCGTGCACGACGACGGCTTTGCGCAGCTCAGCGAGAAGGCCTTCCTCGACGACTTCGCGGGCGGCGTCGAGGCGACCCGTGCGCGTTCCCTCTACGCCGTTCAGGGGCCGATCGCCGGGGACCTGTTCGCGGGCCGGACGACGGTCGCGGCCTGGCGGAACCGCCCCTGCTACTACTCCGTCTCCACGGCGGACCGGACCACCGCGCCGGAGCTGGAGCGGTTCCTGGCCGAACGGATGAACGCGACGACGATCGAGGTCGACTCCTCGCACCTCGCCATGGTCACGCACCCCGAGACGATCGCCGACCTCATCCTCATGGCGACCACGGGGACCCGCGGTCCCGCCGCGGACAGCCGGAGCTGACCAGCGCGACGCCGGCGCCCACCGTCACGTCAGGGCGCACACGGTGCCGCAGTACGGGCAGTGCGCGCGCTTGGCGTTGGAGGTGACCTCGACGTCGCAGCGTGGGCACCGACCGTTCTCCCACAGACCCTGGTCCGGGCCCAGCTCCCCGCCGTAGTGGTCGCGATCGGGCCAGGCGACCAGCTCGACGTCGAGGCCGGGGTCGACATCGTCCTCGTACCAGGTGACGTTGGCCAGGGTCAGCACCGTTCGCATGCCGTACGCCTCCTGCTCGAAGTGCGGTAGGGCACGCCGCAGGACGTCGACCAGCTCACGGACCGGCAGCGCCACGAGGTGCCCGGCGAGGCGCTCGCGATCTTCGTCGGTGGACATGCGGCCGACCCTACGTCCCACCCCGACGCCGGCGCCGACCGTGCCACGGCGCGTCCCTGGCCGGAACGGGTGGGCTTGACGGGGCCCAGACATCGGAGGTTTACTGCGTCAGCGATGCGAGTCGATGCGCGGCGACCGTCCACTGAGGGTGGTCGGGGTCATCGGCTGGCCATTCGCAGTTCACCACCGCACCACATCACCGCACCACATCACCGCACCATCTCAGCCGAGCATCGGCGGCCCGGCTTCCGCACCACCGCCACCGTGGCTCCGGGCGTGCCCTCGTGCACACCTTCGGGGTCGACGCTCAGCAGAGGAGCAAGACCATGCGTTCCCGTCCCCGTTTACTGGCCCTCGTCACCGGCCTGGCCGTGATGATGGCCGGTCTGGTCGCACTGCCGACCACCGCCTCGGCGGCACCGCTGACCAAGGTCCTGGTGTTCAGCAAGACCGCCGGCTTCCGCCACTCGGCCATCCCCAACGGCATCGCCGCGATCCAGCAGCTCGGCGCCGCCAACGGCTTCAGCGTGACCGCGACCGAGGATGCCGGCCAGTTCACCACTTCCAACCTGGCCCAGTACCAGGCGGTGGTCTTCATGTCGACGACCGGCGACGTCCTCAACTCCAGCCAGCAGACGGCCTTCGAGTCGTACATCGGTTCCGGTGGTGGGTACGTCGGCGTGCACGCCGCCGCCGACACCGAGTACAGCTGGCCGTGGTACGGCCAGCTCGTCGGGGCGTGGTTCGACTCGCACCCGGCGATCCAGACGGCGACCGTGAAGATCGAGGACCGGACCAACCCGTCGACGGCTCACCTGCCGGCCACCTGGTCCCGCTCCGACGAGTGGTACAACTACCGCACCAACCCCCGCTCCACCGCGCGGGTCCTCGCCAGCCTCGACGAGTCGTCCTACAGCGGCGGCAACATGAACGGCGACCACCCGATCACCTGGTGCAAGACGGTCGGCAGCGGACGGGCCTGGTACACGGGCCTCGGGCACACCGAGGCGTCGTACACCGACCCGAACTTCACCCGGATGCTGCTCGGTGGCCTGCAGGTCGCCGCGGGTTCGGTCAGCGCCAACTGCTCGCCGGGGTCGACGAACCCGACGACCCCGCCGCCGACCACGGCCCCGCCGACCACGGCCCCGCCGACCACGGCCCCGCCGACGACGGCCCCGCCGACCACCCCGCCGCCCGCCGCCGTCGGTTCCACGCTGCGGGCCCGCGCCAACAACCAGTACGTGAGCGCGCCCAACGCCAGCACCGCGCTGATCGCCAACAAGACCTCCGTGGGGACCAGTGAGCGGTTCGAACTGGTCAACCTCGCCAACGGCAACGTCGCGCTGCGCGCCAAGAGCAACGGGCAGTTCGTCGCGGCGGAGAACGCCGGCGCCTCCGCGCTGATCGCCAACCGGGCCAGCGCCGGCGCCTGGGAGACGTTCCAGCTCGTCCGTAACTCTGACGGCACGGTGAGCCTGCGGGCCACGGTGAACAACCGTTACGTCGCGGCCGACAACGCTGGCGCCTCCCCGCTGATCGCCAACCGGACCTCCATCGGTCAGTGGGAGAAGTTCGACCTCGTCACCACCAACTGATCGCGTCTCGACGCGCTCTTCGCCACCCCCACCTGGCCGTGGTGCGCCCCCGCACGCCCGGCCCTGGTCGTCGAGAAAGGACGATCATGCTTTCGAACCCCCGGCGCTGGTCCCGGGCACTCGTCGCTGCGGTCACCACCGCAGCGAGTGTGGCCCTGGCCGTGGCCGCGCCCTCCACCGCTCAGGCGGCGGTCATCCCGGCCTCCGACTATCAGCAGGTCAAACTCGCCACCGGCTCGGCAGAGCTGGGTGAGGCCATGTCCCTGGCCGTCCTGCCCAACCGCTCGGTGCTGCACACCGCCCGCAACGGCGTGCTGCGGGTCACCGACGTGGCGGGCAACACCAAGGTCTCCGCCACCCTGTCCGTCTACACGCACGACGAGGAGGGGTTGCAGGGCGTCGCCGTCGACCCCAACTTCGCCACCAACCGGTGGATCTACCTGTACTACTCGCCCACGTTGAGCACCCCGTCCGGGGATGCGCCGACCACGGGCTCGCAGTCGGACTGGGACCGGTGGAAGGGGCACCTCAACCTGTCCCGGTTCACCCTCAACAGCGACGACACGGTGAACCTGAGCAGCGAGAAGGTCGTGCTCCAGGTCAACAACGACCGTGGGCAGTGCTGCCACGTCGGCGGTGACCTGGACTTCGACAGCGCCGGCAACCTTTACCTGACCACCGGCGACGACACCAACCCGTTCGAGTCCTCCGGGTACGCGCCGCTGGACGAGCGGACCAACCGCAACCCGCAGTTCGACGCCCAGCGCTCGGCGGGCAACACGAACGACCTGCGGGGCAAGGTGCTGCGGATCAAGCCGCAGACGGACGGCACGTACACGATCCCGTCGGGCAACCTGTTCGCGCCCGGCACGGCCAACACCCGTCCGGAGATCTACGCGATGGGTCTGCGCAACCCGTTCCGGATGAGCGTCGACAAGGCGACAGGCGTCGTCTACGTCGGTGACTACGGCCCCGACTCCGGGTCCACGAACTCCAGCCGTGGCCCCTCCGGCCAGGTCGAGTTCAACCGCATCACGGCACCGGGCAACTTCGGCTGGCCGTACTGCACCGGCAGCAACAGCAGCACGGAAACATACAACGAATACACCTTCCCGTCCGGGCCGTCGCAGTCGAAGTACAACTGCACGGGTGGGCCTACCAACAACTCGTTCCGCAACACCGGCCTGGGCACGCTGCCCGCGGCGAAGCCGGCCTGGATCAAGTACGCCGGCGACTCCGGTTCGCCGTCGGAGTTCGGCAGCGGCTCCGAGTCGCCCATGGCCGGGCCGGTCTACCGCTACGACGCCTCGCTGAACTCCAGCATCAAGTTCCCGCAGTCGCTGGACGGCCAGTTCTTCGCCGGCGAGTACGGCCGCCGGTGGATCAAGCCGATCAAGATCAACTCCGACGGCTCGCGCGGGGAGATCTCCAGCTTCCCGTGGAGCGGCACGCAGGTCATGGACATGGCCTTCGGCCCGGACGGCGCGCTCTACGTGCTGGACTACGGCACCGGCTCGAACAACCAGGCGCTCTTCCGCATCGAGTACATCGGTGGCGGCAACCGCAACCCGATCGCGGTCGCCTCGGCGAACCCGACCTCGGGGTCCAACCCGCTGACCGTCACCTTCTCGTCGGCCGGCTCCTCCGACCCGGAGGGTGGGGCGCTGAGCTACCTGTGGACGTTCGGCGACGGCACCACGTCGACGGCGGCCAACCCGACGAAGACGTACACCACCAACGGCACGTACTCCCCCACCCTGAAGGTCACCGACCCGACCGGCCTGTCCGGCACGGCGAGCCTGGTCATCACCGTGGGCAACACCGCGCCGACGGTGACGCTGACCTCGCCCGTCGACGGGCAGCTGTTCAGCTTCGGTGACACGGTGTCGTACCAGATCAGCGTGAGCGACCCGCAGGACGGCACGATCGACTGCTCCAAGGTGAGCCTGACCTACGCGCTGGGCCACGACAGCCACGCCCACCAGATCACCTCGAAGACCGGGTGCAGCGGCTCCATCGCCGTCCCGACCGACGGGGAGCACGACTCCGCGGCCAACATCTACGGAGTCTTCGACGCCGCCTACACCGACAACGGTGGGCTCACCACGCACAGCATCAAGACCCTCCAGCCGAAGCACCGCCAGGGTGAGCACTTCACCGCCCAGTCCGGTGTCCAGGCGACCGACCACACCAGCGCCGAGGGTGGCCGGACGGCCGGGTTCATCGAGAACAACGACTGGATCTCGTACCAGCCGTACAACCTGGCCAACGCGACCCGGTTCACGGCGCGGGTCTCCTCGGCTGGCGCCGGCGGCACCATCGAGGTGCGTACCGGTTCCGCCACCGGCACCCTGCTCGGCACCGCCACGGTGCCGGTGACCGGTAACTGGGAGACCTTCGTCGACGTCTCCACCGCCATCAGCAACCCGCCGACCGCGTCGACCACGCTGTACCTGGTGTTCAAGGGCGGCTCGGGCAACCTGTTCGACGTCGACGCGTTCACCTTCACCACCGGCACGACCACCCCACCCACCGGGGGAATCACGCTGCGGGCGCAGGTCAACAACCAGTACGTGTCGGCCGTCGGCACCAACCCGCTGATCGCCAACAAGGCCAGCGTCTCGACGACCGAGCAGTACGACCGGGTGGACGCCGGCAACGGCAACATCGCCCTGCGCTCGCGTGCCAACGGGCTGTACGTCTGCGCTGACAACGCGGGCGCCAACCCGTTGATCGCGAACCGTACGACGATCGGCCCGTGGGAGACCTTCCAGATCATCAACAACTCGGACGGGACGGTCGGCCTGCGGGCGCTTGCCAACAACCAGATCGTGGCCGCCGAGAACGCCGGGGCGGGCGCGTTGATCGCCAACCGCACGTCGGTCGGATCCTGGGAAAGGTTCGTCCTGACCAGCAGCTAGACGGCGCTACCCGGCCTGGTCGGCGGCCGGGCCGTGAAACGGCGGGAGTTCGGGGCGGACGGTGCACACCGTCCGCCCCGGCTCCTTTCCCGCTGTGGCCCGCACCGTGGCTTGACAAGCACCGGGGTCCAGAGTGGACGATGCACCGTGCGGATTCTCGTGGTGGGTGGCAGTGGCCTGATCGGCGCTCATGTCGTGGACGTGCTGCGCGAGCGCGGCCATGCCACCACCACTGTGGCGCGCACCGCCCAGCCGGGGGTCGACCACCTGCTCGATGTGGGCTCCGCCCCGATCGAGGAGCTGCGGCCGTTGCTCGCCGGCCACGACGGCGTCGTGTACGCCACACGCACCGACGAGCAGCGGCCACTGCCCAAGCCGATCTATCCCCAGTTCCGCCGCGACAACGTGGAGCCGGTGGTACGCCTGTTCACCGCCGCCCGCCTGGAGGGCCTCACCCGCGGTGCCGTCATGGGCTCGTACTACACCTACTTCGACCGGCGGCATCCGCAGTGGCGGCTCGCCGAACGGCACACGTACATCAGGTGCCGGGTCGAGCAGGCCCGGGAGGGACGCGCGGCGGCCGGCCCGGATCTGCCGATCGCCGTCCTCGAACTGCCCTTCGTCTTCGGTCGGTCCGGCGACCGGCTGCCGAACTGGGCCGGGCCGCTGGACCGGTGGGCGCGCTCCCGTACCCCTCTGGTGGCCCCGACCGGCGGGAGCGCCGCGGCCTCGGCGCGTAGCGTCGCCCAGGTCACGGCGGACGCTCTGGAGCAGGCCAGTGGCGCGGACATCCCGGTCGCCGACGAGAACCTCACGTGGCACGACATGCTCGGCCGCATCGCCGAGGCGGTCGGCCGACGCCGCCGGGTCGCC
This sequence comes from Micromonospora sp. NPDC049274, assembly GCF_040678875.1. Classification (NCBI taxonomy): domain Bacteria; kingdom Bacillati; phylum Actinomycetota; class Actinomycetes; order Micromonosporales; family Micromonosporaceae; genus Micromonospora; species Micromonospora sp. NPDC049274. The sequence goes on from NZ_JBFAQS010000025.1 coordinate 75,670, forward strand.
CGACTGCCGGCCGGCGCGGCGAAGGCCGCCCTCCGACTCGGCGGCGGGTTGCAGGGCCTCGGGGGCAAGGAGTCGGGCATCAACCCCACCCACCTCCCGGACCTGCTGCTCGCCGAACTGTTCGTCGAGCCGACGACCGGCCGGTCGCTGGACTCCGCGCTGCGCGAGACCTTTCCCGCCTAGGCTGCCGGCGGGCGCGCGAGGTACGCGGTCTTGACGTCGGCCGAGAACCCGCAGGCGCGGTAGAAGGCGTGGGTCGCCGCGTCGCGCGAACCGGTCATCAGCATCGCCTTGTAGCAGCCGGCATCCCATGCGGCCTGGAGCGTCCCGGCCATGATCTGCCGGCCCAGACCGGTGCCGCGCCGTGCTTCCTCGACGACGACGTTCTCGACGACGGCGTAGGGCGACGCCGACCGGCTCAGGTTGGGTATCACGTTGAGGTACGTCGTGGCGACGACGACCCCGTCGACGTCGAGGACGAAGAGATGCAACCCTGGTGCCCCCAGGATCCGGTGGAAGGCCGCCTCGTCGGCGCCGTTGTCCAGCACCGGATCGTCCGGGTTCAGTTGCCGGTAGAGGCGGATGATCTGCGCGAAGTCATCGGGCCGAGCCGCACGGAACATGCGTCGAGCGTAGCCGTGGCACGGTGTGGCGGTGGTGCACGACGATGGCGCTCAGGAGCCCGACGGGCCCCGGTCCTCGAACTCGTACGTGGTGGTCAGCGCCTCCGGCAGGTCGGGGACGAGGGCGAACGTGCCGTCGACGACCTGCACGTAGCGCCTGCCCTGCAGGATCGAGTAGCTGCCGTCGGCGACCCGGTCGATGGTGAAGAGCTGCGTCGCCGCGGTCGGGTCACAGGGGTGGGCACGGACGCTGCCCGGCGCGGCGTCGTGCACGACCGTCATGCAGACCTGGCCGGCCCCGGCCGGGGTGGCCGCCACGATCCGGAACGCCTTCCCCGCGGGCCGCAGGACCCACAGCGTCCGGTCGTCGACGCCCGCCCCGGCGGTGGCCCGCACCCGGTCGTCGTCGGGGCCGGTCGCCAACGCCGCCCCACCCAGGCCGGGAACCGTGATCCGGACCTGCCGGCGACCGCCGAGGATGTCCTGCGGCCCCGCCGGGGAGGTCTGGCTCGGGGGAAGCGACGACGGGACCACCGACGGCTGCGTCACGCCCGCCGGGCCCACGGTCGGTGTCGGGACGTCGGCGCGTACCCGCAGCACGGCGGCGCCGACGGCCGCGACCAGCACGGCCAGGCCCACGCCGGTGACCGCCGCGCGGCGTCGACGCCGCCGGTCGCTGCGTCCGCGCAGCGCGCCGGCGGAGGGCAGGGTCGTGACGCGTCGGACCTCGTCGACGATCGCCCGCAGGTCGTCGTGCGGATCAGGCATGGGAGGTCCCCTCCTGGTTCACCTCGGTCAGCAGCCCGGCCATCGCCCGGCGACCACGGGCGAGATAGGTCTTGACGGTCCCGACGGGGGCCCGCATCTCGGCCGCCACCTCGGCGACGCTGAGGTCGTTCAGGTGGTGCAGCACGACGGCGCGGCGCTCGTTGGCGCTGAGCCGTTGCAACGCCTGGATCAGCGCGACGTGGTCCTCGCTGAGGCCGGGCACGCTCTGGTCGACGGCGGCCCGGTGGTGGGCGCGGATCCGGTTGAACGTCTTGCGCCAACTGCTCACCGCCGCCCGGGAGGCGACAGCGCGGACCCATGCCTCCGGGCTGTCCGCGTCCCGGACGGTGTGCCAGCGCTGCCAGGCCCGCATGAACGCCTCCGCGACGGCGTCCTCGGCCTCGCTGCGGTTGCCGGTCAGCGCGTAGACGTGACCCACGATCCGCCCCGCGCAGGCGGCGTAGAGGGCGTCGAACTCCTCAGCGTCACGCATCCGACCTGCGCCTTTCGAAGCCTCGTCCCCGGGTCACCGCGCATGGAACTCGCCGCGCCGACCCGGCCGGCGCCCGCCCGGTCTGTTTGTGATCACGGTCACACCGCCAAAGATCAACCGGGTGACGAGCCCAGACGTCATCGTGCCGTCCCGGGAGACACCCGTGGCGGAGAGGACGATGTGCGACGACGTCAACGACGCGCCCTGACGGCCGGGGTGCTGGCGACAGCACTTGTCGCGGCCGGCCTGGCGGCCCACCCGGCGAGCGCGCAGGTGCGGCCGGCGGCCACCGTCTCCGGCACGCCCGGCACCTTCACGCTGATCACCGGCGACCGGGTGTCCGTCGACGGGGCCGGCCGCCCGGCGATCGAGCGAGGGCCGGGGCGGACCGCGATGCGCTTCGTGACCAGCCGGGAGGGCGGCCACCAGTTCGTCGTCCCGGTGGACGCCCTGCCGCTGCTGCGCGACGGGCGGCTCGACCGGCGACTGTTCGACCTCACCACGCTGGCCGGGTTCGGCTACGACGACCGGGCGGCCGACCTGCCGCTGCTGGTCGCGTACCCCGGAAAGAACCCGGCGGGGGCGCGGACCGCGACCGTCGGGGGCGACGGGCGCGTGCGGGCCGACCTGCCCGCCGCCCACGCCCTCGCGGTGCGGGCGGGCCGCGACGACCGGGTGACGCTGTGGTCGTCGCTCACCCGGGGCACGTCCATGGCGCGCACGCTCACCGACGGGGTCAGCGCCATCTGGCTCGACGGCAAGCGGCGGGTGACGCTGGACCGCAGCGTCCCGCAGATCGGCGCCCCGACGGCCTGGCAGGCCGGCTTCGACGGCACCGGCGTCACCGTCGGCGTGCTGGACACCGGCATCGACGCCGCCCATCCCGACTTCGCCGGGCACCTCACCGAGGTCCGCGACTTCACCGGCGGCGACGACCCCGCCGACGCGGTCGGCCACGGCACCCACGTGGCGTCGACGATCATGGGCAGTGGGGCCGCCTCCGGCGGGCGGTACCGGGGTGTCGCACCGGGCGCGAAGCTGCTCGTCGGCAAGGTCTGCGCCACCACCGAGTGCCAGGACTCGGACATCATCACCGGCATGCAGTGGCTCGCCCCGCAGACGCGGGTGGTCAACCTGAGCGTGGGCGGCGACGACGCGCCAGGACTCGACCCCCTGGAGACGGCGGTGCAGGACCTCAGCCACCGGTACGGCACGCTGTTCGTGGTCGCCGCCGGCAACGAGGGCAAACCGAAGTCCGTGTCCTCGCCGGCGTCCGCCGACGACGCGCTCGCCGTCGCGGCCGTCGACGCCGACGACCAGCGGGCGTACTTCTCCAGCCGAGGCCCGCGCGTCGGCGACAACCACATCAAGCCCGAGATCAGCGCGCCGGGCGTCGACATCGTCGCGGCCGCCCCCGGCGGCGACTACGCCACCATGGCGGGCACGTCGATGGCCACCCCGCACGTGGCGGGCAGCGCCGCGATCCTCGCCGGCCAGCACCCGGACTGGACCGGAGCGCAGCTCAAGGCCGCGCTGATGGACTCGGCCAAGCCGACCGGCGCGGACACCCTCTACGAGCAGGGCGCCGGCCGGGTCGACATCGCCCGCGCGGTCACCCAGCCGGTCGCCGCCGACGTGGCCGCCATCGACTTCCCGGTCCAGCGCTGGCCGCACGCCGACGACACCCCCGTCACCCGGGTCGTCGGCTACCGCAACACCGGCGCCGCGCCGGTCACCCTGTCGCTGACCGTCGCCCCCGCGCCGGCCGGCATGCTCACCGTCAGCCCGACCACGCTTGTCGTACCGGCCGGCGGCCGGGCCGAGGCCACGATCACCGTGGACACCCGCGTGGACGCCACCGACGGCGTCTACCAGGGCGCGGTCGTCGCCACCGGCGCCGGTGACCTTCGGGTACGCACACCGTTCGCCCTCAACCGCGAGATCGAGAGCTACGACGTCGCGCTCCCCCACACCGGCCGGGACGGGAAGCCGGCCACCGAGTACACGACAGTCGCGGCGAACCTCGCCACCGGGGAGTTCAGCACCCTCACCTCCGAGCCGGGCGGCGGCACCCTGCGGCTGCCCGTGGGCCGCTACGCGCTCTACAGCACCATCCACGAGGGCGACGCCTCGACACTGCTCGTGCAGCCCGTCCTGGACGTCCACGGCCCGGTCACCGAGGCCGTCGACGCCCGTACCGCCAAGCCCGTCGCCCTGACCGTGCCGCAGCGCGACGCCGCGCCCACCGCGATCAACGTGAGCGCCAACTGGGACGACGGCTTCCGCTACCCGGGCGTGCAGCTCAGCGGGGTGTCGTTCGCGGACGTGTTCTTCGGCCGGATCGGGCCCGCCGTCGCCGCCCCCGAGTTCGCCGCGACCCTCGGCGTCGGACTCGCCCGTCCCGGCCGGGACGGGACCTTCCGCAACAGCCCTTACACGTACGACCTCGCCTACGTCCGCAAGGGCGACATGTTCACCGGACTGTCCACGAAGCTGACGCCGAAGAACCTCGCCACCGTCACCGCGACCTACCGCCGCCAGTCCACCACGGCGACGGCCGTCCGGTTCCACCGCGCGGCGGCGGCCGGCGGATCCGGCCCGATCGGGTCGAACACGCCCATCGACCTGCCGTTTCACGGCACCGAGTACTACAACACCGACGGCGGCCTCACCTGGACCTCCACGTTCGTCGAGGGCGACAACTCCACCACCCAGGAGTCGACCTTCCAACCGGGACGGGCGTACACCCAGACCTGGAACGCGGCCCCGTTCGGCCCGTCGGTGGCCCAGGCGCCAACCCTGAACCCCCTGGGGTACGCGGGCCGCGACGGCGACACCATCTCGATCGCTGGGCTGCCGCTGTTCGGTGACGCGACCGGCCGCCCCGCCGGCCGCGACGACCTGCCGGTAGAGGTCCGGCTGTTCCGCAACGGCACGCGAATCGGCACGTCGGACAGCCCGTGGGCGGAGTTCACGGTGCCCGCCGGCAAGGCCGACTACCGGCTGGAGGCCACCGCGAAGCGCGGCGCCCCGGACACCCTGTCGACGTCGGTGTCGGTGGCCTGGACGTTCACCTCGGCGCACACGTCGTCGCCGCAGCGGCTGCCCCTGACCACGGCTCGGCCGACGCCGATTCTCGATGACACCAACACCGCGCGGGCGGGCCGGATCATGGTGATCCCGGTCGGCCTGGACCGGCAGGCCGGCTCGCCGGCCGCGCCCAACCGGAAGCTCGGCGTCTCCGCGTCGTTCGACGACGGCAGGACGTGGATCGCGCTGCCGGTGGTGCGCGGCGTAGCGCTCATCGCTCACCCACGACGGGCCGGTTTCGTGTCGCTGCGCATGACGGCCACCGACACCGCCGGCAACACGGTGACGCAGACGGTGCTGCGGGCCTACCGGACCGCGTGACCTGTGGAGTCCGGGGCGGCCTGCCGTCGCCCCGGACTCCCCTGCCGGCGGGTTTCAGGAGTCGGCGGCGTCGCTGCCGGCGGCCCGGCGGCTTTCAGGAGTCGGCCGGGACCCCGGCCTCGAGCTGGCCGATCATCGGGGCGAGCAGGTCGTTGAGTTCCCGGGTCAGCACCGTGACAGCCCTGCGCGCTGCGGACGCCACCTGATCCTGCGGCCCGGCGGGCGCCGGCGGCAGCTCACCGAGCGGAACCGGCGCCTCCACCTGAAGCAGCGCCCGCAGGTGCGGGCGGCGCGTCACGTCCTGCTCCGACGGGGTCGTGTACTGCCCGAACATCTGCGGCCAGTCCTGCCAACCCCTGTCGCGTTGCCACTGCTTCGTCCAGGTCAGCTCCGCCGGCCAGCGGGAGATCACCGTCACCGCGCAGACCATGCCCCCGTCCCATGGGCTGCGCGTGCAGGACGCCGACAGGATCCGCCGGTGCCAGCGGACGTAGCCGGGTTCCAGCTCACAGGCGATGCGCCACGCGGTCGCCGCGAAGCTCACCGGGGCGATGTCGTCCCAACTGCTGGCGAACTCGTCGATCCGTCTCAGCACCTCGGCCTCGTACCGGCCGCGGCCGTCGACGTCGTGCTCCCGGTCGAAGTGCTCGTCGACCCAGAAAGCGCGCGGTTCCGGCATGGTCATCCCCGTTCACAGCGGCCGCCTCTTCGGACATCGTAGGGACCGCGCGCTCCGGCGTACCGCATGTTCGCTCTCAGCGGCACGTTCCCGCCTGCTGGCGAGCAGGTCGTGGAAGACGGCCGTCACCCACCGCTGCGAGCCGGGGGCGGTGTCGCCGTTGAGCGGTATACCTGTGAGTCATACTTATGACTCACAGGTATACGCCTCTCCAGACCGATCGAGCCCCGTGCGCTGCCGGCGCACGGCAGCGTGTGCCGGGCCCGCCGCCCTCGGCGCCGCGCAGGCACCGTCGCTCAGCCGACGAAGACGCAGAAGGGGTGCCCGGCCAGGTCGGCGTACACCCGCAGTGGCTCGTCGGGGTCGTCGATACGGTCGTAGCGCAACCGACCACCGAGGCGCAGGACCCGCTCGTGCTGGACGAGCAACTCCTCGACGGATTCCACGGTCAGGTCCAGGTGCAGTTGTTGGGGCACCGTGTTGTCCGGCCAGGTCGTCTCAGGTAGGTGATCCACCTGCTGAAACGCCATCTGGGACGCGCCCTCGGGGGTCCTGAGCACCAACCAGTCGCGCCCGCGCTGATCATCCTGCCCCGGCGCTGGCGGCTCGTCGCCGGGCCGGTAGACCAGACCCAGCAGCTGCCGGTAGAACTCCGCCAGCGACCGGGCGTCGGTGCAGTCGAGCACCACCTGGCACAGCTTGGGCACGCTCTCCTGGTCGACCATCCTCGATCACCTCCGGCGCCCATTGTGGTGGCGCCGGCCGGCTCTCGCATCCGCTCGGCTGTGCGAGGCTTGCGCGGTGACCGACTTCGCCATCCGCGCGGCCACCTCGGCCGACGCCGACTTCCTGGTGGACATGCTCGTCGAGGCCGTGAACTGGCTGCCCGAGCGCAACTGGCCTCGCGAGCGGATCCTGGCCGATCCCGCGCTGGCCCACTACGTGGCGGAGTGGATGCGGCCCACCGACCTCGGCGTGGTCGCGGTGGGCCCGGACGGTCGGCCGGTCGGCGCGGCCTGGTTCCGCTACCTCACCGCCGACGATCCCGGCTACGGGTACGTCGGTGACGACGTGCCAGAGTTGACCATCGGCGTGGTGGACGCCTGGCGGGGTCGGGGTGTGGGCCGGGCGCTGCTGCGCGCCGTCCTGGACAGCGCACGGGAACGCGGCATCCGTAGCGTGTCGCTGAGCGTCGAGCGGGCGAACGCCGCCGCCCGCCTCTATGCCGCCGAAGGGTTTCGCGCTGTCGAGTCGTTCACGGACGCGGACACGATGGTCGCCGACATCGGGGCCTGACGCTCAGGTGAGCTGCTGGGCCAGTCCGACGATGATGCCCTCCGGGCCGCGCAGGTAGCAGAGCAGGAAGATGTCCTCGTAGCGCTCCACCTCCCCGACGAGTTCGGCCCCGTGGGCACGCAGCCGGGCGACGACGTCCTCGATGTCGTCGACGGCGAACATGATCCGCCGAATCCCCAGGGTGTTCGTCGGGGCGTTCTCCGGTTCGTGGCTGATCGCCTTCGGCGTGTGGAACATCGCCAGCTCGACCTTGCCGTGACCGTCCGGCGTCCGCAGCATCGCGACCTCCTGGCGGACGTCGTCGAGGCCGATGACACGCTCCACCCACCGCCCCTCCACCGGCCCCCTGCCCTCCAGTTCCATGCCGAGTTCCACGAAGAACGCGATGACCGCGTCAAGGTCGTTGACAACAATGAGGACGTTGTCCATCCGCTGGATCGCCATGGGAGATCTCCTCGCTCTGCTGCGGCCGCCGTGGTCGCATCCTCCCCTGAGACGGAGCCACCGACGCGTTCTCGACACAAAGCGTTGGCTATTGGGCTGACCTCAGCCCGAGCGCGCTGTGTTCGATGACGCCTGCGGGCAGATCGGTGCGTCCAGACCCCTGCGTTGTCAGCGCCACCAGCTCGGCGCGTAGATCAACGACGGGCTCACCGAGCACGATTCCGCTGAGCACCAAATCGACCAGCAGGCTGTCGTACTGGTCCGAGCGGCGGCGGTAACGCGACGGATCGGACTCCACCACCACGGTGGAGATGCGCCAGCCCTCGCCAGGTACGGGTGAGAAGGACGCTTCGTAGATTCCGTTGCCGGTCCAGCTGCGATGCAGGAACACGACCTCGTCCTCAACGAACACGTTCCACTTCTCGTCCATGTCGCGAGCCCGGTAACCGAGCGTGATCCGTTTCCACTGCTCGTCGGACCAGGTTCGGGCTGGAAGCACCGCCAACGGCATCGGCGCCGCTATCGGCGAGACGTGGCGCAGCGACGACCGGGTCACCGGCGCAGGTTCGATCATCAGCAGATCCTACGAGCCCACCTGATTAGCGCGCGAGAGCTGTCATCGCGCTGCCGGCGGAGCGCTTCCCACGATAGATAACCTAACAGCGATTTAGCGCGATCGGTATCGGGCGGACAACCGACTGCGCAGGTCAGCGGTGGTGACTACGTTCGCCCAATGCCCACGAACGTGATTGCTGCGGGTGCCTGGACACCCGGCGGCCCGAGCGTCAACCGGATCGGATTCGGCGCGATGCGCCCGGCGGGTGACGACAACGCGGCGAGCGACCCCGTGCCGGTCGTCGGAGTGCTGCGCCGGACGGTCGCACTCGATGTGGACCACATCGGCGCGGCGGCCTTCCACTTCTCGCCGCTCCGGTCGATCACGCACTGGGTGAGCTAGCGGTTGGCCAGCCTCGTGTAGCAGCTCTCGGCAGGTTGCAGCCCTGCCACGAGCCCACGATCCCCGACGGAAGGTTCGTCACGTGCAGGCAGCGAAATCGCCCATTGCCACCCCGCCGCCGTCCAACAGCTCATGGCTGGTTGCCCGAGGACTCATTCCCGCGAGCGGCCCTCGGCGCGTGCTGGCCTTCGCGACCTTCGTCAACATGCTCGGAAGTGGCATCTTCATGGCCAGTGCCGTGCTCTTCTTCACCCGGTCCGTCGGGCTTCCCCTTGCCGAGGTCGCTCTGGGCATGGGCATCGCAGCGCTGGCCGGAATGCTCGCCGGAGTCCCGGTGGGACATCTCGCCGATCGGCGGGGGCCACGCGAGATCTACCTGCTGACGCTGATCGTTCGAGCCACCACCATGGCCGCTCTGGCATTCGTGCACACGTTCTGGCTCTTCGTCGTCCTGGTTTGTCTGACCCAGCTCGCCCACTCAGCCGGCGGAGCGTCTCGCGGTCCGCTGGTGCGTGGCTACGCGGGCACGCACCTGGCCCGGTACCGGGCCTATCTGCGTTCGGTCGCCAACCTCGCCGGATGTTGCGGCGCCCTCGCCGCCGGCGCTGCGGTGCAACTGGACACCCGAGCGGCCTACCTCGCCCTGGTCGTCGGCAACGCCATCAGCTTCGTGGCATGCGCCGCCATCATCACCCGGCTGCCCTCGCTGCCGCCTGTTCCAGTCCCCCGGATGACCGGGCGCTGGATTGCACTGAGGGACAAGCCCTTCCTGGCGGTCACCGTGCTCGACGCCATCCTGGGAATTCAGGGCCAGGTACTGGTCTTCGCGCTGCCGGTGTGGATCATCTCGCAGACGCATGCTCCGCGCTGGTTCGTCGGGGTGGCCGTGCTGGTCAACACCGCCCTCGTGGCGGCGCTTCAGGTCAGAGCGAGCCGGGGGATCGACACCAGTCCAGCGGCGGGGCGGGCGATGCGCCGCTCCGGCGTGGCGTTCCTGGTCGGGATGGCCCTGATCGCCGCCACGTCGACGATGCCCGGATGGCTCGCCGTCACGGTGATAACGCTGGGGGTCGCCGCGCACACCGTCGGCGAGTTGTGGCACGCAGCGGGGTCACTCGAGCTGCAGTTCCGACTCGCCCCCGCGCACGCGCAGGGCCAGTACACGGGAGTATCCGGGCTCGGCACGGGCCTGGCCAACGTCGCCGCCCCTTCCATATTGGGCGTGCTCTGCATCGTCTGGGGGGCTCCCGGCTGGCTGTTGATGGGCGGCATCTTCGTCGCCGTAGGGCTCGCCGTCCCAGCGGTCGTCCGGTGGGGCGAGCGAACGCGCCCAGAGTCAGCGGAGGCCGCGCTCGTCGGCAGCGGAACCTAGGGCCGCGAGCCGGCCAACGCCGTCCCAGGAACAACCAGGACAGGCTGCAGGTCGCCGGCGGTGGGCGTCCGGGACCCCGGCCGGGACGTCCGATGTTAGGTTCGCCGGCATGAGTCGGCAGATCACAGCGAGGGAGTTTCACGCGGCCGAGGGTGTGGAGGACTGGCGCTCTCTGTATCACCTGGTTTCCGCCCACTTCCCCACTCGCTCGTTGACCGACGGCATCGCTTTCGCCGATGCGATCGGCCGGCTCGCCGACCAGGCCGAGCAGCGGATTCTGACCATCGACCTACGTGACGCCGGCGTCACGGTGTCCCTGTCCCGGCGCGATGCCGGGCTGGCCCGGCGGATCTCGGCGGCCGCGCGGGAACGGGGGCTCTCCGCCGACCCGACCGCCGTGCAGGTCATCAACGTCACGCTTGACGCGCTCGTCGGCGCGGATGTGCTGCCCTTCTGGCGTGCGGTGCTCGGCTACTCCCCAATCGGCGACGACTACCTCTACGACCCGTCGCGTCGCGGCCCCGGCTTCGGGTTGCAGCAGATGGACGTACGGCGCTCGCACCGCAACCGCATGCATCTCGATGTCGCCGTCCCGCACGACCAGGCCGAGGCGCGCATCGCCGCCGCCCTGGCCGCCGGCGGCCGGTTGGTGTCCGACGCGTACGCGCCGATGTGGTGGGTGCTGGCCGACGCCGAGGGCAACGAGGTGTGCGTCGCCACCTGGGTCGGCCGCGATGCCGGAGCGTCCGGGACGCTCTGAACCGCGGCCATCGTGGTCCCCCCACGGCTGCTGTGCGCCCCATTAGGGTCGGCGGCATGACGCCAGCCCCTACCACCACCGCCTTCGACTCGCTGCGCCTCGACGCGGTGCCCGACCAGGAAACGCTACGCCGGGCCTATGAGCTCCCCGGCGAGGCGGCCGTGCGGAAACAGATGACCGAACTCACGGACCAGACCCGACGGTTGATCGGCTGCTCGTCGTTGGTCCTGGTCGCCAGCGTGGACGCCGAGGGCAACTGCGACGTCTCCCCGCGCGGCGGCCCCGCCGGGTTCGTCGCCGTCCTGGACGCGCGGACGGTGGCGATCCCGGATGCGACGGGCAACAAGCGCCTGGACACCCTGCAGAACGTCATCGCCACCGGACGGGCCGGGCTGCTGTTCCTCATTCCGGGGCGCACCACGACACTGAGGGTGAACGGCCGGGCCTGCGTCTCCACCCGCCCCGACCTGCTGTCGCAGTTGACCGCCGTGGGCAAGCCGCCGGCCAGTGCGCTGGTGGTGGGAATCGAGGAGGTCTACCCGCACTGCCCCAAGTCGCTCCTGCGCACCGGAGTCTGGGACCCGGAGCGGTGGCTGTCGGCGGACGCCCAGCCGACCTCGGCCGAGGTGACGCTGGCACAGCTACGGATGCCGGAGCTGACGATCGCCGACATCGAACAGGCGGAGGCGGACTCGCTGAAGTACCGGTACGAGTGACGGGGCTGGCGTTTGCGGCACGGGCACTCCAGGGATCGCCGCCTCGCCTTCCTCCCGTTCTTCATCAACGCCATGCGGTCGAGCGCGGCGCAGGTGCGCCGACGGGCCGTCAGGCCCTGTCCCTTCCCGGACCGCACACCGGAGGAGATCTTCCGGCTGCTCCACGCGGACGACACGGAGTTCCGGGAGCAGTTCTGGTTCATGCAGTGGGGTGAGACCGTCGACAACGTCTCCACGTACGCCTACCTGGACGACGATTTGGTGATCGTCTTCGCGTTCTGGCGGCCAGACCATCCCTTCCCGGATGACCTGGGCAAGGTCTTCGTCGCCAGAGTCTCACCGGACGAGCTCGTGGCCACCGTCGAGGAAGCAGCCGATCTGCTGGACGTCGAGTTCGTTGACACCGATCCGCCCCGGTGAGCGAACCGCCACACCTACCGCGTCAAGTCCATCTTGACCACTTCGCGCGCCAGAACGCCTCATCGCATCCCGAGTCGAGGGGACCTTTGTATCAGTCCTCGGTGACGATGAAGGGCGTGTAGCCCTCCCCCACCTCCGTCACCTCAAGGTCGCTGAAGACGAGAGTGAGGACGTGAGCGTTCATCTCGAAGCGGACCTCGTGAAAGGGGATGCCGATCCTGTCAGCCCAGGACCTCCCACGCTCGGAGTCGGCCACCACCTCGGCGCCTGGGTAGAGCGACTGCCAGCGCACCGCCCAAACGAAGCCGTCCAGGTCCGGACCAATCTCCCGGTCCGTCAGCCGGTCGTCGAGCGAACGACGCCAGATGTCGGGACCCACTACCGTCCGCACCTCGGCGGAGACGCAGTACTTGAAGAGGTAACGAAGATGGACCGGTGGGATGCCGGAACGCGGGTCTGCGGTGACGTAGACAATGACTTCGTAGTCGCGGATGTAGTCGGTGTACCCGTGCTGTACGACAGCGCCGTCGAAGATGTCATCCAACGCCTGGCTGAGCTGCGCGATCTCCACGCTCCCGTTCTACACCCGCCGGAATCCTGCCCGACGGGGCGGCCCCGCGTCACTGTCGACCGTCAAACCCTTATCCCCACGACCTGAGCGAGGATGAGGCAGTGGATGAGCGACCCGTCTTCAGCGACCCATGGTGGGACCTACGCCAAGGCGGCCCCGCCGAACGCCAACTACAGCAGACCCTGCAAGCCGAACTCCTCACCGAGCTGGCTGCGGGACATCTTCTCCATGACCAACCCACCAAGGTCATCGCCAGGTCCGAGGTCTCGGACGACATCGTCGTCGAACTTCCAGCCGGACGCTGCGCACTCATCCACCTCACCTGGAAAGGCGCAGCCGAAACACCGCCTTGGCCGAAGGCCGAGTTCTACGACACCCTCCGCGACCTCGAACAGCATCTACAGGAGCCAGACTGAACGACAAGGGCGAAGAGACAAGATCCGGACGCGCCGAGCCATCGACACGGCGTTCGGCGAGGGCTAGGTCACCAATGACGGCCCGGAACCCATTGACGACTGATCGTGTTACCCGTGGCCGCGGGACGACCGTAATTGCGGCTCAGCGACCGTGCGCCCGTCACTTGGCGTTGAAGTAGCTCGCCTCCGGGTGGTGGACCACGATGGCGTCGGTGGCCTGCTCCGGCATCAGCTGGAACTCCTCGGACAGCTCCACGCCGATCCGCTCGGACCCCAGCAGGTCCACGATCTTCGCCCGGTCCTCCAGGTCGGGGCAGGCCGGGTAGCCGAACGCGTACCGGCAGCCCCGGTAGTCGTTGCGCAGGATGCCCGCCAGGTCCGTCGGGTCGTCGTGGCCCAGCGGACGCCCGTCGGGCAGGGTCAGCTCGGCACGGATGCGCCGGTGCCAGTACTCCGCGAGGGCCTCGGTGAGCTGCACGGACAGCCCGTGCACCTCCAGGTAGTCGCGGTACTCGTTGCGGGCGAACAGCTTCGCCGCGTACTCGCTGACGGGTTGACCGACGGTGACCAGTTGCAGCGCGACCACATCGAGCTGGTCGCCCTTGGGCTTGAAGAAGTCGGCCAGGCAGAGCCGACGCTCCTGGCGCTGGCGGGGGAACGAGAACCGGGCGCGCTCCGCGTGCCCGTTCTCGTCGAGCACCACCAGGTCATTACCTTCGGAGTACGCGGGGAAGTAGCCGTACACCACGGCTGCCTCAAGGACCTGGTCGGCGATCAGCCGGTCGAGCCAGTAACGCAGGCGCGGGCGGCCCTCGGTCTCGACCAGCTCGTCGTAGGACGGGCCGTTGCCTCCCCGGGCGCCGTTCAAGCCCCACTGCCCTCGGAAGGTCGCCCGCTCGTCGAGCAGCGCCGCGTAGTCGGCCATCGGCACGCCCTTGACCACGCGGGTGCCGAAGAACGGCGGGGTGGGCACGGCCACGTCGGCGGCCACGTCGGAGCGTACCGACGAGTCGTGCAGCTCCGGCAGCGACTCGGTGACCACCGAACGCTGGCGCTCGCGGCGCGCTCGCCGGGCCGCGAGGGCCGCCTCCCGCTCCGGGTCGATGACCGGCGCGCCGCCACGCTTGGCGGTCATCACCTTGTCCATGAGGGACAGCCCCTCGAACGCGTCCCGCGCGTAGTGCACCTGGCCCGGGAACATCGACCGCAGGTCGTCCTCGACGTACGCCCGGGTGAGCGCCGCCCCACCCAGCAGCACAGGCCAGCGCTCCGCGACGCCGCGCGTGGCCATCTCGGCCAGGTTCTCCTTCATGATGACGGTGCTCTTGACCAGCAGCCCGGACATGCCGATCGCGTCGGCGCGGTGCTGCTCGGCGGCGTCCAGGATGGCGCTGATCGGCTGCTTGATGCCGATGTTGACGACCTCGTAGCCGTTGTTGGACAGGATGATGTCGACGAGGTTCTTGCCGATGTCGTGCACGTCGCCGCGCACGGTGGCCAGCACGATGCGACCCTTGCCGCCGTCCTCGGTGGCCTCCATGTGCGGCTCCAGGTACGCCACCGCGGTCTTCATCACCTCGGCGGACTGGAGCACGAACGGCAGCTGCATCTGCCCGGAGCCGAACAGCTCGCCGACGACCTTCATGCCGTCCAGCAGGATGTCGTTGATGATCGACAGCGGGGAGCGGCCACCGGCCATCGCCTCGTCCAGGTCGGCCTCCAGGCCGTTGCGCTCACCGTCGACGATGCGCCGCTTGAGTCGCTCGTCCAGCGGCAGCGCCGCCAACTCCTGCGCACGGGTGGCGCGCGCGCTCGTCACGTCGACACCCTCGAAGAGCTCCAGGAAGCGCTGCACCGGGTCGTAGCCCTCGCGGCGCCTGTCGTAGACCAGGTCGAGGGCGACCTCGCGCTGCTCGTCGGGGATCTTCGACATCGGCAGGATCTTGCTGGCGTGCACGATGGCCGAGGTCAGGCCGGCCTGGACGCACTCGTGCAGGAACACCGAGTTGAGCACCTGCCGGGCCGCCGGGTTGAGCCCGAACGAGATGTTCGAGATGCCCAGGGTGAAGTTGACGCCCGGGTAGCGGCGGGCGATCTCGCGGATCGCCTCGATCGTCTCGATGCCGTCGCGGCGGGTCTCCTCCTGACCGGTGGCGATCGGGAAGGTCAGCGCGTCGATCAGGATGTCGGAGCGGTCCATGCCCCACCGGCCGGTCAGGTCGTCGATCAGCCGCGCCGCGACCCGAACCTTCCACTCCTGGGTACGGGCCTGCCCCTCCTCGTCGATTAGCAGCGCCACCACGGCCGCGCCGTGCTCGCGCACGACAGGCATGACCCGCGCGTACCGGGAGTCGGGGCCGTCGCCGTCCTCGAAGTTCACCGAGTTGACCACGCACCGGCCGCCGAGCATCTCCAGCCCGGCCTCCACCACGTTCGGCTCGGTGGAGTCCAGCATGATCGGCAGCGTCGACGCGGTGGCGAACCGGCCGGCCAACTCGCGCATGTCCTGCGTGCCGTCGCGGCCGACGTAGTCCACGCACAGGTCGAGCAGGTGCGAGCCGTCGCGGGCCTGGCTGCGGGCGATTTCCACGCAGGCGCGGAAGTCACCGGCGAGCATCGCCTCCCGGAACGCCTTGGAGCCGTTGGCGTTGGTCCGCTCGCCCACCATCAGCACCGACGCGTCCTGGGCGAACGGCACCGGGTGGTAGACCGACGAGACACCCGCCTCGTGCCGCGGCTCGCGCGCCGGGGCGGTGACGCCGTGCAGCCGCTCGGACAGCACCCGGATGTGCTCCGGGGTCGTGCCGCAGCAGCCCCCGACCAGCCCCACGCCGTACTCGGTGATGAAGCGTTCCAGGGCCTCGGCCAGCTCCACGGGAGTCAGCGGGAAGTACGCCCCGTCGGCGGTCAGCACCGGCAGGCCGGCGTTCGGCATCACCGACAGCGGGATGCGGGAGTGCTGCGACAGGTAGCGGAGGTGCTCGCTCATCTCGGCCGGGCCGGTGGAGCAGTTGAGCCCGATCAGGTCCACGCCGAGCGGCTCGATGGCGGCGAGGGCCGCTCCGATCTCGCTGCCGACCAGCATCGTGCCGGTGGTCTCCACCGCCACGTGGCAGATGATCGGCACGGACTGGCCCAGCTCGGTCATCGCCCGCTTCGACCCGACCACCGCCGCCTTGACCTGGAGCAGGTCCTGGCAGGTCTCGATGATCAACGCGTCCGCGCCACCGACGATCAGACCGGCGGCGTTCTCCTGGTACGCGTCGCGCAGGGTCGCGTAGGGGGCGTGCCCGAGGGTGGGCAACTTGGTGCCCGGGCCGATCGAGCCGAGCACGAAGCGGGGCCGCTGCGGGGTGCTGGCCGCGTCGGCGGCCTGCCTGGCGATCCGGGCGCCGGCCTCGGACAACTCCCGGATGCGCTGCGGGATGTCGTACTCGGCGAGGTTGGCGAGGTTGGCGCCGAAGGTGTTGGTCTCCACGCAGTCCGCGCCGGCGGTCAGGTAGGCGTCGTGCACCCCCCGCACCACGTCCGGACGGGTGACGTTGAGGATCTCGTTGCACCCTTCGAGGCCGTCGAAGTCGTCGAGCGTGAGGTCAGCGGCCTGCAACATCGTGCCCATCGCCCCGTCGGCGATGAGGATCCGATCGGCCAGCACATCCAGCAACGAAGTCCGCACCCGTTCAGGTTAGTGCCGTCCTGCCGGAACCCGAGCGCCGTCCGGGCCCGATCCCATATTGTGTCGGGCGGATCACGCTGTCCGGTTCGCTGCCGTATGCCCAGTGGTGGACCGAGCGGACCGGCGCGGCCGACGGGCCGCATCCCTGCCCGGCACGTAGGCTGGCGGACGTGAAGGACAACAGGGACGCCACCGTGCACCACGGCCCGACGACCGGGCGCGGTCCCGGTGTCGGCCGCGACGAGCAGGGTGAGGTGACGGCGTGACCGAGTTCGACGGACTGCCGGTACTGCGGTCCCCCGTGGCCATTGCCGCATTCGAGGGCTGGAACGACGCCGCCGACGCGTCCACCGCGGCCGTCGAGCACCTGGAGCAGGTCTGGAACGCGCGGCAGATCGCCGAGCTGGATCCGGAGGACTTCTACGACTTCCAGGTCAGCCGGCCCACCATCACCATGGCCGACGGGGAGACCCGCCGGGTGGAGTGGCCGACGACCCGGTTCATGGTGGCGAGCCCCGAGGGCACCGAGCGCGACGTGGTGCTGATCCGGGGCATCGAGCCGAGCATGCGGTGGCGGACGTTCTGCGAGCAGGTGCTGGAGATCTGCCACAGCCTGGAGGTGGAACGGGTGGTGCTGCTCGGCGCGTTGCTGGCCGACGTGCCGTACACCCGGCCGTTGCCGATCAGCGGCAGCGCCTCCGACGCGCAGGCCGCGGAGCGCTACCAACTCACCCCGACCCGCTACGACGGGCCGACAGGCATCGTCGGCGTGCTGCACGACGCCTGCGCCCGCGCCGAGGTCGACGCCGTGTCGTTCTGGGTGCACGTGCCGCACTACGCCAACAATCCGCCCTGCCCCAAGGCGACCCTCGCGCTGCTGCACCGGGTCGAGGAGGTCGTCGACCTCCCGGTGCCGATGGCCGACCTGGCCGAGGAGTCCGCCGAGTGGGAGCAGCGGGTGCGCAGCGCCGCCGAGCAGGACGCCGAGCTGGGTGAGTACGTCCGTGAGCTGGAGGAACGCGTCGGCGACGAGGGCATCACCCCGTTGACCGGTGACGAGATCGCCCAGGAGTTCGAGAAGTACCTCCGGCGTCGGGGCGGCTCGGCCGGCCCCACCGCCGGCTCCTGGTAGCCCTGTTTCGCCGCGGGCCCTCGGACCTTTTGTGGTCCGAGGGCCCGTTTTCGCGTGTCCGGGGTGGCGGCGTCACACCCTCTAGGGCATCCTAGGAACCTAGATGTGATCAAGGAGGCGGGTGTGCAGATCAACCCCGGCGCGGCCGAGTTCCCCCACCGGCAGATCGCCGCTCAGCTCAAGGCCCAGGTCCGTCGCGGGGACTGGGGACCGGGCGAACGACTGCCGTCCATCCCGGCCATCGCCGAGATGTTCGGCGTCGCCAAGCAGACCGTGCAGCGCGCCGTCGACCAGCTGCGGGTCGAGGGCATCCTGATCACCAAACCCGGCTCCGGTACGTACGTCCGGGGCACCCGGCGCCGACTCAACCGGCTCTCCCGGGGCCGGTACGGCGGTTTCCGCGGCTACCACACCGACCTGGCCGCCCGGTACCGCCAGCAGCTCGTCTCGGTCGGCCGCTCCCCCGCCCCGGCCGAGGTCGCCGACGCGTTCGGCGTCGCCGACGGCACCGACCTGCTCTGCCGCCGCCACCTCGTCCGCACCGACGACTCCCCCGTCGAGGTCGGCGCCTCCTGGTTCCTGCCCGCCGACACCGCAGGCACCTCGCTGGAGCGCGCCGAGGCGTTCGGCCGACCGCTCTACCAGGAGGCCGAGGAGGCCACCGGCAGGCGGTACGCCTCGGCGACCGACACGATCAGCGCCCGCCAGCCCAGCCGGGAGGAGGCGGAGACCCTCCAGATCCGGCCGGACACCCCGGTGCTGCACCTGCTGCACGTCGCGTACGACGCGAACCGCAAACCCATCGAGGTGGCCCAGGCGACCTGGCCCGGCCCGATGACCACCCTGACCGAGGAGTACAAGATTCCTGCCCCCACCCCGGAAGCCGATCCCGACCCCGGCCTGGTCCTGGGCTAGGTTCCGGCTCGGCGATCATGTCCGTCGGGCGCGTGGCGCGTGGCCAATCCGGCGCCTCGACGCGGTTGCGGGCGACCGTAGTCGGTGGCCAGGCCGCCTGTTGAACAGGCGTCTCACCTGGTTCGCGTTCGCGGTAGGCGGCGCGGTCACAGTTGGCACGGCCCGTGAATTGCGGTCAGGCTCTCTTGCGCGGATAGGTCTGTAATGCAAAGCTAACTTCATGACACACGAATCCGTCCCCCAGGCGGACGGGCCTCACGAGCTGTTGGCGGCCGTGCGCGACCTGACCCGCCAGGTCCGTGTCGCCCAGCGCGGCACGTGGTTTCCGCTGCTCGTCCTCGCAGTGATCACCCTGGTCGCGATACCCGTCTACCGGTACGCCCCCTACCTCGACGTATTCGGCACCTGCCGATCCAGCCCGCAGCACACGGCCTGCATCGGGCCCAACCCGACGCAGCTCGGGTACTGGACGGTCGCGCTGGTGCTCGCCTACGCGGCGATTGCAGGCTTCTACCTGAGACGGTCCCGACTGCGTGGCGTGGGCACCCCGATCCGCCCCTACGTCGTCGCCGGCGTCGCGTTGGCCCTTCTGATGGCGGCGGTGTCAGTCTGGCTGACGTTCCACCCGCTCATCCCCGTCCCCGCCGACCCCTTCTCCACCGACCCCGCCGAGATCGAGGTTGGGCCGGCGGCGTGGCTCATCAACGGGCTGGCCAGTCCCACAGCGGTCATCGCGCTGGCGCTGCTGGTGCTCGCGCGGGTCGAACGCAACTGGGCGCTGCTGGCGTACAGCCTCGTTTACCTGGCGATCGTAATGGTGCAGGGCGGCCAGGTCATCCACTCGACCTCGCCGTGGTTCTTCCTGCCGCACCTGCTCGTCCCGGCGGCGCTGCTGCTGCTCGGCAGTGCCGCCTTCGCCCTGCTCCAGCCGACCACCGAGGTTCAGGGGCGATGACCGACCATCCCACCAACGGTCTCGACGACGTGGTCCACCAGCGCGTCCGACTGGGCATCCTGGCCATCGCTCACCAAGCCCGCCAGGTCGAGTTCGGCTTCCTGCGCACCACCCTGCAGCTGACCGCAGGCAACCTCGGGCAGCACCTGACCGTCCTGGAAAAGGCCGAACTGGTCCAGATCGAGAAGGGCTACGAGGGCAAGCGCCCACGCACCTGGGTGACTCTCACCGCTGCCGGTAGGGCAGCGCTGCGCGATGAGGTCGCCCACCTCAAGCAACTCATCCATCAGGTCGAACAAGCGGAGACAGCGCCGGCCGACGGCCAGTGACCGCCGGCCAGCCGACGTGCGCGGACCGGATCCGGTGCCGCACGGGGGTCCGTCGCGCCCAGGCACGGACAGGCCCGCTGACTCCACCATCGGAGCCCTGACGTCTTCATCATCGACGAGCGCCGCCACCGTTGCGTCTATACACCCGGTATATATACTGCGAGTATATCGATGGCCGGAACGCTCGGTTCCGCCGTCGAGCAACCCAGGGGAGGATCAATGCCAATCGTGAAACCTGGTGGTGCACAGGGGATGACGCGCCGTGGCCTTGTCGGAGCCGCGCTGGCGGTGGGGGTCGGCGTACCGCTCGGCATCGCCGGCCGCGCCACGGCGGCCACCGCCGATTCGGGTCCGGTCCGGCTCACTCTGCCTCGGCCGACCGGGCCGTACCCCGTGGGCACGGTGCCGCTGCACCTGGTCGACCGGTCACAGCCGGAACCGCTGGCCGGAGCGGGGCGGTTCCGGGAGCTGATGGTCAGCGTCTGGTATCCCGCCCGCAACGAGCGGCGCTACCCACGCGCCCCGTGGATGACCCCCGCCTCGATGCGCATGCTCCTGGGCTCCGCCGGCTTCGACCCCGACGCCGTGCTGGCACCACTGACCGCCGGGCACGAGGGCGCGCCGGTGTTGCGGCGGCACCCGGGCCGACGGCTGCCGGTGGTGCTGTACTCGCACGGCGCCGGCAGCCACCGGTCGGACACCACAATCGTGGTGCAGGAACTCGCCAGCCACGGGTACGTGGTGGTCACGGTGGACCACACGTACGACGGGTTCAGCGAATTCCCCGACGGCCGAGTCACCGTCCAGGAGGAGGACTTCGACTCCACGCCGTGGACCTACACCCGCGATGTTCGATTCGTCCTCGACCAGATCGCCGACCTGGCCGCCGGGGCCAACCCCGACGTCGACGGCACGCCGTTGCCGGCCGGGCTGGGCGCAGCCCTCGATCTGAGCCGGATCGGCATGTTCGGCTGGTCGAAGGGCGGCACCGCGACGGCCCTGACCATGGGCACCGACCGACGTGTCCGGGCGGGGCTGAGCCTGGACGGCCCGATGGTGTCACAGCCGATGCCCACCGCCGACCTGTACCGGCCGTTCATGCTGATGACGGCGGAGTCCACCCGGGCCGCGGAGCCCGCCGTCGCCGAGTTCTTCACGCACCTACGCGGATGGCGGCTCAACATCCAGGCCGCCGAAGCGATCCACGCGTCGTACGGCGACAACCAGTGGCTGATTCCGCAACTGGCACGGGTCATCGGGATGAGCGACGAGGAACTCGTCGGCCTGATCGGCAATCTCGACCCCGCCCGCGCGGTCCGCATCGGGCAGGCGTACCCGCTGGCGTTCTTCGACCTGCACCTGCGGCACCGGGGCGGCCACCTCCTGAGCGGCCCGAGCCGGGCCTTCCCCGAGGTGGCGTTCATTCCGTGACGCGTTGATCGACTCGGCTTCCGGGCAATCGGTGCGTCGCGCGCGGTTGGACGCCGCGACTTCCCGGGAACCGAGTCGATCAACCTCCCGGGTCGGCGTGCGGCCGTCCGCGGAGCGGGTGGGCTAGAGACGGACGCCCAGGAGGGCGTCCACCGTCTGGGCGAAGAGCGCCGGGGCACCAGCGTCATCGGCAGCGCCTGACAGTGCCGCATCGGCCCACCGGTCCGCCACGGCCAGGGCGCCCGGAGTGTCCAGGTCGTCGGCCAATCGTTCGCGTACCCCGGCCAGCAGCTCGGCCCCGGACGGCCCGGCGGGCGCGGCGGCGGCCCGCCGCCAGCGGTCCAGGCGCTCCTGCGCGGCCACGAGCAGCTCGCCGGTCCAGGTGCGGTCACCGCGGTAGTGCCCGGAGATCAACGCCAGCCGGATCGCCATCGGGTCGACCTTGTCGGCGCGCAGCCGGGACACGAAGACCAGGTTGCCGCGGGACTTGGACATCTTCTCGCCGTCCAGGCCGATCATCCCGGCGTGTACGTAGTGCTCGGCGAACGGCGCCTGACCGGTCAACCGCTCGGCGTGCGCGGCGGACGCCTCGTGGTGCGGAAACAGCAGGTCGTTGCCGCCGCCCTGCACGTCGATCCGGTCGCCGAGCAGGTTCAACGCGATGACCGCGCACTCGATGTGCCAGCCCGGTCGGCCCGGCCCCAGCTCCCCGCCCGGCCAGGACGGCTCACCCTCGCGGGCCCCCCGCCACAGCAGCGGATCGAGCGGGTCGCGCTTGCCGGCGCGGTCCGGATCGCCGCCGCGCTCCGGGAAGATCTCCAGCATCTGCTCGCGGGTCAGGTTGGACTCGTAGCCGAACCGGCCGGTGGCGGAGATGTCGAAGTAGACGTCGCCGGTGCCGTCGTCGAGCCGGTACGCGGCGCCGTCCTTCAGCAGCACCTCGACCTTGTCGGCGATGTCCGGGATCGACTCGACGGCGCCCACGTAGTGCTCCGGCGGGATGATCCGCAGCGCCTCCATGTCCTCGCGGAACAGCGCCGTCTCCCGCATCGCCAGGACCACCCAGTCCTCGCCGTCGCGGGCGGCCCGCTCCAGCAGCGGGTCGTCGATGTCGGTGACGTTCTGCACGTAGCGCACCGGACGGCCGGCGTCCCGCCACATCCGCTGCACCAGGTCGAATGTGATCATGGTGGCGGCGTGGCCGAGGTGGGTCGCGTCGTACGGGGTGATGCCGCAGACGTACATGCTTCCCGCGTCGTCCGGCTCGCTCGGGTGGACACCCTGCCGCGCCGAGTCGTACAACGCCAACGGCTCGCCCCTGCCCGGCAGCCGTGGCACCTCGTGTCCCGCCCAAGACTCCATGACCTCAGCCTAACCAGCCCTCAGGCGGCACCGGGCCGCCCCACGGGTGATCAAGATGACAGCGCTCACATGGGCGGCCAGGGCACCGCCGGCCAGTCCTCCGGCGGCTGCGGGAAGCGACCGGTCTCCCGCAGGACGTCGATGCGGGCAGCCAACTCGGCGACCTCACTGATCGTCAGGTGATCCGCCAGCTCGTCCCCGAGCGCCCCGGCGACCTCCCCGGCGAGCCCGTCGAGCATCTCCACGGCGTCCGGCGGCAACTGCTTACCGGCCCAACCCCACAGCACCGTGCGCAGCTTGCTCTCGACGTGGAAGCTCACCCCGTGGTCCACGCCGTAGATCCGGTCGTCCGCGCCGACAAGCACGTGGCCGCCCTTGCGGTCCGCGTTGTTGATCACCGCGTCGAGCACCGCGAGGCGGGCCAGCCGGGGGTCGTCGGCGTGCGCGAGGGCGTACGCGACGCCGTCGTCGTCCCGCGCCGCCGCGATGGGGAACCAGCGTGGCGGCAGCTCGTCGGCCGGCACGAACCCGACGAGCGGCTCGGCGTCGTCCGGCTCGTCGATCCAGAGCTGGCAGGAGCCGGGACCGAACGGCCCGTCGCGCAGCACCGTGGGCGGCACCAGACCCCAGCCGGTGGCAGCGGAGACCAGGAACGCCGACACCTCCCGCCCGGCGAGGGTGCCGTCCGGGAAGTCCCACAGCGGGCGCTCCCCGCGCACCGGCTTGTAGACACAGCGGGCCGTGACGCCGTCGAGGGTCAGGATGCCCCGCAGGGTGGTGTTCGACGCGTCGACCAGCCGACCCTCCAGGTCGAGCGTGCCGTCGCGCAGCAGCCGCAGCGCGGCGTCACCGTCGCGCAGAGGTTCGAGGCCGGACAAGGTCACCTGTGGTAACCGTTGTGGCGCGGGCACAGGTGCCCGGCGGGATCCAGCGGCTGGCCGCACAGGGGGCACGGCGGCCGACCCGCGTTGACGACGCGCCGGGCCCGCTCGATGAACTGGCGGGTGGCCTGCGGGGTGAGCCGGACCCGCAGGCGGTCCAGGTCCTCGTCGGGCTCCTCGTCCTCGTCCTCGTCGGCCTCGTCGTCGTCCTCGTCGCCCAGCTCGACCTCGGGCTCCACCTCGCCGGCGGCGATCGCCTCGATCACCACGGTCGCGGTGTCCACGTCGAAGGCCAGCCCGAGGGTCCCGACCCGGAACTCCTCGTCGACAGGAGTGTCCAGCGGCTCGTTGTCGCCGATGACCGGCGCCAGCTCGGGCAGGTCGACCCCGAAGCGACGCTGCGCCTCGGTGAGCAGTTCCTCCAGCTTCTCGGCGAGCAGAGAGACCTGGACCTTCTCCAGCGCGACGCTGACCAGCCTGCCGCCGCCGCGGGCCTGCAGGAAGAACGTGCGCTCCCCCGGCGGCCCGACAGTCCCGGCGACGAACCGCTCCGGCGGTTCGAAGGCGTGCACCTGGTGGGTCATACCCACGACCCTATCCGGCCCGCCAGGGCGTCGCGCACCCCACCGACCCGATTCGCCGCAGGGGCGGCGCGCCCGGTGTAGTGGGCGCCACACCCGGGCGTGGCGGCCTTTCCGGCGTTCGCCGACGCCGCCGCGGCCCGGCGCGTTGTCCCGGTACGCCTCACCGCGACGCACCCGCACCGCCGCCGACGGCGGCGTCCGAGTCGGCCGCCCGGGCCGTCCGCCGCCGCCGTTTGCGCGGCGCCGGGACCAGCGCGGCGAGGTCACCGCCGGTGTCGTTGAGCCGGACCAGGAACGGTCGCAGCGGCGTGAACCGGATCGCCGTCACCGACGCCGGGTCGGCCACGATCCGCTGAAAAGCATCCAGGTGTACGCCGAGCGCGTCCGCCACGATGGCCTTGATCACATCACCGTGGCTGCACGCCAACCAGACCGCCTCGGACCCGTGCTCCGCGCTCACCCGGGCGTCCCACGCGCGAACCGCCGCCACCGCACGGGCCGCCATCGCCGCCATCGCCTCCCCCTGCGGGAAGACCGCCGCGCTCGGGTGCTGCTGAACCACCGGCCAGAGGGGCTCCTTGGCGAGCTTCTTCAGCGGCTGCCCCTCCCAGCTGCCGTAGTCGCACTCGATCAGCCCGTCCTCGACGACCGGCGTGGCCTGCGGCAA
The DNA here is from genome assembly GCF_040678875.1 of Micromonospora sp. NPDC049274. Taxonomy (NCBI): domain Bacteria; kingdom Bacillati; phylum Actinomycetota; class Actinomycetes; order Micromonosporales; family Micromonosporaceae; genus Micromonospora; species Micromonospora sp. NPDC049274. The sequence goes on from NZ_JBFAQS010000025.1 coordinate 100,529, forward strand.
CGCCAGCTCCAGGGTCTGCCGGCAGCGGATCAGCGGGCTGGTGACGACCGCGGCCAGCGGCACCGCCCGCAGCCGTTCGCCCACCGCGGTGGCCTGGGCACGCCCGGTGTCGTCCAGCTCGACCGGCTGCCGACCGGCCAGGCCGCCGTCGGCGTTCGCCGTGGTACGGCCGTGTCGCAGAAGCAGAAGGGTCGCCACACCGATCACCCTAGGGCCTGCGCCGCACCCCCGACCGCCGTGGGCTCCGGCCCGCCCATCGTGCGGCGTCCGGCGGGGGGCGGGGTGATCGACTCACGTTCACTGAAACCGGGGTGTCCGTACGTCCCGGACAGCCCGGTTTCGCCGAAGCCGAGTGGATCACCCGGTGAGCGCCCGACGAAGGCCGCCGAACATGCACCGCGCGGGGCTTTTGTCCGACTATGGGGCGTCTGAGCTGTGACCGGGTGCACCCGTGGCGCGGAATCGTGGCGGGCCGGGGGTCGTTACACACCCTGACGATCGCAGGACCACGGCCAGCCCGCCGCCCGTCGTGGGGGTGGGAATGGCCGGCCCGGTCGGGTCGTTGCAGATCCCCGAACGACCGCAGGCCCGCCGAGCGCTCCGGCTAGATCCGGTATCCCCCGGCGGGCCGGCCCCGGGAATCACCCCGGCCCGACGGTCGTTACACACGGTCCCGGCGCCACGAGCCCCCGCTCGCAGGCCGCCGCCCCCGGTGCCGCAAGCCCCGCTCGCAGGCGCCGCCCGAGACTTTTCCCCGTGAACTGTGCAGCGCCGGACGAGGTGCTCACACCCCCGTCACCGCCCCCTGGTGATGCGGGTGTTCCTACCCCCGAAGGAGCTACCCCTC
>NZ_JBFAQS010000026.1:0-66503 GCF_040678875.1 Micromonospora sp. NPDC049274
CGGCAGATCGACCGCGGCCACCGGGTTGAACGCCGCCTGCACCCGCTGGATCTGCGCGTTGCTCCACGGATCCGGCAGATTGTCGACGCCGTAGATCGGGTGACCACCCTCCTCCGGGGTGAAGTCGGTGGACCGCACGCCCGGCACCACGCTGGCCCAGGCGGACAGCAGCGTGTACGGACGCAGATCGGTGGCGCCCTTGCCGCGCTTGGCCATGGTTGCCGTGGCGAACCACTCGAAGCCCTGCTTGTTGTTGCATGCCGGCCAGATGAACTCGCCCTCGCCGTCGGGCCGCCCGTTCACGCTGACCAGGCCCTCCCCGTACCTGCCGAAGCCGTCGACGTAGTGCGGGATCACCGCGAAGTTGGCGTACGTCATCCCGGGATACAGACTGACATTGTTGCCGACGCCCACCTCGGCGATGATCGGCCGGGTGCCGTCGGCGCCGTTCATCGCCGCGTACAGCTCCTTCTCGAACTGTTCGGAATCCTGGCCGCTCTGGTTCGGCTCGTTGTTCTGACTCCAGCGGATGATCGCGGGGTGGTTGCGGTCACGCAGGACCAGCGCACGGGCGTGGTTGACCATGTTGTCGTGCCCGACGGACTCCTTCCACTCCTGCGAGGATTGGGAGCCGCGAATCGCGACCTCGTCGATGATCATCAGGCCCATCTCGTCGGCGACATCCAACATGTACGGGCTTCCGGGCTCCTGGTGGATGCGCACCACGTTGTAGTTCAGCCGCTGGTAGTTGTCCACCGCCTGCGGCCAGCCGCCGTTGCCGGACGACGGGGGCAGGAAGCCGGGCAGGGTGTGGTACGCGTCGCCCTTGCCACCGTTGTTGATCCGGTCATAGTCGGCGCCCTGGAGGTTGTCGCCGCGGAAGTTCACGCGCACGCCGTTGAGGTAGTAGTAGTCACCGTTCTGGGTGGCCTCCCGGAACCCGAACCGGTACTCGCCGTCGCTCGTCCGGCCGTCGTCGGTGACGGCATGCACCGTCAGCCCGTGCAGCTGCGCCCGGTACCCCGACCGGTACGGCACGTTGGGCCACCAGTACGAGGTGCTGTCGAGGTTCCACGCGACCGGCCCGACGGTCACGGTCGCGGTCGAGCGGGCCGCCACGGTGACCGTACGGCTGGGCAGATCCGGGTAGCTGAAAGCCGTTCCGTTCTTGGACGACAGCGACCCGGTCAACGTCACCGACCGGGAACTGCCCGACGTGTTCCGCACCGTCACGTCGTAGGTCAGCGTCTTGTTCGCCACCGACGTACGCACGAATGTGTCGCTGACGTACACCTCCGGGTACACCCGCAGGAACGCGGACCCGAAGATCCCCTGCGGGACCGCCTCGGACCACGTGGCGGCGTCGGGCACCAGGTACCGGCCGTTGGATGCCTTCAACGCGCCGCGGCCCTTCACGTTCACCGTGATCGTGTGGGTGGTGCCGGGCGCCGCGTATGCGCTGATGTCGAAGTTCGACGGGGTGAACGCCGTCGTCTGGGTGGCGACCACGCGGCCGTCGACCGACAGTGTCGCCTGGTGATTGACGGCACCGAACTCGATCCAGGTCGACTGCGGCTGCCCCGAGTCCGGAACCGTGATGCTGCGCGAGTACACCGCCTCGTTCACGGTGGTGAAGCCCTGCTTGTACCAGCCGCCACCGGGTACCGTGATCGTGGTCGCCCCCCGACCCGCAGGCGTGAAGTTCCACGTCCCGGCCAGGTCGACCGAGGTGATCGCGGCGTTGCCGGCCGCCACACCGTCAACACCGGCGGCCGCGACACTCTGCTTCGCGACCGGCGCGGCCAGGGCCGACCCGGGGGTCGTCAGGGTCAGGCCGCCCAGCGTCAGGGGCAGGGCGAGCGCCACGGTCGCGGCCAGCCCTCTGGCCAACGCCGACAATCGGCCACCCCAGTGGACGTTCGTACGATGCACGGTAACCCTCCTGTGACTCGTCCGCCAGCTCCGCAACACCGGTTCAGGGCACGGCCTCACGGCCGATACTCGAATCGATTCGACAGATCTGCCGGCGTCGCCGACCATCCGGGAAGGATGGTTGCGGCCAGATACATAGACCTGTATCAAAGGGCGTATCGAGCGTTAAGTCAAGGTTTCAAGACGGTTACTTCCCGCTCCTGACGCCTCGCAAGCTTCGAGCGGCCGCCGAGGAATACGACCCTTCCAGAGCGCAAAGGCATCGCGCTCAGGCATTCCGCCTCACCGGCCGAGTGGTGCGGCACCGATCGAATAGCGAACCGGTTCGCCTCTGCGGCACCCGACCGCGTGACACGCTCAAGGCGTGGACAGCACTGCGGTCCTCGGCCAAGTCGGCGGGCGGGCCCGGCCTGAACTGTTCGGTTCGAAACTGGGGTTAGGGTGTCGGCAAGGAACGTGCTTCGCCATCGTCACGGGCGGGTTGCGAGCTCTTAACGGTGAGTGTCTGACTGCGTAGACATGACTGCGCAATCATACAGGACTATGGCCGGCGACGGGAGATGCCGTGACGCGACTGGCGAGGCCGGGTGGAAGCCCTCCGGCGCCACGCAGCGTGGACGTCGCGCGGCTGGCCGGCGTCTCCCAGAAGACGGTGTCCAGGGTCCTCAACGACGAGCCGTATGTCTCGGCCGACGCGCGCCGGCGGGTCCTGGACGCCGCCGCGGAGCTCGGCTACCGGCGCAACCAGGCGGCCCGCGCGCTGGCCTCCGGGCGGACCCGGTCGATCGGCGTGGTGACGCTCGGCAGCGCCCTGTACGGGCCGGCGTCGTGGCTCATGGGCATCGAGGAGGCGGTCCGGAAGGTGGGCTACACGCTGCGGGTGGCCACCACCATCGAGGGCGACCCGGGCGGCATCGCGAGCGCCCTGGCGTCGCTGCTGGACCAGGGCGTGGACGGCCTCGTCATCTCCGAGCCGATCGACGAGGGCGTCGGCCTCATCAGCGTGGACGTGCCGGTCCTGGTCCTCGGTGCGCCGCCCACCTTCACCGCGCCGCAGGTGGTGACCGCCAGGGTCGGCGCGGGCCGGCTCGCGCGGGCCGCGACCGAGCACCTACTGGAGTTGGGGCACGCGACCGTCCATCACCTGGCCGGCCCGCAGCGGTGGTATTCGGCACGGGACCGTCTCGCCGGCTGGCGCGAGGCGCTCCGCGCTCACGGCGCGGACGAACCGCCGGTCGTCGAGGGCGACTGGTCGGCCGCGTCCGGCTACGCGGCAGCCCGGGAACTGGCCGGCGACGGCACCGTGACCGCGGTGTTCGCCGCGAACGACGACATGGCGATCGGTTTCATCCGCGCGCAGCTCGAGGCCGGGCGCCGGGTGCCCGAGGACATCAGCGTCGTCGGGTTCGACGACATCCCGATCGCCGCCTACGTCACTCCCCCGCTCACCACCGTGCGGCAGCCGTTCGACGAGGTCGCGCGGCAGGGCCTCGCGCTGCTGGTACAGGTCATCGAGAAGCCGGACGTCGAGCTTCCACCGGCGGCCGACCAACCGGTCGAGCTCGTCGTCCGCGCCTCGACGGCGCCACCTCCGCCCCGGCCGATCCCGGGACGTGACCGCCGAGCGATCCCCCATGCCCCCGGTGGCCCGCACGATCAGCCCGCGGGCAGCGAAGTCCCATCCACCCAGCCCTGATCAGCGTCGATCTGTTCACCTATGGCGGCACGTCACCCGAGCACCGGCCGCCGCTGACGAGCGGCGGCAGCACCCGCGCCGCGGGCCTGTAGATCGGGGTCCCGAAGGCGCCCGTCGACATCGCCGCCGCCCGGACCGCGCTCACTTCGCCACCCCGAGTCCAGGACAGCCGGTGGGATCGCGGCCGAGCCCTCTCCGCGACTGGCGTATGCAAGCAACCGCCTCGACTGACCGTGTCGGCCCTGGTTGGCTTCGGCTTGCCGGGCCGGATGAACCCGTCGGTGCGCCGGGCCGCTGAGATCAGCGTCCAGGGCGCTCCCCGCCGGGTCACCGCAGCGACCGATTCTGATCAGACCTAGAGCGGCAGCTCGCGCCCCCCTGGAACGGGAAGCAGGGGTACCCCCTGCTTCCCGTTCGCACGCTACTTTCGTCAAAGCCTGCACCACGATCCATGTGCGATGTCACACGCGATCGTCTTCTGGGGGTCAGGCAAGGAGAGGACGACCGATGTTCAGGCGTATCGCGATCATCAACCGTGGAGAACCTGCCATGCGGCTCATCCACGCCGTGCGGGAGCTCTCCGCAGAGACCGGGACCCCGATCGAGACGGTCGCGTTCTACACCGACGAGGACCGAACCTCGACCTTCGTCCGTGAGGCGGATCTGGCCCATCCGCTCGGTCCGGCCGCCGCGCGGCCCTATCTCAACCATGACTTACTGGAGCGCGCGCTCGTCAAGACGGGCGCGGACGCGGCCTGGGTGGGCTGGGGTTTCGTCGCCGAGGACCCGGCGTTCGCGGAGTTGTGCGACCGAATCGGGATCACCTTCGTGGGCCCGAGCGCGGAGGCCATGCGCAAGCTCGGTGACAAGATCGGCTCGAAGCTGATCGCCGAGAAGGTTGGGGTTCCGGTCGCTGCGTGGAGTCGCGGCGAGGTGGCCACCCTCCAGGACGCGCTGCGGGCCGGTGACGAGATCGGCTATCCGCTGATGCTGAAGGCGACCGCCGGTGGCGGTGGGCGTGGCATCCGGCGGGTCGACTCGGCGTCGGATCTGACCGAGGCGTACGAGCGGACCAGCCAGGAGGCGCTGCGGGCGTTCGGCTCCGGTGTGGTCTTCCTTGAGCGCCTGGTGACCGGCGCGCGCCACGTCGAGGTGCAGATAATTGCCGACGGCCAAGGCGGCGCCTGGGCGCTCGGTGTCCGGGACTGTTCGGTACAGCGGCGCAACCAGAAGATCATCGAGGAGTCGTCCTCGGTCGTGATGGCACCCGAGCAGGCCGCTGAGGTGAAGGCGGCCGCGGTCCGGCTGGCGCTCGCGGTCGGCTATCGGAGCGCGGGAACCGTCGAGTTCCTCTTCCAGCCGGGCGAGAAGCTGTTCGCGTTCCTCGAGGTGAATACGCGACTCCAGGTCGAGCACCCGATCACCGAGATCACCACCGGCACCGACCTGGTCAAACTCCAGCTGTACGTGGCCGGCGGCGGCCGCCTCGAAGGTGCGCAGCCCGTCGAGCAGGGGCACGCGGTCGAGGCTCGGCTGAACGCTGAGGACCCGGATCGTGACTTCGCTCCGTCCCCAGGCCGCATCGCCCGGCTCGCGCTGCCGGCCGGCCCGGGCATCCGGGTGGACACCGGAGTCAGCGAGGGCGACAGCATCCCGGCCGCGTTCGACTCGATGATCGCCAAGATCATTGCGTACGGCCGCAACCGCGAGGAGGCCCTCGGGCGGCTCCGTCGGGCGATGGCCGAGACCACGGTCATCATCGAGGGCGGCTCCACCAACAAGAGCTTCGTGCTCGATCTGCTCGACCAGCCCGAGGTCGTCGACGGCTCCGCCGACACCGGCTGGATCGACCGGGTCCGCGCCGAGGGCCGCCTGATCAGCCACCGGCACTCGGCGATCGCCCTGGCCGCCGCCGGCATTGGGGCCTATCTGGATGAGGAGGAGGTCAGCCAGCAGCGGCTGCTCGCCACCGCGCACGGCGGCCGTCCTGAGGTGCGGCACGACATCGGCCGCGCGCTCGACCTGAAGCTGCGCGGCGTCCGGTACCGGGTGCAGGTCTCCCGGCTGGGCCGCGAACGCTTCGGGGTCGACATCTCCTCCGGCGCCTCCTACGGGCACGCCGACGTGGTGACCGAGCGGTTCGACGACCACACCAGCCAGATGTACGTCAACGGCCACCGCTTCCGCCTGGTCACCGCCACCCACGGGCCGATCCGCACGATAGAGGTCGACGGCGTCACCCACCGGGTCAGCCGGGACGAGGGCGGCGTGGTCCGCTCCCCCGCGCCCGCCCTCGTCGTCGCCACCCCCCTCGCGGTCGGTGACGAGGTCGAGGCTGGCGCGCCCATCCTCGTGCTGGAGAGCATGAAGATGGAGAACGTGCTGCGGGCGCCGTTCAAGGCCCGGGTAGGCGAATGCGCGGTCGCGGTCGGCAGCCACGTCGAGGCCGGCGCCCCGCTGATACGCCTGGAGCCATTGGCCGATGATGTCGAGGAGACCCCGGCCGACGACGCCCCCGAGATCGACCTGCCCTCGTCGCAGGCCGACCTGTCCGCCGAAGAGAGCTTGGCGAACCTGCGGGCCATGCTGCTCGGCTACGACGTCGACCCGGCCGAGCTCGAGGTATATCTGGCCACGCGTACCGATCCGCGGCAGGGCGAGCTGGACCTGCTGACGGTCTTCGCCGACCTGGCCGAACTGAGTCGCAACAGGCCGGACGACGACTGGAAGACCGAGCCGGGCAACGCGGTGCACAGCCCTCGCGAGTACTTCCACAGTTATCTGCGGAGCCTCGACGCCGACCGGGCCGGACTTCCCCCCGCGTTCCGGACCCGGCTCGAACGGGTTCTCGCGCACTATGGCGTAACCGATCTGGACCGGACGCCGGAACTGGAGAACGCGGTCTTCCGGATCTTCCTTGCCATGCGGAAGTCGGCCGCGAACGCGGGTATGGTCGCGGAGATCCTGGGCCTGTGGATCACCGCGAATCCGCCCCGGGAGCCGCTCGCCGGCCGTGCCGCCATCGCGCTGGGGCACCTGATCGAAGCCACCCAGGTACGATTCGTATCCCTGTCCGACCTGGCCCGGGGCATCGTGTTCCGGTGGTACGCGCAGCCGCTGCTCCGGCGTACCCGAGCGAAGAGTTATGCCGAGGTCCGGGCTGGCCTGCGTTACCTCGATCGGCATCCCGATGCTCCCGACCGCGCCGACCACATCGAGCGGATGGTCCGCTGCCTGCAGCCCCTGGTGAGGATCATCGGCGAACGGATCCGGCGTCCAGGCCTCCATGATCATGCGCCGTTGCTGGAAGTGCTCACCCGCCGCTACTACGGCAACCGCGGCCTGACCGCGGTGACAGTGCAGGACGAATTCATCACGGCAGAGCACGGCACGACACGCGTGGCGGCGGGTGCCACGGACATGACAGGTCTTCCCTCCGCCCTCGGCAGGCTGAACAAGCTCGCCACCGGGACAACCGGCGAAGAACTGGTCGCAGACCTGTACGTCGCGTGGGAGGACCAGCCCGCCATCGACGTGATGGCAGCACGATTCGGCGAACTGCTTGCCGAGCATCCTCCGCACATCGGTGTGCACCGCGTGACCGTGACCGTGGCCGGCACCCACGGCGCGGTGATGCACCATCACTTCACGTTCCGCGCGGATGAGTCGGGACATTTCACCGAGGACCGTCTGATCCGGGGTCTGCATCCCCAGATCGCCAAGCGCCTGCAACTGAAGCGGCTCCGCCAGTTCCAGTTGACTCGGCTGCCCTCCGTCGACGAGGAGATGTACCTCTTCAAGGCGGTGGCCAGAAACAATCCGGCTGACGAGCGGCTCATCGCAATGTGCCAGGTCCGGGACTTGACCGCGCTGCGGGAGACCGGCGGCCGCCTGCTGGCGCTGCCGGCCCTCGAGCAGGCCCTCACGCTGGCCCTGGACGCGATCCGCACCATCCAGGCGCAGCGCCCGCAGAACAAGAGGTTCGACACCAACCGGATCATGATGTACGTCTGGCCGGTCACCGAGTTGTCACTGGACGAGCTGAACGCGCTGGTGCAACGGATCCTGCCGACCGCCTCCGGGGCCGGCCTGGAAGAGGTGCAGTTCATCGCTCGTCAGCGGCGATCCAGCGGGGAGCTGACCGAGGTGGCGGTGACGATCACCCTGGAGCCGGGCAACGGCGCGCGCCTGCACGTGGGCGAGCCGTCCACCGAGCTGGTGCAGCCGCTGGACGACTACCGGCAGAAGGTGCTGCGGGCGGCACGGCGCGGGACTGTCTACCCGTACGAGCTGACCGACCTTCTGGGCAGTTTCGTCGAGTACGACCTCAACTCCGCCGGGGCTCTGGAGCCGGTCGACCGGCCGAAGGGCCGGAACTCGGCGGCCATCGTCGCCGGTGTCGTCACCACGCCGACCGACCGCTACCCGCAGGGCATCAGACGGGTTGTGCTGCTCGGCGACCCGACCAAGTCGCTCGGTGCCCTCTCCGAGCCGGAGTGTGCCCGGGTCATCGCCGCACTCGACCTGGCGTCCGCTCTGGCCGTGCCGCTGGAGTGGTTCACTCTCTCCGCCGGCGCGCGGATCTCGATGTCCTCGGGCACCGAGAACATGGACTGGGTCGCGGCCGCGCTCAAGCGGATCGTCGAGTTCACCCAGGCCGGCGGCGAGATCAACATCGTGGTCGCGGGCATCAACGTGGGCGCGCAGCCGTACTGGAACGCCGAGGCCACGATGCTCATGCACACCAAGGGCATCCTGGTCATGACACCCGACTCGGCGATGGTCCTCACCGGCAAGCAGTCGCTCGACTTCGCCGGTGGCGTGTCGGCCGAGGACAACTTCGGCATCGGCGGCTACGACCGGGTGATGGGCCCTAACGGCCAGGCGCAGTATTGGGCGCCCAGCCTGCCAGCCGCCCGGGACGTACTCATGATCCACTATGACCACACCTACGTGGCGCCGGGTGAGTCCCAACCCCGTCCCGCGCTCACCACCGACCCCGCCGACCGGGACATCTCCGGCTACCCGCACACCATCGCCGGTAGTGACTTCACCACCGTCGGCGGGATCTTCTCGGCAAGACACAACCCGGACCGCAAAAAGGCCTTCGACATTCGTACGGTCATGCGTGCTGTCTCCGACCAGGACCACCCCGTCCTGGAGCGGTGGGCCGACATGGCCGACGCCGACACCGCCGCGGTCCAGGACGTGCACCTCGGCGGTCGCCCGGTCTGTCTGATCGGCATCGAGTCCCGGCCGGTCACCCGGCGCGGCTTCCCGCCCACCGACGGTCCCGACACCTACACCGCGGGCACCCTCTTCCCGCGCTCGTCGGCCAAGACGGCGCGAGCGATCAACGCCGCTTCCGGCAACCGACCGCTGGTGGTACTGGCCAACCTGTCCGGCTTCGACGGTTCACCGGAATCCATGCGCAACCTCCAGTTGGAGTACGGCGCCGAGATCGGCCGGGCCATCGTCAACTTCAGGGGCCCGATCATCTTCACCGTGATCTCCCGCTACCACGGCGGCGCATTCGTGGTCTTCTCCAAGGCCCTCAACCCGAACATGACCGTCCTGGCGCTGGAAGGTTCGTTCGCCTCCGTCCTCGGCGGCGCCCCCGCCGCCGCGGTGGTGTTCTCCGGTGACGTCAACAACCGCACCGCCAACGACCCGCGCGTCGCCGAACTCGAGACCCGGGTGGCAGCCGCGTCCGGTGCCGAACGGGCTGCCCTCAGCATGCGTCTCGCCGAGGTCCACTCATCGGTGCGCGCCGAGAAGCTCGGCGAGGTGGCCGCGGAGTTCGACCGTGTACACAGCATCCAACGGGCGGTCGAGGTCGGCTCGGTGGACGCCATCGTGAGCACCGCCGAACTACGTCCCCGCCTCATCGAAGCCATCGAACAGGGCCTCGGCAAGCGGGGAGCGTAGCGCGGCCACGACGAACCGAACGAACACCCATCGTCGGTTGCCGCCACGGTGAAGAAGCTCATTGCTGGCAGCGGCGCCCCGGAAATGTCCTGCCGGGACACAGGTGGGGCTCACCGCCGACCGACCCCTGTGTTGCTAGGGGTGGCCGACCGCGCGTCTGATCACTACCGTTCGATTAATGCGAAGGACCCTGTACGCGGTCAGTGACCTGCACGTGTCGTACCGGGAGAACCGCCAGGTCGCCGACACGCTGCGGCCGGAGTCCGACGACGACTGGCTCCTGGTCGCGGGCGACGTCGCGGAGAAGTTCGACGAGGTCACCGGCGCACTGGCGCGGCTCAGCGAGCGGTTCGCCAAGGTGATCTGGGCACCCGGCAACCACGAACTGTGGGCCCACCCGCAGGACCCGGTGCAGCTCCGCGGCGAACGGCGCTACCGGGAGCTGGTCCGGGCGTGCCGGGAGCTGGGCGTGCTGACCCCGGAGGATGAGTACGCGGTCTGGCCCGACCCCGATGGCCCGCTGGTGATCGCCCCGCTCTTCCTGCTCTACGACTACACGTTCCGGGCGCCCGGTACCCGGACGAAGGACGAGTCGCTGCGCTACGCGTACGACACTGGCGTGGTGTGCACCGACGAGATGCTGCTGCACCCCGACCCGTACCCCAGTCGCGAAGCCTGGTGCCAGGCGCGCGTGACCGAAACCGAACGGCGCCTCGCCGCCGTCGACCCGGCCCTGCGCACCGTGCTCGTCAGCCACTGGCCCCTCGTGCGACAGCCCACCGACATGCTGCGGTACCCGGAATTCGCGCAGTGGTGCGGCACCGAACTGACCGCCGACTGGCACGTCCGATTCCGCGCGGAGTTGGCCGTCTACGGCCATCTGCACATACCGCGGACGGCCCACTACGACGGCGTACGGTTCGAGGAGGTCTCGCTCGGTTACCCGCGCGAGTGGAAGCCGCGACGCGGCGACGATCCCGCCCCCATGCGCGCCGTCCGGCACACCCCGATCGCCGCCCGATGATCGAGGAGTTGCTCCCGGCAGGCGTCCGCGTCGCCGAGGCGTTCCGCGATCTCGACGACGAGCCCGTCTACCCGGGCGAGGAGTCCGCGGCTGCGCAGGCGGTCGAGTCCCGCCGGCGCGAGTTCGTCACCGCCCGCTGGTGCGCGCGTGAGGCCCTGGCCCAGCTCGGCGTCCCACCCGGCCCGATCCTCCGCGGCGAACGGCGAGAGCCGGTCTGGCCTGCCGGCGTCGTCGGCAGCATCACCCACTGCGCAGGCTATCGCGGCGCGGCCGTCGCCGACGCCGGTCACCTCGCCAGCCTCGGCATCGACGCCGAGACACACGCCCCGCTGCCGGAGGGTGTCCTGGAAGCTGTCACGGTGCCCGCCGAACGGCCGCGTCTGGCCGCGCTCGCCGTCCAGGATTCGTCGGTCTGCTGGGACCGGTTGCTGTTCAGCGCCAAGGAGTCGGTCTACAAGGCGTGGTTCCCGCTCGCCCGGCGGATGCTCGGCTTCGACGAGGCCGAGCTGACGTTCGACCCCGCGGCCGCCGTCTTCCGGGCCCGTCTGCTGGTGACCGGCCCGGTGTCCGGGTTCACGGGGCGCTGGCTGGTGAAGGACGGGCTGGTGCTCACCGCGGTAACGGTGAATGCCGCACCTGCACCTCGGTAAAGGCCTCGAGCCCCAGCCGGCCGTTCTCGACGCCGATCCCACTGGACTTGTGACCGCCGAACGGCCGGCCCGGATGCACCTCGAAATGAGTGTTGATCCAGGTGGTGCCGCACTCCAGGCCCTCGGCCACCTCGGCCGCACGCTCGGTGTTGCCGCCCCAGACGGACCCGTCCAGACCGAAGTGGGTGTCGTTGGCCCGGTGGACCGCCTCCTCGACCGACCGGTACGGCAGGATCGGCAGTACCGGGCCGAACTGCTCCTCGGCGACCACCCGGGCGTCGTCGCCGACGCCGGTCACGATGGTCGGCCGGTAGAAGTAGCCGGGTCCGACGCCCGGCTCGCCGCCGGCGGCGATGTGGGCGCCCCGGCCCCGCGCGTCGGCCACCAGGTCGATGATCCGTTCAAGCTGTGGTCGGTTGTTGACGGGCCCGAACTGAACGCTCGCCTCGAAGCCATTGCCGACCCGGGCCTCGGCGGCCAGTTTGGCCATGGCGCCGACGAGGTCGTCGTGCAGCCGCTCGGGCACGTACACCCGCTTTATCGCGGAACAGAGCTGGCCGTTGTTCTCGAAGGCGTACCTGAACAGCTGCGGGGCGACGGCGTGTGGATCGGCGTCGTCGAGGACGATAGCGGGGTCGTTGCCGCCCAGCTCGAGGGTCACCCGTTTCAGGTCGCGGGCCGCGGCCACCGCGACCTTCGTGCCGGTCGCCACGCTGCCGGTGAAGCTGATCTTGCGGGGCACCGGGTGGGCGGTCATCGACGCACCCAGCGGATCGAGGCCGCTCACCACGTTGAGCACCCCGGGCGGGAGCACCTCGCGCATCAGCTCGCCGAACGCCAGGGTGGTCAGCGGCGTCCAGGGGGAGGGCTTGAGCACCATCGTGTTGCCCGCCAGCAGCGCCGGGCCGATCTTCCAGCAGGCCAGCATCAGCGGGAAGTTCCACGGGGTGATCGCGGCGACCACCCCCATCGGGCGGCGGACCACCTCGACGTGGGCCGCCGGGTCGTCCCGCAGGACCTCGTGCGGGATCGGCAGGTCGGCCGCGTACCGCAGCCACCAGGCGGCGCCGCCGATCTCGTACGCGGCGTCCTTGAGGGGTTTGCCCTGTTCGGCGGTGAGCACCGGGGCCAACTGACCGGTCCGCCGGGTCAGCAGGTCGGCCGCGGCGTGCAGAGCCCGACGGCGGGCGCGCTCGTTACGGCGCCACGACTTGTACGCCTCGTGCGCCGCCGTGAAAGCGTCGTCCAGCTGTCCCTCGTCGCAATCGGGTGCCTCGGCGTGCGGCCGGCCGGTGGCCGGGTTGACCACCTCAAACGTCGCCGTGCCGGTCACCCGGGCGCCGCCGATCGTCATGGCGTACTGCGGCATCGTCTCCCCCTCGTCGGTACCGGGACGTTAGCCGGACCGGACCGGGCATTTCCGTCGCTGGGGCGATTCTCAGGGGCGACCTAGGGGTTACCTCAGCTCGAGGCTCGCCAGATAGTCGACGGTGCCGCCGGTTTCCGTCGAAGGGAACGAGCTCTTGTCCACCGGAGTTCCACATCTCGCGGGCAACTACGCCCCGGTCACGCACGAGCTCACCGCCACCGATCTGACCGTCACGGGCGCCATCCCGAAGGAACTGACCGGCTGGTACCTGCGCAACGGCCCGAACCCGCACGAGGCGGCGTCCGCGCACTGGTTCCTCGGCAGCGGCATGGTGCACGGAGTACGGCTGGAAGGCGGGCGCGCCACCGCCTACCGCAACCGGTGGGTACGCACCACCGCCCTCACCGACGGCGCCCAGCTGTTCGACCAGTTCGGCAACCGCGACCTCACCGCCGGGACGGTCAACACCCACATCGTCCGACACGCCGGGAACCTCCTGGCGCTGGCCGAGTCAAGCCTTCCCTACCTGCTCACCCCGGAGCTGGACACCGTCGGCGCGTACGACTTCGGCGGCCTGCTGACCACGCCGATGACCGCGCATCCGAAGACGTGCCCGCTCACCGGCGAGCTGCACTTCTTCGGGTACGGCATGCTCACGCCCCCGTTCCTGACCTATCACCGGGCCGACGCCGCCGGGAACCTGGTGGTCAGCCGGGTCGTGGACGGGGTCGGCCCGACGATGATGCACGACTTCGCCCTGACCCAGCGGCACGTGGTGTTCCTGGATCTGCCGGTCGTATTCGACATGAAGCTGGCCATGCGCGGCGAGGCCTTCCCGTACCGGTGGAACCCCGCCTACCCGGCCCGCGTCGGGGTGCTGCGGCGCGACGACCCGCACGGGGCGGTCCACTGGTTCGAGGTGGAGCCCTGCTACGTGTTCCACGTCGCCTGCGCGTACGACGACGGCAACGACATCGTGCTCTACGTCGTGCGCTACCCCTACCTCTGGCGCTCCGGCAGCGGCGAGGCCTACCCCGAGTCCAACCTGTGGCGGTGGACGATCGACCTCGGCGCCGGGAAGGTCGCCGAGGAGCAGCTGGACGACCGCAACACCGAGTTCCCCCGCATCGACGATCGGCTGTCCGGCCTCGAATCCGGTTTCGTGCACACGGTCGTGGCGGCCTCGCATCCGCGCCACGACCCGGTCGACGGGGCGCTGCTGCGCTACGACACCGGCACCGGCGCGGTCGCGCGGCACAGGCTCGCCCCCGGCCGCATTCCCAGCGAGGCCGCGTTCGCCCCCGCCGACGACCGGGCCGGCGGCGCCGGGTGGCTGATGACCTACGTGTACGACGCCGCCACCGACACCAGTGACCTGATCATCGTCGACGTCGACGACATGACGGCCGCCCCCGTCGCCACCATCCACCTGCCGCAGCGCGTCCCGTACGGCTTCCACGGCAGCTGGCTGCCCGATCTGTGACCCGATCCCTCAGAACGGAGAAAACGCACGTGGGTTTCGAATTCATGAACGGCTCCTGCCGTTCCTTCCGCGGCGACGGCAAGCTGGACCTGCTCGTTCGCGACCCGGACACCGGCGAGTTGCTCGTCTACCCGCACAGCGGCAAGCTCAACGGCACCTCGACCTACGAGGACCCGGTCAAGATCGCGGACGACTTCACGCGTAAGCGGTTCTGCTTCATCCGGGCCTGCGACGTCTCCGGCGACGGGCAGGCCGAGGTGTGCGCGTTCAACGTCAAAGAGGTCGTGATCAACGGCGAGCTCCGCCAGATCAACACCGGCGAGAACGGCCAATTCGGCTTCTTCTGGTTCCCCAACCTCGGCGGGCCTGGCGAGATCGGCCCGCTCGGCGAGCCGATGCGCATCTCGGGCAAGCGCGACGACGACCGCTACTGGTCGACGTTCGGCTTCGCCGACATCACCGGCACCGGCAACGACGACATCTACTCCCGCGGTCTCGGCGGCGGCAACTTCGACAGCTTCCCGCACCTCAACAACGGGGTCGTCGCAGACGACACGTACGACCGGGAGCCCTTGCCGCTGACCACGATCGACCCGGCCGACTTCCCGTTCGCGATGGCCGACTTCACCGGCACCGGCAACCTCGACCTGCTGGTCCGCCGGGCCAACGGCGACATCGCGCTGTTCGAGTTCCCGGTGCCGACCGGCTCGGAGCACGTCGAGCCGGAGCGCGGCAACTGGTACGTGGTCGCCCGCGGTTGGCAGGACATGAAGTTCCTGACCCACACCGACGTCGACCTCGACGGCAAGCCGGACCTGCTGACGCTGCGCCCGGACGGGACGCTCGCGGCCTGGGTCCACACCGGCGAGTTCGACCGCGACAACCCGGAGAGCCTGTTCGCCGAGCCGGTCACGGTCGGCACCGGCTTCGGCAGGTTCGACACCGTCAGCTGACGCCGACCGAACAGTCCCCCGCCGACGGGCACCCCGGTGCCGGATCTGGATAGAGCCAATGGTGTTCGATGACGCTGTCGCGATCGTGGGTATGTCCTGCCGCCTCCCCCAGGCGCCTACCCCCAAGGCGTTCTGGCGGTTGCTGCGCGACGGCGTGGACGCGATCACGGCTCCTCCGGACGATCGGCGGGAATTGGCCGCGCCCGGCACCGGTGGTGCCGGGCGCGGCGGATTCCTCGATGCCGTAGCCGATTTCGACGCCGAGTTCTTCAACATCGCCCCCGACGAAGCCGCCATGATGGACCCGCAGCAGCGGCTCGTGCTGGAACTGTGCTGGGAGGCGCTCGAGGACGCCGGCATCGTCGCGTCCCGGCTGCGGGACACCGCCGCCGCCGTCTTCGTCGGTGTCATGAACGGCGACTACGCGAGTCTGGTCGGTGGCTCGGTGAACCGGCACACCCTCACCGGGCTGGGCCGTTCCCTACTGGCCAACCGGGTCTCCTACGTGCTGGGTCTGCGCGGTCCCAGCCTGACCGTCGACTCCGCCCAGTCGTCCTCGCTCACCGCCGTCCACCTGGCCTGCCAGAGCCTGCGGTCGGGCGAGTCCGAGCTGGCCGTGGTCGGCGGCGTCAACCTCAACCTCGTACCGGACAGCACCGTCACCGCCGACCGGTTCGGTGCGCTGTCGCCCGACGGACGGTGCTTCACCTTCGACGCCCGGGCGAACGGCTACGTGCGGGGCGAGGGCGGCGGAATGATCGTCCTCAAGCCGCTGGCGCGGGCCAGGGCCGACGGCGACCGGATCCGCTGCGTGATCCTCGGCAGCGCGGTCAACAACGACGGCGCCGGCAGCGGCCTCACCGTCCCGGACCGGCAGGCCCAGGCCGACGTCATCCAACTGGCCCACCGGCGGGCCGGGATCGCCCCGGCCGACCTCGCGTTCGTCGAGCTGCACGGGACCGGCACCCGCGTCGGTGACCCGGTCGAGGCGCACGCGCTCGGCGACGCCGTGGGTGCCGGACGGACCACGCCGCTGCCGGTCGGCTCGGCCAAGACCAACGTGGGTCACCTGGAGGGTGCCGCCGGCATCGTCGGCCTGCTCAAGGCAGCGCTGGCCCTGGAACACCGCGAGCTGCCCGCCAGCCTGAACTACCGGACGCCGAACCCGTCGATCCCGTTCGACGAGCTCAACGTCCGCGTCAACAGCGAACGCACGCCGCTGACCAGCACCGGCCCGCTGGCCGCGGGCGTCAGCTCGTTCGGTGTCGGCGGCGCCAACTGCCACGTCGTCCTCGCTTCCGGTCCCCTCACCGACGACCCCGCGCCCCGGCCGACGGGCGTCACCGGTCCCCTGCCGACGCTGGTCTCCGGGCGCGGCGAGAAGGCCCTGCGGGCCCAGGCCGCCCGGCTCGGCGACCACCTGGCCCGCCTGGACCCGGCCGACCTGGCCGACGCCGCCTTCTCGGCCGCGACGACCCGGCAGACGTTCGAACACCGCGCGGTCGTGCTCGGCGACAACCCCGCCGGCAATCTCGCCCGATTCGCCCGCGGCGAGCCGGTCACCGAGGTCGTCGCCGGCCGGACGGGCACGGACCCGGCGGCGCGGGTGGCGTTCGTCTACTCCGGACAGGGCAGCCAGCGGCCCAGGATGGGACGGGAGCTGCACGCGACGTACCCGGTCTTCGCCGCCGCATTCGACGAGGTCCTCGGCCACTTCGACCCCAGGCTGCGGGCGGTGATGTTCGGCGACGACCCGGAACCGCTCGACCGGACCGCGGTCATCCAGCCCGCACTGTTCGCCTTCGAGGTGGCGCTCACCCGCCTGCTGGAGCACTGGGGCGTACGGCCGGGGGCGCTGATCGGGCATTCGATCGGCGAGATCACCGCGGCGCACATCGCCGGCGTGCTGTCCCTGCCGGACGCCTGCGCGCTCGTGTCGGCGCGGGGCGCGCTGATGGACGCGCTGCCCGCGGGTGGGGCGATGGTCGCGCTGGAGGCCGGCGAGGACGAGGTGCTGGCGGCCCTGGACGGCGTACAGGCGGGCATCGCGGCGATCAACGGGCCGCGGGCCGTGGTGATCTCGGGGGCCGACCCGGACGTCACCCGGATCGCGGCGGACTTCGCGAGCCGGGGGCGGCGGACCCGGCGCCTGCGGGTGAGCCACGCGTTCCACTCGCCCCTGATGGAGCCGATGCTTGCGGAGTTCCGGCAGGTAGCGGGCGGCCTCACCTACCACGCACCGGAAATCCCGATCGTCTCCAACCTCACCGGCGCGCACGCGGACGCCGGGCAGCTGTGCTCGGCCGAGCACTGGGTGCGGCACGTGCGGGAGGCGGTGCGCTTCGGCGCCGGCCTGAGCGCGCTTGCCGACACTGGCATCGCCACCTTCCTCGAGGTCGGACCGGACGCGGTGCTGACCGCCATGGGACCGGGCAACGTCCCGGGGGCGATGTTCCTGTCCACCCAGCGCGGGGGCCGGCCGGAACCGCGGACGCTGCTGCGCGCGGTTGCCGGGCTGCACGTTCACGGGCACGAGGTCGACTGGTCCGCGCTGTTCGCCGGGTCCGGTGCACGACGGGTGCCCCTGCCGACGTACGCCTTCCAGCGCACCCGCCACTGGCTCGGCTCGCGGCCCGCCCCGGTCGCCGCCGTCACCGGGCAGCGGGACGTCCTCGCCGTCCTGCGTGGCGCCGCCGCGGTCGTGCTCGGCTACCCGGACCCGGCCGGCGTCGACGCCGACCGCCCGTTCAGCGACCTCGGGCTCGACTCGATCGGCGCGGCCGAGCTGTGCACGCACATCAACGCCGGCCTCGGCACGTCGCTGTCCCCGATCGCTCTGTTCAACCACCCGGACCTACGGCGCCTCGCCGAGCATCTGCGGGACACCGGCGCCGAGCCGGTCGGCGTGGCGCCGGCAAGCCACGCCGGCGAGCCGATCGCCGTCGTCGGCATGGCCTGCCGCTATCCCGGCGGCGTCACCTCGCCGGACGACCTGTGGCACCTGGTCGCCGGCGCCGTCGACGCGATCGGCGAGTTTCCCGCCGACCGGGGCTGGAACCTCGACCGTCTCTACCACCCCGATCCCGCGCATCGCGGCACGTCCTACACCCGACACGGTGGGTTCCTGCGCGACGCGGCCCGGTTCGACCCGGCGTTCTTTGGCATCTCCCCCCGGGAGGCGCTCGCCATGGACCCGCAGCAGCGGTTGCTGCTGGAGACCTCGTGGGAGGCGATCGAGCGGGCCGGGGTGAACCCGGCCACCCTGCGCGGCACCCGTACCGGGGTGTTCGCCGGTGTCATGGCGCAGGACTACGGCCCCCGCCTGCACGAGGCGTCCGGCGACGGCGAGGGCTACGCGCTCACCGGAAGATCGGTCAGCGTCGCATCCGGCCGGGTCGCCTACGCGCTGGGCCTGGAGGGTCCCGCCGTCACCGTCGACACCGCGTGTTCGTCGTCGCTGGTCGCGCTGCACTCGGCGATTCAGGCGCTGCGCTCCGGCGAGTGCGACCTGGCGCTGGCGGGCGGGGCAACTGTGATGGCCACGCCGGGCATGTTCATCGAATTCTCCCGGCAGCGCGGCCTGTCCCCGGACGGCCGCTGCCGGTCGTTCGCGGCGGGCGCCGACGGCACCGCGTGGGCCGAGGGCGCCGGCATGCTGCTGGTCGAGCGGCTCTCCGACGCCCAGCGTAACGGGCATCCGGTCCTGGCGGTGGTCCGTGGTTCGGCGATCAACCAGGACGGCGCGAGCAACGGCCTGACCGCGCCGAACGGCCCGTCCCAGGAACGGGTGATCCGGCAGGCGCTGGCCAACGCCGGCCTGTCCGCCGCCGACGTGGACGCGGTCGAGGCGCACGGCACCGGCACCACCCTGGGCGATCCGATCGAGGCGGAGGCGCTGATCGCGACCTACGGCCGGGACCGGTCCGCCGAGCGCCCGGTGTGGCTCGGCTCGCTGAAGTCGAACATCGGCCACAGCCAGGCCGCAGCGGGGGTCGGCGGGATCATCAAGATGGTCCAGGCGATGCGGTACGGCCAGCTCCCCCGCACCCTGCACGCCGATGAGCCGAGCCCGCACGTGCGGTGGGCGGCCGGCGGCGTCGAGCTGCTCACCGAGGCCCGCCCGTGGGCCACCGGCGAGCGTCCGCGCCGGGCTGGGATCTCGTCTTTCGGCATCAGCGGAACCAACGCGCACGTCATCGTGGAGGAGCCGCCACCCGCCCCGGCCCCGGTGTCGCCACGGCACGCGCGGATCGTGCCGTGGGTGATCTCGGCGCACAGCCCGGCGGCCCTGCGCGGACAGACCGATCGGCTCCGGGCCTGGGTCACCGCGCATCCCGCGGCGGATCCGGTCGACGTGGGCGCGGCGCTGGCCGGCGGCCGTGCGCTGCTCGCACATCGGGCGGTGGTGCTCGGCGTCGATCTCGGCGAGCTCCAGCGCGCTCTGGACGCGGTGACGGCCGGCGCCGACAACCCGGCAGCCCTGCGTGGAAGCGGCGTCGGGGCCACCGGCCGGCTGGGCTTCCTGTTCTCGGGTCAGGGTAGTCAGCGACTCGGTATGGGCCGTGAGTTGGCCGCCGAGTTCCCGGTGTTCGCCGACGCTCTCGACGAGGTGCTGGAACGTCTCGATGTGCGGGAGGTGATGTGGGGTTCGTCGGAGGAGGAGCTGCGCGAGACCGGTAACGCGCAGCCGGCGTTGTTCGCCTTCGAGGTGGCCCTCTATCGGCTGCTCACCTCGCTCGGAGTCGAGCCGGATGTCCTGGTCGGTCATTCGATTGGGGAGATCGCCGCCGCTCACGTGGCGGGTGTGTTGTCTCTGGATGACGCGTGCACGCTCATCGCCGCCCGGGCCGGGTTGATGCAGGCGTTGCCGGCGGGTGGGGCGATGCTCGCGGTCGCCGCCCCCGAGGCCGATGTGTTGCCGCTGCTCGACGAGCAGGTCGGTATCGCGGCGGTGAACGGCCCGTCGGCGGTGGTGGTCTCCGGGGCAGAGGACAGCGTGGCCCGGGTCGAGGCGGCGTTGGTCGGGGTGCGGACGCGCCGGTTGCGGGTCAGTCACGCGTTCCACTCGCCGTTGATGGAGCCGATGCTGGCGGAGTTCCGGCAGGTGGCTGAGGGTTTGACCTATCGGCAGCCGAGTATCGCGCTGGCCATGAATGGTGATCCGACCGATCCGGGTTACTGGGTCGAGCACGTCCGGCAGGCCGTTCGCTTCGCCGACAACATGGCCGCCGCGAACGTCGACATCGCCGTGGAGATCGGCCCCGACGGCGTTCTCAGCGGCCTGACCGAGGCGATCCCCACCGCCCGCAAGGACCGCGACGAGGTGCGGACCTTCGTCGAGGCGCTCGCCCGCCTGCACGTCGCGGGCGTCGCCGTCGACTGGGCCCGGCACCTGGGACGACCGGCGGCGCACGTCGACCTGCCCACCTACGCGTTCCAGCACGAGTACTACTGGTCGAGCAGCACCGACCCGGCCGGGATCGAGACGTCGCCGACCACCCACCCGATCCTCGGCACCGCACTGCGACCGGCTGGCGGAACGGTGCTGCTCAGTGGTTCCGTGTCGGCGGCCGGCGCGCCCTGGCTCGGCGACGACCCGGCGTCGACGGTCGCGCTGTCCGGCGCCACGCTGGTCGAGCTCGCGCTGAGCGCCGGGGAACAGGCCGGCCTCAACAGGGTGGAGAACCTGACCCTGCACCGGCCGCTGGCCGCGGGGGCGCCGATCGACGTTCAGGTCACGGTCGGCCCCGAGGAGTCCGGGCACGCCCCGGTGGCGATCTACGCTCGCGGCCGGCACACCCCGGAGTGGACCTGCCACGCCACCGGCGTGCTCGGCGGAGACGCCCGGCCGGTCCCCTCCGACCAGCCGGGCGGCGAGAGCATCGACGTCCCGGCGGTGTACGAACGGCTGGCGGCGCACGGCTTCCCGACCGGACCGATCGCTGCGGTCCTGCGGTCGGTCCGCCAGCGCGACGGCCACACCTACGTCGACGTGCGGCTTCCCGAGGGCGTGACCGGCGACGGCTTCGCCCTGCACCCGCTGCTGCTGGACGCGATCCTGCATGCCCACCTCGCGGACGCCCCCGACCAGGGGCCGGGCCTGCGGCTGCCGCTCTCGTGGACCGGGGTCTCGGTGTTCGCGAGCGGGGCGACCCGGCTGCGGGCGCGAGTGTCACCGGCCGGCGACGACGTCTGGACGGTGAGCGTCACCGACCAGGCCGGCGCACCGGTCGCCGTCGTCGAGTCGGTCACGCTCGGCACCGTCTCCTGGGCCGAGGTCGCGCCGGCGGAACTGGCCACCGTCTTCGAGGTCGAGTGGCGGCCGCTGCCGGTCCCGTCGCCTTCCGCCGCAGACCTGGGCATCGCCGTGCTCGGTGGCGGACTCACCGTTCCCGGCGCGCGCCGTCACCAGGATCTGACCGCCCTCGCCGGCGAGAGCCACGTGCTGTCGGCCGGCGGTGCGGAAACGGCCGAGGAGGCGCGCGACGCCGTCGCCCGGGTGCTGAAGCTGATCCAGGAGTGGGTGGACGGCGAGCGGTTCACCGATGCCCGGCTCGTCGTCGTCACTCGTGGCCTGCTCGGCGACACGGCCGGCACGGTGGCCGACGCAGCCGTGTGGGGCCTGGTACGTACCGCTCAGAGTGAGTTCCCCGACCGGATCGTGCTGCTGGACCTGGACGACGACGACCGATCGGCGGCCGGGGTCGCCGCCGCGCTCGCCACCGGCGAACCGCAGTTGGCCATCCGGGCCGGCGAGATCCTCGTCCCCCAGCTCGCCTCCGCGCCACCTCCGGCCGACGCCGGCTCTTCCTGGCCGGCAGGCGGCACGGTGCTGGTCACCGGGGCCACCGGCACGCTCGGCACGCTGATCAGCCGGCACCTGGTCACCGGCCACGGCGTGCGGGACCTCGTGCTGGTGAGCCGCCGCGGACCGGACGCGCCCGGGGCCGCCGATCTGGCTGCGGAGCTGACCACGCTCGGCGCCCGGGTGCGGGTCACGGCCTGCGACGTCGCCGACCGCGACGCGCTGTCTGCCCTGATCGCCGACCTCGGCACGGGGCTCGCCGCGGTGGTGCACGCGGCGGGTTCGCTCGACGACGGCATCATCCCCGCGCTGACGCCGGAACGGGTCGACACCGTCTGGCGCCCCAAGGCCGACCCGGCATGGCACCTGCACGAGCTCACCAGGGACCTCGACCTAAAGGCGTTCGTGCTGTTCGGCTCGATCGCCGCCGTCTTCGGCAGCGCGGGCCAGGCGAACTACGCCGCCGCCAACGCCTTCCTCGACGGACTGGCCCGGCATCGGCGCGCCATCGGCCTGCCCGCCACCACCATGGCGTGGGGGCTGTGGGACGGCACGGCGGGCGGCATGGCCGGCGCCCTCGACACGACGGCGGTGGCCCGGTGGTCGCGGGCCGGCGTCGACCCGATCCCGCCCGAGCGGGGGCTGGCGATGTTCGACGCCGCGCTGGCCGGCGGCGCGGCCACCGTCGTGCCCGCCCTGCTCGGCGCCGGGCGGCTCACCGGCGGCCCGGTTCCGCCGCTGCTGCGCGGCCTCGTCCGACACACCTCGGCCCGCCGCTCGGTCGGCGAGACGGGCACGCCGCTCGGCCGGCGGCTGGCCGGCCTGGACCGCGAACAACAGGACGCCACTCTGCTCGATCTCGTGCGCGGGCAGGCCGCCCTGGTGCTCGGGCACGCCGATCCCGGCACCCTCACCGACGGACAGGCCTTCAAGGACGCCGGGTTCGACTCGCTGACCGCGGTCGAGCTGCGCAACCGGCTGAACGCGGCGACCGGTCTCCGGCTGCCCGCCACCCTGCTGTACGACTACCCCACCGCCACATCGCTCGCCGGCTTCCTGCGCGGCGAGCTGCTCAGCGCCGCCGCCGCCACGACGGCCGCGGCCCGGACCACGGTCGCCGCCGACGAGCCGATCGCGATCGTCGGCATGGCGTGCCGCTATCCCGGCGGCGTGGCCTCTCCCGACGACCTGTGGCGG
Source organism: Micromonospora sp. NPDC049274 (assembly GCF_040678875.1). Taxonomy (NCBI): domain Bacteria; kingdom Bacillati; phylum Actinomycetota; class Actinomycetes; order Micromonosporales; family Micromonosporaceae; genus Micromonospora; species Micromonospora sp. NPDC049274. Next base: position 23,038 of record NZ_JBFAQS010000026.1, read on the forward strand.
CTGGTCGCCTCAGGCGCCGACGTGATCGGTGAATTCCCTACGGATCGGGGCTGGGACCTCGACCGGCTGTACGACCCGGACCCCGGCCGCAAGGGAACCGCCTACACCCGGCACGGCGGCTTCCTCTACGACGCCGGCGACTTCGACGCCGCGTTCTTCGGCATCTCGCCCCGGGAGGCGCTGGCGATGGACCCGCAGCAGCGGCTGCTGCTGGAGACGTCGTGGGAGGCCCTCGAACACGGCGGCATCGACCCGGCGTCCCTGCACGGCAGCAGCACCGGCGTCTTCGCGGGCCTGGCGCCCCAGGACTACGGGCCGCGCCGGCACGAAGCGCCGGCCGAGATCGAGGGCTACCTGCTGACCGGCGGCTCGGCGAGCATCTCGTCTGGGCGGGTGGCTTACACGTTCGGCTTCGAGGGCCCGGCTGTCACGGTCGACACCGCCTGCTCGTCGTCGCTGGTCGCGCTGCACCTGGCGGTGCAGTCGTTGCGCTCGGGTGAGTGTGACCTGGCGCTGGCCGGCGGGGCGATGGTCATGGCGACGCCGGGCACGTTCGTGGAGTTCTCCCGTCAGCGTGGTCTCTCGCCGGACGGTCGGTGCAAGGCGTTCGCCGACTCGGCCGACGGTACCGGCTGGGCCGAGGGTGTTGGTGTGCTGCTGGTGGAGCGGCTCTCCGACGCGCGCCGCAACAACCACCAGATCCTTGCGGTGGTACGGGGTTCCGCGGTCAACCAGGACGGCGCGTCCAACGGGCTGACGGCGCCGAATGGGCCGTCGCAGCAGCGGGTGATCCGCCAGGCGCTGGCCAACGCGGGTCTGTCCACGTCAGACGTCGATGTCGTGGAGGCGCACGGTACCGGTACGACGTTGGGTGATCCGATCGAGGCGCAGGCGTTGATCGCGGCCTACGGCCAGGACCGGGAACGGCCCCTGTTGTTGGGTTCGATCAAGTCGAACCTCGGGCACACGCAGGCGGCGGCGGGTGTCGCCGGTGTGATCAAGATGGTCATGGCGATGCGGCACGGGGTTCTCCCGAAGACGCTGCACGTGGACGAGCCGTCTCGGCACGTGGACTGGTCGGCTGGTGCGGTGGAGCTGCTGGCCGAGCCGCGGGAGTGGACCGGTGACGGTCGACCGCGACGGGCCGGGATCTCCTCGTTCGGGTTCTCCGGCACCAACGCACACGTCATCATCGAGCAGGGCGAGCCCGGTCCGGGCCCGATCCAGAGGCAGCGCGACCCTGCTGTCGTGCCATGGCTGGTGTCCGCGCGCACTGAGGAGGGGTTGCGAGCACAGGCCGCGAAGCTTCTGTCGCATGTGGATGAGAGCGCCGATCCGGTGATGGTCGGCGCGGCCCTGCTGACCCGCACGCGCCACGCGCACCGGGCGACGGTGGTCGGCTCGTCGCGGGACGAGCTGACGGCCGGGCTGCGCTCGCTTGCCGCCGGTCAGGCGGCGGCCGGCGTGCACGTCGGCAGCGGCACGGACGGCCGGCTGGGGTTCCTGTTCTCGGGTCAGGGTAGTCAGCGCCTCGGTATGGGCCGTGAGTTGGCCGCCGAGTTCCCGGTGTTCGCCGACGCCCTCGACGAGGTGTTGCATCGTCTCGATGTGCGGGACGTGATGTGGGGCTCGTCCGAGGAGGCACTGCGCGAGACCGGTAACGCGCAGCCGGCGTTGTTCGCGTTCGAGGTCGCCCTGTTCCGGCTCGCCACGTCGTTTGGTGTCGAGCCGGATGTGCTGGTGGGTCACTCGATCGGGGAGATCGCGGCCGCCCATGTGGCGGGGGTCTTCTCGCTGGATGACGCGTGCACGCTCATCGCCGCCCGGGCCGGGTTGATGCAGGCGTTGCCGGCGGGTGGGGCGATGCTCGCGGTCGCCGCCCCGGAGGCCGACGTGTTGCCGCTGCTCGACGAGCAGGTGGGTATCGCGGCGGTGAATGGCCCGTCTGCGGTGGTGGTCTCCGGGGCTGAGGAGAGTGTGGCCCGGGTCGAGGCGGCGTTGGTCGGGGTGCGGACGCGCCGGTTGCGGGTCAGTCACGCGTTCCACTCGCCGTTGATGGAGCCGATGCTGGAGGACTTCCGGCAGGTGGCCGAGGGCCTGACCTACCGGCAGCCGAGTATCGCGCTGGCCATCAGTGGTGACCCGACCGATCCGGGTTACTGGGTCGAGCACGTACGTCAGGCTGTTCGGTTTGCCGACAACGTCGCCGCCGCCGGTGCGGACATCGCGGTGGAGATCGGCCCCGACGGGGTCCTCAGCGGCCTGACCGATGCGATCCCCACCGCCCGCAAGGACCGCGACGAGGCTCAGGCGTTCGTCGAGGCGCTCGCCCGCCTGCACGTCGCGGGCGTCGCCGTGGACTGGACCTCCTACCTCGGCGAACCGGCCGGGTCGATCGAGCTGCCCACCTACGCGTTCCAGCGCGAGCGCTACTGGCTGGAGGCGGGAAAGGCCGGAGCAGACGGGCTGGGATCGCTCGACCACCCGTTCCTGACCGGCGCGACCGACATTCCCGGCACCGGCGCGCTTCTGCTCACCGGCCGGCTGTCCCTGGCCACGCACCCCTGGCTCGCCGACCACGACGTACTCGGCGCGGTGATCCTTCCGGGCACCGCATTCGCCGAGCTGGCGTTGCGCGCGGCCGAGCACGCCGGACAGGCCGGCCTGACCGAGCTGACCCTGGAGAGCCCGCTCGTTCTCGCCCCCGGCCGCACCACGCAACTGCGCGTCCTGCTGGACGCGGCCGGGGACGGCGGCGAACGGGCCGTGCGGATCTACGCCCGCGACGACGACGGCGCGCCCTGGACCCGGCACGCGAGCGCCACCGCGGGCGCGCCCGCCGACATGCCCGGCGCACCGCTCACCGAGTGGCCACCGGCCGGGGCGACGCCGGTGGACCTGCTCGACCCGTACGCCGACATGCTCCTCCGGGGTTATGCCTACGGCCCGGCTTTCCAAGGTCTGCGGGCCCTGTGGCGGTCCGGCGCCGACCTGTACGCCGAGATCGAGGCCCCGGAGGCCGACGCCGCCCGCTTCGGCGTGCACCCGGCGCTGCTCGACGCCGCCCTGCACCCGGTCACGCTGGCCCTCTTCGACCGGCCCGGCGACGACCGGTCGCTGCTGCCGTTCACCTGGTCGGGCGTCCGGCTGTACGCCGCCGGTGCCGCCGCGCTGCGGGTGCGGTTGGCACCGATCGGGCCGGACCAGGTCGCCGTCACGGTCAGCGACGCGGCCGGGACGCCGGTGCTGACGGTCGAGTCGCTGACCCTCCGGCCCGCGTCCGCCGGCCAGCTCCGGCCCGAGAAGCCGATGTACACCGTGGAGTGGCCGGAAACGCCCCTGCCGCCGGCGGGTGGTCCTTCCCCGATGTTCGAGATCGGCACGTCCGGCCCCGCGGCGGATGCGCTGTGGCGGGCGCTGGACGCCGGCGAGGACGTGCCCGAGGTCGTGCTCGCCGCCCACACCGTCGCGCCCGCCGCCGACGTGGCCGTGGCCGCCCGCGCCGGCACTCGGGACCTTCTCGCTTTGGTGCAGCGTTGGCTCGCCGACAGCCGCCTGACCCGATCGCGCCTCGTCGTCGTGACCACCGGCGCGGTCGCCCTGCCGGGTGAGATGGCCGACCTGCCGGCCGCGCCCGCCTGGGGTCTGATCCGGTCGGCCCAGACCGAGCATCCCGACTGTTTCACCCTGATCGACACCGACGGCACGGAGGAGTCGGCGAACGCCGTCCCCGCGGCGCTCGCCTCCGGGGAACCGCAACTGGCCCTGCGTGGCGGCACGGCCCGGGTTCCGCGGCTCACCGCTGCGCCCCGCCTGGACGGTGCCGCCTCGAAGCGGTGGCGGCCCGGCGGCACGGTGCTGCTCACCGGCGGCACCGGGGCGCTGGGACGGCTGATCGCCCGCCGGCTCGTGACCGAGCACGGGGTACGGCGGCTGGTCGTCGCCTCCCGCCGCGGCGTCGCCGAGCAGATGCGGGAGGAACTGGCGGGCCTCGGGGCCGAGGTCTCGTTCGTCGCGGCCGATCTCGCCGACCGTGCCCAGGTCGCCGCGCTGATCGACGGGATCCCGCGGCTGAGCGGCGTGGTGCACCTCGCCGGGGCCGTGGCGGACGGCGCGGTCACCGCCCTGCGCGCCGGGCAGGTCGACGAGGTGTTCGCGCCCAAGGTGGACGCGGCCTGGCATCTGCACAAGCTCACCGAGGGCCACAACCTCGACTTCTTCGTGCTCTGCTCGTCCGTCGCGGGCGTGGCCGGAAGCGCCGGCCAGGCCAACTACGCTGCGGCCAACGTGTTCCTGGACGCGCTCGCCGCCAACCGGCGCGTCCGGTCGCTGCCGGCCACGTCGCTGGCCTGGGGCCTGTGGCAGCTCGACGGCGGGATGTCCGGCGCCATCGGGCGGGCCGACGTCGACCGGCTGCGCCGCACCGGGATCAGCCCGATGCCTGTGGACGAGGGCATGGCGCTGTTCGACACCGCACTCGCGCTCGACCGGCCGCTGGCCGTGCCGGCCCGGCTCGATCTGGCCGAGCTGCGCCGTCACGACGAGATTCCGGCTGTGTTCCGGGGACTGGTCCGCGCGCCGGCGCGCCGGGTCGCGCCGGCCGGGAAGCCGAGCGGCCTGCCCGAGCTGCTGGACCTGATCCGTGCCGGTGCGGCGACCGTGCTCGGCCACACCGGCGCCATCGACGCCGACCTGGCGTTCTCAGACCTGGGCTTCGACTCGCTGAGCTCGGTCGAGTTGCGAAACCGGATCAGCGCGGCCACCGGGCTGAAGCTCGCGAGCACGCTGCTGTTCAACCACCCAACACCGCGCGATCTCGCCGCGCACCTGCACGAGCGGCTTACCGGCGCGACGACAGCGGCCGGCCGGGGGGCGACGGTCGTACGCGACCCCGGCGAGCCGATCGCGATCGTCGCCATGGCCTGCCGTTACCCCGGCGGAATCAGCACTCCCGAGGACCTCTGGCGGGTGCTCACCGAGGAGCGGAACACCGCCAGCACCTTCCCCGCCAACCGCGGCTGGGACCTCGACAACCTCTATCACCCGGACCCCGGCCACGCCGGCACCAGTTACACCCGGCACGGCGGCTTCCTGCACGACGCCGACCAGTTCGACCCGGCCGTGTTCGGCATCTCGCCGCGCGAGGCCACCGCCATGGACCCGCAGCAGCGCCTGCTGCTGGAGATCAGCTGGGAAACCCTGGAGCGGGCCGGACTCGACCCGGGCGGACTGCGCGGCACCAGCACCGGCGTCTACACCGGCGTGATGTACCACGATTACGGCGGCCGGCTGGCGCAGGCGCCCGACGGCTACGAGGGCTACGTCATCAACGGAAGCGCGGGCAGCGTGGCGTCGGGGCGTATCGCGTACACGTTCGGCTTCGAGGGCCCCGCGGTCACAGTGGACACGGCCTGCTCGTCGTCGCTTGTCGCACTGCACTCGGCGATCCAGGCGCTGCGCTCCGGCGAGTGCGACCTCGCCCTGGCAGGCGGCGTGACGGTGCTGGCCACGCCGAACGTCTTTGTCGAGTTCTCCCGTCAGCGCGGGCTCGCGCCGGACGGACGGTGCAAGTCGTTCGCCCGGGACGCCGACGGCACCGCCTGGGGCGAGGGGGCGGGCATGCTGCTGGTTGAGCGGCTCTCCGACGCCCGGCGCCTCGGCCACCCGGTGCTCGCCGTGGTGCGCGGCAGCGCCGTCAACCAGGACGGCGCCAGCAATGGCCTCACCGCGCCCAGCGGTCCCGCCCAGGAACGGGTGATCCGCCGGGCGCTGGCCGGGGCCGGGCTGTCCGCCCCCGACATCGACGTGGTCGAGGCGCACGGCACCGGCACCACCCTGGGCGACCCGATCGAGGCGCAGGCGCTCATCGCGACCTACGGTCAGGACCGGCCCGACGATCGTCCGCTGTGGCTCGGGTCGCTCAAGTCCAACATCGGCCACACCCAGGCCGCGGCCGGAGTCGGCGGCATCATCAAGATGGTCCTGGCGATGCGGCATCAGGTGCTGCCCCGCACCCTCGGGGCCGACGAGCCGACACCGCACGTGGACTGGGCGGCGGGCGCGGTGTCACTGCTGACCGCGGCCCGGCCGTGGGAGTCCCCCGGCCGCCCGCGCCGGGCCGGGATCTCGTCCTTCGGAGTCAGCGGGACCAACGCGCACGTCATCCTCGAGGAGCCGCCCGCCGCATCCGAGCCGACCACCCCCGACGCGCCTCCCCGGCTGGTGCCGGTCCCGGTCTCGGGGAAGACCCCGGAAGCGCTCCAGGCGCAGGCCGCCAGGCTGATCGCCTGGCTAGGCGACGGCGACGGGGTGGACGTGGCCGCCGCCGGCCGCGCTCTCGCGACCGGCCGAGCCCACCTCGATCACCGCGCGCTGGTGGTCTGCGCGGACACCGCCGAGCTCGTTGCCGGGTTACGTGTCGTGACCACTGGATCGGCGCCGGCGACGCGGCCGGTGGGCCGGATGGCGTTCCTGTTCGCCGGTCAGGGTAGTCAGCGGCTCGGTATGGGCCGTGAGTTGGCTGCCGAGTTCCCGGTGTTCGCCGACGCTCTCGACGAGGTGTTGCAGCGTCTCGATGTGCGGGAGGTGATGTGGGGTTCGTCGGAGGAGGAGCTGCGCGAGACCGGTAACGCGCAGCCGGCGTTGTTCGCCTTCGAGGTGGCCCTCTATCGGCTGCTCACCTCGCTCGGAGTCGAGCCGGACGTCCTGGTCGGGCACTCGATCGGGGAGATCGCCGCCGCTCACGTGGCGGGTGTCTTTTCGCTGGATGACGCGTGCGCGTTGGTCGACGCTCGGGCGCGGTTGATGCAGGCGTTGCCGGCGGGTGGGGCGATGCTCGCGGTCGCCGCGCCGGAGGCCGATGTGGTGCCGCTGCTCGACGACCGGGTGGGTATCGCGGCGGTCAACGGCCCGTCGGCGGTCGTGGTCTCCGGGGCAGAGGACAGTGTGGCCCGGATCGAGGCGGCGTTGGTCGGGGTGCGGAAGCGCCGGCTGCGGGTCAGTCACGCGTTTCACTCGCCGTTGATGGAGCCGATGCTGGACGAGTTCCGGCAGGTGGCCGAGGGCCTGACCTATCGGCAGCCGAGCATCGCGCTGGCCATCAGCGGTGACCCAACCGACCCCGGTTACTGGGTGGAGCACGTCCGGCAGGCCGTTCGCTTCGCCGACAACGTCGCCGCCGCCGGTGCGGACATCGCCGTGGAGATCGGCCCCGACGGCGTTCTCAGCGGCCTGACCGAGGCGATCCCCACCGCCCGCAAGGACCGCGACGAGGTGCGGGTGTTCCTCGAAGCGCTCGGGCGGCTGCACGCCGACGGCCGCACCGTGCGCTGGGACCGGTGCTTCACCGGGGTGGCCGCCCGCCCGGTTCCCCTGCCCACCTACGCGTTCCAGCGCCAGCGCTACTGGCTCGACGCTCCCGCCCCGGCCGGCGACGTCACCGGCGCCGGGCTGGAGGTCGTCGACCACCCGCTGCTCAGCGCGGTGATGCCGGCCCCGGACTCGGACGCGGTCACCCTCACCGGCCGCCTCTCGGTGGCCGCCGCTCCGTGGCTCGCCGACCACGTCGTCGACGGGGCCGTGGTGGTTCCGGGCGCGGCGCTGGTCGAGATGGCGATCCGGGCCGCGGACGAGGCCGGTGCCGCCGCGGTCGAGGAACTGACCCTGCTGGCGCCGCTGGTGCTGCCGGCCGACGGGTCGGCGCGGGTGCAGGTCACCGTGGCGGCGCCGGACGAAACGGGACGACGCCGGGTGGCGGTCCATTCGCGGGCCGGGAACGGCCCGTGGACGGTTCATGCCGCCGGGATCCTCGCCGACGACTCCCCCGCCCCGGAGTTCGACCTCGGCCCGTGGCCGCCCGCGGGGGCGGAGCCGGTCGACGCCGACGGCCTGTACGACCGGCTGGCGGCGAGCGGCATCGAGTACGGCCCGACCTTCACCACGGTGCGGGCGGTCTGGCGAGCCGGGGACGCCGTGCTGGCCGAGCTCGAACTGCCGGAGCCGGCGCGGGCCGACGCCGCCCGGTTCGGCCTGCATCCCGCGCTGCTGGACGGCACGCTGCACGCGATCGTCGCCGGCGGGCTGCTCGAGGAAGCGGCGGGCGGGCGGCCGTACCTGCCGTTCTCGTGGCAGCGGACGACCCTGCACGCCGCCGGCGCCACCCGCATCCGGGTGCGGATCACCAGGTCGGACAGCGGTTTCACGCTGTCGATCGCGGACCCCGCGGGCGCACCGGTGGCCCAGGTCGGCGCCGTGTCGCTGCGCGCGGCAGCGACCGCCCCGGCACCCGCTCCCGGCGACGGGCTGTTCCAGGTGGACTGGGTGCCGGCGGCGCCCGGGGAGCCCACCGGCGATCTGGCCGTCATCGGCACCGCGTTGCCCGGCGTGGCGGCACCCCGGCATCCCGATCTGGCCGGCCTCGGCTCGCGGGTGCCCGCCCAGGTGCTGGTCGCGGCCCCGGAGCGGGGTCTCGCTGATCTGCCGCGAAGCCTGGCAGAGGTCACCGACGGCTTGCTGGGGGTCATGCGGCAGTGGCTCGCCGACGACCGGTTCGCCGAGTCCCGGCTGGTGATCGTCACGCGTTCGGCCGTCGCCACCGAACCGGCGCATGACGTGGACCCGTGCCACGCCGCCGTCTGGGGCCTGGTGCGGGCGGCGCAGGCCGAGCATCCCGGCCGGCTCGTGCTGCTCGACGTGGACGGCGAGGTGGACGGGGCCGCCGTCGACGCGGCGCTGTCGTCGGGGGAGCCGCAGCTGGCGCTCCGTTCCGGCGCGGTGCGGGTGCCCCGGCTGGCCCGGGCCACGGTGAACCGGGTGGAGCCAGCCGCCTTCGGCGACGGGACCGTCCTGATCACCGGCGGCACCGGCGGTCTCGGCCGGATCATCGCGCGCTCGCTGGTGGCCGACCACGGAGTCCGCGATCTGCTGCTGGTCAGCCGCAGCGGGCCGGATGCGGCGGGCGCGTCCGACCTGGTCGCGGAACTGACCGCGCACGGCGCGCGGGTGCGGGTGGCGGCCTGCGACGCCGGGGAGCGCGAGCCTCTCGCAGCCCTGATCGACGCGGTTCCGGCACTGACCGCCGTGGTGCACACGGCCGGTGTGCTCGACGACGGCGTAATCGCCTCGATGACCCCGGAGAAGATGAGCACCGTCCTGCGGGCCAAGGCGGTGGCCGCCTGGCATCTGCACGAGCTGACCCGCGACCGGGACCTGGCCGCGTTCGTGCTGTTCTCCTCGACCTCGGGCATCCTCGGCGGCGCCGGGCAGGCCAACTACGGCGCCGCCAACGCGTTCTTGGACGCTCTCGCCCAGCACCGCGGCGCTCGCGGGCTCCCGGCCGTCTCGGTGGCCTGGGGTCTGTGGGCGGCCGGCGGCATGGCGTCCGGCCTCGGCGAGACGGGCGTGGCGCGACTGGCCCGCACCGGCATCGCGCCACTGTCCGAGCGGGACGGGCTGGAGTTGTTCCTCGCGTCGCTGTCGGCGGGCCGTCCGCAGGTGGTGGCCGCCCGGCTCCTGCTGGACCGGCCGGTCGAGGGCGCCTCTGCGCTGCTGCGGGGCCTGGTCCGCCAGCCCGCCCGGCGCGTCGCGAAGAGCACCGTCAGCTCGGACGACCTGCACGACCGGCTGGCCACGCAATCACCGGAGGAGCGGCGGGAGACGGTTGTCGACCTGATCCGCACCCATGCCGCGGCGGCTCTCGGCCATCCGGACCGGCGCTCGATCGCCGCCGGTCGGGCGTTCTCCGAGCTCGGCTTCGACTCGCTGACCGCGATCGAACTGCGGAACCGGCTCAACGCCCCGCTGGGCGTCCGGCTCCCGGCCACGCTCATCTTCGACTACCCGACTCCCGCCGCGCTGGCCGCTCACGCGCTGACGCTGCTGTTCCCCGAGACGGACACCGGCGAGGTGGCCGACGAGGCGCAGGTGCGCCGGCTGCTGGCGACCGTTCCGCTGCGCCGGCTTGCGGACGCCGGCCTGCTGGACGCGATCCGCCAGCTCGCCCCGGGGCCGGACGACACCGGGGAGCCGGCCCGCGACGAGGCGCACGACATCGACGAGATGGACGTCGACAACCTCATCCAGCTCGCCCTCGACGGCGGTTCCTGACCCGACAACCGAAAGTGTGCACATGAACCTCAAGAGCACGTGGACGGCACTGCGCAACTCGACGTCACAGGAAGTCGTCCTCTGCGCCGACTTTCAGACGACCGGGCGGGCCGAGGCCGGATTTCCCGACTTGGTGCCGATGCTGCGGCATGACAGCAACTACTGGCTGATCTCGCCGGCGCCGGTCGCCCCGGACTCCCCCGTCGATGCCGGCGAGTACCTCGAGTCGTGGCTGGCCCCGGTGCGCGAGATCGGCCTGCCGGTACGCGCGGTGCTCGGCTTCTGCCTCGGCGGGGTCTACGGGGCGGCGCTCGCCGACGGGGTGGCCAGGTTCCAGGGCAGCCCACCCGACCTCATCCTCCTCGACCCCGAGCAGACCCAGCTGGTGACCATCCAGTACCAGCTGACGAAGGTCCTCACGATGCTGAACACGGTCCTGGCCGAGGCCGAGATCGCCGAGATCCACGCCAAGCTCGGCGAGCTGGCCAGCGTCGAGGACATCTCGGTGCGGCGGTACTCCCGGGAGATGTTCGGCGAGTTCCGCCGGTTCACCAACGGCGCGTTCGAGCGGGCCGGGCTCGACCCAGGCTACGGCCAGGAGATGCTGGAGCTGTTCAGCGCGTTCCTGTCGTACCTCAGCATCGCCGAGGACCTCGACCCGCGCCCGGCCTGGCTGGGCGCCACCGCGCTCAGCTCGACCAGCCCGGACAGCGGACTCAACCGGCTGCGGCGCACCGGTGAGATGGGCACCGGCCCGCTGGTCTCCGACGAGATCGGCTTCGCCGAGGAGCACACCGAGCTCCTGCGCTCCAGCGAGGTGGCGCAGACCGTCGACAAGCTTCTGGAGCGATGATGATTGACCCCAAGGAGCAGGCGCTGTGGCTGCTCGAGGAGATCGTGCCGGGCACCGGCGTGAACAACCTGAACATGACCTTCCGTGTCGACGGCCGGCTGCGACCCGAGCTCGTCCAGTCGACGGTGGACGGCCTGGTCCGCCGGTACGAGGTGCTGCGCCGGGTGTTCCGTGAGTCATCGGACGGCCTGGTCCGCGAGACCTTGCCGGCCGAACGCGCCCGCGTCGAGGTGGTCCGGGCCGAGCTCGACGGCGAGGACCTGGCCGACTGGCTCACCGCCTTCGTGGCGCGGCCCTTCCAGCCGGACGGCGAGCTGTTGGTGCGGGCCGCGCACGTGACCCGGGGCGCGGTGGACGCGGTCTGCGTCGCGGTGCATCACGCGAACTTCGACGGGCGCTCCTCGGCCGTGCTGCTGGCCGAGTTCGTCGCGCGCTACGACGCGCTGGCGACCGGCGAGGACCCCGATCCGGGGACCGTCGCGGTCTGGGCCGAGCGGCCCGCCCGGGACGGCAGCGAGGCGTACTGGCGGGCGAAGTTCGACGGGTTCGACCCAGCCGCGCTCGAACTGTGGTGCGCCAAGCCGGCGCCCGCAACGACGACGCTCGCCGGTGACGTGCTGACCCGCGCTCTCTCGGCCGGGGCCCGGGACGCGGTCGCCCGGATGCGGCGGGACCTGCGGGCGCCCGAGTCGGTGGTGCTTGCCGCGGCGTACGGCGTGCTGCTGGCCGCGCACGGGGCGGGCCCGGACCTGACGATCGGCTCGCCGGTGAACGTCCGCCCTCCCGAGGCGGAGCAGGCGATCGGCTATCACGCCAACGTCGTGGTGCTGCGGACACCGGTTCACCGGGCGGAGAGCTTCCGATCCTTCGTACGCCTCAACCGGCGTGAGTTCTTCGACGCGATGGCGTACGCGGACTACTCGGCGGAGCGGATCCTCGAGTATCTGCCGCGGGCGGCTGGATCGGGGCGCAACGACCTGTTCCGGCACACCTTCAACTACGCGCCAGCTGAGACGAGGGCGACCTTCACGATCGACGGCCGGCCCGCCGAGCAGCTCATGATCGAGACCGGGTCGAGCAAGTTCGACCTGGAGTTCTTCGTCACCTCGGCGGCCGGTCAGATCGAGGTGCGGGCCGGGTTCAGCAGCGAGGTCCTCGACCGTGCCGACGTGGACATGCTGCTGGCCCGCTACGACGCGCTGCTCGTCACGCTGGCCGAGCACCCCGACCGACCGTTGGGCGAGACTCCGGTGTGGGCGGACCGCGACCACGAGGTGATCGGCGCGGCCAACGACACCGCCCGTACCGTCGAGCCGGCCACCGTGCCGGAGATGGTCGCCGCCGCAGCCGAGGACCGGGTGGCGGTGGTCGACGGCGACCGCCGGGTCGGGCTCCGGCGGCTGTGGGCCGCGGCCGAGGCCACCCGCGACCGGCTCGCCGAGGCCGGGGTCGGCCGCGGTGACGTGGTCGCACTGCTCGCCCCGCGCAGCCCCGAGCTGGTCGCCGCGGTGTTCGGGGTCTGGCTGGCCGGCGCCACTTATCTGCCGCTGAGCCCCGAGCATCCGGAGGAGCGGATCGCCTACCAGCTGGACGATTCCGGCGCGGCGATCGTGCTGGCCGGGCCGGGCGTCACGGTGCCCGGGGACCGGCGGGCGCTGCCACTGGTCGGCGTCGACGACGTGCCACCGGCCGCGGCCACGGTGCTCGCCGAGCCGCCGGTGACCGCCGACGACCTGGCCTACCTGATCTACACGTCGGGCTCGACCGGACGGCCCAAGGGCACCCGGATCACCCACCGCGCGCTGGCCAACCTGGTCACGCACTTCGCGGACACGCTCGACGCCCGCGGCCGCTCGATGTTGTGGGTGACCACGTTCAGCTTCGACATGTCCACCCTCGAGCTGTTCCTGCCGCTCACCGCCGGCGGGACGCTGGTGATCGCCCCGGACGAGGCCCGCACCCGGGGCGCCGTGCTCGCCGAGGTGCTGGACCGCCACGACGTGTCGATCGTTTCGGCCACGCCCACCACCTGGCGGCTGGTCGTCGGCGACGTGGCCGACCGGCTGGACGGCCGCACGGTGATCACCGGTGGGGAGCCGCTGCCGCCGACGCTCGCCCGCCGGCTGACCGCGACCGGATGCCTGTTGTTCAACCTCTACGGCCCGACCGAGACCACGGTCTGGTCGACCGGCGGCGTGATCAAGCCGGGTGACGAGGACACGATCACCGTCGGCACGCCGATCGCCAACACGCGCGTGCACGTCGCCGGGCCGGACGGCACGCCGCTGCCCCTCGGGGTGCGCGGCGAGCTGTGCATCGCCGGCGCCGGCCTGTCCGCCGGCTACCACGACCGTCCGGAGCTGACCGAGCAGCGGTTCGGCGAGAGCCCGGCCCTCGGTCGGTTCTATCGCACAGGAGACCTGGCCCGGTGGACGCACGACGGGCGGCTGGAGCTGCTCGGCCGGATGGACCGGCAGGTCAAGCTGCGCGGCAACCGGATCGAGCTGGGCGAGGTGGAGGAGGTCCTGCTGTCCCATCCGGATGTCACGGGCGCCGCCGTCGTCCTGGTCGGCGATCCCAGCGGCGACGGCGCGCTGTGGGCGTTCGTCACCGCGCCCGGCCGCCCCGACATCGCCGGCGAGCTCTGGGAGCACGCGCACCGGGTGCTGCCCAACTCGGCCGTCGCCCACGAGTTCGTCGTCCTGGAGGCCCTCCCGATGACCGGTAGCGACAAGGTGGACCATCCCGCGCTGCGCCGACGGGCGGAGGAGCTGCGCGCGGCCCGGGGGGCTCCCGCCGCCGTTCCCGCCGAGGACGCCGACGACCTCGCCGGCGCGATGACCGGGCTCTGGCGGACGCTGCTCGAACGCGGGGACGTCGACCGGGACAGCAACTTCTTCGCCCACGGCGGCCACTCGCTGCTCGGGGTCAAGCTGCTGCAGCAGGTGCAGGAGAGCACCGGGGTGCGGCTCACGCTGAAGGACTTGTTCGACAACCCGACACCGGGCGGCCTGGCCGACCGGGTCCGCGAGGGCGCCGCGAGTTGAACGAGCACGAAAGGTACGCCACGATCGGCGCCATGGAGACCGACGTGGTGATCTGCGGGGGCGGCCCGGTCGGCCTCATGCTCGCCGGCGAGCTGCAGCTCGCCGGGGTGGGTGTGCTGGTGGTGGAACGGCGTACCGGGATCGACCCGACGATCAAGGCGGGTGGCATCAGCACGGCCACCGCGGAGGCGATGTACCGGCGCGGGCTGCTGCCCGCCCTGGCCCGGCAGCGCCCGGCGTTCGCCCGGACGCGCCCCCCGGGAGTCCCCCGGCCGGCCGGGCAGTTCGCCGGGATTCCCATCGACGGCGACCTGATCGACACCGGCGATCCGGCGTTTCGCGACACCGGTCCGGCCGGCGAGCTCATGGTCGCGCAGCAGCGACTCGAGCAGGTGCTCGAGGACCACGCGATCTCCCTGGGCGCGGTGGTGCGCCGGGGTGTCGAGCTGACCGGGTTCGAGACCGATGACGGCGGCGTGACGGTCCGGCTCGGCCGCGAGAGCGTACGGGCGGGCTGGCTGGCCGGTTGCGACGGCGGCCGGAGCGCGGTGCGCAAGCTCGCCGGGTTCGCGTTTCCCGGCACCGGTCCCACGCTCACCGGCCGCCAGGCAGTGGTCGAGCTGGCCGACGCCGGGGGCCTGTGTCCCGGCTGGCATGCCGCGGCCGGCGGGCAGATCGGCTACTGGCCGATGCCGGGGCGGATCGTCACCGTCGAGTTCGACGGCCCACCCGCCGACCGCGACGCACCGGTCACCGCCACCGAGATCGAGGACAGCGTACGGCGGGTCAGCGGCACCGAGATCCGGATCGGCGAGGTCCGGACCGCCACCCGCTACACCGACAACTCGCGCCTGGCCGCGACCTACCGCATCGGCCGGGTGCTGCTGGCCGGGGATGCCGCGCACGTGCACTCGCCGTTCGGCGGCCAGGGGCTCAACCTCGGTCTCGGCGACGCGGTCAACCTGGGCTGGAAGCTGGCCGCGACGATTCGCGGCGGGGCGCCCGGTGGCCTGCTCGACACGTACTCCACCGAGCGCCGCCCGATCGCCGAGTGGGTGCTGGATTGGACCCGCGCGCAGGCCGCCCTGATGCGCCCCGACGCCCACTCGGCCGCGTTGCGCGAGGTCGTCACCGGCCTGCTGGCCACCCGGGACGGTGCCACCTACGTGGCCACCCGCCTGTCCGGGCTCCGGCATCGCTATCCGGGCCTCGGGAGCCACCCGCTCGCCGGCACGTCGGCCCCCGACCTCGAGTTCGCCGACGGCACCCGCCTCGGCGAGCACCTGACCGCCGGCGGCGGGCTGCTGCTCGACCTCGCCGGGTCGGCGGCCGTGCGGGATCTCGCCATGGGCCGGGTCCGGACCCAGACCACCAAGTGTCCGGGCCGTCCCGGGCTCACCGGCGTGCTGGTGCGCCCGGACGGGATCGTCGCCTGGGCCGGCGAGGACGGCGCGACCGAGGGCCTGGAGACGGCGCTGACGACCTGGTTCGGAACTGCCTTGTAGGCAAAGTTGCCTTCAGGGCAATCGCGCGGGTACTGTTGCTCCCATGCCGGAGGAAGCATCGTTCGGGCTGCGCGAGCGCAAGAAGCTCGACACCCGCAAGGCCCTCAGTGATGCCGCACTCGAACTGATGTTCGAGCGCGGCCTCGACAACTTCGTCCGGGAGGACGTCGCGGCGCGAGCCGGGGTGTCCCTGCGGACGTTCAGCAACTACTTCGCCAGCAAGTACGACGCCCTGGCCTACCGGGTCAATCACCGCATCCACCGCAGCGCCGAGCTGTTGCGCACCCGCCCGGCTTCCGAACCGCTGTGGACCGCGATCGCCGAGGCCCTGATCGAGCCGCTGCGCGACGACGGAGTCCCGTTCGGCCGGCCGACCGACGAGCAGATCCTCGAGATCCGCAAGCTCAACGCGACGCCCGAGATGCAGGTCGCCCTGGCCCGCAACACCATCGACGACCTGGTCGAGGCGATCGCCGAGCGCACCGGCACCGACCCCAAGGTCGATCTGTACCCACGGCTGGTCGCCAACGTCACGATCGGCGCTGTCAACGCGGTCCTGAACCGTTACGTGCAGACCGACCCAACGGTGGCGATGTCGCGGGTGCTGCGCGAGGTGTTCGACGGCATCGCCGAAGGGCTTCCTCCACCACCCACGTAATCCGGCTCTTTCTCTTTTCGACGGCAGGCGGGCGCCATCGTGCGCCCGCAATGCCGCCTGCCCTCGGGAGCAACTCACAGTGACCAGTCAGCAACAGAATGCGATAGAAGGGCGAGACGCGATGTCCGAGACGACCACCGCCGCCACGGCCCCGCCGCCGGAGCAGGCGGCGGCATACCCTCGCTTCTTCAAGCTCGGGATCGCCGGCGCGCTGTTCGGCATGTTCCTCGGCATGATGGACAGCTACATCGTCGCCACCGCGCTGCCGAGCATCGTCGGCGACCTCGGCGGACTGAAGTCGATGACCTGGATCATCACGTCCTACGCGCTGGCGATCGCCGCCTCCACGCAGGTCTGGGGCAAACTCAGCGACCTCTACAACCGCAAGACCATGTTCCTGCTGTCGGTGGCGGTCTTCCTGGCCGGCTCCATGCTGTGCGGCCTGGCCCAGAACATGAGCGAGCTCATCGCTTTCCGGGCGTTGCAGGGCGTCGGCGCGGGCGGCCTGCTGGTCGGCGCGGTGGCGATGGTGCAGGCGCTCCTGCCGCCCAAGGAGTCCACCCGGATCTCCAGCTGGACCGGACTGCTGCTGGGCATCGCGCTCATCGCCGGCCCGCTCGTCGGCGGCGTCATCACCAGCTCGCTCAGCTGGCGCTGGATCTTCTACGTCAACGTCCCGTTCGGACTGCTCTGCCTGCTCGGCACGGTCATCGGGGTCAACGTCCCGATGCGGCCGAAGGCGGCCAAGGTGCGCATCGACTACCTCGGCACGTTGCTGCTCACCGCAGCGGTGGTCTGCCTCACCCTGGTCACCGGCTGGGCCGGCACGAAGTACGCGTGGGGCTCCCCGCTGATCATCGGGCTGACCGCGGTGGTGGTCGTCGCCACTGCGGCGTTCGTCCACGTCGAGCGCCGCGCACCCGAGCCGCTGGTGCCGTTCCGGATGTTCGGCACCCGCAACTTCTCGCTCGCCCAGGTGCTCGGCTTCGCGTTCAACGTGACGATGGTCGCGACCGTCAACTTCCTACCGCAGTACTTCCAGAGCGCCCGCGGCGTCGACCCGATCAAGAGCGGCTTCCTGCTGATCCCGATGATGGTCGGCATGGTGGTGGTCATGAACCGCAGCTCCGCCTACATCCGTCGGACCGGCCGTTACCGGATCCTGCCGATCATCGGCGGCGCCGGGGTCGTGGTCGGCATGCTGCTGGTGCTCCTGCTCGGGCCGGACACCAACCCGATGCTCGCCTCCCTGGTCGGAATCCCGCTCGGTGTCGGGCTCGGCTGCCTCATCCAGAACACGATCCTGATCATCCGAATGAGCGTGGAGCCGCGCGACATCGGCGCCGCCATGGGCATGGGCTCGCTGACTCGCACCATGGGCAGCGGCATCGGCGCGGCACTCTTCGGGGCTCTCTACCTCGGCGCCCTGACCAACACCTTGACCGACAGGCTCGGCTCGGCCGACCTGCTCTCCTCGGGCAGCACCCGGCTGGACCCGGAGGAACTCCACTCGATGGCCCCGGCGGTGCGGGCAGCCTGGTCGGCGGCGGTGACCCACGGCCTGCACGTCGTGGCCATCGGCACCGCGGTGGCCGGCGCCATCGCGCTGCTGTCCGCGTACTTCATCCGTGAGGTGCCGCTGGTCGACAACCGGCCGACACGGTAGGGCGGCCGGGAAAAAGGGCGGGCCCGGGTGACCGGGCCCGCCCTTGTGCGTGCTCACTCGCCGGTGAGTTCACATTCGAACACGGTGTGGTTGCTGACCAGCTGGTCGACGGAGACCACGGTCAGGCCGGCCGCCTCGATCATCTTCTCCAGGTCCGCGCGGGTGAAGCCGGTTCCCTCCTCGCACACCACGCGCTGGAACATCGCGCGTACGGCGTCGAAGTCGGTCTCCACCAACGGCTCCAGCACCAGCAGCCGGGACGCGGCGCCGGTGCGGCGCATCGCCTCGGCGATCGACGTCAGGATCCGCACGCCGCTGTCGAACGTCCAGTCGTGCAGGACGTTCTTGAGAAGGTAGAGATCACCACCGGTGGGCACCTCGGTGAAGATGTCCGCGGGCTGGAAGCTCACCCGCGCGCTGACGTCCTCCCCGCGCACCTTCGCGAGCTGCTGCGGGCCGCGCTCGCAGACGCTGGCCCGGTCGGCGCACACCCCGTGCAGGTGCGGATGGGCGGCGACCAGGCCGGCCACCATGCCCGCCCCGCCGCCGCCGACGTCGACGACCGTCCGCACCTCGGAGAAGTCCCGCTGCCGCGCCAGCAGGGCCGCGACCGGACGGGACAGCTCCGCCATCGCCCGGTCGAAGATGGCCGCCGTCTCGGCGTTCTCCGCACGTTCGAGCCACTCGTAGAGCGACACGCCGAACACCGCCCGGAAACCCGAGCCGCCCGTACGCAGGGTCTCGCCCAGGCCGGCGAAGGCGTCGTCGTAGGTCTCCGCCATCAGAATGCAGTAGTTGCGCATCGAGAACGGGTGGTCCTCGCGCAGCGGCGCGAACTTCTCGGTCAGGCTGTAGCGGCCCTCCTCGTCCCGCTCGAACACGGCCCAGACCTTGAGCATCTGCAGGAGCCGGCGCATCACCTGGGGCTCCGAGCCGGTTCGGGCGGCGATCTCCTCGGCCGTCATCGGTTGCTCGGTGACCAGGTCGGCGATGCCCAGCCGGGCCGCGACCGCCAGGGCACGGGAGAACCAGCCGCTGCCGGCCAGCCGAGTCACGTGCATGTGGTTCATCTCGCTGCGATAGGCCTCGTCGAGACCGGTTGCGGTGCCTTGGGTCATGGTGACCTTCCGTTGGTCGTGGATGAGAATCACATCCCCGGCTCGGGGACGAGCTCGCGGGCCGCAACGGCCGGAGCGGACTGGCGGGGCCGCGGCTTGCTCCACCGCTTGCGGATCGGGTTCTCCACGTACGAGTAGAGAAGGCCGGCCGCGGCCACCGCGACGACGAGGATGAACACGGCCATCGCGATCGCGACGTGGGTGCTCCACGGGCCGCCGCCCAGCCAGTTCTGCAACGACTCCATGATCCGGCCGTGCAGCAGGAAGAACGCGTACGAGCAGGTGCCCAGCCACACCATGGCGCGACCACGCAGCGGCGACCACCGCTCCTTGAGGTCGAGCATGGCCAGCGCCGGGATGAGCAGCGCCACCGGGATCACAGTGACGGCGACCTGACGATACGACCACGGCAGCCCGGTGACGTCCGGCACGACGTAGGCGACGGCCAGCAACACCAGCACCGGGAGCACGCCGAGGAGGCGGGGCCAGCGTTCGGTCTGGACGATCCGCGCCATGGCGATGCCGAGCGCGAACTCGAGCAGCCGAGTCGCCGGGAAGATGTAGACGAACCAGTACTGCGGCGCCGACACCGGGCCGACCATGCTGTGCGGCTGGTCCGGCACCACCAGCCGGCCGACCAGCGGCACCAGCCACACCGCGCCCATCAGCGCGACGGCGGCCGGCCACAGCGCGCCGCCCGGGACCCGCCGCGCCAGCCGGATCAGGAACGGGAAGCAGAGGTAGAAGAACGCCTCGGCGGACAGCGACCAGGCGATCGTGTTGACGCCGAACTCGATGCGCTGGTCCGGCGACCACGCCTGCAGCATGAGCAGGTTGATGAGGCCGTCCCAGATCCGCATGGTGGTGCTCCGGTAGTACAGGAGCACCAGATGGCCGACGAGGACGGCGAACAGGAACGCGACGACGTAGTTCGGGTAGATCCGGAAGAAGCGCCGACGCCAGAATGTCCGGGCCGTGTCGTCCGGCCGCGCCGCCCAGGTGAGGCCGAAGCCGCTGGCGATGAAGAAGAAGTCGACAGCGGTCCAGCCGCCCTGGAAGAACAGCCGGTCGAAGGTGTGCTGGGCGGAGCTGTCGGAGAAGATCTGCGAGTTGCCGATGTGACCGAGGAAGACCAGCATCGCGGCGACGAACCGGACGCCGGTGAGGGATGGCAGTCGGGACAGTGTGGCGGTCATCGGGGGGAAACCTCCAGTAGTCGTAGTAGGTGCTCGGCCAGCTCCGACGCGGTCGGGCACTCGTAGACCACGTCCGGCGCGAGCTCGACTCCGATCTGCGCCGCCAGCCGGTTCCGCAGCTCGACCGCGGACATCGAGGACATCCCGAACTCGATGAACTGCACCTCCGGGTCGATCTCGGCGGCCGAGTCGAAGCTCAGCAGCGCTGCGGCCTGCTCGCGGACGAACTCGACCAGGAACAGCCTGCGGTCCTCAGCGGCGTCGAAGCGCCTGTGGAACGGCGACTCGTCTTCCTCTCCCTGATCGCCGCCGGTGGGGGCCGGTGCGTCGCGGAGTCCGGCCAGGGCGGCGAGCAGATCCTCGGGGCGGTGGTCGGCGGGCAGCCCGAGAACCTCGAGCAGGGCGGCCGGGTCACCGCTGTCCACCGCGTCCCACAGCGGGCCGCTCTCGCGGGCGGCCGGCGCCGCGAAGTCCGGCCAGTAGCGGGCGCGTTGGAAGGCGTACGTGGGCAGTGGAACCACCTCGCGCGCGCCGGCGACGGCAGCCCAGTCCACGGTGGCGCCCCGGGTGTGGGCCACGGCCAACGCGCCGAGCAGCGACGCCACCGGGTCGCGGTCGCGGCGCTGAACCGCCGCGCAGCCCTCCGGCACCATCGCCGAGAGCACCGCGTCCGGCCCCAGCTCCAGGAACGTGGAGACCCCGGCGGTCCGCAGCGCCGCCACACCGTCGTGGAACCGCACCGTGTCGCGCAGGTGCCGGGCCCAGTACTCCGGTGCGGTCAGGTCCGCGTCGCTCGCCACCGCGCCGGTCACGTTGGACACGATCGGAATCTGCGCCGGCCGGAACGTCAGGCCCTCGGCCACCGCGGTGAACTCGGCCAGCACCGGGTCCATCAGCGCGGAGTGGAAGGCGTGGCTGACGTCCAGCCGCCGGGTGCGGTGCCCCCGCGCCGCGAGCAGCCCGGCGACCTCGCCGACCGCCGCCTCCGGCCCCGAGACGACCACCGACTCCGGCCCGTTGACCGCGGCGACGTCCACCCCGCCGACCTCGTCCAGCGCCTCGCGGACGATCTTTTCGGAGGCGCGAACCGACACCATGGCTCCGCCGGCCGGCTGGGCCTGCATCAGCGCGCCGCGGGCGACCACCAGCGTGGCCGCGTCGACCAGCGAGAGCACACCGGCCACGTGCGCCGCCACCAGCTCGCCGATGGAGTGTCCGGCGAGGAAGTCGGGCCGGACTCCCCAGTGGCGCAGCAGGCGGTACAGGGCAACCTCGACGGCGAACAGCGCCGCCTGGGTGTAACCGGTCTGCCCGAGCAGCTCGGCGTCGCTGAGAATCACCTCGTGCACCGGCTTGTCCAGGTGCTGGTCGAGCTCGGCGCACACCTCGTCGAACGCGGCCGCGTAGACCGGGTACGCCTCGTACAGTCCCTGTCCCATCCGTAGCCGCTGGCTTCCCTGCCCGGTGAACAGGAAGGCCAGCTTGCCGGCCTGGGCCGTGCCAGTGACCAGGCCGTCCGCAGGCTCACCGGCGATCAGCGCGTCGAGCCCGGCGGCCAGGTCGTCGCGCCCAGTGCCGACGACCACCGCGCGGTGCCGGAACACCGACCGGGTGGCGGCCAGCGAGTAGGCGAGGCCGGCGACGTCGGCGTCCAGGTGGTCGCGCAACCGCCGGGCCTGCCCGGCCAGCGCGGCGGCGCTCTTGGCCGACAGCGCCCAGCCGAGCATCGGCGGGTGTTCCGGGTCGTCGGCCGGCCGGGGCGCCGCCGGGGCCTCCTCGATGATGGTGTGCGCGTTGGTGCCCCCGATGCCGAACGAGGACACCCCGGCCCGGCGCGGCCGGTCGGTCGCCGGCCAGTCCCGCGCCTCGGTGAGCAGCCGGACGGCACCCGCGGCCCAGTCCACGTGGGTCGACGGCTGGTCCACGTGCAGGGTGCGGGGCAGCACGCCGTGCCGTATCGCCTGCACCATCTTGATGACGCCTGCCATGCCGGCGGCGGCCTGGGTGTGGCCGATGTTGGACTTCACCGAGCCCAGCCACAGCGGCCGGTCCTCGGGCCGGTCCTGGCCGTACGTGGCGAGCAGCGCCTGCGCCTCGATCGGGTCGCCCAGCGTGGTCCCGGTGCCGTGCCCCTCCACCACGTCGACGTCCGCCGCCGCCAGGCCGGCCGTGGCCAGCGCCTGCCGGATGACCCGCTGCTGCGACGGGCCGTTCGGCGCGGTCAGCCCGTTGCTGGCGCCGTCCTGGTTGATCGCGCTGCCGCGCACGACGGCGAGCACCGAGTGACCGTTGCGGCGCGCGTCGGAGAGCCGTTCCAGCACCAGCAGCCCCATGCCCTCGCTCCAGCCGGTGCCGTCGGCGGCGTCCGCGAACGACTTGCAGCGGCCGTCCGGGGCGAGGCCGCGCTGGCGGCTGAAGTCGATGAACACGCCAGGGGTGGACAGCACGGTCACCCCGCCGGCCAGTGCGAGGGTGCACTCGCCGCGACGCAGCGCCTGCCCTGCCTGATGCAGCGCCACCAGCGAGGAGGAGCAGGCGGTGTCGATCGTCATCGACGGCCCCTCGAAGCCGAACGTGTAGGACATCCGGCCCGCCGCGACCGCGGCCGAAACCCCGGTGCCGACGAATCCCTCCAGCTCACTGGGCAGGTTCTGGAGCTGCATGCCGTAGTCGTGGTAGGTGAGGCCGACGAACACGCCGGTCCGGCTGCCCCGGACCGAGGCCGGGTCGATGCCCGCGTCCTCCAGCGCCTCCCACGCGCCCTCGAGCAGCAACCGCTGCTGCGGGTCCATGGTCAGTGCCTCGCGCGGCGAGATCCCGAAGAAGGCCGCGTCGAACCCGGTCGCGTCCTCGACGAACCCGCCGTGCCGGGTGTAGGTCGCGCCCCGCTTCTCCGGGTCCGGGTCGTACAGCTCGTCGAGGTTCCAGTTGCGGTCGTCCGGGAACTCCGCGACGACGTCGCCACCGTCGGCGACCAGCCGCCACAGCTGCTCCGGGGAGCTGACGCCGCCCGGCATTCGGCAGCTCATGCCGACGATGGCGATCGGCTCGTCGTCCGCGGCGGCGACGGTCACGGACACGTTCGCCGCCCCGGGCACGTCGAGCAGCTCGGCCCGCAGGAACTCGGCGAGCACCGCCGGGGTCGGGTAGTCGAACACCAGGGTCGCGGGCAGCCGCAGTCCGGTGGCCGCGTTCATCCGGTTGCGGAACTCGACCGCGGTCAGCGAGTCGAAGCCGGACTCCCGGAACGCGCGCTCGTCGTCCACCGCGCCGGCGTCAGACAGGCCGAGCACCGCCGCGACGCGCGTGCGGACCAGGTCGGTCAGTGTGCGGAGATGTTCCGTCGCCGGCATCCGGGCCAGCCGGTCCCGCAGCTCGGAGGCCGCCGCCGCGTCGGTGCCGACGACCCGGCGCGACGCGTTCGGCACCAGGCCCCACAGGATGGACTGCACCGCGCCGAGCCGGGCAGCCGCCCGGAGCGCCCCGAACTCCAGCCGCACCGGCACGACGGTGGCCCCGCCGGCGGCGCACGCCGCGTCGAACAGTGCCAGGGCGGTCGGGGTGGACAGCGGGCCGACCCCGATCCGGCTCAGTCGTGCCCGGTCGCCCTCGTCGAGCCCACCGGACAGCCCGCTGGCCTCGTCCCACAGGCCCCAGGCGAGCGACAGGGCGGGCCGCCCCCGCGATCGGCGGTGCTGCGCGAGCGCGTCGAGGAAGGCGTTGGCCGCGGCGTAGTTGCCCTGGCCGGGCCCGCCGAAGACGCCCGCCGCCGAGCTGAACAGTACGAAGGCGGTCAGCGGCAGGTCGAGGGTGAGCTCGTGCAGGACGACCGCCGCGTCGGCCTTGGGCCGCAGCACCGCGTCGATCCGCTCGGGGGTGAGCGAGCCGATGACGCCGTCGTCGAGGGCGCCCGCGGTGTGCACCACACCGGTCAGCGGATGCTCGGCCGGCACGTCCGCCAGCACGCTGGCCATGCGGGTGCGGTCGGCGGCGTCGGCCGCGACCATGGTCACGGCCGCGCCGAGCCCGGCGAGCTCCGCGCGCAACTCGGCCGCACCGGGGGCGTCGGGACCACGCCGGCTGGTCAGGATCAGATTGCGTACGCCGTAGCCGGTGACCAGGTGCCGGGCGAGAATCGCGCCGAGGGTGCCGGTGCCGCCGGTGATCAGCACCGTGCCGGACCCGCCCCACACATCCGCCGGCTCCTCCGGCGCGGGGACACGAGCGAGCCGGGGCACGTACGCGACTCCGCCCCGCAGCGCGATCTGCGGCTCGCCCGATCCGATCGACGCCGTCAGAGCCGCCCACGACTCGGGCGTGCCGTCGGAGTCGATCAGCACGATCCCGCCGGGGTTCTCCGACTGCGCCGAGCGGATCAGCCCCCAGACCGCCGCCTGCGCCAGGTTGGCGGGAGCCGGTTCGCCCGCCGCGACGGCACCCTCGGTCAGCACCACGAGCGGCACCCCGGCGTGGCGATCGTCAGCCAGCCACTCCTGCACCCCGGCCAGCGCCTGCCCGGTTGCCGCCCGCGTCTGTTCCCCCGCGACGACCAAGAAGCCGAGGTCCGGGACGGTCTCCCCGGCTGGCACGACGCGCGCGCCGGCGGCCTCGAGGGCCGATCCGAGCCCGTCCGAGCCGGCGCCGAGCACGACGCAAGTCGCCCCGGCCGGTGCCGGCGCTGCGGCCGCCACCCGCACCCAGTCCATCTGGTACAGGCCGCCGCGCAACGGGTCGCCGGAGCGGCCCAGGGCGTCGGCCGTCAGCGGCCGCACGGCCAGGGACTCCACCGACGCGACCGGGACGCCGGCGGTGTCCGCCACGTCCACCCGCACCGAGTTGCCGGCCCCGGGCGACAACCGCACCCGCAGCGCGGCCGCGCCGGTGGCCTGCACCCGCACGCCGGCCCAGGCGAACGGCAGCTGCGCCCCGTCCCCGGCGGCGCTGCGGACGGCGAGCGGGTGCAGGGCCGCGTCCAGCAGTGCCGGGTGCAGCGCGAAGCCGTCGGCCGGCCCGCCCTCCTCGGGCAGGGCGACCTCGGCGAAGATCTCCTTCCCGCGTTGCCACACGGCGCGCAGGCCACGGAACGCCGGCCCGTAGCCGACGCCGACCGCGGACACCCGGTCGTAGACGTCGGCCGGCGCCAGCGCGGTCGCCCCGGCCGGCGGCCAGGAGTCCACCTCGAACCGGGCCGGCGGCGCGTCGGTGGCCAGCACACCTGTGGCGTGCCGGGTCCACGGCTCGTCCGGGGCAGCGTCGTCGGGCCGGGAGTTCACGGTGAGCTCGTGCCGGCCCGCGCCGGCCGCGCGCACGGCCAGTTGTAGCTGCACGCCGCCCCGCTCGGGCAGCAGGAGCGGTGCCTCCAGGGTCAGCTCCTCGACGAGACGGCAACCAACCTCGTCCCCGGCCCGGACGGCCAGCTCGACGAACGCGGTGCCGGGCAGCAACACGTGGTTGCCCACCGCATGGTCGGCCAGCCACGGGTGGGTGCGCACCGACAGCCGGCCGGTCAGCAGCACCCCTTCGCCGTCGGCGAGCACCACGGCCGCGCCGAGCAGCGGGTGCGCAGCGGCGGCCAGTCCGAGCCCGGAGGCGTCGACGGCGCGGGCGGCGACCTTGGGCCAGTACGGCCGGCGCTGGAACGCGTACGTCGGCAGGTCGACGCGGGGCCGGGGGCCGATCAGGCCCGTCCAGTCGATGTTCCCGCCGTGCACCCACACCTCGGCAAACGAGGCCAGCATGCGGTCGGGGCCGCCGTTACCCCGGCGCAGCGAGCCGGCCACCAGCGCGGTGCGCACGCCCGCCCGGTCCAGGTTGTCCTCGATGTCGATCTTCAGGGTGGGGTGCACGCTCGACTCGACGAAGAGGCGGAAGCCCTCCCCGGCGAGGGCCTGGACGGCCGAGCCGAAGCCGACCTGTTCGCGCAGGTTCTCGTACCAGTACCCGGCGTCGGCCTCGGTCCCGGTGAGCCAGCGGCCGCGGACCGTCGAGTACCACGCGACGTCGCACGGGCGAGGCGTGACCGGGGCCAGCATCTCGGCGAGCCGTGCTTCGAGCACGTCCACCTGTGGCGAGTGCCCGGCGCAGGACGAGCCGACGCGGCGCACCCGGACCTGATCGGTGTCGTACGCGGCCACCAGCTCGTCAAGGGCGTCCAGGTCGCCAGAGACCACAGTCGCCGACGGCCCGTTCACCGCGGCGACGCAGAGCCGCCCGGACCAGCGGGTCAGCCGGTCCTCGACCTCGCCGACCGGCGACGGCACCCACGCCATGCCGCCGAGGCCGGCGATGTCCAGCAGCAATCGCGACCGCAGCGCCACGATCCGGGCGCCGTCCTCAAGCGACAGCGCGCCGGCGACCACGGCCGCGGCCACCTCGCCCTGGGAGTGCCCCACTACAGCGGCGGGCGTCACTCCGTTCGCGCGCCACACCTCGGCCAGGGACACCATCATCGACCAGAGCACCGGCTGGACCACGTCGATCCGGTCCAGGCCCGGGGCGTCCTCGTCGGCGCGCAGCACGGCCGTCAGCGACCAGTCGATGAACGGCGCCAGCGCCCGCTCGCACTCCGCCAGGCGGGCCCGGAACACCGGGTCGGCCTCGGCCAGCGCCAGGCCCATGCCCGCCCACTGGCCGCCCTGGCCCGGGAAGACGAAGACGGTCTTGCCCGGCTCGACCGCGACGCCGCGCACCACGCCTGCGGCGGGTTCACCCGCGGCCAGCGCGGTCAGCCCGGCGAGCAGCTCCGCCGAGCAGGTGCCGACGACCACCGAGCGGTGCTCGAAGGCCGACCGGCCGGCGGCCAGGGACGCGGCCACCGCGGCCGGGTCGGCACCCGCCGCCTCGTGCTCCAGCAGGGCGCGGGCCTGCGCGCGCAGGGCGTCGGCACTGCGGGCGGACACCAGCCACGGCACCGCGGGCAGGCTCGGGGACTCCGACGTAGCGGCGGCGGGGGCGTCGTACTCCTCGATGACCACGTGCGCGTTGGTGCCGCTGAACCCGAACGACGAAATCCCGGCCCGCCGTGGCTCGTCGCCCCGGTCCCACTGGCGGGCCTCGGTGAGCAGCTCGACGTCGCCCTCGGTCCAGTCGATGTGCGGAGACCGCCGTTCCGCGTACAGCGTCCCGGGCATGACCCGGTGCCGCAGCGCCTCGACGGCCTTGACCAGGCCGGCCGCGCCCGCCGCGGCCTGCGCGTGCCCGATGTTGGACTTGACCGAGCCGATCCACAGCGGGCGGCCCGCCGGCCGGTCCTGGCCGTAGGTGGCCATCAGTGCCTGCGCCTCGAGCGGGTCGCCCAGCGGAGTGCCGGTGCCGTGCGTCTCCACCATGTCGACCTGGGCGGCGGACAGCTTCGCGTTGGCCAGCGCCTGCTGGATCACTCGCTGCTGCGACGGGCCGTTCGGCGCGGTCAGCCCGTTGCTGGCGCCGTCCTGGTTGATCGCCGAGCCGCGGATGACCGCGAGCACCGGATGTCCCCGCCGCACGGCGTCGGAGAGGCGCTCGACCAGGAACATGCCGGCGCCCTC
This sequence comes from Micromonospora sp. NPDC049274, assembly GCF_040678875.1. Classification (NCBI taxonomy): domain Bacteria; kingdom Bacillati; phylum Actinomycetota; class Actinomycetes; order Micromonosporales; family Micromonosporaceae; genus Micromonospora; species Micromonospora sp. NPDC049274. The sequence continues at coordinate 50,711 of NZ_JBFAQS010000026.1, forward strand.
GGCGGCGGCCATGCCGTCCGCGTCGGCCGAGAACGCCTTGCACCGGCCGTCTCGGGCGAGCGCCCGCTGCCGGCTGAACCCGATGAACGTCCCGGGGGTGGAGAGCACCGTGACCGCGCCGGTGAGCGCCATCGTGCAGTCGCCGTCGCGCAGCGCGCGCACCGCGAGGTGCACGGCGACCAGCGAGGACGAGCAGGCGGTGTCGACGGTCGCGGCCGGGCCCTCGAGTCCGAGGGTGTAGGAGATGCGGCCGGACACGACACTGGTGGCCACGCCGGTCATCAGATAGCCCTGAAGCTCCGGCTCGGCCTGCGTCATGATGTTCATGAACTCGCCGCTGTTCGCGCCGATGAACACGCCGGTGCGGCTGCCGCGCAGGGTCTCCGCGTCGATGCCGGCGCTCTCGATCGCCTCCCACGCCGTCTCCAGCGCGAGCCGTTGCTGGGGGTCCATCCCGGCGGCCTCGCGCGGGCTGATGCCGAAGAACGCGGGGTCGAAGCCGGTCACCCCGTCGACGAAACCGCCCTGGCGGACGTACGACGTGCCCGGGTGCTCCGGGTCGGGGTGGTACAGCGACTCGATGTCCCAGCCCCGGTCGTCCGGGAAGCCGCTCATCGCGTCGGTCCCGTCGGCGACTACCCGCCACAGGTCGGCCGGCGAGCTGACCCCGCCGGGGAACCGGCAGGCCATGCCGACGATCGCGATCGGCTCGTGGTCCTTGTCCTGGGCCTGTTCCAGGCGCTTGCGGGTGTCGTGCAGCTCCGCGGTGACCCGCTTGAGGTACTCGACCAGTTTCTCCTCGGTCGCCATCAGCGGCTACCTCTCCTCGTTCGTGGTGGCCAGACCGAGCTCGCTGTCGATGAACCGGAGCACCTCGTCCGCGCTGGCGTTCTCGAGCTGGCCGGAGACATCGGATTCGGCGTCGCGCGTCTGTTTGCGCCAGGTCGACGACAGCTGACGTAGCCGTTCGGTGATCGTGTCGCGGCTGGTGGCCGTGCCGGCCGCCGCGGTCAGCGCCGCCTCGATCCGGTCGAGCTCGGCGAGCAGCAGTTCCTCGGGCGTCCGCGTCGGCGGGGCGATCTCGGCGAGCAGGTGACCGGCCAGCGCCTCGGGGGTCGGATAGTCGAAGACCAGCGTCGCCGGCAGCCGGATCCCGGTCGCCGCCACCAGGCGGTTGCGGAACTCGACTGAGGTCAGCGAGTCGAAGCCGATCTCGGTGAACGGGTTCCGCGCGTCGACCGACTCGGGCCCCGGGAACCCGAGGACCGCGGCGACATGGTCCCGGACGAGGTCCAGTACGGCCGGCATCCGGTCGCCCTCGCCGAGGCCGCTGAGCCGGTCGAGCAGCGTCGCCGCGCCGGAACCGCCGGACTCCAGCGTTCGCCGCGACGGCGCCCGGACGAGGCCGCGGAACAGCGCGGCCACTCCGTCGGCGGCCGCGGCCGTCCGCATCGCGGCGAGATCGAGCCGGATCGGCACCAGCGCCGGCTCGTCCGCGGCGAGTGCCATGTCGAACAGGGCCATGCCCTGGTCCGGGGTGAGCGCGCCGAAGCCGCCCCGCCGCAGCCGCCGCCGATCCGTGTCGTCGAGGTGGCCGGTGATGCCGGCGCCTGCGGCTTGTTCCCACAGTCCCCACGCGAGGGAGGTCGCGGCGTGGCCGGCCGCGTGCCGATGCTGGGCCAGCGCGTCGAGGAACGTGTTGGCCGCGGCGTAGTTGCCCTGCCCGGCGTTGCCCAACACGCCGGCGGCGCCGGAGTACAGGACGAACGCGTCGAGGTCGAGGCCCGCCGTCAGCTCGTGCAGGTTGACCGCCGCGTCGACCTTGGGCCGCAGCACCCGATCGACCTGCTCGGCGGTCATCGAGGCGACGACGCCGTCGGCGAGCACCCCGGCCGTGTGCACGACGGCGGTGAGTGGATGTGCCGCCGGGATCTCGGCGAGCACGCCGGCGAGCCCGGCTCGGTCGGCCGCGTCGCAGGCGACCACCCGGACGGTAGCGCCGAGCGCGGTCAGCTCCTGCGCGAGCGCGCCGGCGCCGGGTGCGTCCGGGCCGCGCCGGCCGGTCAGCACCAGATGGCGTACGCCGTGCGCGGTCACCAGATGGCGGGCGGCCAGCGAACCGAGCGCGCCAGTGCCGCCGGTGACCAGCACGGTGCCGTCCGGCCGGAGCGAGCGGGGCATCGTCAGGACCACCTTGCCGACGTGCTGTGCCTGGGCGAGGTGACGGAACGCGTCCCGGGCGCGCCGAATGTCCCAGGTCCGAACCGGCGGCAACGTCAACGAGCCCCGCTCGAACAGGGCGACGACCTCGCGGAGGATCTCGCCGATCCGGGCCCCGGGCAGCGCGGCCAGGTCGAAGCTCCGGTAGCGGACACCGGGGTGTGCCCGCGCGACCTCGTCCGGGTCGCGCGGATCGGTCTTGCCCATCTCGATGAACCGGCCGCCGCGGGGCATCAGGCGCAGCGAAGCGTCGATCAGCTCGCCGGCCAGGGAGTTGAGCACCACGTCGACGCCCCGGCCACCGCTGCTGTCCCGGAAGGAGTCCGCGAAGCCGGGCGTACGGGAGGAGGCGATCCGCTCCTGCGGGATGCCCGCGTCCCGGAGCGCCTCCCACTTGCCCGGACCGGCCGTGGCGAAGACCTCGGCGCCGAGGTGCCGGGCGATCTGCACGGCGGCCGTACCGACGCCACCGGCGGCGGCGTGCACCAGCACCGATTCACCGGCGGTCAGGCCGGCCAGGTCGACCAGGGCGTGATAGGCCGTGGCGTAGGCCATCGGCACCGACGCGGCCTCGGTGAACGACCAGCCGGCCGGGATGGGGACCACCCGGTCGGCGGTCGTGACCGCGGTCCTGCCCGAGCCGCCCAGCAGGATGCCCATCACCCGGTCGCCCGGACTCAGGCCGGTGACGTCCGGGGCGACCTCGACGATCACGCCGGCGCCCTCGCCGCCCATCTGCGCGTCCCCGGGGTACATGTCCAGGGCGATCAGCACGTCGCGGAAGTTGAGGCCGACGGCGTGTGGGGCGACCCGCACCTCCCCCGGCTCCAGCGCCCGGCCCTCCTCGGCCGGGGCAAGCACCAGGTTGTCCACCGTGCCGCGGCTGCTCACGGCCAGCCGCCAATTGCCCGGCGGAGGCACCAGGGTGGCGGGGACGGCGAGCCGCGGCGCGTACACCCTGCCCGCCCGCACCGCGAGTTGCGCTTCGCCGGTGGCGAGCGCGGCGGCCAGCGCGGCCGACGACGCGGCGTCCTCGTCGAGGTCGGCCAGCACCAGCCGGGCGGGATTCTCCGCCTGCGCCGACCGGATCAGGCCCCAGGCCGGGGCGTTGACCAGGTCGGTAGGGCCGGCCTCGCCGTCCAGCGCGACCGCGCCGGTGGTAACCACGACCAGGCGAGAGGACGCGAACCGCGGCTCGGCCAGCCACTCCCGCACGAGTGCCAGCGTGCGGCAGGTCGCTTCGCGGACCGCCGTGGCGAGGTCACCGGTCTCGCCGGGTGCGGTCAGGCGGATCGCCACCAGCGGCGGCACGTCGGCCGTGTCCGGCAACGCGCCGGGCTCGGCGAAGACCGGCTCGGGTGCGGCCTCGGCGGTGGCGACGGGGGCCCACCGTACGGCGTACATCGAGTCGCCGGCCCCGGTGGTGACGGACCGCGCGGGCAGCGCGCGCATCGTCAGCGACTCGATGTCGGCCACCGGGGTGCCGGCCAGATCGGTGACGCTGATGGCGTAGGAGCCGTTGTCCCGCGCGAACAGCCGTACCCGCACGGACGTGGCCCCGGTGGCGTGCAGGCGTACGCCGGACCAGCTGAACGGCAGTCGCGCCCCGGTGTCGCCGGTCGTTCCGGCCGCGATCACGTGGAGCGCCGCGTCCAGCAGGGCGGGGTGGAGCCCGAACCGGCCGGTCTCGGTGGCGTCCTCGGGCAGGGCCACCTCGGCGTACCGGTCGCTGCCGTTCTCCCACGCCGCCAGCAGCCCGCGGAACGTGGGTCCGTAGCGCATCCCGATGCTGTCGAACCGGTCGTAGAGACCGGTGACGTCGAGGCGTTCCGCTCCCGCCGGCGGCCAGGACGGCCCGGTCCCGACGGCGGGAGCGTCCGTGCCGTCCACCAGGGTGCCGCTCGCGTGCCGGGTCCACGGGTCGCCCGGTTTCGACTGCCCCGGCCGGGAGTAGACAGCGACGGCGCGGCGGCCGGCGGCCGCCGCGTCGACCGCCACCTGCAGCCGCACGTCGCCGCGCTCGGGCAGCACCAACGGTGCCTCGAGGGTCAGCTCCTCGACGACGCCGCAGCCGGCCTCGTCGCCGGCGCGCACGGCCAGCTCGACGAACGCGGTGCCGGGCAGCAGCACCTGGCCGCCGATCTCGTGCTCGGCCAGCCACGGGTGGGTCTGCCGGGAGAGCCGCCCGGTGAGCAGGACACTGTCGTCGGCGAGGGTGGCACCGACGTCGAGCAACGGGTGGCCGGCCTCCTTGAGGCCGATCGACCCCGCGTCGCCGGCCGGCCGGCCGGGGCTCGCCAGCCAGTAGCGCTGGTGGGCGAACGCGTAGGTGGGCAGGTCGGCGTGCCGTTCCCGCGGTCCGAAGAGGACCTGCCAGTCGACGGGCCGGCCGGCGATGTGCAGCCGGGCGAGCGCCTCGACGAACGACACCACCTCGTCGCGGTCCTTGCGGGCGGTGGGGATCGCATCGGTCAGGCCGCTGAGGACCCCGTCGGGGCCGATCTCCACCAGGATGTCCGCACCGGCGGCGGCGACGTTGTCGGCGAAGCGAACAGCTTGCCGGACGTGCTCCACCCAGTAACCCGGATCGGTCGGATCACCACTGATAGCCAGCGCGATGCTCGGCTGCCGGTAGGTCAGGCCCTCGGCCACCTGCCGGAAGTCCTCCAGCATCGGCTCCATCAACGGCGAATGGAACGCGTGACTGACCCGCAACCGGCGCATCCGCACCCCGACCAACGCCGCCTCAACCCGGGCCACACTCTCCTCAGCCCCGGAGACCACCACCGCAGACGGGCCATTGACCGCCGCAATACCCACCCGCTCGTCGAGCAGCGGCACCACATCCGCCTCGGAAGCGGCGACCGCGAGCATCGCCCCACCCGCCGGCAACGCCTGCATCAACCGCGCCCGGGCGCCGATCAACGCGCACGCGTCATCCAGAGACAACACACCCGCCACGTGGGCGGCCGCGATCTCCCCGATCGAATGACCGACCAGGACATCCGGCTCGACTCCGAGCGAGGTGAGCAGCCGATAGAGGGCCACCTCGAACGCGAACAACGCCGGCTGCGCGTTACCGGTCTCGCGCAACTCCTCCTCCGACGAACCCCACATCACGCCCCGCACGTCGAGACGCTGCAACACCTCGTCGAGAGCGTCGGCGAACACCGGGAACTCGGCAGCCAACTCACGGCCCATACCGAGGCGCTGACTACCCTGACCCGAGAACAGGAACCCCAGCCGGCCGTCCACCGTCGCGGTGCCGCGCAGCACCCCCGGCCCGGCCTCCCCGGCGGCGAGCGCCTCCAGTCCCGCGACCAGGGTGAGCCGGTCGGTCGCGACGATCGCGGCGCGGTGCTCCATCGGCGCCCGGGTCGCCGCCAGGGCGGCGCCGATCGCGGCGGTCTCGCCGCGCAGCTCGGTCAGCAGTTTCGCGGCCTGCCCGCGCAGCGCGTCCCCGGTCCGGGCGGAGATCAGCCACGGCACCACCCGCGGCGTCGGCGCCGGCGCCACGGCGGTCTCCGGCTCGGCCTGCTCGAGGATCACATGCGCGTTGGTGCCGGAGATGCCGAACGACGACACCGCCGCGCGGCGCGGCCGTCCCGTGTCGTCCCACGGCCGGGGCTCGGTCAGCAGCGCGACCGTGCCGGCCGTCCAGTCCACGTGCGCGGTCGGCTCGTCGACGTGCAGCGTCCTCGGGAGCGTCCCGTGCCGCATCGCCATCACCATCTTGATCACCCCGGCCACGCCGGCGGCGGACTGGAGGTGGCCGATGTTCGACTTCACCGAGCCGAGCCAGAGCGGCCGGTCCTCGGGTCGGTCCTGGCCGTACGTGGCGAGCAGTGCCTGCGCCTCGATCGGGTCACCCAGCGTCGTGCCGGTGCCGTGCGCTTCGACCACGTCGACGTCCGGCGCGGACAGTCCGGCGACCGCCAGGGCCTGCCGGATCACGCGCTGCTGGGCGGGGCCGTTCGGGGCGGTCAGGCCGTTGGACGCGCCGTCCTGGTTGATCGCGCTGCCTCTCACCACGGCAAGCACCGGGTGGCCGTGGCGGCGCGCGTCGGAGAGCCGCTCGAGCACCAGCATGCCGCCCCCCTCGGCGAGACCGAAGCCGTCCGCAGCGGCGGCGAACGACTTGCACCGCCCGTCGCGGGCGAGCGCGCCCTGCCGACTGAACCCGACGAACCCCAGCGGGGTGGACATCACCGTGGCGCCACCGGCCAGCGCCAGCGAGCATTCGCCGTTGCGCAGGGCGTTCGCGGCCAGGTGCAGGGCGACCAGCGACGACGAGCAGGCCGTGTCGACAGTCAGGGTCGGGCCCTCCAAGCCCAGCGCGTAGGCGGTGCGCCCGGACACGACACTGCCCAGCGTGCCGGTCATGAGGTGACCGACCACCTCCTCGGACAGCTGATCGGAGCCGCGGCCGTAGTGTTCGTAGGCGGTGCCGACGAACACGCCGGTCCGGCTGCCGCGCAGCGACTCCGGGTTGATCCGGGCGTGCTCGAGCGCCTCCCACGAGGTCTCCAGGAGCAGCCGCTGCTGCGGGTCCATCGCGAGCGCCTCGCGGGGGCTGATGCCGAAGAACCCGGCGTCGAAATCGCCCGCCCCGTCGAGGAATCCGCCTTCCCGGACGTACGTCGTGTGCGGCCGGGACAGGTCCGGGTCGTAGATGGCGTCGACGTCCCAGCCCCGGTCCTCGGGCAGGAACGAGATCGCGTCGGCGCCGTCGGCGACGAGCCGCCAGAGGTCCTCCGGCGTGCGCACCCCGCCGGGGGCGCGCAGGCTCATGCCGACGATGACGATCGGGTCGCCGGCCTGCGGCGCGACCGCGGATCCCGGCTCGGCGGCGGATCCGGGCTCGCCGAGGATCTGCCCGGCCAGCATCTCGGCCACGGCCCGGATGTTCGGGTGGTCGAAGATGACGGTCGTCGGCACCCGCGCGCCGGTGACGTCCTGCAGCCGGGCCCGCAGCTCGACCGCGGACACCGAGTCGAAGCCGAGGTCCCGGAATGCCCGGTCCGCCTCGACCTCGGCCGGGTCGCCGTAGCCGAGCACGACCGCGACCTGTTCCCGGACGAGGTCGGTGAGTAGGCGGAGGCGGTCCCGTTTGTCGAGCGGAAGCAGCCGGGCCTGCAGGGGCGACGTGACGTCCTCGGCAGCGCCGGGCCGGGCCTCGGCCGCGACGAGCGCGGCCACCTCGGGGATGCCGGCCACCAGCGGCCGGTTCCGGGCGGAGCTGAACAGCGGATAGAAACGTTCCCAGTCAACATCCGCGACGACCAGGTGGGTCTCCCCGTCGGCGAGCGCCTGGACGAGGCCCTCGACGGCACGCTCGGGTGCCATGAACGGCATGCCGCTGCGGCGTCCGTCGTCCTCGCTGAGGAAGGAGGTCATGCCCCCGCCGGCCGCCGACCAGAACCCCCATGCCACGGCGGTGGCGGGCAGTCCCCGGCCGCGCCGGGCGGCGGCCAGTCCATCGAGGAACGCGTTGGCGGCGGCGTAGGCGGCGTTGTTGCCGCTCCCCCACACTCCGGCGCCCGACGAGAACAGCACGAACGCGTCCAGTTCCCGGTCGGCGAACACGTCGTCGAGCACCGCCGCACCGATGAGCTTGGCCGCGGTGACGGCTTCGAGCTCCTCCGGGCCGAGCAGGTCGATCCGCTTCATGTGCGGGATCCCGGCGGCGTGGAACACCGAGCGGATCACGTCGCCGCCCGCCTCGATCCGGGCGGCCAGCGCCGCGACCGCCTCCGCGTCGGCCACGTCGCACGCTTCCACCGTGACCCGTACGCCGCTGCGCTCCAGTTCAGCGACCAGATCGGCCGCCCCCGGGGCGCGGTCGCCACGTCGGCCGGTCAGCACGATGTGCCCGGCGCCGCCGGTCGCCAGCATGCGTGCCACGTGGGCGCCGAGGCCGCCGGTGCCGCCGAAGACCAGGGCGGTGCCCCGGGCCTGCCACGTGGCGTCGGCGCCGGTGGTGCGGGGCGCCCGGGTGAGCCGCCGGGCGTACAGCGCCGACGAGCGGACCGCGAGCTGGTCCTCGTCGCCGACGCCGGCCAGGGCGGCGGCGAGGCGCACGCGGGCGGGGACGTCGATGTTTTCCGGCAGGTCGATCAGGCCGCCCCAGCGCTCCGGGTGCTCGAGCGCGAAGACCCGGCCGAGGCCGCACACCGCGCTCTGCCCAGGCGCGCGGACCGGATCGGATCCGCCGACCGTCTCGGCCGTCTGGGTGGCGAGCCACACCGGCGCGGCGATCTCGGCGTCGCCGAGGGCCTGCAGCAACGACAGCGTACGAACCAGCCCGGAGTCCGCCGCGGCGAGCAGGGACAGCACACCCGCGGGGGCCTCCTGCCCGGACAACAGGTCCGCCAGCGGGTCCCGGTCGAGCTGGTCGCCGAGCTCGATGAGCCGCACCTCGGCGCCGTGCTCGGTGAGCGCCGTGGTGACGGCCGCGACGAGGTCGTCATCGGCTGCGGCCACGATCCACCACAGCCCGGTGAGCTTCGGAGCGGCCGTGGTGAGCGCCACCGGCGTCCAGGTGATCCGGTACCGCCAGTTGTCCAGTTCGGACGGGGCGGGCTGCGGCGTCACCGGGGCCAGCCAGAACCGCTGCCGCTGGAAGGCGTAGGTGGGCAGGTCGAAGCCGCGTGGGGAGACGCCCGCGAAATAGGTGCGCCAGTCGACGCGTACGCCGCGGGTCTGCAGCCGGCCGAACGCCTCGATGAGGAACCGGACCTCGTCGCGATCCCTGTGCGCCAGCGGGACGAGCACGGCCGACTCGTCGCCGGCGTGTTCCAGCGCCTGCTCGGCGAGGCCGGTCAGCACGCCGTCCGGGCCGATCTCGACGTGGATGCCGGCGCCGGCCGCCGCGACATTGTCGGCGAAGCGAACGGCCTGCCGGACGTGCTCGACCCAGTAACCCGGATCGGTCGGGTCACCGCTCATGGCCAGCGCGATGCTCGGCTTCTGGTAGGTCAAGCGTTCGGCGACCTGCCGGAACTCGTCCAGCATCGGCTCCATCAACGGCGAGTGGAACGCGTGACTGACCCGCAACCGGCGCGTCCGCACCCCGACCAACGCCGCCTCGACCCGGGCCACGCTGTCCTCTGCCCCGGAGACCACGACCGCCGACGGGCCGTTGATCGCCGCGATGCCGACCTGCTCGTCGAGCAGCGGCAACACGTCGGCCTCGGGGGCGGCGACCGCGAGCATCGCCCCACCCGCCGGCAACGCCTGCATCAACCGCGCCCGAGCGTCGACCAACGCGCACGCGTCATCCAGAGAGAACACACCCGCGACGTGGGCGGCGGCGATCTCACCGATCGAATGACCCACCAACACATCGGGGTCGACACCGAACGACGTGGCGAGCCGGAACAGGGCGACCTCGAACGCGAACAACGCCGGCTGCGCATTGCCGGTCTCGCGCAACTCCTCCTCGGACGAGCCCCACATCACGCCCCGCACGTCGAGACGTTGCAACACCTCGTCGAGGGCGTCGGCGAACACCGGGAACTCGGCGGCCAACTCGCGGCCCATGCCGAGTCGCTGGCTGCCCTGACCGGCGAACAGGAACGCCACCCTGCCGGCCGTGCCGCTGCCGGTGTGCACGCCGGCGGCCGGCTCCCCGGCGGCCAGGGCACGCAGTCCCGCCAGCAGCTCGTCGCGGTTCGCCCCGGTGATGACGGCCCGGTGGTCGAGCACGGCCCGGGTCGTGGCGAGCGCGGCCCCGACCACGTCGGCCGGAGCGGCCCTCTCGTCGAGTGGGTCGAGCCGGTCGAGCAGCCGGGCCGCCTGCGCGCCGAGCGCGGCGGAGGTCCGTGCCGACAGCAGCCACGGCACGGCCGGGGGCGGCGCCACGGCCGGCTCGGCCGCGGCCTCCTCCGGCGGAGCCTCCTCGATGATCACGTGGGCGTTGGTGCCGCTGAACCCGAACGACGAGATGCCGGCGCGGCGCGGGCCGTCCCCACGCCGCCACGGCTTGGCCTCGGTGAGCAGCCGCACGTCCCCGGCCGACCAGTCCACGTGCGGGGACGGGCGATCGGCGTGCAGGGTGCGCGGCAGCACGCCGTGCCGCATCGCCATCACGGTCTTGATCACGCCGCCGACGCCGGCCGCGGCCTGGGTGTGCCCGATGTTGGACTTGAGGGAGCCGAGCCACAGCGGATGGCCCTCGGCGCGCTCCTGTCCGTACGTCGCGAGCAGGGCCTGCGCCTCGATGGGGTCGCCCAGCACCGTGCCGGTTCCGTGCGCCTCGACCATGTCGACCTGCGACGCGGACAGGCCCGCGTCGGCGAGCGCCTGGCGGATCACCCGCATCTGCGACGGGCCGTTGGGCGCGGACAGACCGTTGCTCGCCCCGTCCTGGTTGATGGCGCTGCCGCGCAGGACCGCCAGCACCTGGTGGCCCTGGCGGCGGGCGTCGGACAGTCGCTCGAGGACCAGGACGCCCACGCCTTCGGCCCAGCCGGTGCCGTCGGCGCCCGCCCCGAACGACTTGCACCGGCCGTCCGGGGACAGCCCGCGCTGCCGGCTGAACTCGATGAACGTGCCCGGCGACGACATCACCGTCACGCCGCCGGCGAGCGCGGCCGAGCATTCCCCGCGCCGCAGCGCGTTCGCCGCCAGGTGCAGCGCTACCAGCGACGACGAGCAGGCGGTGTCGACCGAGACGGCGGGGCCGTTGAGGTCGAGCGTGTAGGCGACCCGGCCGGAGACGACGCTGCCGATCGCCTCGCTGCGGTAGTAGTCGTGGTACATGACCCCGGCGAACACCCCGGTGCGGCTGCCCCGCAGCGACGCCGGGTCGATGCCGGCTCGTTCGAGCGCCTCCCACGAGGTCTCCAGGAGCAGGCGCTGCTGGGGGTCGGCGCTGACGGCCTCCCGCGGCGACATGGCGAAGAAGCCGGGGTCGAACTCGGCGGCGTCGTACAGGAAGCCGCCGTGCCGCGTGTACGCCGTGTCCGGGTGCTCGGGATCGGGGTGGTAGACGTGCGGGTCCCAGCCGCGATCGGCCGGGAACTCACCGATCGCGTCCACGCTGTCGTCGACCAGCCGCCAGAGGTCCTCCGGGGAGGTGACGCCACCCGGGTAACGACAGGCCATGCCGACGATCGCGATCGGCTCGTGGTCCTTGCCCTCGATCTCCCGCAGCTGCTGACGGGCCTCGTGCAGATCCGCCGTGACGCGCCGGAGGTAGTCCCGGAGTTTGTCCTCGCCTGCCATGTCGTCCCCTTCGTCGCGTCGTTCAGAGTTCGTTGTCGATGAAGGCGAAGATCTCGTCGTCGCTCGCCGATTCGATGTGTTCCTTGACGCTGTCCGCGGTCCGGTCCCCGTCGCCGAGACCGGCCAGGATCTCCCGCAGCCGCGCGGTGATCCGGCCCCGCGCGTCGCTGTCCGCGCCGACCTTCGACACCGAGTTCTCGATCCGGTCGAGCTCGGCGAACAGGCGCAGCTCCGCGGCCTGGTCGCCGGCCGCGCCGTCGAACTGTCCGAGCAGGTGGGCGATCAGCGCCGCCGGACTCGGGTAGTCGAAGATCAGCGTCGCGGGCAGCCGCAGACCCGTCGCGGCGCTGAGCCGGTTGCGCAGCTCGACCGCGGTGAGCGAGTCGAAGCCGAGGTCCTGGAACTGCTGCTCCTCGGCGATCGCGGACCCGTCGGCGAACCCGAGGGTCGCGGCAACCTGGCCGCGCACCAGGCCGGACAGGACGCTCTCGCGCTCGGCGGGAGCCATCGCGGCCATCCGGCCGGCGAACTCGCCGCCGGCGGCGACTCCGGCCGCGGAACGCCGCGCGGAACCGCCGACCAGCCCGCGCAGCATCGCCGGCAACGCCTCGCCGGCGGACGCCAGCACTCGCAGATCGAGGGTGACCGGCACGAGCGCCGCGCGTTCGTGGGTCAGCGCGGCGTCGAACAGCGCGAGGCCCTCGGCCACGGTCAGCGGCACGATGCCGGTGCGGCGCATCCGCTCGGCGTCGCGGTCGGCCAGGTCGCCGGCCATGCCGCCGTGCGACCACGGACCCCAGGCCAGTGACGTGCCGGGCAGCCCGGCGGCCCGACGGTGCTGGGCCAGCGCGTCCAGGTAGGCGTTGGCCGCGGCGTAGTTGGCCTGGCCGGCCCCGCCGAGCACCCCGGCCACCGAGGAGAACAGCACGAACGCGGTGAGATCGAGCCCGGCGGTCAGCTCGTGCAGGTGCCACGCCGCGTCCGCCTTGGGCCGCAGCACGGCCGTGAGCCGTTCCGGGGTAAGGCTGCCGATCAGACCGTCGTCCAGCACGCCGGCCAGGTGCACGACGGCGGTCAGCGGCCGCTCGGCCGGCACCGCCGCGATGAGCGCCGCGACCTCGTCACGGACCGCCACGTCGCAGGCCGCGATGGTCACGTCGGCGCCGAGCGCGGTCAGCTCGGCCCGTAGGTCGTTCGCTCCGGCGGCATCCGCGCCCCGGCGGCCGGCCAGCAGAAGATGCCGTACGCCGTGCGCCGTGACCAGGTGCCGGGCCACCAGTGAACCCAGGGCGCCGGTGCCACCGGTGACGAGGACGGTGCCGTCCAACATCGGGCGATCGGCCCCGGACGCGGTGGCCCGGGAGAGCCTCGGCGTGTACACCCGGTCGCCGCGCACCGCCAGCTGCGGTTCGCCGGCCCGCAGGGCGGCGCCGATCAGCTCGGTGCCGGCCGCGCCGTCGGAGTCGAGCAGGACGAAGCGGTCCGGGTTCTCCGTCTGCGCCGCCCGCACCAGTCCCCACACCGCCGCCTGCGCCGGGTTCACGTCCTCGTTAGGGGTGACCGCGACGGCGTCGCGGGTCATCAGCGCCAGCCGGGCCGGGGCGAAACGCTCCTGGGCCAGCCAGTCCCGCACGAGCGCCAGCGCCCGCTCCACGGAGCGGCCGTCGAGGTCGGCGAGCACCCATCCGCCGTCCACGTCGCCCACCTCGGCCAACTCGGTCACCCGGGTAACGGGGGCGGGACCATCGCCGTGGGCCACCGGCGTCCAGTCGACCTGGAACAGGCTGTCCCGGCCGGCCGGGCCGCTGACCTGCTCGACCGCGACGGGCCGCAGGACCAGGCTGTCGACGTCGAGCACCGGGGTGCCGGTCTGGTCGGCGGCCGTTATCCGCACCGCGCCGCGAGCCCCGGCCGAACACGCCCGCACCCGCAGGTGCCTGGCCCCGGCGGCGTGCAGCACGACCTGGTTCCACGCGAACGGCAGGTTGGTGCGGCCGGGGCCGGCGTCGTCGAGAAAGTCCCCGAGCGCGATCGCGTGCAGCGCGGAGTCCAGGAGCGCGGGGTGCAGGCCGTACCGCTCGGCGTCGGCCTGCGCGGGCTCGGGCAGCACGATCTCGGCGAACACCTCGTCGTCGCGCCGCCACGCCGTGGTCAGGCCGTGGAAGATCGGGCCGTAGTCGACTCCGGTGCCGCCGTCCGTCCCGTAGAAGCCGTCCACGGCGACGGGGGTGGCGTCCACCGGCGGCCACTGGGTGAGATCGGCGGCGGGCCGGGCCGCCCGCTCGGTGAGCACACCGGTCGCGTGCCGGGTCCAGCCGCCGGCGCCGCGGTCGGGCCGGGAATGGATCTCCACGGCCCGGGCGCCGTGCTCGTCTGCGGCACCGACGACCACCTGCACCTGAACACCGCCGTCGGCGGGGACCACCAGGGGCGCCTGGAGGGTGAGCTCGGCGAGGACCGGGCAGCCGGCTTCGTCGCCGGCCCGCACGGCCATCTCGACCAGGGCGGCGCCCGGCACGACCACGGCGCCGCCGACCCGGTGGTCGCCCAGCCAGGCGTGCGTGCCCAGCGCCAGGCGGGCCGTGCAGACCACTCCGCCGGTGTCCGGCGCCGGCACGACCACCGAGAGCAGCGGATGCTCGATCGCGCTCAGGCCGACGGCCGCCAGGTCGCCACCCACCGGCCCGTCGAGCCAGAACCGCTCGCGCTGGAACGCGTAGGTCGGCAGAGCTACCTGCCGGGCGGCACCGAACAGCGCGCGCCAGTCGACGGGCCGGCCGGCGATGTGCAGGCGGGCGAGCGCCTCGACGAACGACACCACCTCGTCGCGGTCCTTGCGCGCGGTGGGGATCGCCTCGGTCAGCCCACTGAGAACACCGTCGGGTCCGATCTCCACCGCGACCTCGGCGTTCGCGGCGGCCACGTTGTCGGCGAAGCGAACCGCCTGCCGGACGTGCTCGACCCAGTAACCGGGATCGGTCGGATCACCGCTGACGGCCAGCTCGACGACCGGCTCCTGATAGCTCAACCCCTCAGCCACCTGCCGGAACTCCGCCAGCATCGGCTCCATCAACGGCGAATGGAACGCATGGCTGACCCGCAACCGGCGCATCCGCACCCCGACCAACGCCGCCTCGACCCGGGCCACACTCTCCTCAGCCCCGGAGACCACAACCGCAGACGGGCCGTTGACGGCGGCGATCCCGCAGAACTCGTCCAGCAGCGGCAACACGTCGGCCTCCGGCGCGGCGACCGCGAGCATCGCCCCACCCGCCGGCAACGCCTGCATCAACCGCGCACGGGCGTCGACCAACGTGCACGCGTCGTCCAGCGACAACACACCCGCCACATGGGCGGCCGCGATCTCCCCGATCGAATGACCCACCAACACATCAGGCTCGATGCCGAGCGAGGTCAGAAGTCGATAGAGGGCGACCTCGAAGGCAAACAGCGCCGGTTGGGCATTGCCGGTCTTCTGCAACTCCTCCGGGTCGGAGCCCCACATCACGTCCCGGACGTTCAGGCGTTGCAGCACCTCGTCCAGGGCCTCGGCGAACACCGGGAACTCCGCGGCCAACTCACGGCCCATACCGAGGCGCTGACTACCCTGACCCGAGAACAGGAACGCCAGCCGGCCGTCCGCCCGTGCGGTGCCGCTGAACACCCCCGGCCCGGTCTGCCCGGCGGCGAGCGCATCCAGCGCCGCCAGCAACCGGTCGCGGCCGTCGCCGACCACCACCGCGCGGTGCGTCAGGGCCGCCCGGCCCGAGGCCAGCGACCAACCCACGTCACGCGGGTCCGCCTCCGGCCGGTCGGCCAGCCAGGCGCGCAGCCGATCCGCCTGCGCACGCAGGGCCTCGGGCGACCCGGCGGACAGCGTCCACGCCAGAGTCCCCGCCGGCGGCCGCTCCGCGACCGGGACCTCGGTCTCGGGTGCCTGTTCGAGGATCACGTGCGCGTTCGTGCCGGAGATACCGAACGACGACACACCCGCCCGGCGCGGCCCCTCGCCGGCCCACTGCCTCGACCGCGTCAGCAGCTCGACCGCGCCCGCCGTCCAGTCCACGTGCCGCGACGGCTGGTCCACGTGCAGGGTCCGCGGCAGCACACCGTGCCGCATCGCCATGACCATCTTGATCACCCCGGCCACACCTGCAGCGGCCTGCGTGTGACCGAAGTTCGACTTGACGGATCCGAGCCACAGGGGCCGGTCACGATCCTGGCCGTAGGTCGCGATCAGGGCCTGGGCTTCGATCGGGTCGCCCAGCGTCGTGCCGGTGCCGTGTGCCTCCACCACGTCGACATCCGCCGCGTTCACTCCCGAGTTGGCCAGGGCCTGGCGGAT
>NZ_JBFAQS010000027.1:0-63653 GCF_040678875.1 Micromonospora sp. NPDC049274
GGTCACCGTCGAGCACCTCGCCGACTGGATCGCCACCCGCGGCTACGCCACCAGCTGACCCCGCGAGCACACCACCGAAGGGCCGGACCCCACCAGGGGCCCGGCCCTTCTCGGCATATCCAGGGGTCAGCGATTCCTGCCGGTACGGACCGCCGCGGCACCCCGCACCGAGGTCGGCTCGTCGTCCAATGCCAGCTCGGCGCCCAGCGTCGGCGTCGGCTCTGCGGACCCTGCCGGCCCGGCGGACCGCACAGGCTCTGGGGAGTCTGTCCGCTCGGCGGAGTCTGTCCGCTCGGCGGACCCCGTCCGCTCCGCAGACTCCGCCGGCTTCGTGGACCGCGTCGGCTCGGCCGCCTCCAAGCGGTGGGCCCGGCGGCGCAGCCACCACGTGCTGGCCAGCCCAGCGAGCACCGCCAGGACCAGGCCGGCCCAGGAGATGTCCTTGAGCCAGTGTTCGGCGGCCCGGCCGACGGTGAACAGCAGGTACGTGGTGCCGAACGCCCACACGAGCCCACCGGCGGCGTTGGCCAACAGGAACCGCCGGTACGGCACGTGTAGTGCCCCGGCGAGCGGGCCGGCCAGGATCCGCAGCAGCGCCACGAACCGACCGAAGAACACCGCCCAGACACCGTGCCGGGCGAAGCTCTGCTCGGCCCGGGTGAGCTGGGCGGGGCCGAGATGGCGCGGGAAGCGTCGGCCCAACCGGGCCAGCAGCGGGCGGCCACCTCGGCGACCCACCGCGTATCCGATCGAATCGCCCACGATCGCGCCGGTGGCGGCGGCCGTGGCCACCCACTCCGGCTCCACCACTCCGGTCGCCGCGAGTAGGGCCGAGCTGACCAGGACGATCTCACCGGGCAGGGGGACGCCCATGCTCTCTACGCCGATCACCCCGGCGACGAGCAGGTAGACCGCGATCGGCGGCAGCGACACGAGCCAGTGCTGGACGTCGAACACGGTTGACCCTCCTCCGACCGGGCCTCGAACCCTACTCGTGGTCGGCGCACCCGACCGGCCCTCGGCCAGGACACCGGTCCGCACCCCCGCGGGAGTGGGCGGGCAGACACCCGCTATCCGTCCTAGGAGGCTAGGGGTAAGGCGCGGGCGACCGTGTGGGCCGGGTTGCGGAACTAGCAAGACGGACGTACGGTTTTGTTGGAGAGCGGAATCGGCGGTAAGTGTCACCTAACCTCGGCGGCACCCCGGCCGGTGCGACACACTGCTCAGGACTACTCACGGTCGCTGGTGTGAAGGAGTACGACGTGGCGAGCCTCGACACCTTCGGTGCGAAGACCCAGCTACGCGTCGGAGACGCGAGCTACGAGATTTTCAAGATCGACAAGGTGGACGGCCACGACCGGCTGCCGTACAGCCTGAAGATCCTCCTGGAGAACCTGCTGCGGACCGAGGACGGCGCGAACATCACCGCCGACCACATCGAGCAGCTCGGCGGGTGGGACCCCACCGCCGACCCGAGCGTGGAGATCCAGTTCACCCCGGCGCGGGTGCTCATGCAGGACTTCACAGGCGTGCCCTGCGTGGTCGACCTGGCCACCATGCGCGAGGCCGTACGTGAGCTGGGTGGCGACGCCACCAAGGTCAACCCCCTCGCCCCCGCCGAGCTGGTCATCGACCACTCGGTGATCGCCGACCTGTTCGGCCGCGAGGACGCGTTCGCCCGCAACGTCGAGCTGGAGTACGAGCGCAACAGGGAGCGCTACCAGTTCCTGCGCTGGGGCCAGACCGCGTTCAACGAGTTCAAGGTCGTCCCCCCGGGCACCGGCATCGTGCACCAGGTCAACATCGAGTACCTGGCCCGCACCATCATGGAGCGGGGCGGCCAGGCGTACCCGGACACGGTTGTCGGCACCGACTCGCACACCACGATGGTCAACGGCCTGGGCGTGCTGGGCTGGGGCGTCGGCGGCATCGAGGCCGAGGCCGCGATGCTCGGCCAGCCGGTCAGCATGCTGATCCCCCGCGTGGTGGGCTTCAAGCTCTCCGGCGAGATGCCGGCCGGCACCACCGCCACCGACCTGGTGCTGACCATCACCGAGATGCTGCGCAAGCACGGTGTGGTCGGCAAGTTCGTCGAGTTCTACGGCCCCGGCGTAAGTGCCGTGCCGCTTGCCAACCGGGCCACCATCGGCAACATGTCCCCGGAGTACGGCTCCACCGTCGCGATCTTCCCGATCGACGCCGAGACGATCCGCTACCTGGAGCTGACCGGCCGCGACGCCGCGCAGGTCGCGCTCGTCGAGGCGTACGCCAAGGAGCAGGGCCTCTGGCACGACCCGGAGGCGGAGCCGGCCTACTCGGAGCGCCTGGAGCTGGACCTGGGCACCATCGAGCCGTCGCTCGCCGGCCCGAAGCGCCCGCAGGACCGGGTGCCGCTGGGCGCCGCCAAGACGCTGTTCCGCTCGGCGCTCACCGACTACGTCGCCGACGACTCCGTCGGTGAGCGTGACCTCAAGCCGGGTGTGGCGCGCGAGCAGTTGCCGGTGGGGGCGAACGGGCCGGCCGACGAGGCCAGCGCCGAGTCGTTCCCGGCCAGCGACCCGCCCGCCAACCAGTTCAGCGACCCGGCCGACGAGCCGCGCGACCTGGAGACCGCTGCGGTCGGCGCGGGCGGCCGGGCCAGCAACCCGGTCCGGGTCACCGGCGCCGACGGCGTCGAGTACGAGCTGGACCACGGCGCGGTGGTGATCGCGGCGATCACCTCCTGCACCAACACGTCCAACCCGCAGGTGATGATCGGTGCCGCTCTGCTGGCCCGCAACGCCGTGGAGAAGGGCCTGACCCGCAAGCCGTGGGTGAAGACCACCCTGGCGCCGGGCTCCAAGGTCGTCATGGACTACTACGAGCGCGCCGGTCTCACGCCCTACCTCGACAAGCTGGGCTTCAACCTCGTCGGGTACGGCTGCACCACCTGCATCGGCAACTCGGGCCCGCTGCCCGAGGAGGTGTCGGCGGCGGTCAACGAGCACGACCTGTCGGTCGTCTCGGTGCTCTCCGGCAACCGGAACTTCGAGGGCCGGATCAACCCGGACGTCAAGATGAACTACCTGGCGTCCCCGCCGCTGGTGGTCGCGTACGCCCTCGCCGGCACGATGGACATCGACCTGGCCAACGAGCCGATCGGTGAGGACAGCGACGGCAACCCGGTCTTCCTGCGCGAGATCTGGCCGAACAGCGCCGAGATCCAGGACGTCATCGCCCAGGCGATCGGCGCGACCGGGTTCAGCGCCGCGTACGCCGACGTCTTCGCCGGCGACGAGCGGTGGCAGTCGCTGCCCACCCCGACCGGCGACACCTTCGCCTGGGCCGACGACTCGACCTACGTGCGTAAGCCCCCGTACTTCGAGGGCATGCAGCCGGAGCCGAGCCCTGTCGTCGACATCTCCGGCGCCCGGGTGCTGGCCAAGCTGGGTGACTCGGTGACCACCGACCACATCTCGCCCGCGGGCTCGATCAAGGCCGACTCGCCGGCCGGCGCGTACCTCGCCGAGCACGGTGTGCCGCGCCACGAGTTCAACTCGTACGGCTCCCGCCGGGGCAACCACGAGGTGATGATCCGGGGCACCTTCGCCAACATCCGGCTGCGCAACCAGCTGGTGCCCGGGGTGGAGGGCGGCTTCACTGTCAACCACCTCACCGGCGAGCAGACCTCGATCTACGACGCCTCGATGGCCTACCAGGAGGCCGGCATCCCGCTTGTCATCCTGGCCGGCAAGGAGTACGGGTCGGGCTCGTCGCGGGACTGGGCGGCCAAGGGCACCATGCTGCTGGGCGTCCGGGCGGTCATCGCCGAGTCGTACGAGCGGATCCACCGCTCGAACCTGATCGGCATGGGCGTGCTGCCGCTGCAGTTCCCGGTGGACGTCACCGCCGAGTCGCTCGGCCTGACCGGCACCGAGATGTTCACCATTACCGGGGTGACCGCTCTCAACGACGGTGACACCCCGCGCACGGTGACTGTCACCACCGACACCGGCGTGGAGTTCGAGGCCGTCGTGCGGATCGACACTCCGGGCGAGGCGGACTACTACCGGCACGGCGGCATCCTGCAGTACGTGCTGCGCCGCATGATCGCCAACTGACGTACCGACGTCGCCAGGCTCCTTCCCGCCCTCGGCGGGAGGGAGCCTGCGTCGTTCCCGGGTCGTTCCTCGTGCGGGGCCCCACCACGGGCTAACCTCTTAGCTAAGGAGGTGTCATGGTGGCCGGTGAACCTGCGGCGCAGTTCAACATCCACGATGCGAAGACGAACCTGTCACGCATCATCGAACGGGTCGAGCACGGCGAGGAGATCGTGATCAGCCGGGCTGGTAACCCGGTCGCCAAGGTCATTCCTCTGCGTCGTACAACACGCACCGGTCGCGGGTCTCTGCGCGGTGCGCTGGATCTCAGCGGTGACTGGGATTCCGACGAGGTCAACGACGAGGTTGCTCGCGACTTCGGGCTGTCCGGATGAGGCTGTTGCTCGATACGCACGTGGTGCTCTGGTGGCTGACCGACGACCCGATCCTCGCCACGGACATCAAGGACCGCATCGACACCGAACCCGATGTGTACCTGAGCCCGGTCACGCTGTGGGAGGTCGCCATCAAACAGTCGTTGGGCAAGTTGGCCGGCCCGGCCGACCTCGCCGAACGACTCCGTGACGCTGAACTCCGGGAACTCCCGATCCGCCACGATCACGCCATCGCGGCTGGTCGGCTGCCACTGATCCACCGGGATCCCTTCGACCGGATGCTTGTCGCGCAGGCCCTGCACGAAGGGCTGACCCTGGTAACCCGGGACGACCGCATCCAGAAGTACGACGTACCGATCCTGGTGGTGTGAGCGCTCAGCGCAGCCGCAGCGCGACCGCGCGAGCCTCCTCGTCGGTGAGGGGCAGGAACCAGAGGAAACGGCGGACGATGGCGACCGGATCGGGGCCGCCCGGCCGGCCGCGCAGGTCGCGGATCGCCCGGCGGGTGATCCGCGAGAACTCGGGGATCAGGGTCGCGCGGCGGGCGGCGTCCGTCGGGGTCGCCCGCAGCGCCGGGCAGGGCCAGTCCTGCCCGCAGGCGTCGCAGATCCACAGAGGGCCGTCGGCGGTGTGCGTGACCGCCGGGCCGCACCGGGAGCGCCAGCGTGCTTCGGGTACGACGTTCGGCGCGCGACCCGGGCCACGGTACGGGGGATGCGGTGGCCCGGTCGGGCGGTTCCGGGGTCTGTTCTCGCTCATCCTGTGCTCCCTCCTCGATGCTGTCTCCACAGCAGCCTGCCGAGGGTTGCCAAGCGATTACACCGCGTAGAACTATTACCTTCCGACGTCTGGAACGTTCTGAAGGGCCGGGAGATGAATCGAGCAGTACAGGCCGCGATGGTGGAGAGGGGCTACACAGCAGACACTCTCGCCGCTCAGATCGGTGTCGATCCGAAGACGGCGGCGAAGTGGGCGAGCAGGGACCGAATTCCCCAGACGCGTCATCGTGCTCGGGTCGCCGAGCTGCTCGGCCGGAACGTCGACGAGCTCTGGCCGGATGCGCTGAAGCGCCGGACGCCAGCCTGGTTTCGGCCCTGGGCCGAGGTCGAGCGCGAGGCGTTGTCGCTTCGGTCGTTTCAGCTCGCGTGGGTACCGGGCCTTCTTCAGACCAAGGCGTACGCGCTGGCGACGCTTGTCGGCGAGGCGTTGACGCCCGCGGAGGCCGACAATCTCGCCGAGGCGCGGCTGAGTCGGCAGGCCATCCTGCGCCGGGAACGCCCGCCGCTGCTCGTCGCGGTCCTGGACGAGGGAATCCTCCGGCGCACCCTCGACGGCGACCGCGCCATGATGCGGGAGCAGTGCGAGCGGCTGGCCGAGCTGGCCGCCCTGTCGAACGTGTCGCTGTTCGTCGTGCCCGCCGACGTCGGCATGTACCCGGGCCTCGGTGGCCCGTTCACCATCGCCGAGATGCCGGACGGTGCGCGGGTCGCCCACGTCGACAGCCAGGCGCAAGCTCAGCTCATCGACAAGGCTGCCGACGTTGCTACCCTCGACCGACGGTGGGAGCGCATTCGCGACGGTGCACTGTCGCGTGCGCAGTCCCTCAATCTCCTCACAGAAGCGGCAGCATCATGGACCTGACCGGCGCTCGGTGGCGCAAGAGCAGCAAGAGTGGCAACAACGGCGGCGACTGCGTCGAGGTGGCCGACAACTTCGCGAGCGTCGTCGGCGTACGCGACTCCAAGGACCCGGCCGGTCCGACGCTCGCTTTCGACCCGGCGTCCTGGACCCGCTTCCTGGCCTTGGCCAAGCGCGGCTGACCCCAACCCCCGAACGAGCGCGTACGCCTGGTCGAAGGCCGCTCCCGTTCCGACGGGAGCGGCCTTCGCCGTCCACGCCGGGGTGCGCGCTGGACGAGTAGGTCCTCACTCCCTGCCCGCCAGGGCGATGTGCTGTTGAGCGGTATACCTAAGAGTCATATATATGACTGTGAGGTATACCGCTCACTACCACATCCGCCCTCCACGGAGGTGACCGACGGTCACTGTCGACCGGTGGCTGCGCCCACCGCCGCCCCAGCCGGGTTGCCGAATCACTCGTCTAGGGGTGAGTGCTCAGCACAGCCGCAGCGCGGTCGAGGAGGGCGCGGCGCTCGGCGGCCGAGTCCACCGCTGCCGCCGCCTCCCGGAACAGCGCGGCGGCACGCGACCTGTCACCCTGCCGGGCCACCAGATCGGCCTGGACCGCCACGGCCACCGGGTGACCGTCCAGCCCTCCCCCGGCACGCGCCTCGTCCAGCAGGGCCAGTCCGGCCGCCGGCCCGTACGCGTAGCCGTGCGCGACCGCGCGGTTGAGCGCCACCACGGGCGACGGCCGGAGGCCGAGCAGAGCGTCGTAGGCACGGGCGATCGCCGGCCAGTCGGTGGCCTCGGCGGACTCCGCGGTGGCGTGGCAGGCGGCGATGCGGGCCTGCCACGCGTACGGGCCGTCATCCCGGACCCGGGCCAGTGCCGAGAGCCCCTCGGCGACGGCGGACCGGTCCCAGCGGCGGCGGTCCTGCCGATCGAGGGACAGCAGGTCACCGGCGGCGTCGCGGCGGGCGTCGCGCCGGGAGTGCTGCAACAGCAACAGAGCCCGCAACGCGGCGACCTCGGATTGCTCCGGCATCAACAGGTCGAGCAGCCGGGCCAGCCGGACCGCCTCGTCGGCGAACGCCGGCTCGCCGTCGGCGACATAACCCCGGGTGAAGAGCAGGTACAGCACGGCGAGTACACCGGGCAGCCGTTCGGCAAGCGCCGGCCCGCTCGGCACCCGGTACGGGATGCCGGCCTCGGCGATGCGGGTCCGGGCGCGGGTCAGCCGCCGGGTCATCGTCGACTCGCTGACCAGCAGCAGCCGGGCGATGTCGGCGGTCGGCACCCCGCAGACGGTCCGCAGCGTCAACGCCACCCGGGCCTCGATGGCGAGCGCGGGATGGCAGCAGGTGAAGATGAGCCGCAGCCGGTCGTCCACCACGTCCTCCCCCACCTCCGGCTCGGGCTCACCGTCGGCCGGCGTGAGCAGCGCCAGGTCGTGCAGTTTGCGGCGCTCGACGCTCGCCCGGCGCAGCACGTCGAGCGCGCGGTTACGAGCAACCGTCATCAGCCAACCGCCCGGGTTGGCCGGCACACCGTCGGCGGGCCAGCGCTCCAGCGCCACGGCCAGGGCCTCCTGCGCGCAGTCCTCGGCCAACGCCCAGTCCCCGGTCACGCGGATCAGGGTCGCGACGATCCGGGGGTACGCCTCCACGCCGGCGGCCGCGACGGCCTGAGCCGCCGCGGCCGCGCCGACGCTGTCGGGCGCACCGGTAGTGGTGTCGGTGCGGCTCACCCGATCAGGCGGACAGGTCCGCGTACGGGCGCAGTTCCAGCCGCCCCTCCCGGGCCATCGGGTGGGTGCGCGCCACCTCGATCGCCTCGTCCAGGTCGGCGCAGTCCAGCAGGTCGAAGCCCACGATGACCTCCGTGGTCTCGGCGAACGGTCCCTCGGAGACGAGCAGCTCCCCGTCGCGGACCCGGACCATTGTCGCCGCGCTTGTCGGCGCCAGCACGTTGCCGGTGAGGCGGCGGCCACGGGAGTCGTTCTCCGCCACCCACTTGTGGATGTCGGGCAGCTCGGTCGGGTCGGTGTCCGGTGCGGTGTCGGTGCAGACGAACATCATGAACTTCATCTGGCGCTCCCTCGGGTGTCCGGGTGTTTGCCAGCATGACGAACGGCCAGGGCCGTTCCGGACAGCCTCCCCGAAAAAAGTCGGTCAGTCCGTGCCGGCAGCTCGGCGACGGGCCTCGCGGGTCTTCATGGCGTGCTCCATGAGCGTCACGAGCACCTCCTTGCTGGACTCGCGTTGGCGGGCGTCGCAGAGCAGCACGGGCACGCCCGGGTCCAGGTTCAGCGCGGTCTGCACCTCGTCGAGCCGGTACTGGCGGGCGCCCTCGAAGCAGTTCACCGCCACCACGAACGGGGTGCCCCGGCCCTCGAAGTAGTCGATCGACGGGAAGCAGTCGGCCAGTCGCCGCGTGTCGGCGAGCACCACCGCGCCGATCGCGCCCAACGCCAGCTCGTCCCAGACGAACCAGAACCGGTCCTGACCGGGGGTGCCGAACAGGTAGAGCACCAGGTCGTCGCTGATGGTGATCCGACCGAAGTCCATCGCCACGGTGGTGGTGGTCTTACCCTCCACCCCGGACAGGTCGTCGATACCGACCCCGGTCTCGGTCAGCACCTCCTCGGTGCGCAACGGCCGGGTCTCGCTCACCGCGCCGACCATTGTGGTCTTGCCCACGCCGAAACCACCGGCGACCAGGATCTTGATCGCGGTGGGCAGTGGCGTCGCTCCCGCCGGCCGGTCAGAGTGCCCGTAGTCCATTGATTACCGCCTCGAAGATGCTGTTGTCGGGAAGACCGGCCGTGGTCTGCGGTTCGCGTACCTGCACGAGGTTGCGGGCCGCCAGGTCGCCGAGGAGCACCCGGATGGTCCCCACCGGCAGGTCGAGGTGGGCGGCGATCTCGGCGACGGACTGTATTCGCTGGCACAGGCCGACGATCGCCAGGTGCTCGGGACCGAGACCCACCTCCGGCGTCACGTCGGCTCGGGTCGCGGTGACCAGGGAGATCAGGTCGAACGTGCCGGTGACCGGGCGGGCCCGCCCGCGCGTCACCGCGTACGGGCGCACCACCGGGCCCGCGTGGTCATCCACCCACTGGTGCTCTGCGGACTCCCCCTGCACCGTCATCGCCGTTACCTCTCGCCAGCCGACTGTTCGGTGCCCCGCGACGGTGAGGCCACGTACTTGCCTACTCGGGTGACGAGCATCGCCATCTCGTACGCGATGAGACCGACGTCGGCGTCCTCGCTGGCGAGAACCGCGAGGCAGGCGTTGCGGCCGGCGGCGGTGACGAACAGGAACGACGACTGCATCTCGATGATGGTCTGCTGCACCTGCCCGCCCCCGAAGCGCTTGCCGGCGCCCCGGGCCAGGCTCTGGATGCCGGCCGCCATCGCCGCGAGGTGCTCGCCGTCGTCGCGGTTCAACCCCTGCGAGGAAGCCATCAACAGTCCGTCGGTGGAGAGCGCGACCGCGTGCTCAGCCTGCTTCACGCGGCCCACCAGATCATCCAGCAACCACGTCAGGTCGGCACTCGAAGCCGTCTTCTGGGCCACTTCGTCGTCCTCTTCTCGCCCGGCAGTTGCGCCGTATTCGTCTTGGGCTTGACCGTCACGCCGTGCGGGAACCCGCAGCACCGGCGCTCGGTCAGGTGGCTTGTGGTTCCTCGTCGGTCGGCTCGGGCGTCGCGCTCGGCGAGGCGTCGGACGCGCCACCGAGCAGTCGCGCCGCGTCGGTCCGGCCGCGCCGGGTGCCGGTCTGGTACGAGCTCATCATCCGGCGTACCTGCTCCGGCGGCCGCACCACGTCCTCCTCGTCGGACTCGGTTGCCGCCGGGTCGTCGCGCAGCTCCGGAACGATGCTCGCCTGGCGGACGCGGACCGGCAGGCCGGAGTCGGTCCGGTCCGTCTCGGCCCGCGTCGGAACCGGCCCTGCGCCCGGCTCGCTGCCGCCGCCGCTCGGCGCGGTCCGGTCCACCGCTGGCAGGCCGGTGGGCACCGTCGGGCCCTCCAGGGCCGGCTGGCCCAGGCCACGTCGGGCTCGGGTGGGCAGCTCCGCCGCCGGGGCGCCCAGGGTCGTCCGCTGTCGGGTGGGGAGGACGACGTCGATGTCGGTGCCGTCCACCTGCTGCTCGGTCGGGGTGCTGCTCGCGGCCGGCACCGGGGCGAGGGGAGTCACCGGCTGCGCCGCGGCCGGACGGTTCGTGTCCGTCGCCGCCGCGGCCACCGCGACCGACGACAGGCTGGCCGATCGGCCGCTGTCGGTGGGTCCGGTGGTCGTCGGACCCGGGGGCAGCGCGATGGCCGTCGGCCCGGCAGGCAACGCGCCGGAGTCCTGTGGGTCGGTGCCGTTCGCGGTGACCAGGTCCAGCGGGATGAGCACGACGGCGGTGGTGCCGCCGTACGCCGACTCCTTGAGCCGGACCCGCACGCCGTGCCGCTCGGTCAGCCGGCTCACCACGTAGAGGCCGAGCCGGGCGGCGTTGGCGAGGTTCAGCTCGGACTGGTCGACGATGCGGTGGTTCGCCGCGGCCAGGTCCTCCTCGCTCATGCCGAGGCCCCGGTCCTCGATCTCGATGGCGAACCCGTTGGCCACGAGCTGGCCGCGGACCTCCACAGAAGTGTGCGGCGGCGAGAACGACAGGCCGTTCTCGATCAGCTCGGCGAGCAGGTGGATGATGTCGCCGACCGCCCGGCCGGCGAGCGAGACGGGCCCGAGCGGCAGCACGTTGACCCGGGTGTAGTCCTCCACCTCGGCGACCGCGCCGCGCACCACGTCGACCATGGGGACGTTGCGCCGCCAGGCCCGACCCGGGGTGGAGCCGGAGAGCACGATGAGGTTCTCCGCGTTACGCCGCATCCGGGTGGCCAGGTGGTCGACCCGGAACAGGTCCTCCAGCTCCTCCGCGTCGTGTTCCCGCCGCTCCATCGCGTCGAGCAGGGTGAGCTGGCGGTGCACGAGCGCCTGCGTACGCCGGGCCAGGCTGAGGAACACCTCGCGAACGTTGCGCCGCAGTTCGGCCTGCTCGACGGCGGTGCGCAGCGCGGTCTCCTGGACGGCGTTGAACGCCTTGCCGACCTGGCCGATCTCGTCGACGCCGAACTCCAGCGGGGGCGCCTCGGTGGCGACGTCGACCTCCTCACCGCGACCGAGTCGCTGGACCACCCGGGGCAGCCGCTCGTCGGCGAGCTGCCAGGCGGCCTGCCGCAGCCGTTCCAGCTGGCGCAGGAGGGTCCGGGCCGTGGTGATCGAGACGACGACCGAGGCGATGACGGCGAGCAGACCCAGACCGGTGGCGAGCACCAGCCGGACGACGACCATCACGGCCACGCCTGTGGCCCGGCCGACGATGCCCTCGCCGCCGTCGGCGACGGCGTCGTTCACCTCGGCCAGCGCCGGCTCGACGGTGCCGCGCCACTGCTCGGCGCTCACCGGCAGCTGGGTCGCCGGTCGGCCCTCGCGGATGATGCTGTCCTGCACGGCGCGCAGCCGGGTGAACGCCTCGCCCCCGACGAGCTGCTGGTAGCGGCGCTGGTCGGCGTCCGCGAGCCGGGCCCGTGCCTCCTCGCCGAGGAACCGCTCGGTGGAGACCAGGCTGACGTAGCGGGCGTACTCCGGCCCACTCATCCGGCCGTTGCCGAAGAGGCCGCTGAGCAGCGCGTCCTCCTGCGAGATCAGCTCCTTCATCCGGTTGAGCTGGATCAGGGCCGCCGCGTCGGCGGCGATCTCCTTGTCGTCCAGGCTGCCGGTGACGTCGTAGACCCGGAAGATCGATTCGATCGCGTCCGTGTAGGCGTCGGCGGCGGAGAGCCGGTCGACCTTGCGGGCGAGCACGTCGGCGCGGGTCTGCTTCAGCCCGTCGACCTGTGCGATCGTGAGGTCCAGCTGGGTGTCGAGCGCCGCGCTGCCGGCCACGTCGACCTGCCAGTTGCGGACCGAGTCGGCGAAGTCGCCGGCCAACTGCGCGGCCTTGCGCTGTTCGGTCTCCAGCGCCGCGCGCTGCGCGGCGTCGGGGTTGCTCAGGTACGCCTGGGTCAGCCGTCGTTCCAGCTGGAGCTCCTGGAGCAGCGGTTCGGTGGGTGTGTAGACCTTGCTGTTGATCGCCTGTACGCCGAGCAGGTTGAAGCCGTCGCGCAGGGTCACCCACGCCGCGAACATCCAGAGAGCGACCAGGGAGAGCAGCAGGGCGACAACCTTGGTGCGGATACTCGTACCGCGAGAACGCATTGAACCGTCCCAGGCCGGGCGTTGACTCAGCTCATCAACGGGTGATCATGGAAGACGACGTCCCGCCACAGCGGGGCATCGGGGCTGAGGCTCTGCGTACGCTAGCAGTGTCCACACAACCCCTCAAGTTGTTGTTTTTGTTGCCTGGTAACCACAATCCACCACCGAACGGTCGGTGTCCGCCAGGTGGACGGCGGCCAGCCGGCAGGCCGCCAACACCGTCGCGCGAACGATCGCGGTAGGACAGTACAACTCCTTGCCGTACCACAGTGGAGGGTGCGGCCGATCGGACGATTGGTGCAGGTAGGCGTGGCCGCGAGCCACCGCGTCGTCGACCCGCGGCGCTCCCGTCGGCGCGGCCAGCAGCACCTGCAGCGCGTACGCGGTCTCCTCGGCCGTGCCGTCCCAACGCCCCCACGAGCCGTCGGCGCGCTGGTTGTCCAGCACCCAGCGGGCCGCCCGGTCCACCGCCTCGGCCGCCGCGCCGCCGCGACCGAACTCCGCCAGGGCCAGCACGCAGCACACTGTCGCGTAGTACGGCGAGGCGTGCCACCGGTCCTGCCAGGGGCCCTCGGCGAGCTGGTGCGCCGGCAGCACGACGCTGAGCCGCTCGACCGCCCGGTGGTACCGCGCGTCCGCGCCCGGGTGCGCCGCCACATGCTGGCCGAACGCGTCCAGGACGTGCGCGTTGGTGGTGACCGAGAAGCCGTCCTCGCTCCCCGGCCAGGTGCAGAAGCCGTCCGCCGTCTCGTACGCCCACAGGCTGGCCGCATCCGCGGGGCGGCCGAGACGGGCCAGCGCGTCCAGCGTGACCGAGGTGGTGTCGGCGTCGGTCGGCAGACCCTCGCCGGTGGCGACGCCCTCGGCGGCGCCGGTGGCGGCGGCCAGGGTGCGCAGCACGGTGGCCGGCGGGTCGACCGCGACACCGGCGCGGCGCAGCCCGCTGAGCACCCAGGCCCGTTCGAAGACGGTGATCGGGCTGGGGCAGGGCACCGGCCCGTCGCCGTCGCGGATCAGCTCCCGCAGGAAGGCGTGTGCGGTGGGGCCGGCGGCCGGGCCGGCGGCGGTCAGCCAGGCGGCGGTCGCGGCCGGCGACGCGCCGACGGCGGTGAGGGTCGGCCCGGCGTCGGCCGGTGTCGCGTCCAGCACCTCGTAGAAGTGGGCCAGCTTCGTCGGCAGCGCCGCGCCGGCGGCCACCGCGGCCCGTACCGCGCGCAGCCGGTCGGGGCCGAGCCCAACGGGGAGTGTCAGCGGCGGGCGGGGCAGCCGGTCGGCGAGCGCCCGGTCCAGCCGGGCCAGCCGATCGTTCACCGACTCGACAAGCGCCGGGACGATGAGGTCCAGCGCCGGAGTGTCCGGCAGCGCCCGGGCGTGCGTGGCGAGCAGCCGGCCGCTGAGCGCGTCCAGCCCGCGCCCCACCGGGGCGAGCAGGTCCGTCCCGGACCAGCCGCCGTCGGCCAGCACGGCGAGCAGCGCGTCGACGGCGCTGAGCGTGGGCACCAGGGCGTACCCCTCGGGTGGGCCCCACGCGCCGTCCGGGCGCTGCTCGCGCAGCAGAAATCCGACCCGTTGATGGTGGCCCGGCAGCCAGGACGCCCCGGCGACCAGCCGGGCGCTCTCGTACACCGAGGGGGCGACCTGCCCCCACGGCCGCAGCGCGACGCCGGCGATCAGCTCGCGCGCGGCGGCGTCGGTGGCCGGCTCGGTCAGTACGCGGGGGGAACTCTCACTCACCGCGCGCTCCCCAGAAGTCCGAGACCTCGTAGAAGCCACCCGTGAAGGAGATCTGCCGGTGCAGGTAGTCCGCCTGGCGGGGGCAGCGCTCGGCGAGGGCGGCCAGGTCCCCCCGGGACCGCGCGGTCAGTTCGGCGAGCCGGGCGTGCACCCGCGCCGGGTCGTCGACGAGCTGCAACGCGTTCAGGTCGCCCCACTCGGCGTCCCGGTCCTGTGTGGCGAGGTCGTTGACCAGCCGCAGCACCCGCTGGACGCCACGTCCGGCGTC
Source organism: Micromonospora sp. NPDC049274 (assembly GCF_040678875.1). NCBI lineage: Bacteria > Bacillati > Actinomycetota > Actinomycetes > Micromonosporales > Micromonosporaceae > Micromonospora > Micromonospora sp. NPDC049274. The sequence goes on from NZ_JBFAQS010000027.1 coordinate 14,348, forward strand.
CAGCAGGTCGGTCAGCTGGGCGAGTGTCCGCTCGTCGCCGGTGGCGATCCAGTGGGTGACGTTGACGAAGGAGCTGCCGGAGTTGTCGGCGTTGTCCAGGTAGCGGTCCAGGTCCGGCAGACGCTGCCCGGTGGTCGGGTCGGTCGGCAGGTTCTTCCAGTCCCACTCCCGGGCCGCAGCGGCGAGCATCTGGGCCAACTCGTCGCGCCAGATCGGGCGCAGCCGGGCGAATGCCGGCACGGTCGCCAGGTCGTCGCGCAGGTCTGCCAGCAGCCGCGCCAGGTGCCGGCCCGGCGGGGGCGCGGCGCCGTCGGCCACCGCAAGGCAGTCGGTCACCAACTGCCGGACGTCGTCGGCGGACCGGGCGAGGTAGTCGATCTGCCAGTCGGCGGCGAAGACCCAGAGCACGGTACGGGTGGTGATCCGCAGTTCGGCGGCGGTGTGCCAGGGCGCGATGAAGGCGACCACTGTGGCCACCGAGCTGAGCAGCGCCGGGTCGAACGGCGCGGCGTCGAACAGTTCCGGGTGGGCGGCGGTGACGGCCTGCAGGTCGCGTACGCCGCGCACGGCGAGCGCGCACACCCGGCCCTGCTCGGCGACCGCGTCAGGGCCGGCCTGCACCGGCCACGGCGTGCCCGTCATGAGGCGACCGGGCGCTCGACCGGGGTGACGATCAGCTCGGCCCGCTGCTTGGGTTGCAGCGAGGCCCCGAGCCGGGGTGTCAGGCCGACGGGTTCACGCAGTCGGAACCGGTAGCGACTCAGCACCGTGCTGACGATGAGTTGCGCCTCCAGCAGGAACAGGTACTGCCCCAGGCACTGGTGCGGGCCGCCGCCGAACGGGAAGTAGGAGTAGCGGTAGCGCCGGCGGGGCCGCTCCGGCGCGAAGCGCTCCGGGTCGAACAGCGTGGGGTCGTTCCAGAACGTCGACATCCGCTGGGTGACGTAAGGGCTGACCAGCACTGTGCCACCGGCCTTGATCCGCACGCCGCCCAGCACGTCGTCGGCGACGGCGGTCCGGGGGATCATCCAGCCGGCCGGGTAGAGCCGCAGCATCTCGTCGAGCACCATCCGGCCGTAGCGCAGCTGGGGCAGGTGCTCACGGCCGACCCGGTCGGCGCCGACCACCCGCTCGATCTCGTCGGTCATCCGCTCGGCCACGTCGGGTCGGGAGGACAGCACCGGCCAGAGCCAGGAGAGCAGGGCGATGGTGGTCTCGGTGGCGGTGGAGAACATGGCCACGACGTCGCCGCGGATCGCGTACTCGTCGGGCTCGCTGCCGTCGGCGCGCGGCCGGCAGAGGGTGGAGATGATGTCGTCGCCGTCGCCGGGGTTGGCCCGCGCCTCCCGGATGATCGGCAGCACCACCTCGTCGATGGCCCGCACGGCCTCGTTGAAGGCGCGGTCGCGGGGCATCGGCACCGCGTACGGCACGAAGGGCACCAGCAGGCGCGGGAGCATCGCGGTGGTGAGGGTGTCCAGTGCCGCGCTGATCCGCAGCGCGTCCGGCACCGAGATCCGGTCGGCGAAGAGCACCCGCATCGTGGTGCGCAGGACGATCCGGGTGAGCTCGGCCCCGCCGTCGATCGCACGGCCCTCGCGAGCCGGTTCCAGCCACTCGTCGACGGCCTCGTTGATCGCCTCGGCCATCCGGTCGACGAGCGTCTCGGCCCGCTTCGCGGTGAACAGCGGTTGCAGCGCGCCCCGGCTGGACTCCCAGATCTCACCCTCGGCGACCAGGATGGCGTCGCCGACGATCCGGCGTACCGGACGCCACAACAGGCCGTCCCCGTCGCGGGTGTAGTTGGCAACGTTGTCCCTCAGCACGCGTTGCAGGTGCTCCGGGTGGCTGACGAGGTAGGGGCGGAACGAGCCGAGGTTGAGCCGGACGACCTCGCCACCGGCGTCGTCGGCGAAGCCGACAAGCGCGGCGAGCGGGTCGCGCACCAGCGCGGGCAGGGCGCGACGGAGTGGGATCATCCGGGGTTCGGTGCTGACGGGGGCGGGGCCGGCATCGGACACCTGGGACATGCAACGTCTCCTCGTCGTTCCGCCGACCAAAACTGTCTACTGTGGCCGGTGGGGACCGTGAAACTTTCACCTTCTGGGCGACGGAAGCATCTCACCAAATCCGAGGCACCTCCATACCTGCGACCGGTGAGATTCCACGCCTCCGGCCGGCCGGCGTCGACGCCACGCGGGATTTACCATCCTGAATGGAGCGTGAGGTTTGGGCACCGGCGCAGGTCGCGCCCGTACGCCGAGGGCCGCGAGGGTCGCGCGGACGGGCACGGGCTCCTCGGAGGCCGAGCCGCCCGCCGCCGGGATCCGGGCGGGCACGGCCCTGGCCGGCCGAGCCGCGCGAGTGAGCCAGGACCCACCGGTACCCCCGAATCCGGGCGATGCCGGGCACCCTGTGCCAGGCTCTGTGGCATGGACGACAAGACCATCCTGAACCGGATCTCCGAACTGGTCGACGAGGAACACAAGCTGCGCGGCGAGGCCCAGGCCCACGAGTCGGGCACCGAGGGCGAGGCCAGCGAGCGGCTGCGCGCCCTGGAGGAGTCCCTCGACCAGTGCTGGGACCTGCTGCGTCGCCGTCGGGCCGCCCGCGCCAGCCACGGCGACCCGGACTCCCAGGGCGAACGCCCCAAGCCCGAGGTGGAGCGCTACCTGCAGTGACCGGTACGGGTGGGTCGGGCAGACACCCGACCCACCCGCACCGCTGCGGTCAGCGGACGCCCGCCTCGCGCAGCAGTTCCCCGGTCAGCGCCTCGGGGTCGACCTGCTCGGCGGCCAACCCCCGGGCCTTGAACCAGGCGCTGACCACCCGCACGTCGCGGGCCAGGAACTCGGGCCCCTGCGGGTTCGCCACCACGTCGACCACCTGCGGCAGATCGATCACGACCAGCCGCCCGTCGTGCACCAGCAGGTTGTACGGCGACAGGTCGCCATGGGCGTAGCCGGCCCGGGCCAGCACGCGCAGCGCCTCCACCAGCTGGGCCCACAGGTCGCGCAGCTCGGCCGGGCCGGGCCGCAGCTGAGCCAGCCGGGGCGCGGCCAGCCCCGACTCGGCGTCACCGACGAACTCGAGCATCAGCTCGGTGCCGCGCAACTGCACCGGGTACGGCACGGCGATCCGGTCGTTCCCGGCGCCGATCTCCCAGAGCCGGGCCAGCGCGGCGAACTCGGCCGCCGCCCACTGTCCGGCGATCATCTCTCGACCGAAGGCCGTCCGGCCGGCCATCGCCCGGTTCTCTCGGGACCGCCGCACCCGGCGGCCCTCCAGATAGCCGGCGTCGCGGTGGAACAGCCGGTGCTCGGCGTCCCGGTATCGCTTGACCGCCAGCAGGCAGGACCGGTCCGTGTCCGGTACCGCCCGGCGGACCAGGTGGACGTCCGCCTCCTTGCCGGTCTTCAGCACACCGAGTTCGGTGTCCTTCGCGGCCAGCTCGGTGACCAGCCACTGCGGGTGCGGCGCAGGGCCGTGGACGGCGTCGTCCCAGGACGACCAGCGTTCGCCGGTCGCCGGGTCGGGGTCGCTGTCGGGGTCGGCGGGCGGCTCACTGGGCCGCCCGCGCTTCAGAAACTGCGGTTCGTCGTCGTCGAAGCGGCTCTTGCCGCGGCTGCGGCGCTCGAGCGCCGGCAGGTCATGATCGCGCACTGTGGTGAGGTTCCCTTGATCGAGGCTGAGATAGGCAGCTGGAAGCGACCTGCGAAGACGGCCATGGCCGACCTCCTCTCCTCGACCGGGCGTCCGCCCGGGTGCACGATGCGCCGCCCATCCTGGCGGCAGTCCCGACGGTCGGTCAACCGAATTACGGCCGCCTCGACCGCTGGACGCCGCGTCCGGCGGCGGGCCGCGTCAGCTGGCGAGCACCGTGGCGACCGCGGCGATCAACCCGTCCACCGTGCGGCTCGGCGCGAACCGGACGTCCGACCAGGTCCGTCCCCGGTGCAGCCAGACGCTGGGCAGCCCGACCGCCGCGGCGCCGCCGATGTCCGCCTCCGGGCTGTCGCCCACCACCCAGGCGCCCCGCAACGGCATCCGGACCCGCTGCGCGGCGAGCGCGAAGATCCGCGGGTTGGGCTTGCTGACCCCGGCCTCCTCGGAGATCACCCAGTCGGCGACGTAGCGGTCCAGGCCGGTACGGCGGATCTTGGCGTCGTCCACGCGTACGGTGCCGTTGCAGACCACCACCGGCACCCAGCCCGCGTCGTCGGCGATCCGCAGCGCGCAGGCGGTCAGCGGATCGAGGCGGGTCTGCGCCACCACCCCGTCGTGCAGCTCCTCCACCAGGTCGATCGAGGGGATACGCAGCTCGTAGCGGTCCCGGATCGCGTCGGCCAGGTCCCAGCGGTCGGTCAACCCGTCCGCGTCGATCGAGAGCAGCCAGTCGATGTCGGTGGGGGGCGCGCCGATGCCGTCCAGGAAGCGCTCACCCCAGCGGCGGAACGGCCCGGCCCGATCCAGCAGGGTGTTGTCCAGGTCCAGCAGGAGCAGTGGCACTCGGGCACCCTACGGGACCGACGTGTCCGCCAACAGATCCCGTGGGTCTCGACCTCACGGTGGGCTCAAACGGTCAGCGACACCCGTGGACCTCCCTGGTTCGGCAGCAGATCGGCGAGCATCGAATGGGCCGCTCGGGTGGCCGTGAGCGCGGCCGGATCGAGCGTCGCCACCAGCACCGCCGAACCCTCGTCGGCGCCCCGCACGAGCGCACGTCCCTGCGGGTCGTAGACGGCCGCGCCGCCGTTGAACCGCCACGGGTCGCTGCCGCCGACCGCGTTGGCGAAGACCACGAACATCGTGTTGTCCAGGGCCCGCGCCGCGTAGTACAGGTCCCTGCGGTGTTCGGAGCCGGCCAGGTAGCCGCTGGGGCACAGGTAGGCGTGCGCGCCGTCGAGCGCGGCGGCGCGGCCGTGCTCGGGGAAGCAGCCGTCGTAGCAGATGCCCAGCCCCAGCCGCCAGTCGTCGACGAGCAGCGTGGCACCCCGCCCGCCGGGGCTGAACAGCTCCCGTTCGTCGCCCCACAGTTGCTGCTTGTCGTACCCGACGCGGACCGTGCCGGCGCGGTCGACCACCAGGGCGGCGATGGTGCGCCGGCCGTCCGGGTGCCGCGCCGCCGCGCCGACCACCACTGTGGTTCCGGCCGTCCGTGCCGCGGCGCGCAGCGGGTCGAGCCGACCGTCGGCGACCATCCCGGCCGGGTCGGCCGCGACGTCGGTGCCGACCAGATCGGCGGCGAGGGTCGGCGGGTGGTAGGCGCAGAGGTACAGCTCGGGGAGGACTGCCACCCGGGCGCCCTGCTCGGCGGCACGACGGACCAGCTCGGCGGCGGCGAGTGCGTTGCCGGCCACGTCACCTGGCGTCGGTGTCGCCTGGACGGTGGCCACGGTCAGCGGGGCGGACGGCACGGGATGCGGCGGGATCACCGGCCGATGGTAAACGGCACGTTACCAAGCCGTACGTACGGTTTGCGTGGCCCGGGGTGACCTGCGACGATCGCCGTGTGCCCAGAGTAAGCCAGGACCAGCTCGACGCGCGCCGGCAGGAGATCCTCGCCGCCGCGCGGGCGTGTTTCGCGCGGCTCGGCTACGAGGGGGCCACCGTCCGCCGCCTCGAGGAGGCCACCGGCCTGTCCCGTGGCGCCATCTTCCACCACTTCCGCGACAAGGACTCACTCTTCCTCGCCGTCGCCGAGGACGACGCCGCCGTGATGGTCGAGACGGTGGCCCGCAACGGTCTGGTGCAGGTGATGCGCGATCTGCTGGCCCGTGCGATGTCTCCCGACACCACCGGCTGGCTGGGCAGTCAACTGGAGGTCTCCCGGCGGCTGCGCACCGATCCGGCGTTCGCCCGGCGCTGGGCTGAACGTTCCGCCGCGATCGCCGAGGCGACCCGTGACCGGTTGGCCCGCCAACGTGACGCCGGGGTGCTGCGCGAGGACGTACCGATCGACGTGCTGGCCCAGTTCCTGGAGCTGGCCTACGACGGCCTGGTGCTGCACCTGGCGATGGGCCGACCGGCCGGCGACCTGGGCCCGGTCCTCGACCTGGTCGAGGAGGCGGTCCGCCGCCGCTGAGCGCCGTCGCCGCACACCGGCGTGGGACCCGTGGCGGTGGTGCTCCACAATGGGGCCGCCGATCCCTCCGGCGACAGGAGCAGCCGATGATCGTCCACGCCGCGTCGGGCGACACCTGGGGTGTCCCGGGCCCGACCTTCCTCCGGTTCTACCTCGTGGCGGCCGCCGTGGTGGTCGCGTTCGCGGTGCTGCACCGGGTCCGCCCCGCCACGTCAGGCGGGCACGCCAGCGTCGACCCGCTCGGCCCGCAACAGGTCGCGTACCTCAACGGTGGTGCCGGACTCGCCGTGCACGCCGCGCTCGGCGGGCTGCGCGGCAGCGGCGCGATCGGCGTACGACCGGACCGCCGGCTGACCACGGTCGGACCGACGCCGACGGGGCTCACCCCGTTGGACGCGGCCATCCACTGGGCCGCCCACCAGCACTCCCGCGTTCGGGACCTGAGCCAGAACGAGCGGGTCGTCACCGCGCTCCACCAGCTCCGCACCGGTCTCGAAGAGCGTGGGCTGCTCGTGAGCCCCACGCGACGGGCCACCGCGCGACGGTGGGCGCTGCTCCTCACCGCCCTGCTGGCGCTCGGTGTGGTGCGGCTGATCGCCGGCCTGGCCAACGGCCGGCCCGTGGGCTACCTGGCGCTCACCCTGGTCGGGGTGCTGGTGGCGACGCTGCTGCTCTGGCGGATACCGCGAACCACCCGGGCCGGTCGCGCCGCGCTGCGCGATCTGCGCAAACGGCACACCCACCTCACCCCCGACTCGTCCCCCGCGTACGCCACCTACGGCGCGGCCGGCGCGGCGATGGGCGTCGCCCTGTTCGGCACCGCGTCGCTCTGGGCGATCGACCCGGGCTTCGCCGAGCAGGCCGAGATCCAGCGCCAGGCCATCGCCGGCGGTGGCTGGTCCTCGGGCTCCGGCAGCGGAACGTCGGGCAGCTCGTGTGGCGGCGGCAGCTCCTGCGGCGGCGGCAGTTCCTGCGGCGGTGGCGGCGGGTGCGGCGGCGGTGGTGGGTGCGGCGGATGACCGGCCCTTCCGGCGTCGGCATCGGTTGGCGTCCCGAGATCGCCGGTTTCGTGGCCGAGCTGCCCGGGTTGCGCTTCGTCGAGGTGGTGGCCGAGTCGGTGCCCTCGACCGGACCGCTCCCGCCGGGGTTGGCGCAGCTGCGGGAGCGCGGCGTGACAGTCGTACCGCACGGGGTGCGGCTCTCTCTCGGTGGCGCCGAGCCGGTCGACCCGACCCGCGTCGCCCACCTGGCCGCGGTGGCGCAGCGGGTCGACGCCCCGCTGGTCAGCGAGCACATCGCCTTCGTCCGGGCCGGCGGGCTGGAGGCCGGGCACCTGTTGCCGCTGCCGCGCAGCCGGGAGGCGGTCGACGCGGTCTGCGCCAACGTGGCCCGAGCGCAGGCCGAGCTGCCCGTGCCGATCGCGCTGGAACCGATCGCGGCCCTGTTCGACTGGCCCGACGACGAGCTGGACGAGGCGGACTTCCTCACCGAGATCCTCGACCGCACCGGCGCGCTGCTGCTGCTGGACATCGCCAACGTGCACGCCAACGCCCGCAACCGGGGCACCGACCCGCTCGCGCTGCTCGACCGGCTGCCACTGGACCGGATCGGCTACGTGCACGTCGCCGGCGGGGCCGAGCACGGCGGGTTCTACCACGACACGCACACCGATCCCGTACCGCCGCAGGTGCTGGAGCTGGTCGGCGCGCTCTGCGCCCGGCAGCGGCCACCGGCCTTGCTGCTGGAACGCGACGGCGGCTATCCCCCGGCCGCCGAGCTGCGCGCCGAACTGGACGCCCTCGCTGCCGCCGGGGGCTTCCCGGCCGTGACGTGACGGGCACGCTCGCCGAGCGGCAGGCCGAGCTGGTCGCGGCGCTTGTCGCCGGAGGCCCGTCGCCCGCCGGGTTCGCGGCCGGGCCGCTCGCGGCCGCCCGGGCGGCGCTGCTCCGCAAGCGGGCAGGCGAGGTGGCTCGGCACTGGCCGCTGCTCGCCGCCGGCCTCGGCGCGGCGTGGCCGGCGACCTTCGCCGACTGGGCCGCCGACCGCCCCACCGCCGGTTCGCTGCGCGACGGCTGGGACCTCGCCCGCACGCTGCGCGAACGCGAGGCCCTGCCGCCGGCGGGCGCCGAGGAGCTGGCCGTCCGAGAGGCGGTCCTGCGCTACGACGGGCGGGCGGCGCCACGTCCGCGCCGGCTGCCGGCCGTGGCCCGCGCCGGCGGCGCCGTCGCGGTGCAGATCGCCGGTCGGGTACGCCTGGTGCGCCCCGCCGCGCGTCCGCCCGCCCAGGTCGACGCGCGCTAGGGCCTCGGTCGGGCCGAGGCGGAGTGCAGGGGCTTCGACACGGGCCTCAGCCCTATGCGGCATGATCGGCGGCATGGATCTCGGACTGACCGACCGGGTGTACGTGCTCACCGGCGCCTCCCGCGGCCTCGGTTACGCGACGGCGCGGTGCCTGGTCGCCGACGGCGCGCGGGTCGTGCTCTCGGCCCGCGACGCCGACGCGGTCGCCGCCGCAGCGGAAGGGCTCGGTGGCCCGGACCGGGCGGTGGGCGTCACCGCCGACCTGACCGACCCGCAGACCCCGGATCGGCTCGTCGCGGCGGCCCGGCAGCACTTCGGCCGGATTGACGGCGCGCTCATCTCCGTCGGCGGCCCACCCGCCGGCAACGCCGCGTCGATCACCGACGAACAGTGGCGGCACTCCTTCGAGACCGTCTTCCTGGGCACCGTCCGCGCGGCACGCACGGTCGCCGCCGCGCTGCCCGACGGGGGCGCGATCGGGCTGGTGCTCTCCACCTCCGCCCGTGGCCCGGTGCCCGGCCTCGGCATCTCCAACGGCCTGCGGCCCGGCCTGGTCGGCGTCGCCAAGGACATCTCCGACGAATACGGCCCTCGCGGCGTACGCGTGGTCGGCCTCCTGCCCGGCCGGATCATGACCGACCGAAACCGGGAGCTGTTCGCCGCCACCGGTGACCCCGAGCGGGCCCGCGCCGAGGCGGAGGCGAGCATCCCGCTGCGGCGCATCGCCGACCCGGCCGAGTTCGGCCGGGTGGCCGCCTTCGTGCTCTCCCCTGCCGCCAGCTACCTGACCGGGCTCACCGTGCCTGTCGACGGCGGCGCGCTGCGCGGGCTGTGACGCCCGACCGGCCGCGAGCTGCCCGTACGGTCACGCCGCCCGAGCCCGATCCCCCGGTCGTTGATCGACTCGGCTTTCCGGAAGTCGGGCAGTCGACGCGACCGGGACGCCCCGACTTGCGGGAACCCGAGTCGATCGACGCGCGGCACACCGGCCTTTCCCCCGCCGTCGAGCCCGGCTCGGCCCGGCCGACCCGCGCGGAGCTGGCGGCGGCCGCGGACCGGACCATCCCCGACGTGCTCGCGCCGGGGATGGCGGTGCTGTTCGTCGGCATCAACCCGGGCCTCTGGTCGGCCGCCACGGGCTGGCACTTCGCCCGCCCCGGCAACCGGTTCTGGCCGGCGCTGCACACCGGCGGGTTCACCCCTCGGCTGCTGCACCCCAGCGAACAGGACCAGCTGCCCGCCCTGGGCCTCGGCATCACCAACATGGCCGCCCGGGCTAGCGCCCGCGCCGACGAGCTGACCGCCGCGGAACTCCTCGACGGCGCGGCGATCCTGACCGACAAGGTCACCCGGTACCGGCCGCGCTGGGTGGCGGTGGTGGGAGTGACCGCGTACCGCATCGGTTTTCAGCGGCCCAAGGCCACCTTCGGGCCGCAGCCGGAGTCGTTGGCCGGGGCACGGCTGTGGGTGCTGCCCAACCCGAGCGGCCTGAACGCGCACTTCACGCCTGTCACGCTCGGCGCGGCGTTCGCCGAGCTGCGCGAGGCGACGGGCCTTCCGGACCGCCGCAGACCCGACCCACCCAGCCGTTGATCGACTCGCTTTCACGAAAGTCGGGTTGTCGGTGCGACCAGAACACCCCGAATCTCAGGAACCCGAGTCGATCAACCGCCGTGGGTCAGTTGGCGGCGGCGGGTGGCATGGCCTCGTCGGCGACGTACGTGCCCAGGGGCATGACCACCGGCTCGGGGCCTGTCGCGTCCACGTAGGGCTTCGGCGAGTCCACGACCGCGAACTGCGTGCGGTACAGCTCGGCGTAGAGCCCGCCGACCGCGACCAGCTCGTCGTGGCGGCCACGCTCGACGATCCGCCCGCCGTCGAGCACGAGGATCTGGTCGGCGTCGCGGACGGTGGAGAGCCGGTGCGCGATCACCAGGGCGGTACGACCGGCCAGCGCCACCGACAGCGCCCGCTGCACCGCTGCCTCGCTCTCCGAATCCAGGTGTGCGGTCGCCTCGTCGAGGATCACGATCGACGGGGCCTTGAGCAGCAGTCGGGCGATGGCGATGCGCTGCTTCTCGCCGCCGGAGAAGCGGTAGCCGCGCTCCCCCACGGTGGTGTCCAGACCGTCGGGCAGCGCCCGGACGAGGTCGGCCACCTGGGCTCCGGCGAGCGCCGCCCAGATCTCGTCGTCGGTGGCGTCCGGCTTGGCGTAGCGCAGATTCTCGGCGATCGTCTCGTGGAACAGGTGTGAATCCTGGGTGACGACGCCGATCTCGTCGCGCAGGGAGGCGAGGGTCGCGTCGCGCACGTCCACGCCGCCGACAAGCACCTGCCCGTCCGTGACGTCGTAGATCCGGGAGATGAGCATGGACAGCGTCGACTTGCCGGCGCCGGACGGGCCGACCAGGGCGACCATCTGCCCCGGCTCGACGCTGAACGAGACGCCCTTGAGCACCGGCTCGTTGACGGTGCGGTCGAGCGTGGCGACCTCCTCCAGCGACGCGAGGGAGATCTCGGCGGCGCTCGGGTAGCGAAAGCGCACGTCGCGGAAGTCGACCCGGCCGGCGCTGCGGGGCACCGGCACCGCGTCGGGCTTCTCCACGATGCCGGGTTCGAGGTCGAGCACCTCGAAGACGCGGTCGAAGGAGACCAGCGCGCTCATCACGTCCACCCGGACGTTGGAGAGCGCGGTGAGCGGCCCGTACAGCCGGGTGAGCAGCAGCGCGAGGGTCACGACGGTGCCCGCGCTGACGCCGCCGGTGACCGCGAGCCAACCGCCCAGGCCGTAGGTGAGCGCCTGGGCCAGCGAGGCGACGAGCAGCATCGCCACGAAGAAGGTCCGCGAGTACATGGCCGACTGGATGCCGATGTCACGCACCCGCTCGGCCCGGTCGGCGAACCGGCGGGCCTCGATCTCGGGCTGCCCGAACAGCTTCACCAGCAGCGCGCCGGCCACCCCGAACCGCTCGGTCATGGTCGCGCTCATCTTGGCGTCGAGGTTGTACGCCTCGCGGGTGATGTCGGCCAATCGCCGACCGACCCGTCGGGCCGGAATGATGAAGATCGGCAGCAGCACCAGCGAGAGCGCGGTGATCTGCCAGGAGAGGGTGAACATCACCGCGGCGGTGAGGACCAGCTGGATGACGTTGCTGACCACACCGGACAGCGTGGAGGTGAACGCCCGCTGGGCGCCGAGCACGTCGTTGTTGAGCCTGCTGACCAGCGCGCCGGTCTGGGTGCGGGTGAAGAACTGCAACGGCATCCGCTGCACGTGGTCGTAGACCCGGGTGCGCAGGTTGAGGATGATGCCCTCGCCGATGCGGGCCGAATACCACCGCTGGGCCAGGGACAGCAGCGCGTCGGCGACCGCCAGCCCGGCGATGAACAGGGCCAGCCGGACCACGAGCCGGCCGGCCTCGCTGCCACCACGGTTGATGGCGTTGATGACGTCGCCGGCGAGCACCGGCGTGGCCACGCCGATGATGGCGGCCAGAACCACGGTGGCCAGGAAGACGATGATGTCGCGCCGATAGGGCTGGGCGAACGCCACGATGCGGCGGGCCACCCCGTGCTTGAGCCGGTGGGTGGACACCTCGTCGCGGTTGCGCATCGACCGGAGCATGCTCCACCCGGCCATGCCACCGCCGGACATCGGGTTGGACACCGCTCACCTCCGGGTCGTCGGGTGGGACACCTCCGTCAGGGTCAATTCTCCCGACGACTCTGACAACCTCGGTCGTAACCCGGATCTTCCCGTACGGTCCTTACTACTATTCTCCCCGGCCGGCCAGGTCCCGCAGGCGGCGGGTCTGCGCCTCCCGTTCGGCGCGCTGCTGATCGGCGTGCGACCGGCCGGCCGCGCCGGCGAGCAGGGCCTTGATCTCCACCACCGCGTCGCGTGGCCCGGCCAGCAGGCCCGCGGTGAGGTCACGGACCGCGTCGTCCAGCTCGCCCGGCGGTACGACGAGGGTGGCCAGCCCGATCCGGTCCGCCTCGGCGGCGTCCAGCCGGCGGCCGGTCGCGCAGATCTCCAGCGCGCGGGAATAGCCGACCAGCTCGACGAGGCGCTTCGTGCCGGCCAGGTCGGGCACCAGCCCGAGGGTCACCTCGGCCATCGACAACTTCGCGTCGGCGGCCAGGACACGCAGGTCACAGGCCAGAGCGAGTTGGAAACCGGCGCCGATCGCGTGCCCCTGCACGGCGGCCACGGAGATGACGTCCGGACGGTGCAACCAGGTGAAGCCGGCCTGGAACGCGGCGATCTGGTCGGCGCACTCCTGCTCGGGCAGTGTGGCCAGCTCGGCGAACGACCCCGGGCCGGAGGCGCCGGCCACCGCGAGGTCGAGGCCGGCGGAGAACGCACGCCCCTCGCCCCGCACCACCACCACCCGGACGTCGCCGGGCAGGTCGCGGGAGAAGTCGCTCATCGCGCGCCACATGGCAGGCGTCTGGGCGTTGAGCACGTCGGGCCGGCACAACGTCACCGTGGCAACCGGCCCGTCGCAGGTCAGCCGAACCCCGGTCGCCTCGGCGGTCACCGGGCGGCCCGGGGCGCGGCGCTGGTGGACGACGCTGAGGGGCGGGTCACGCCTTCTTGCGGCGCCGGGCACCGCCGCGCTGACGCAGCTGAACCCCGGACTCGGTGAGCACTCGGTGGATGAACCCGTAGGAGCGGCCGGTAGAGGCCGCCAGCGCGCGGATGCTCTCTCCCGAGGTGTACCGCTTTACCAGGTCCTTGGCGAGCGTCTGACGCTCGGCTCCGACGATCCGGCGACCCTTCTCAGTGCTGGTGGCTGTGCCAGTGGCTGCCATACTGTGTCCTCACGTCCCAGACTGTGCGGTTCGGATACGGTCCCACCTATTAGACCGCCTCGGACGATCATGCGCCAGATATCAACTCTTCGCCAACCGACACGCTATGCAATGTCAGCTTCCCGATAGAGTGATCCTCGCGATCGGTCCCGGCGCGTCGTCCGGGTGGGCCACCGCCGAGCGGCGACTCCTCTCGCCGTACGCTCCCGGGCGTGATCGACCTGCTCGGCACCGCGGCGGGAGCGGCAGTGGTCTTCGCCGCCACCGACATCGACGACATCGTCATCCTCACGCTGTTCTTCGTGGCGGCTCGCACCACCGGCCGGCCCCGCACCTGGCAGATCGTCGCCGGCCAGTACCTCGGCATCGGCGCGCTCGCGCTGGCCAGCGCGGTGGTCGCCGCAGGGCTGCTGGTCGTGCCGGACCCGTGGACCGGGCTGCTCGGCCTGCTGCCGATCGCGCTGGGCGTCCGCGCCCTGGTGCGACGCGACGACGACGAGGCGCCGAGCGTGGTGGCGTCCACGCTCGGCGTGGCCGGGGTGACCATCGCCAACGGCGCCGACAACGTGGCCGTCTACGTACCCGTGTTCCGGGCCCTCGGCCCCGGCGACAGCGCGGTCTTCCTGCTGGTCTTCGTGGTGCTCGTCGGCCTGTGGTGCGCCGCCGCGGCCTGGCTGGGTGGTCACCGCAGGGTGGTCCGGCTGGTGGAGCGTGCCGGACACTGGCTGGTCCCGACGATCTTCGTCGCCATCGGGGTGATGATCCTGGTCAGCTCCGGCGTGCTCGGCCGGCTGGTGGACCTGCTTGGCTGAGACCGGCCCGAGCCCGACGACCCGAGCCCGACCCAGCCGGGTCGGTCAGGCCAGCTCGACCAGTTCGAGGAGGTCGTCGCTCCAGGCGTCCTCGTCGCCGTCGGGCAGCAGGATCGCGCGGTCGGGCTTGAGCGCGAGGACCGCGCCCGGGTCGTGCGTGACGAGCACGATGGCACCCGGGTAGTTGGCGATCGCGTCGAGCACCTGCTCCCGGCTGACCGGGTCGAGGTTGTTCGTCGGCTCGTCGAGAAGCAGCACATTGGCGCCGGAGCAGACCAGTGTGGACAGCGCCAGCCGGGTCTTCTCGCCGCCGGAGAGCACCCCGGCCGGCTTGTTCACGTCGTCGCCGGAGAACAGGAACGCGCCGAGGATCTTGCGCAGGTCGGTGTCGGACTGCTCGACGGCGGCGGCCCGCATGTTCTCCAGCACCGTCCGCTCCACGTCCAGCGTCTCGTGCTCCTGGGCGTAGTAGCCCAGGCGCAGCCCGTGCCCCGCGTGCACCTCGCCGGTGTCCGGGTTGAGCAGCCCGCCGAGCATCCGCAGCAGCGTCGTCTTGCCGGCGCCGTTGAGCCCGAGGATGGCCACCCGGGAACCCCTGTCCACCGCGACGTTGACGTCGGTGAAGATCTCCAACGAGCCGTACGACTTGGACAGGCCGGTCGCGGTGAGCGGCGTCTTGCCGCACGGGGCGGGGCTGGGGAAGCGGACCTTGGCGACCCGGTCGGCGACGCGTACCTCCTCCAGGCCGGAGATCAGCTTCTCGGCACGGCGGGCCATGTTCTGCGCGGCGACGGTCTTGGTGGCCTTGGCCCGCATCTTGTCGGCCTGCGCCATCAGCGCGCCGGCCTTCTTCTCCGCGTTGGCCCGCTCACGGCGGCGGCGGCGCTCGTCGGTCTCGCGGGCCTCCAGGTATGCCTTCCAGCCCAGGTTGTAGACGTCGATCACGGACCGGGTGGCGTCGAGGAACCAGACCTTGTTGACCACCGACTCCAGCAGCGCGCCGTCGTGGGAGATCACGATGAGGCCGCCCTTGTGGTTGGCGAGGAAGCCGCGCAGCCAGGTGATCGAGTCGGCGTCGAGGTGGTTCGTCGGCTCGTCGAGCAGCAGGATGCCGCCGCCGTTCTCACCGGCGTCGCGGAACAGGATCCGCGCCAGCTCGATGCGCCGGCGCTGACCGCCGGAGAGGGTGCCGATGGTCTGGGCGAGGGCGCGGTCCGGGAGCCCCAGGTTGGCGCAGATACGGGCGGCTTCGGCCTCGGCCGCGTACCCGCCGAGGGCGGCGAACTGGTCCTCCAGCGCGCCGTAGCGGCGGACCAGCTTGTCGCTGGAGTCCTCGACGAGCTGGGCCTCGATCTCCTTCATCTGGGCCATCAGCACGTCCAGGCCACGGGCGGAGAGCACCCGGTCGCGGCCTGTCACCTCCAGGTCGCCCGTGCGCGGGTCCTGCGGGAGGTAGCCGATGGCGCTGCGCTGGTCGATCTGCCCGCCGTACGGCTGCCCCTCGCCGGCGAGCACCTTCAGGGTGGTCGTCTTGCCGGCGCCGTTGCGGCCGACCAGGCCGATCCGGTCACCGGGCTGCACGCGCAGGGTGGTGTCGGACAGCAGGATCCGGGAGCCGGCACGCAGCTCCAGGCCGGTGGCAGTGATCATCTCGTGGGACTCGCTCTCGGGGTCTGGAAGGCTGACTCAGGGCACGCGAAAGCGCCGGCGGGCGGTGGGCCCGTCGGCGCGGGGCGGTTCAGCCTTCGCAGCGTGGCACGGAGACAAGTGTACCGGGCGCTCCCCGGCGGCCCGCCCGGATTACCAATCAAGATCATCGGGTACCGGAACGCCTGTCCGGACCCCGTCCGGCACTGAAGCGACACAACGACATACATACGACATTCACCGGCATACGGCGATCGGGGTCACCATGGAACTCAACGAGCGGGCCGAGCTCGACACCTCCCAGGCCAACGACCTGGGGCGTGGATCCGGCGGTGGGGGCGGCGGCATGGGCATCCCCATCCCGGGCGGCGGCGGTCGGGGCGGGATCATCGGCATCGTGGTGGCCGTGCTCATCGCCCTGCTCGGCGGCGGCTTCGGCCTGAACGCCATGACCAACGGCGACGACGGCGGCCAGGCCGGCGGCGGCGACATAGACCAGGCGTGCGGCACCGCCAATCCGGACCGTCTCCAGGACGCGCGCTGCCGCAACCTGCTCTACGTCAACAGCATCCAGGGGTACTGGCAGAAGGAGTACCCGGAGCTGGGCAACGGAAAGTACGAGCCCACCACCACGAACTTCTTCCAGCAGGCAGTGAACACCGGCTGCGGTCAGGCCGACTCGGGCGTCGGCCCGTTCTACTGCCCCGCCGACAAGTTGGTGTACATCGACCTGAGCTTCTACGACGAGCTGGCCACCCGGTTCGGGGCGAAGGGCGAGTTCGCCCAGCCGTACGTGCTCGCGCACGAGTACGGCCACCACGTCCAGGACCTGCTCGGCACCAACGCCAAGGCCGGCCAGGGCGACCAGAGCGGCCCCCGCTCCGCCTCCGTGCGGTTGGAGTTGCAGGCCGACTGCTACGCGGGCGCCTGGGCCAAGCACGCCACCGAGAGCAAGGACAAGACCGGCCAGCAGCCGCTTTTCAAGAGCATCACCGAGGCCGACATCAGCCAGGCCGTCGACACCGCCGAGGCGATCGGTGACGACAGCATCCAGGAACGCTCCGGCGGGCGGGTCAACCCGGACCAGTTCACCCACGGCACGTCCGAGCAGCGCAAGCGCTGGTTCACCCAGGGCTACACCGGTGGCGACCCGAAGAACTGCGACACCTTCGGCACCGACCAGCTCTGACAAATCGCCGTACGTCGTGGCAGGTCCTTCGGGGCCTGCCACGACCATGTTCGCGCCTCAGCCCAGCCGAGAGACCTGGTAGTGCCCGATGAGCCAGTCGTCACCGATCCGGCGGACGACCACGCCGAGGTGGACCGTCAGGGCCGGGCGGTCGGTGAAACCGAACTCCACCTCCAGATAGCCCAGGACCACGTCGTCGGCGAGGCGTCGGGTCTCCCGGATGTCGTACGTGGCGGTCATGCCGAGCGGCTGCGCCTCGTAGTACGCGGCCACGCCGTCCCGGCCGACGCTGTACGGGTGCAGCCCCTGGAAGATCGCGTCATCGGTGAAGCAGGACGCCACGTCATCCGGCTCGTGCGCGTCGACGGCGGTCCTCCACCGGTCGAGGACGCTCCGCAGGATCTCCGCCTCGCTGCTGACCATGGTCAAGCCCTCGGTTGCCGGGGCGGCTGACCCGGGTCGTTCGGGTGCGGCGTCAACGGGGTGACGGTCTCGCGCCGCCAGGCGCGCAGCGGCATCGACGCGAGCACCGCCTCCAACTCGTCCGCGTCGTCGGCATGGAACAGCCCCCACGTACGCCACTCCCCCGGCGCAAGCGGCGGCCGCCACAGCCGCAGGAGGCTGCCGTGCGCCACCAGCTCGGCCGAACGCGCCGCCTCGCGTGTCCGCATGTCGGCGACCTCGTCCTCGGAGATGCCGTCGGGCACCGTCGTCACCATGTCCACCAGAAACTCCACAGGCCCATCCTCCGACGGGCCACCCGGGAGCACGCCGGGAACCCCGATCTGCGTGGCGGTCATCTCCTCCACGGCCCGCCGTTCGTCGCCGGCGGCGAGGGTCGGGCCGCCGTGCCGATCAAGCGGCGGTGGGCACGACCTGCCCGTCCGCCGACAGCACGAAGCCGTCGTCACTCGGCAGGGTCGGGCGCCGGGTCGCGCAGCCGGATCCGTACCGCACGGGCCGCGCCCACCGCCGCGACCAGGACCGCGTGCCGCGGCTCCGGCACGTCGAGCAGCCGCTCGGCGCGCAGCGGCACGAGCGGGGCCAACCGCCGGTCGGCCAGCACCGTGTCCACGGCACGCCGGTCGCCACCGCAGACGACCGCCGCCAGCCGCGCCGCCTCCGGCAACAGCAGGCGTACGGCCAGGTCCGCCGCATCGCCCAGCGCCGCCTTGGCCTGGTTGTCGCGGCGACGGGCGAACCGGTGCTGCGACCATCCCCCGGCGGCGGTGCGCCCCTGCACGTACCGGGTGTCCACCTTGGAGACCACCAGGTCGGGGCCCTGCGCCACACCGATCGCCACCGCTCCCTTGCGGGCCAGCAGCAGGCCGATCCGGTGTGGCGTGCCGGCGGCGGCCACGAACGCGTCCACGTCGGCGCCCACCGGAGCGCCAGGTGGGGCGTACAGCTCGGCGGTGCTCCCGTCGGGGGCGGTGAGCAGCAGGCCGTACTTCCGTGTGGTGGTGGTGGGCGGGCCGTGCCGGTCGGCGAAGCCCTCGACCCAGCGGCCGACGCGGGCCGGGTCGACCTCGACCCACCGGCCGCCCCCGGCTGCGGGTCGACTGGTCACGGCCCCGACCGTACGCCACGGCCGCTCCGATCGGGCCGCCGGGCGGACGGCTCAACCCGGCAGCAGCCCGCCACCGCCAGCGCGGCTCAGCCCGGCAGCAACGCCGCCACCGCCAGCGCGGCTCAGCCCGGCAGCAACGCCGCCACCGCGAGCGCGGCTCAGCCCGGCAGCAACGCCGCCACCGCGACGGCGGCTCAGCCCGGCAGCAACGCCGCCACCGCGACGGCGGCGATGAGCGCGCTGGAGACCAGGCCGGTGACCAGCCGGCCACGCGGTCCGGTCAGCGCCCGGCCGACAATCGTGCCGCCGCCGGCGATGAGCAGTTGCCAGCTCGCCGACGCCAGGAACACACCGGCCACGAAGAGCGTGGCGGCCGGGCCGTTCGCGTCGGCGGTGTCCCGGCGGCCGAGCACCAGCGCGGCGAAGTAGAGCACCGTCGTCGGGTTCAGCAGGGTCAGCCCGAGCACCGCCGCGTAGGCCCGCCCGGGAGTGTTCAGCCCCCGACCGACCGACGGCGGCGGCTCGTGCCGGGCGTGGTGGGTGGCCCACGTGCGCCAGAGGCCGTGTGTGGCGAGACCCAGCAGGACCACGGCGGCGACCACCCGCAGCGGGCCGGCCGCCGGTGCGACGATCCCGGCCAGGCCCGCGCCGCCGAGCGCGGCGACAGCCGCGTACAGCCCGTCGGCCGTCGCCACCGCGAGCGCCGCGGCCGCACCGACCCGGAACGAGGTACGGGCACTGAGCCCCAGGATGAGGACCGCGATCGCGCCGACCGGGATGGCCACGCCGTAGCCGGCCACCAGGCCGGCGAGGAACGCCCCGCTCACGACAGCGGGCGACGCATCGAGGCCACCGCGGGCAGGGTGCGCTGTCGACGTACGGCGGTGGCCGCACGGACAGAAACCTGCATCGGGTACGCCTCGATCACGATCGAATCCTCCGCGCCAAACCCCCGCCGGCGCCACAGGATTTCCCGCCCCCACCCCGACTACCAGCCCTCACCTCCAGCTCCCACTCGGCCCCGCGCGCCGGCCCGCACCCCGCACCCCGGGCCCACCCCGGCCCGCACCCCGCACCCCGCCGCACCCCGCACTCTGACCTGGGCAGCGGCCGAAAATCGCGCAACTTCCGGGATGTTGCTGTCTCTCGGGCGGCGGAGGCAGCACTTTCGCGGATGTTGTGCGGATCTTCGGCTCGGTCGGGGCCGAGATCGTGCTCGATCCTGGTTCTAGTGGCCTCAGCGAGCCGCGGACACCACTACAACCCGGAAACTGCGCGATCTTGCAGCGCGACGAGAGAACGACCGCAGGCGGGGGCGGACAGCCCAGCGCGGGGGGGCGTCGGCGGCGCGTGCCCTGCTTGGGCCTTGAGACGGGTCGAGCGCGGCGCCCCGGGTGGGGCGTCGCGCTCGACGGGTGGGGCCGACCGGAGTCGGGTCAGACGTTGAAGCCGAGGGATCGGAGCTGGTCGCGACCCTCATCGGTGATCTTGTCCGGGCCCCACGGCGGGAGCCAGACCCAGTTGATCCGGATGTCGTTGACCAGGCCGCCGCCCGGGCCGGTGGTGAGCGCCTGCCGGGCCTGGTCCTCGATCACGTCGGTCAGCGGGCAGGCCGCGGACGTGAGGGTCATGTCCAGGGTCGCGACGTTCTCGTCGTCGACGTGCACCCCGTACACCAGGCCGAGGTCGACCACGTTGATGCCCAACTCGGGGTCGACGACGTCCTTCATCGCCTCCTCGATGTCGGCGATCATGGCCTTGCTGACGCCGCCCGCCGAGGTGGCGGCGTCGGCGCCCGGCGTCGCAGCGCCGTCGGCCGCGGCATCGCCGGCAGCCGGCGTCGCTGCGGCACTGGTCGTCGCAGCGGCGCTCGTCGTCGCGACTCCGTCGGTCGTCACGGCGTCGGCCTGCGGCGCCGCGGTGGCGTCACCGGCCTCCGGCGTCGCCGCGGTAGCGGTGTTCTCGCTCATGCCGTCCCTCCGGTTCGCTTCGTGATGCCACAGGGCACCACGGTGCTGCTGGAATTCGCTCGCTGGCGCTGGCTCACGCCTTCACCTCCGGGCTCACGCCCACGCCCGCGCGTGCCGCGGCGTCCTTGAACGCCATCCACGGCAGCAGCGCGCACTTCACCCGGGCGGGGTAGCGGGCAACGCCCGCGAAGGCCACCCCGTCACCGAGTACGTCCTCGTCCGGCGTGACCTGGCCACGTCCGGACATCAACTCGACGAACGCCTCGTGCACCTCGAATGCTTCCCCGGCGTCGCGACCGCGCAGCAGCTCGTGCAGCACGCTCGCCGAGGCCTGGCTGATCGAGCAGCCCATGCCGTCGTACGAGATGTCGTGCAGCACGTCGCCGTCGGTGGCCACCCGGACGGTGACCTCGTCGCCGCAGGTCGGGTTGACGTGGTGCGCCTCCGCGACCCGGTCGGTCGCGTCCTCGGCGTCGCGCAGGCCACGGCCGTGCGGATGCTTGTAGTGGTCCAGGATGATCTCCTGGTAGAGCTGGTCGAGTTGCACCATCAGTCGAACACCTTCCGCACCTGCTCCAGACCGCCCACCAGAGCGTCGATCTCCTCGGTGGTGGTGTAGAGGTAGAACGAGGCCCGGGTCATCGCCGGGACGCCGAACCGGCTGCACACCGGCTTGGCACAGTGGTGGCCCACCCGCACCTGCACGCCGAGCGAGTCGAGCACCTGACCCACGTCGTGCGGGTGCACGTCACCCAGCGCGAACGAGATGGTGCCGCCCCGGCCGATCGGCACGGTCGGGCCGAAGATCCGCAGGTCCGGCACCGTGGCGAGGGCGTCCAGCGCGTACGCCGTCAGCTCCTTCTCGTGCCACTGGATGGCAGGCATGCCGATCCCGGTCAGGTAGTCCACCGCCGCGCCGAGCGCGACCGCCTCGGCGATCGGCGGGGTGCCGGCCTCGAACCGGGCCGGCGGCGCGGCGAACGTCGAGCGGGCCATGGTGACCGTCTCGATCATCGAACCGCCGCCGAAGACCGGCGGCATGGCCGCCAGCAGCTCGCCCCGGCCCCAGAGCACACCGATGCCTGTCGGGCCGAGCATCTTGTGCCCGGTGAAGACGATGTAGTCGGCGTCCAGGTCGACCACGTCGATGGGCAGGTGCGGCACCGACTGCGAGCAGTCCAGCAGCAGCAGCGCGCCGACCTCGCGGACCCGCGCGGTGATCCGCGAGGTCGCGTTGACCGTGCCGAGGATGTTCGACATGTGCACCAGCGAGACGATCTTCGTCCGTTCGGTGACCAGGTCCTCCAGGCCCGACTCGTCCAGCCGCCCCTGGTCGGTGACCGGGAACCAGCGCAGGGTCGCGCCGGTCCGCTCGCAGAGCAGCTGCCACGGAACGATGTTGGAGTGGTGCTCCATCTCGGAGATCACCACCTCGTCGCCCGGGCCGAGCCGGAACCGCGGGTCGCCGTCCGCGCGCAGCGAGGCGTTGGAGAAGGCGTACGCCACGATGTTGATCGCCTCGGTGGAGTTCTTGGTGAACACCACCTCGTCGACGCTCGGCGCGTGAATGAACGCGGCGATCTTCGCCCGCGCCCCCTCGTACGCCTCGGTGGCCTCGGTGCCCAATGTGTGCACCGAGCGCGACACGTTGGCGTTGTGCCGCGCGTAGTGCTCGTCGAGCACGTCGAGCACTTGGCGGGGCTTGTGCGAGGTGTTGGCGCTGTCGAGGTAGACCAGCGGGTGCCCGTTGATCTCCCGATCGAGGATCGGGAAGTCGGCGCGCACCCGGGCCACGTCGAAACGCGGCACGTCGTCGTACTGCGGCATCCCTGACGGGATCGCGATGCTGGTCATCTCGGCAGCGCCTCTCCCGCTCAGGCCTTGGCCGTGCCGGCCCCGGCGGCGTACCGCTCGTAGCCCTCGGCCTCGAGCTTGTCGGCCAGCTCCGGGCCGCCCTGCTCGACGATCCGGCCGGCCACGAAGACGTGCACGAAGTCCGGCTTGATGTAGCGCAGGATCCGCGTGTAGTGGGTGATCAGCAGCACGCCTGTGTCACCGGTGTCGCGGACCCGGTTGACGCCCTCGCTGACCACGCGCAGCGCGTCGACGTCGAGGCCGGAGTCGGTCTCGTCGAGGATCGCGATCTTCGGCTTGAGCAGCTCCAGCTGGACGATCTCGTGCCGCTTCTTCTCGCCACCGGAGAAGCCCTCGTTGACGTTGCGCTGGGCGAACGCCGGGTCCATCTGGAGGCGCTCCATCGCGCCGCGCAGCTCGCCGCCCCAGGTGCGCAGCTTCGGCGCCTCGCCGTCGATGGCGGTCTTGGCGGTACGCAGGAAGTTCGCCACCGAGACGCCGGGCACCTCGACCGGGTACTGCATGGCCAGGAAGAGGCCGGCGCGGGCGCGCTCGTCGACGGTCATGGCCAGCACGTCCTCGCCGTCGAGGGTCACCGAGCCGCCGGTGATCTCGTACTTGGGGTGGCCGGCGATCGAGTACGCCAGGGTGGACTTGCCGGACCCGTTCGGGCCCATGATCGCGTGGGTCTCGCCCGACTTCACGGTCAGGTCGACGCCGGCCAGGATCGGCTTGAGCTCACCCTCGGGCAGCTTGACCGACACCTTCAGGTCGCGGATCTCCAGGGTGCTCATTATCGGGTCACTCCATTACTCGGCGTCAGGCTGAGGTAGATGTCGCCGTCGCGGACTTCGACGGGGTAGACGGGTACGGGTTCGGTGGCCGGCAGGCCGCTCGGCGCGCCGGTGCGCAGGTCGAAGCGCGAGCCGTGCAGCCAGCACTCCAGCGTGCAGCCGTCGACCTCACCCTCGGAGAGGGCGACCGCGGCGTGCGAGCACTCGTCGTAGGCGGCGTAGAACTCGCCGTCCTCGCCGTGCACCAGGGCGATCGGGGTGCCGTCGACATCCGCGCTGATCGCGGTGCCCTTCGGCACGTCCTCGGTGGAGCAGATCCGGATCATCAGGCGCCGGTCCTGGAGAGGCGCGCCTCGATGGCGTCGCCGAGGCGCTCGCGCAGCGACTCCACCGGGATCTTGTTGATCACCTCGGCGAAGAAGCCGCGGACCACCAGACGGCGGGCCTCACCCTCCGGGATGCCCCGGGCCATCAGGTAGAACAACTGCTCGTCGTCGAAGCGGCCGGTCGCGCTGGCGTGGCCGGCGCCGGCGATCTCGCCGGTCTCGATCTCCAGGTTGGGTACGGAGTCCGCCCGCGCGCCGTCGGTGAGCAGCAGGTTCCGGTTGATCTCGTACGTGTCGGTGCCGGTCGCCTCGGCCCGGATCAGCACGTCACCCACCCAGACGGTGTGCGCGTCCGCGCCCTGCAGGGCGCCCCGGTAGCCGACGTAGCTGCGGCAGTCCGGCACGGAGTGGTCGACGAGCTGGCGGTGCTCCAGGTGCTGCCCGCCGTCGGCGAAGTAGACGCCGTACAGCTCGGCCTCGCCGCCCCGGCCCGTGTACTCCACGCTTGTGAACTGGCGCACCAGGTCACCGCCCAGGCTCACCTGGACGTGCGTCACACGGGCGTCCCGACCGAGCTTGATCTTGAGGTGCTGGGCCTGCACGGCGTCCGGCGCCCAGTCGGCCACGGTGACCAGGGTCAGCTTGGCCCCGTCGCCCACCGACACCTCGACGTTGTCGGCAAGGGTCGCCGAGCCGACGTGCTCCAGCACCAGCGTCAGCTCCGCGAATCGGCCCACCTCGACGAAGGTGTGCCCGAAGGCCAGGCCCTCGCCGCCGTCGCCGACCACCCGCACGCTCACCGGCGCGCCCACCACGACATCGCTCGCCACCGAGAGCAGCAGCGCCTGCCCGGCGCCGCCGTACGCGAGCGCGCTGACCCGGTCGACCGGGGTGAGCACGCTGCCCACCCGCGGGTCGTCGGTGCCGATGCGCTCGATGGCGACGCCCTCGGGCAGATCGCCGTACTCGTGCCGGACCGTGCCGGTGCCGGCCTGCGGCTCGCCCGCGAGGCCGCGCAGCCGCTTGAGCGGGGTGAAACGCCACTCCTCCTCCAGGCCGGTGAGGGCCGGGAAGTCGGCGACGTCGTACGAGCGCAGCGCCTGCGACTTGGTGCTGGGCGGCGCGGAAGCCTGGGTAGTCATGTCTTCCTTGGTCTGTCTGTTCCGTGGCGACGAGGGTGGGGCAGGGTGCGGGCGGGCCGAGGTTCCGGCCCGCCCCGCGGGAGCGGCGGCGTCAGCCGACCGCGCCCTCCATCTGAAGCTCGATCAGGCGGTTCAGCTCCAGGGCGTACTCCATCGGGAGCTCCTTGGCAATCGGCTCGATGAAGCCGCGCACGATCATGGCCATCGCCTCGTCCTCGCTCAGGCCCCGGCTCATCAGGTAGAAGAGCTGGTCGTCGCTGATCTTGGAGACGGTCGCCTCGTGCCCCATCGACACGTCGTCCTCACGGATGTCGACGTACGGGTACGTGTCCGAGCGGGAGATGGTGTCGACAAGCAGCGCGTCGCACTTGACAGTGCTCCGGCTGTGGTGCGAACCCTCCAGCACCTGCACCAGACCCCGGTACGAGGTGCGGCCTCCGCCACGGGCGATCGACTTGGAGATGATGGTCGAGGAGGTGTGCGGCGCGGCGTGCACCATCTTGGCGCCCGCGTCCTGGTGCTGGCCCTCGCCGGCCATCGCCACCGAGAGCACCTCGCCCTTGGCGTGCTCGCCGGTCATGTAGACCGCCGGGTACTTCATGGTCACCTTGGAGCCGATGTTGCCGTCGACCCACTCCATGGTCGCGCCCTCGTGGCAGACGGCGCGCTTGGTGACCAGGTTGTAGACGTTGTTCGACCAGTTCTGGATGGTCGTGTAGCGGCAGCGCGCGTTCTTCTTGACGATGATCTCCACGACCGCGCTGTGCAGCGAGTCGGAGGAGTACATCGGCGCGGTGCAGCCCTCGACGTAGTGCACGTACGCGCCCTCGTCGACGATGATCAGCGTCCGCTCGAACTGGCCCATGTTCTCCGTGTTGATCCGGAAGTAGGCCTGCAGCGGGATGTCCACGTGCACGCCCTTCGGCACGTAGATGAACGAGCCGCCGGACCACACGGAGGTGTTCAGAGCGGCGAACTTGTTGTCGCCGACCGGGATCACCGTGCCGAAGTACTCCTTGAAGACGTCCTCGTGCTCGCGCAGCGCGGTGTCGGTGTCCAGGAAGAGAACACCCTGCTCCTCAAGGTCCTCACGGATCTTGTGGTAGACGACCTCGGACTCGTACTGCGCCGCGACACCGGCGACCAGCCGCTGCTTCTCCGCCTCCGGGATGCCCAGCCGGTCGTAGGTGTTCTTGATGTCCTCGGGCAGGTCCTCCCAGCTGGTGGCCTGCTTCTCGGTGGACCGCACGAAGTACTTGATGTTGTCGAAGTCGATCCCGGTGAGGTCCGCGCCCCAGGCCGGCATCGGCTTGCGGCCGAACAGCCGCAGACCCTTCAGGCGCAGGTCGAGCATCCAGGCCGGCTCGTTCTTCTTGGCCGAGATGTCCCGCACCACCGCCTCGTTGATGCCGCGCTGGGCGACCGCCCCGGCGGCGTCCGGGTCGGACCAGCCGTACTCGTAGCGACCCAGGGCGGCGAGCTGCTCTTCCTGGGTCAGGGGCTGGACGATCTGCTCGGTCATCTATCTGTCCTCACAGTGGTGACGGGATTACCGGATTGGGCGCGGCCCGGCTGGGTCGGGATGTGCGTGGTGCACACCCCGTCGCCGTGCGCGATGGTGGCCAGGCGCTGCACGTGGGTGCCGACCAGACGGGAGATCACCGCGGTCTCGGCCTCGCACAGCTGGGGAAACTCGGCGGCCACGTGCGCCACCGGGCAGTGGTGCTGGCAGAGCTGGCCGCCGGAGGCGATCGTGGTCGCGTTGGCAGCGTAACCCTCGGCGGTGAGCGCTCCGGCGAGTGCCTCAGCCCGCGCCAGGGGCTCGTCGCCGGCGTCCTCCATGGCGGCACGGCAGCGCGACTCCAGCGCGGACACCTGCTCGGCGGCGAACGCCTCGACAGCGTCCGGACCGCCGCTTCGGGCGATCCAGCGCAGTGCGGCGGTGGCCATGTTGTCGTAGTGGTGCGTGCCACAGCGGACACGGGCCGCCTCGGTCAGCACGAACACCTTGGCCGGACGCCCCCGGCCGCGGCTGCCCTGCACCGTCTGCTCGCGGGCGACGACGTCACCGTCGGCGAGCATCGCGTCCAGGTGCCGGCGGATCGCCGCCGGGCTCAGGCCGAGCGCCAGGCCGAGCTGCGCGGCGGTGGTCGCGCCCCGCTCCAGCAGCAGCTGGGTGACGCGGTCCCGGGTCGAGGTCTCGGTGACGGTGCCGCCGAGGGTCGGCGCCGGGGCCCCGACGAGGGCGGACGCGGACGCGCCGACGGCCGGGACAGCCGTCGACTGGTGCCCGGAGAGCGCCGCCGCGTTTTTCACAACGCCAACGTTACGTAATTACCTCAACGGTCGCAAACCCGGGCCCCGGTGATCCGAACCACCGACCCGGCGGAGTCGGACGAACCTCGATCACTACGGTGCGTAGGATTTGCGCCGTGAACCGCATCGTCCGCCCGGTCTCCGGCACCCTGCTGCGCCGCCTCGCGCTCGCCTCGATCATCGCGAACGTCGGCATCGTCGTCACCGGCGGGGCGGTCCGGCTGACCGCGTCGGGCCTCGGCTGCCCCACCTGGCCCCGGTGCACCGACGACTCGTACGTCACCACCCCCGAGATGGGTGTGTACGGGGTGATCGAGTTCAGCAACCGGCTGCTGACCTTCGCGGTGGGCCTGATCGCGCTGGCCACCGTGCTGGCCGTGCTGGCACACCGGCCGCGCCGCCGCGGGCTGCTGACCCTCGCCGTCGCCGTCTTCCTGGGCATCCCCGCCCAGGCGGTGATCGGTGGCATCACGGTGCTCACCAACCTCAACCCGTGGGTGGTCGGGCTGCACTTCCTCGCCTCGATGGCGGTGATCGCGGCCGCGTACGCCCTCTGGCGGCGGGCCGCCGAACCGGACGGCCCGACGGTCGCGTCGGTGCCCACTCCCCTGCGCGCGCTGGCCCGGGTCACGACCGGCGTCGCCGTGGCGGTGCTGGTCGTCGGCACCTGGGTCACCGGCAGCGGCCCGCACGCCGGGGACCACGGCGCGGCCCGCAACGGGCTCGACCCGGAGTCGATCTCCCAGGTCCACGCCGACGTCGTCTTCCTGCTGATCGGCCTGTCCGTGGCGTTGATCTTCGCGTTCCGCGCGGTGGGAGCGGCCCGGGCCACCCGGGCCGCCGTCGTCCTGCTCGCGGTGGAGCTGGGTCAGGGGCTCATCGGCTTCGTGCAGTACTTCACCCACGTGCCGGCGATCCTGGTCGGCGCGCACATGCTCGGCTCGTGCCTGGTGCTGCTGGCCGCGCTGTCGGTGCAGTGGTCGACAGGCGAACGCCGCCCGGTCACCCCGGCGCCCCAGACCACCGCAGCCGACGTCGAGGCCGTCCCCGTCACCGCCTGACGCCCCGCGCTGCGCGGGCCGCCGGTGTGGCGTGATCGACTCGGATTCCCGGAAGTCGGTCCATCGGGCGGGCCCGGACACCGCGACTTCACGGAAACCGAGTCGATCACGCCGCACCTGGTCAGGCGCGGCGGGCCAGGTGGGTGGCGATCGCGGCAGCGAGGCGGTCGGGTGCGCCGTCGGCGTACCCGACGAAGAGCGACGGCTCCGTCAGCTCCAGTTCGACAAGGACCGGGGCGCCGTCCGGGCCAGGGATCAGGTCGACCCGGGCGTAGAGGAGTTGACGCGTGCCGCCGGGCACCGCGCCGAGGGTCTTCTCGGCGACCGCGAGCTGTTCGGGTCGGGCGGTACGAGAGGTGATCTCCTCGGCCTTGTAGAGCCCGTCCGGGCCGAGGTCCGGGCCGGTCAACATCGGGCCCTTGCGGATGGCGTGGCTGTACGCGAGCCCGTCCGGGCCGGCCAGGAAGAGCAGCGCGGTCTCGCCCTCGCTGTCGACGGCGCTCAGGTACGGCTGGAGCATTGTCGTCCGGCCGGCGGCGGAGAGCCGGCGAACGTGGGCGGCGGCCAGATCGCGGTGCTCGGGGTCGGCCAGGTCGTACCGGCCGGTGTCCTGGCTGCCGGCGCTGACCGAGGGCTTGAGCACGTACTCGCCGTTGTCGGCGGGCGGCGACCAGGTCTGCCCGGGCTCGACCCAGGACGTCGGCACGGTCGGCACCCCGACGGCGCTCAGCTCGGCCAGGTAGCGCTTGTCGGTGTTCCACCGGACCACGTCGGCCGGGTTCACAAGCGTCGGCACTGTTGCCGCCCAGGCGACGAACTCGTCGCGGCGCAGGGCGTAGTCCCACGGTGAGCGGAGCACGACCAGGTCGTACGAGGACCAGTCGACGCCCGCGTCGTCCCAGACGACCGCCTCGGCGGCGATCCCCCGGGCGGTGAGCGGCTCGAGGACGAGGCGGTCGTCGGGGTCGAGGTCGACCAGCTCGGCGCAGGTGACGAGAGCGACCCGGGGTTCCCCCCGGGTCGACTGGTGGTGGTCGGTCAATTCAACTGTCTATCTCAACGGGCCATCGTGCGCCGGGCCATCGACCGCCAGAGGTCGTTGCTCGGTCGCATCTGGTCCATCAGTTCACGCTCCCAGGCGTTCTCGACGGTGACTCCCGCCTTGGCGCACGCCTCCCGGGCGGTGACGGTGTCCTCGGCGAACTGGTCGCCCCACTCACCGTCGGCGCCCACGAGGACGATCCGTGCGCCGCGCTTACCGACGTACTCGATGACCGCCTTCGCGCCGCCGTGCTCGGCGGCGAACGACTTGAGACCCGCGACCAAGCCGTGCGGGGCCTGCTCGCCGGCGGTCTGCTCGGCCGTCAGCGTCGTATCGGAACCTTCTGCCATGACGCGAAGCCTAAGCAGAGTTGCACTCGCGCGGGCGAGAACCATGAACCTTTTGTGATGCCAATTACCTAGAGGTTTACGGAAGACGACAGCCAACCTGCCCGGTTATATCCGGACTTTTCCGTACTAACCACTCGGCCAAATGCCGCTCGGCCGCTGCAGGTTGAGTCGATCCGACTCATGCCGAAAGTTACTCTGATGTGACGTTAAACCCGGACAACTCATCCATGTCCATGATTAGCCGGTCGAATTCCGCCGGCGTGCGTGGGAAACCCGCGACGGGCGTCAGATCAACGCGTCGAGCGCGACGGCCACGAAGACGATCGTCAGGTACGTCGTCGACCAGTGGAACAGCCGCATCGGCTTGACCGCCTCACCACGCGTCGCCCGCCGGCAGAGCCGGTGCGCCTCGACAAGGAAGACGGCGCCCACCACAAGCGTCGGCACCCCGTAGATCGCGCTGAGACCCAGCGGCCAGACCGCGAGGGAGGTGAGCACGGTGAGCCAGGCGAAGATCAGGATCTCGGCGTTCACCCGCCGGACGGAGGCCACCACGGGCAGCATCGGGATGCCGGCGCGGGCGTAGTCGTCCTTGTACTTCATCGCGAGGGGGTAGAAGTGCGGCATCTGCCAGAAGAAGACGACCGCGAACAGCCCCCAGGCCGCCGGGGCCAGCCCGCCGGTGACCGCCGCCCATCCGATGAGCACCGGAGCGGCCCCGCAGGCGCCTCCCCAGAACGTGTTCGTCGGGGTGGAGCGCTTGAGCCACAGCGTGTAGACGACGTCGTAGTAGACGATCGCGGCCAGGGTCAGCCCGGCGGCGAGCAGGTTGGTGAACGCCGCCATCAGGACGATCGAGATCGCCGCCAGCACCAGACCGAAGACGAGCGCGTTACGCGGCGAGACCGTGTGCGCCGGCAACGGGCGTCGCTTGGTCCGCCGCATCAACTGGTCGATGTCCCGGTCGATGTAGCAGTTGAGCACGCTTGCCGCACCCGCTGCGAGCGAGCCACCGATGAGCACCACGGCCATCAGCCACAGCGACGGCAGGCCCCCGTCGGCGAGCATCATCGCCGGGATGGTGGTGACCAGCAGCAACTCGACGATGCGCGGCTTGGTGAGCGCCACGTACGCCGAGAGGATCGCGCGCACGTCCCGCCGCGCCACCGGACCCTCGGCCGCCCGCGCCGGAGGCTGCCCGGCGGGGTTGCTCGCGGGGCGCTCGGTGATCATGCTCACGGATTGCCACCTTCCGGCATTGGCACGGGGAGATCGAGTCGGCGGGGCCCGCTCGGGGACCGCACACCGACCCACACACTACGCGTTGTCGTTTTGGCTGCCCGGCCGACCCGACAACGGTGCGGGCCGTCACACCACCGGGTTGAACGACTGGGCGCAGAGTCACGTACCGCACACCATGCGGAGATCCCCGGGCGGACGTTTAGTCGCGCTCGATAGGGTCATCAGTGAGGGTTCCGCCCATCTGCCGAGGAGCACAACCATCGTGGCTGCCAACCGACCCGAGCACTCCGAACTCAACTGGTCCGACCTCGATCGCCGGGCTGTCGACACCGTCCGCGTCCTGGCCATGGATGCCGTCGAGAAATCCGGCAACGGCCACCCGGGCACCGCGATGAGTCTGGCGCCCGCGGCCTATCTTCTCTTCAACCGGGTCATGCGGCACAACCCGGCCGACCCGAACTGGCCCGGCCGGGACAGGTTCGTGCTCTCCGCCGGCCACTCCAGCCTGACCCTCTACATCCAGCTCTTCCTGTCCGGCTACCCGCTGAGCCTGGAGGACCTGAAGTCGCTGCGGCAGTGGGGCTCGATGACCCCGGGTCACCCGGAGCACGGTCACACGCCGGGCGTGGAGACCACCACCGGCCCGCTCGGGCAGGGCCTGGGCAACGCGGTCGGCATGGCGATGGCGGCCCGTCGCGAGCGTGGCCTGTTCGACCCGGAGGCCGAGCCGGGCGCGTCGGTCTTCGACCACAACATCTGGTGCATCGTCTCCGACGGTGACATCGAGGAGGGCATCAGCCACGAGGCCAGCGCCCTCGCCGGGCACCAGCAGCTGGGCAACCTCACGGTGGTCTACGACGACAACGAGATCTCGATCGAGGACGACACCCGCATCGCCAAGAGCGAGGACGTCGCGGCCCGCTACGAGGCGTACGGCTGGCACGTGCAGACCGTCGACTGGCGCAGCGGGGACGCCGACCAGGGTGACTACCACGAGGACGCCGAGGCGCTGTACCGCGCGCTGGTGGCCGCCAAGGCGGAGACCGGTCGCCCCTCCTTCATCGCCCTGCGCACCATCATCGGCTGGCCCGCCCCCAACAAGCAGAACACCGGCAAGATCCACGGCTCGGCGCTCGGCGCCGACGAGGTGAAGGCCACCAAGCGGATCCTCGACTTCGACCCGGAGCAGACCTTCCAGGTCGACGAGGAGGTGCTCGCGCACGCCCGCAACGTGATGGGCCGCGGCTCCGACGCCGAGCAGCAGTGGACGAGCGCGTTCGACGCCTGGAAGAAGGCCAACCCGGAGCGCACCGCGCTCTACGAGCGGATGGCCGGCCGGGTGCTGCCGGACGGCTGGACCGACGCGCTGCCGGTCTTCCCCGCCGACGCCAAGGGTGTCGCCACCCGGGCCGCCTCGGGCAAGGTGCTGGAGGCGCTCGCGCCGGTGCTCCCGGAGCTGTGGGGCGGCTCGGCCGACCTGGCCGAGAGCAACAACACCACCATGAAGGGCGAGCCGTCGTTCATCCCGGCCTCCCACGCCACCAAGGACTTCCCCGGCCACGAGTACGGCCGCACCCTGCACTTCGGCATCCGTGAGCACGCCATGGGCGCGGTCCTCAACGGCATCGCGCTGCACGGCGGCACCCGCCCGTACGGCGGCACCTTCCTGGTCTTCAGCGACTACATGCGCCCGTCGGTGCGGCTGGCCGCGTTGATGAAGCTGCCGGTGACGTACGTCTGGACGCACGACTCGATCGGCCTGGGCGAGGACGGCCCGACCCACCAGCCGGTGGAGCACCTGACCGCGCTGCGCGCCATCCCGGGCCTGGACGTGGTCCGCCCGGCGGACGCCAACGAGACGGCGTGGGCCTGGCGGCAGGCGCTGGTGCACACCGACCGGCCGACGGCGCTGGCGCTGAGCCGCCAGCCGCTGCCGACCCTGGACCGGGACGTCCTGGGCGGCGCGGACGGCGTGGCCAAGGGCGGCTACGTGCTGGCCGAGGCGTCCAACGGCAAGCCCCAGGTGATCATCGTCGGCACCGGCTCCGAGGTGCAGCTCTGCCTGACCGCCCGGGAGCGGCTGGAGGCCGACGGCACCCCGACCCGGGTCGTCTCGATGCCCTGCCAGGAGTGGTTCTACGAGCAGGATGAGGCATACCGGGAGTCGGTGCTCCCGCGCGGGGTAAAGGCACGGGTAAGCGTGGAGGCCGGGATCGCCATGTCCTGGCGTGGCATCGTCGGTGACCTCGGCGAGAGCGTCAGCCTGGAGCACTACGGGGCGAGCGCCCCGCACACCGTGCTCTTCGAGCAGTTCGGGTTCACTCCCGACCGGATCGTGGCGGCGGCACACGCCTCGCTGGCCCGGGTGGGCGACATCACCGGTTTCACGACCGGCAACTGAGGGAGCGTGGACGGCATGACGGACAAGCTGAATGAGCTCACCGCCGCGGGTGTGGCGGTCTGGCTCGATGATCTTTCCCGAGTACGTTTGAGCTCCGGCGGGCTGGACCAGCTCCGCCGTGAGAAGCACGTCGCGGGCGTGACCACCAACCCGACGATCTTCGCAAAGGCGTTGAGCGACGCGGACGAGTACAACTGGCAGCTGCACGACCTCGCCACCCGTGGCGTGGACGTGGAAGAGGCCGTGCGGATGCTCACCACGTACGACGTGCGGTGGGCCTGTGACGTGATGCGTCCGTCGTACGACGGCAGCGAGGGCGTCGACGGCCGGGTCTCCATCGAGGTGGACCCGCGCAGCGCACACGACGCGGACAAGACGGTGGCCGAGGCCAAGGCCCTGTGGTGGCTTGTCGACCGCCCCAACCTCTACATCAAGATCCCGGCCACCGAGGAGGGCCTGTCGGCGATCACCGACACCCTCGCCGAGGGCATCAGCGTCAACGTGACGCTGATCTTCGGTCTGGACCGCTACTCGGCCGTGATGGAGGCGTTCCTCGCCGGTCTGGAGCAGGCCAAGGCCAACGGTCACGACCTGTCGAAGATCGGCTCGGTGGCGTCCTTCTTCGTCTCCCGCGTCGACTCCGAGGTCGACAAGAGGCTCGAGAAGATCGGCTCCGACGAGGCCAAGGCCCTGAAGGGCAAGGCCGCCGTCGCCAACGCCCAGCTGGCGTACGAGCGCTACACCGAGGTCTTCTCCTCCGACCGCTGGAAGGCACTCGCCGCCGCCGGCGCACACCCGCAGCGGCCGCTGTGGGCCTCCACCTCGACGAAGAACCCGGACTACCGGGACGTGATCTACGTCGAGGAGCTGATCGCGCCCGGCACGGTCAACACCATGCCGGAGTCGGTCATCCACGCGTACGCCGATCATGGCGAGACCCGCGGCGACACCGTCACCGGCGCCTACGACGCGGCCCGCAAGGTCTTCGCGGACCTGGAGTCGGTCGGGGTGGACATGGACGACGTGATCGCCACCCTGGAGCGCGAGGGCGTGGAGAAGTTCGAGGCGAGCTGGCAGGAGCTGCTCGACGGCGTCCGCAAGTCGCTGGAGGCGGCGGCGAAGGGCAAGGGCGCGCCGAACAAGGCCGCCAAGAGCAACGCCAAGGGTGCCGAGAAGGCGGGTGGCGCGTGAGCGAGCCAATCAGCGAGCGAAGTGGAGTGGCCGCATGAGTGACCTTCTCGCAGGACCGGTGGAGGCTGCCGCCGGCCTCGCCGTCTACGGCGCGGACGCGGTCGACAAGTCCGCGCCCGCCTCGACCAGGGAGGCGCTGGTCAAGGCCGACGTCCCGAGCAAGCTGGCCGCCAAGGACGCGGGCCTGTGGGGTCCGGACGCCGAAGCCGAGGCGAAGGTCCGGCTCGGTTGGGTGGACACCCACCGGCGCAGCCGGGAGTTGCTGGCGCAGTTGGCCGAGCTGAAGGCCGAGCTGGCCGACCTGGACCACGTGGTGCTCGCCGGGATGGGCGGCTCGTCGCTCGCCCCCGAGGTGATCACGCGGACCCTGGGCCGGCCGCTGACCGTGCTGGACACCACCGACCCGGGTCAGGTCCGGGCGGCCCTCGGTGACCGGCTGGAGCGCACCGTGGTGGTGGTCGCCAGCAAGTCCGGCTCGACGGTGGAGACCGACAGCCACCGGCGCGCCTACTGGCAGGCGTTCCTGGACGCCGGGATGACCGAGGCGGAGGCCGGCCGGCACTTCGTCATCGTCACCGACCCGGGCTCGCCGCTGGAGACGACAGCGGCCGAGATGGGCGCGTTCACAGTGCTCGCCGACCCGAACGTGGGCGGCCGGTACTCGGCGCTCACCGCGTTCGGCCTGGTGCCCTCGGCGCTGGCCGGCGTCGAGGTCGCCGAGCTCCTCGACCAGGCCGACGCGCTGTCCGAGTCGCTCGCCGGAGACCGCGACAACCCGGCGCTGGCGTTGGGCGCCGCGCTGGGCGCCGCGGCCACGCTGGCCCGCGACAAGGTCGCCCTGGTGTCCGACGGCACCGGCATCGACGGCCTGGGCGACTGGGCCGAGCAGTTGATCGCCGAGTCGACAGGCAAGGCCGGGGTCGGCATCCTGCCCGTCGTGGTCGAGTCCCCGCAGAGCCCCGGCGCCACCGGTCCGGACGTGTTGACAGTCAGCTACGGCGGCGCGTTGACCGCCGGTGACGTGCCGGGCGGCGGCGCCGACCCGGACGTGGCAGTCAACGGCCCGCTCGGCGCGCAGTTCCTCGCCTGGGAGTACGCCACGGCGGTGGCCGGCGTGGTGCTCGGCATCGACCCGTTCAACCAGCCGAACGTCACCGAGTCCAAGGAGAACACCAACAAGATCCTGGCCTCGGGCCTGCCGGCGGAGACGCCGTCGTTCACCGAGGGCGCGATCGAGGTGTACGCGCCGCAGGGCGCACCCGGTGACCTGGCCGGCGTGCTGCGCTGGCTGCTCGACGGTCTCGGCGACGACGGTTACCTCGCGGTGATGGCGTACCTGGACCGCTTCGCCGACGCCGACGCGGCCCGGCTGCGGCCGCTGCTGGCCGGCGCGTCCGGCCGCCCGGTCACCTTCGGCTGGGGGCCGCGGTTCCTGCACTCCACCGGGCAGTACCACAAGGGCGGCCCGCAGGTGGGCAGCTACCTGCAGGTGACCGGCGCGGTCACCGAGGACCTGGCGGTGCCGGGCAAGCCGTACACCTTCGGTGAGCTGCAGGCGGCACAGGCCGCCGGCGACCGGCAGGCCCTCGCGGGTCGGGAGCGGCCGCTGCTGCGGTTGCACCTGACCGACCGGGCAGCCGGCGTCGCCCAACTACTCGACGCGGCCGGTGAGCTGCGGGCGTGAGGATGGACGCTGTGACAGAAGCGGAGCGAGGAGGCGGTTCGGTGAACCCGCTGCGCGACCCGCAGGACCGCCGGTTGCCCCGGATCCCCGAGCCGTGCGCTCTGGTGATCTTCGGGGTGACCGGCGACCTGGCCCGCAAGAAGCTGCTGCCCGCGGTCTACGACCTGGCGAACCGGGGGCTGCTGCCGCCCGGTTTCGTAGTGCTCGGCTTCGCCCGCCGCGACTGGGGTGACGGCGACTTCGAGACCCTCGCGTGCGAGGCGGCCCGCAAGCACGCCCGCACCCCGTGGCGGGACGAGGTCTGGGCACGGTTGGCCGGCAACATCAAGTTCGTCGGCGGGTCGTTCGACGACGACGCGGCGTTCGACCAGCTCGCCTCGACGCTTGACGACCTGCGGCAGACCCACGGCATCGCCGGCAATGCGGCGTTCTACTTCTCCATCCCCCCGGCCGCGTTCCCCGTCGTGCTCAAGCAACTGGCGCGCACCGGGATGGCCGACAACGAGAAGTCCGGCGGCTGGCGCCGGGTGGTGGTGGAGAAGCCCTTCGGCAACGACCTGCCGTCGGCGAAGGCGCTCAACGACCTCGTCGACGACGTGTTCACCCGCGAGGACGTCTTCCGGATCGACCACTACCTGGGCAAGGAGACCGTTCAGAACATCCTGGCGCTGCGGTTCGCCAACAACCTGTTCGAGCCGCTGTGGAACTCCAAGTACGTCGACTCGGTGCAGATCACCATGGCCGAGGACGTCGGCATCGGCAGTCGCGCCGGCTTCTACGACACCGTCGGCACCGCCCGCGACGTGTTGCAGAACCACCTGCTGCAACTCCTGGCCCTGGTGGCGATGGAGGAGCCGACCAGCTTCGACGCCGACGAGATCCGCGCCGAGAAGCTGAAGGTGCTCAAGGCGATCACCCTGCCGAAGGACGTGGCCCGGGACACCGTCCGCGGCCAGTACCTGCCCGGCTGGGTGGGCGGCGAACGCGCGGTCGGCTACCGGGAGGAGCAGGACGTCCCCGCCGACTCCACGACGGAGACGTACGTGGCGGTGCGGCTGGGCATCCAGAACCGGCGCTGGGCCGAGGTGCCGTTCTACATCCGGGCCGGCAAGCGGCTGCCCCGGCGGGTCACCGAGGTCGCCATCATGTTCAAGAAGGCGCCGCACCTGCCGTTCAACGACGCCGACATGGAGTCGCTGGGCAACAACCAGCTCGTCATCCGGGTGCAGCCGGACGAGGGCGTGGTGCTCAAGTTCGGCTCGAAGGTGCCCGGCACCACCATGGAGGTCCGCGACATCGCGATGGACTTCCAGTACGGCGAGGCGTTCACGGAGTCCAGCCCCGAGGCGTACGAGCGGCTGGTGCTGGACGTGCTGATCGGGGACCGGACCCTGTTCCCGGACGCGGCAGAGGTCGAGCAGAGCTGGCAGGTGATCGACCCGCTGGAGCACGCCTGGGAGGGCACCACGCCGGAGCCGTACCGCGCCGGTGAGTGGGGGCCGCGGGCGGCCGACGAGATGCTGGCCCGCGAGGGCCGCGCTTGGAGAAGAGCATGATCGGGCTGTGGGACACCACCGGCAACGAGGTGGTCAAGGCGCTGGCCGCCGAGCGGCGCAGCGCCGGTGGTGTGGCCAGCGGCATGGCACTCACCCTCATCGTGGTGGTGGACGAGAAGCGGGTCCGGGAGGCGGAGGCGGCGGCGACCATCGCCGCCGCCGCCCACCCGTGCCGGCTGGTGGTGGTGGTCCGCTCCGACATCGAGCGGGAACGCAACCGGCTGGACGCGGAGATCGTTGTCGGTGGCCGGCTCGGCCCCTGCGAGGCGGTGGTCACCCGGATGTACGGGCGACTCGCCCTGCACGCCGAGTCGGTGGTGATGCCGCTGCTGGTGCCGGACGTGCCGGTGGTCACCTGGTGGCACGGCGAGCCGCCGGCGGAGATCGCCACCGACTTCCTCGGGGTGGTCGCCGACCGCAGGATCACCGACTCGGCGCAGGCCGCCGATCCGGTGGAGGCGCTGCGGCAGCGTGCCCGGGACTACGCCCCGGGCGACACGGACCTCGCCTGGACCCGGATCACCCCGTGGCGGACCCTTGTCGCGGGGGCGTTCGACACCGCCAGTGAGCAGGTTGTCGAGGCGACGGTCGTCGCGCCACCGAGCGACCCGACGGCGGCGCTGATGGTCGGTTGGCTGTCCAGCCGGCTCGGCATCACCCCGCACAAGGTGGACACCGACGAGTTCCCCCGGATGCGGGAGGTGCGGTTGAGCTGTGCCAACGGCGACCAGCTGACGCTGACCCGCGAGGACAGCATGGCGGTGTTCCGCCGTACCGGCCAGGACGACAGGGCCCTGCCGTTGGTCCGTCGGCCGCTCGGCGACGAGCTGGCCGAGGAGCTGCGTCGGCTGGACGCCGACCAGGTGTACGCGGAGGCTCTCGGCGCGACCGCCGGCCTGCGGGGTCTGGAACAGCGGCCCCCGCAGCGGGTGCACGTCTGGAAGGATCCGGCCACGGCCCAGCGCGCCGAGGCCGGGGTCACCGCGCACAGCGGCACGAGCGGCGAAAGCTGAGCAGCACCACACCCGAGGGCCGGGACGCCACGTCCCGGCCCTCACCGCCACCCCGGACGTCGCGTCCGGGCACGACGCGACAGCGACCGCCCAGCGGTCGGGAAGGCACAACCCATGAGTGAGGCGAGTGTCGCCGTCCACGCCGACGCCGACCTGCTGGCGCAGGCCGTGGCGGTCCGGTTGCTGGTGAAGTTGCTCGACGCCCAGGCCGACCGGGGCGAGGCCGCCATGGTGCTCACCGGTGGGCGGATCGCCGCGGCCGTCTACCGGGCGGTGGCGCAGTTGCCGGCCCGCGACGCGGTGGACTGGTCCCGCGTCGACGTGTGGTGGGGCGACGAGCGGTTCCTGCCCGCCGGCGACCCGGAGCGCAACGAGACCCAGGCCCGCGCCGCCCTGCTGGACGTGGTGCCGCTGGACCCGGCCCGGGTGCATCCCATGCCGGCCTCCGACGGCCCGGCCGGCAACGACCCCGAGGCGGCCGCAGCCGCGTACGCCGACGAGTTGGCTCGCGCCGCCCGACCCGGGCACGCCACGCTGCCGCACTTCGACGTGCTGATGCTGGGTGTCGGCGAGGACGGGCACGTGGCGTCGATCTTCCCCGAGCACCCGGTGCACTACGACACCCGCCCGTGCAGCGCGGTGCGGGGCAGCCCGAAGCCGCCGGCCGTGCGAACCACCCTCACCCTGCCGACGATCAACACCGCCGAGGAGGTCTGGCTGGTGGCCGGCGGCGCGGACAAGGCCCGCGCGGTGGGCATGGCGCTGGCCGGCGCCGGCCCGGTGCAGCTGCCGGCCGCCGGGGTGCACGGCGTGGACCGTACCCGCTGGCTGCTGGACCGCGCGGCGGCCGCCGACGTACCCGCCCGGCTGCGTAGCCTGCGCTGAGCGACGGGGAGGGACCTTCGTGGGTCCTTCCCCTCCCCTAACTTTCGCCCCGGCGACGGCGCAGCGCGGCGAGCGCCTCCGCCAGCA
This sequence comes from Micromonospora sp. NPDC049274, assembly GCF_040678875.1. NCBI lineage: Bacteria > Bacillati > Actinomycetota > Actinomycetes > Micromonosporales > Micromonosporaceae > Micromonospora > Micromonospora sp. NPDC049274. Next base: position 53,681 of record NZ_JBFAQS010000027.1, read on the forward strand.
GAGCTTCGCCCTCCTCGGCGGTACGCCGCTCCTTCACGTACGCCAGGTGGCTCTTGTACGGCTCCGCGCGGACCCGCCCGGGCGGGTTCTGCGCGTCCGGTCCGGCGGGCAGCCCGCAGCGGGGACAGTCCCACAGCGGCGGCGCCGTGGCGTCGGCCGCGATCCTGATGTCGGTCCGGTGGTCGTTGCGACACCAGTAGGTGACGTCCTGTCGGGGTGCGGGTTGGTGCCGCTCGTCCGGGCGCATGGGTGCGGACCCGACGCGGGCGCCGCGGATGACGTTGCCACTTGGCACGGCTGCTCGCTCCTGTCGTCGGAGGGGACCCGCCACCGTCGGGGATGGGTGGCGGGCGACGCGGTGCAGCGGAGAAAGGACTGCGCGCGGCCCGTCGAGTGACGGACCGCGCGCAGATTGTACGACTTAGCGGGCCTGCTCAGGTGCCGCTGTTCATCTGGAGACGGAGCCAGAGCCCCAGCCCGACGATCGCCGCGAACCAGACGACACCCACCAGAACGGTGTAACGGTCCAGGTTCTTCTCGGCCACCGAGGAGCCGGCGAGGCTGGAGCTGACGCCACCGCCGAACATGCTCGACAACCCGCCGCCCTTACCGCGGTGCAGCAGGATGAGCATGGTGAGCAGGATGCTCGTGATGACCAGCAACACGATCAACGTGTATGCGAACCAGATCGGCATGGCTGGGGGCAGTCCTCTCGTAGCGATCCTCGCCCGGACAGGTCGGGCACGGCGGCACCGGCCGGTGGACGGGCGGTGTCCAGGATAGCGAGCGATCAGCGAGCGATGTGCTCGGGGAACCGGCAGATCTGCGCGAATTCTTCCGCGTCCAGGCTGGCGCCGCCCACCAGGCCCCCGTCCACGTCCGGCTGGGCCATGATCGAGGCGACGTTCGACGCCTTGACCGAGCCGCCGTAGAGGACCCGGACGGCGTCGGCGGTCTCCTGGTCGAGGCGCTGCGCCAACCGCTGGCGGACCGCCCCGCAGACCTCCTGGGCGTCCTCCGGCGTCGCGGTCTTGCCGGTGCCGATCGCCCAGACCGGCTCGTACGCGATGACGACCTGGCGCACCTGCTCGGGGGTGAGCCCGGCGAGGCCTCCGTCGAGCTGGTCGGAGCAGTGCGCCACGTGGGTGCCCTGCTCGCGGATGTCCAGCCCCTCCCCCACGCAGAGGATCGGGGTCAGGCCGTGCGTGAGCGCCGCCTTCACCTTCGCGTTGACCACCCCGTCGTCCTCGTGGTGGTAGGCCCGCCGCTCGGAGTGGCCGACCACCACGTACGTGCAGCCGAGCTTGGCGAGCATCGCGCCGGAGATGTCCCCGGTGTACGCGCCGGCGGCGTGCGGGGAGAGGTCCTGCCCGCCGTAGCCGATCAGCAGTTTGTCGCCGTCCACAGCCGTCTGCACGGTGCGCAGGTCGGTGAACGGCGGCAGCACGACCGTCTCGACCTCGGTGAGGTGCTTCTCGGTCAGGCTCGCGGCCAGCTTCTGCACGAGCAGGTTGGCCTCGAGGTGGTTGAGGTTCATCTTCCAGTTGCCGGCCATCAACGGCCGACGGGTCGTGCTCGCCATGCTCAGTTCTCCAGGGCCGCGATGCCGGGGAGGGTCTTGCCCTCCAGGTACTCCAGGGAGGCGCCGCCGCCGGTGGAGATGTGACCGAAGCTCGACTCGTCCAGCCCCAACGCCCGCACCGCCGCGGCGGAGTCGCCGCCACCGACGACGCTGAACGCGTCGGCCTTGGTGATCGCCTCGGCGATGCCCCGGGTGCCGGCCGCGAACGCCGCCATCTCGAACACACCCATCGGGCCGTTCCAGAAGATCGTCTTGGCCTGCGACAGGGCGGCGGCGAAGCCGGCGACCGTCTCCGGGCCGACGTCCAGGCCGAGCCGGTGGCTCGGGATGCCGTCGACGCGGACCGTGTCGTGCGCGGCGTCCGGGGCGAACGCGTCCGCGACCACCACGTCGACCGGGAGCATGATCTTGCCCTCGGACCGCTCCAGCAGGTTGCGGCAGGTCTCGACCATGTCCTTCTCCAGCAGCGAGGTGCCCACCTCCAGGCCCTGGGCCTTGAGGAAGGTGAAGCACATCCCGCCGCCGATGAGCAGCCGGTCGACGGTGGGCAGCAGGGCCTCGATCACCGCGAGCTTGTCGGAGACCTTGGACCCGCCGAGCACCACCACGTACGGCCGCTCGGGCTCGCTGGTCAGCTTGGAGAGCACCTCGACCTCGCGCAGCACCAGCCGGCCCGCCACGTGCGGCAGTCGCGCCGGCACGTCGTACACGCTTGCGTGCTTGCGGTGCACGGCGCCGAACGCGTCGTCGACGTACGCGTCGCCGAACGCGGCGAGCTGGTCGGCGAACGCGCCCCGCTCGGCCTCGTCCTTGCTGGTCTCACCGGCGTTGAAGCGCAGGTTCTCCAGCAGGGCGACCTGGCCGTCGGCCAGGTCGGCGACAGTGGAGCGGGCCGAGTCGCCGACCGTGTCGGTGGCGAAGCGCACCGGAGCGCCGAGCAGCTCACCCAGCCGGTCGGCGACCGGGCTCAGGCTGAACTGCGGGTCCGGAGCGCCCTTCGGGCGGCCCAGGTGCGAGCAGACGACCACCTTCGCGCCGGCCTCGACCAGCGCGCCGAGCGTCGGCAGCACCGCGCGGATCCGGCCGTCATCAGTGATGGCACCGGTCTGCTTGTCGAGCGGGACGTTCAGGTCGGCGCGCACCAGCACGCGCCGACCCGACACCCCCTCGGCGAGCAGGTCGTCGAGGGTCCGGATGCTCACAGCGACGAACCGACCAGCTTGACGAGGTCGACGAGCCGGTTGGAGTAGCCCCACTCGTTGTCGTACCAGCCGACGACCTTGACCTGGTTGCCGACCACCTTGGTCAGCGGCGCGTCGAAGATGCACGACGCCGGGTCGGTGACGATGTCGCTGGAGACGATCGGGTCCTCGTTGTAGACCAGGATGCCCTTGAGCGGGCCGTCCGCGGCGGCCTTCAACGCGGCGTTGACCTCGTCCACGGTGGTCTCGCGACCCACGTTGACGGTGAGGTCGGTGACCGAGCCGGTCGGGATCGGCACCCGCAGCGCGTACCCGTCGAGCTTGCCCTTCAGGTCCGGCAGGACGAGGCCGATGGCCTTCGCCGCGCCGGTCGAGGTCGGGACGATGTTCAGCGCGGCGGCCCGGGCCCGACGCAGATCCGAGTGCGGCGCGTCCTGCAGGTTCTGGTCCTGGGTGTACGCGTGGATCGTCGTCATCAGACCGTGCTGGATGCCGAACGTGTCGTGCAGGACCTTCGCCATCGGGGCGAGGCAGTTGGTGGTGCACGAGGCGTTGGAGATGATGGTGTGCTTCGCCGGGTCGTAGGTGTCGTGGTTGACACCCATGACGACGGTGACGTCCTCGTTCTTCGCCGGGGCGGAGATGATGACCTTCTTGGCCCCGCCGTCGACGTGCGCCTTCGCCTTGGTGGCGTCGGTGAAGAAGCCAGTCGACTCGATGACGACGTCGGCGCCGACCTCGCCCCACGGCAGTGCCGACGGGTCCCTCTCGGCGTACGCCTTGATGGTCTTGCCACCGACGGTGATCTCGTCGGCGGTGGCCTTGACCTCGTACGGCAGGCGGCCGAGGATGCTGTCGTACTTGAGCAGGTGGGCGAGCGTGGCGTTGTCGGTCAGGTCGTTCACCGCCACGACCTCGATGTCGGCGTCGGACGCCAGCACTGCCCGGAAGAAGTTACGGCCGATTCGGCCGAAGCCGTTGATGCCAACCCGGATGGTCACAGGTCCCATCTCCTCGCGTTCTGGTCCGCCGGCTGCAGACAACGCGCCGGCGGGAATGGTGTGCGCCGACCGTTGGAGCCGGCCGCTGACGGTTCATCTCGGCCACCCCGCCGCGCGGTCTGAGGACCTGACCGCCCGAGGCGGTGGGCACGGCGAGGAGTGCCGGTGTCGGCCCCCTTGCCGTACGCAGCGACCCTATCCGAGCGCGTGAGACCACGCTGCGCCGGGGCGTGCTCCCGCCGCACCGTACAACCCCACCGTCCTATCAGACCACGAGCATGTCGGGCGTGACGGCCGCTTCGGTATCCGGGATGCCGAGGTCCCGGGCCCGCTTGTCGGCCAGCGCCAGCAGACGCCGGATTCGTCCGGCGATGGCGTCCTTGGTCAGCGCAGGCTCGGCCAGCGCCCCCAACTCCTCCAGCGACGCCTGCCGGTGCTCCAGGCGCAGTCTCCCTGCGTCGGTGAGGTGGTTGGGCGCCTCGTCGGCCAGGATCTCCAGCGCCCGGGTCACCCGGGCGGCGGCGGCGACTGCCGCGCGCGCCGAGCGGCGCAGGTTGGCGTCGTCGAAGTTGGCCAGCCGGTTGGCGGTGGCCCGCACCTCGCGGCGGACCCGACGCTCCTCCCAGGCCAGCACGCTGGAGTGCGCGCCGATGCGGGTGAGCAGCGCGGCGATCGCGTCGCCGTCCTTGACCACCACCCGGTCCACCCCGCGCACCTCACGGTTCTTCGCGGTGATGCCGATCCGTCGGGCCGCGCCGACAAGCGCCAGCGCCGACTCCGGCCCGGGGCAGGTGATCTCCAGCGCGCTGGAGCGGCCGGGCTCGGTAAGCGAGCCGTGCGCCATGAACGCGCCCCGCCACGCCGACACCGCGCAGCAGACGTTGGCCGCCACCACGTGCGGGGGCAGCCCGCGCACCGGCCGACCGCGCACGTCCAGCAGGCCGGTCTGCCGTGCGAGCGCCTCACCGTCCTTGACCACGCGGACGATGAAGTGGCTGCCCTTGCGCAGCCCACCGGACGCCAGCACGTGGATCTCGCTGGGGTAGCCGTAGACCTCGGCGATCTCCCGCCGCAACCGGCGCGCGACCGCCCCGGTGTCCAGCTCAGCCTCCACCACCACACGGCCGGAGACGATGTGCAGCCCGCCGGCGAAGCGCAGCAGCGCAGCCATCTCCGCCCGCCGACAGCAGGGCTTGGGCACGTCGACCCGACTCAGCTCGTCCTTGACCGCAGCCGTCATCGCCATTGTGCGTCCCCTCACGGACCTGTTCCGGCGTGTCGCCGGAGATTACGTACGTGTCTAACGATCGGCGCCCAGGACAGGCACCAGCGCGGCGCCCAGGGCAGCCGGATCATGGCGGGGAGTGCCGTCGGTGACGGCGACGGGGGCGAGGACCAGGCGGGCACCAAGCGATTCTGCCGCACGTTCGACCGGTTCAGGGTCACCCACCGCCTTGGCGTCCGCGAGCACGAAGTCGACCTTGAGCTCGGGCAGGTACCAGCGCAGCGCCGCCAGGTGATCGGCGACCGAGAGGCCGAGGGTCTCCTTCTCCGCGGCCAGGTTCAGCGTGACCAGCCGCCGGGCCGCGCTGGACACGATCGCGTCGGCCAACTGCGGCACCAGCAGGTGCGGCAGCACGCTCGTGTACCAACTGCCCGGGCCGAAGATCAACCAGTCCGCCGCGCCGATCGCCGCCAGGGCCTCGGCGCAGGCCGCCGGGGCGGCCGGGGTGAGGCGCAGCGACTCGACCCGCCCGGTGGTGACCGCCACCTGGTGCTGACCGCGCACGGTGCGCACCTCGTCCGGGGCGGCCGGGTCGACGCCGCGCACCCGCGCCTCGATGCCGACCGGCTGCCGCGACATCGGCAGGACCCGACCGACCGTACCGAGCATCGCCCCGGCGTGCTCCAGCGCGGCCACCGGGTCGCCGAGCAGCTCCATGAGGCCGCAGAGCACCAGGTTGCCCACCGCGTGCCCGGCCAGCCCGTCGGCGCGGGCTGCGGCCCGCTGCGGGTCGCTTTCCTCAGGTACGCCGCCAGTCGGCACGGCGGCGAAGCGGTGCTGGAACAGCCCGGCGCTGCGTCGGGTGGCCGGATGGTCACCGGCCAGCGCCACGAGGGCCTGCCGGAGGTCGCCGGGGGGCAGGCCGCCCCGCTCGGCGCGCAGCCGGCCGCTGGACCCGCCGTCGTCGCCGACCGTGACCACCGCCGTGATGTCCAGGTCGAGTTCGGGGGCGCAGTGGCGCAGCGCGCGCAGCGACGCGGACAATCCGTGCCCGCCGCCGAACGCCACCACCCGGCGCGCCGTCATTCCCGCCCCAGGTCGCGGTGCTGCGCGTTGGCGGCCAGCCCCGACTGGCGCAGCCGACCGGCCAGCTCCTCGGCGATCGCCACGCTGCGGTGCTTGCCCCCGGTGCAGCCCACCGCGACCGTCAGGTACCGCTTGCCCTCCCGCTCGAACCCGGCGGTGGTGGCGTTGACCAGGTCGGCGTACGAGGCGACGAAGGCGTCCGCGCCCTCCTGACCCAGCACGTACGCGCTGACCGCCTCCTCGCGCCCGGTGTGCTCGCGCAGCTCCGGCACCCAGTACGGGTTGGGCAGGAACCGGGCGTCCAGCACGAAGTCGGCGTCCGGCGGCAGGCCGTACTTGAAGCCGAACGACAGCACGGTGACCCGCAGCCGACGGGCGTCCTCGCCACCGAACAGCTCCTCGATGCGCCGGCGGAGCTGGTTGACGTTCAGGTGGCTGGTGTCGATGATCACGTCGGCCTGGTCGCGGGCCTCCTCCAGCAGCCCGCGCTCCACGGCGATGCCATCGGCGAGCCGCCCGTCGCCCTGCAACGGGTGCGACCGCCGGACGCTCTCGAACCGGCGGATCAGCACCTCGTCGTCGGCGTCGACGAACACGACCCGGGGCGAGAAGCCCCGCTCCTTCAGCTCGCGGATCGCCCCGGCCAGGTCGGTGGAGAAGGCCCGCGAGCGCACGTCCAGGACCATCGCCGTACGCCGGGCCGCGCCGCCGGCCTTGAACGCCAGCTCGGCCATGTCGAGCATGAGCGCCTGCGGCAGGTTGTCCACGACGTAGTAGCCGACGTTCTCCAACGCCCGGGCGACGGTGCTGCGACCACCACCGGACAGCCCCGTCACCACCACGAGGGTGGTCTCCGACTCGGCCGTCGGCTGCCCGTCCGTGGCCACCGGAGGATCGGTCCGGTCCCCGTGTGTGCGCGCCTCGCTCACCCATACCCCCAAGCCGTGGCGCCGCGGCCGCCATCGGCCGCGATTGGTCAATCAGCGACTCTATCCCGCCGCCCGGCGTCGGATCGGGCGCGTCGGCGCCGACTGAGCGCGGGTCACCCTCCCGACAGCGCCACCCCCTTGATGACGATCAGTAATCGTCTATACGCTCCTCGTGATCGCCGCAGGTCAACGCCGACATCTGGGAGGGTGCGATGCACGATCTGGCGGACAAGAACAAGTACGTCGGTTTCCTCTTCATGCGGATCAGTCCGGAATACTTCGCCCTCGGCCGGGAGGGCATCCACGAGGTCTCCGCCGAGCACGCCCGGGATCTGGGCCGCTTCGCCAAGCAGCTCACCCACGTCGTGTGCACCGGGGTCAACGGCAAGTACGACCAGGTCACCATGGTGGAGGCCGACACCCTGGAGGAGATCAACGCCGCGGCCACCGCGTTCCGAATGGGTGCCAAGGCCCGCTACATCGAGATCGTCGACATCGTGGTCGGGATGAAGGCCCCGCCACGCGGCCTGGCCAACCGGTCCAGCCAGCCGAGCTGACCGGGCGGTCGGCCCCGGGCGCGCCCGGCCCTCGGGCGCGCCCGAGGGCGCGCGGCACGGGCACAGCGCCTCCCTTCGGCTCCGCCTCAGCGGTGATCGACTCGGGTTCCTGAAAACCGGGATGTCAGAGCGGAAGGAACACCGCGGATTCCATGAACGCGAGTTGACCATGGCACCGACGTACTCGCCCGTCCCGCGACCGAGCGCGCCGTCGGGCCGCGACGGGCCGCCGGCACTCGCGGATGCGATGGGCGCGTCGGGCAGGTGTGCGGGCGTTGGTGTCGGGGGCGGCTCGTAGACTCCGCGCATGGCTTCCCCCACCGACCTGCGCGTCGAGGGCGCGCTGGACGTGCTGCGCCGGGTGTTCGGCTACGACGCCTTCCGCGGCTTCCAGCAGCAGGTCATCGACCATGTCGTCGCCGGTGGCGACGCGCTGGTGCTGATGCCCACCGGTGGCGGCAAGTCGCTGTGTTACCAGGTCCCGGCCCTGGTCCGCGACGGTGTGGCGGTCGTCGTCTCCCCGCTGATCGCGCTCATGCAGGACCAGGTGGACGCGCTCACCGCGGTCGGCGTCCGCGCCGGCTTCCTCAACTCGACCCAGACCCTCGACGCCCGGCGGCGGGTGGAGGCCGCGTTCGTCGCCGGCGAACTGGACCTGCTCTACCTGGCGCCCGAGGCGCTCGGCGTCCGATCCACCCTCGCCCTGCTGGACCGGGGTCGCATCTCCCTGTTCGCGATCGACGAGGCACACTGCGTGTCCCAGTGGGGCCACGACTTCCGCCCCGACTACCTGGCACTGTCGATGCTGCATGAGCGCTGGCCGCAGGTTCCCCGGATCGCGCTGACCGCCACCGCGACGAGCGCCACCCGCACCGAGATCGCCGCCCGGCTGGGGCTCGACGGCGCGCGGCACTTCGTGGCCAGCTTCGACCGGCCCAACATCCAGTACCGGATCGTGCCCAAGCGGGAACCCCGCAAGCAGTTGCTGGCACTGCTGCGTGACGAGCACCCCGGCGACGCCGGCATCGTCTACTGCCTGTCCCGCGCCTCGGTCGACAAGACCGCCGAGTTCCTCGTCGCCAACGGCATTGCCGCCCTGCCGTACCACGCCGGCCTGGACGCGACCACCCGCGCCACCAACCAGCAACGGTTCCTCCGCGAGGACGGGCTGGTCATGGTGGCCACCATCGCCTTCGGGATGGGCATCGACAAGCCGGACGTACGCTTCGTCGCCCACCTCGACCTGCCCAAGTCCGTCGAGGGCTACTACCAGGAGACCGGCCGCGCCGGCCGCGACGGGCTGCCGTCCACCGCCTGGCTGGCGTACGGCCTCCAGGACGTGGTCCAGCAGCGCAAAATGATCGAGACGTCCGACGGCGACCTCGCGCACCGGCGCAACCTCGCCGCGCACCTGGACGCGATGCTCGCGCTCTGCGAGACGGTCCGCTGCCGACGGGTGCAACTGCTCGAATACTTCGGCGAGACGACCCCGACGGCCTGCGGCAACTGCGACACCTGCCTCAACCCACCGGAGTCGTGGGACGGCACCGTCGCCGCCCAGAAGCTACTCTCGGCCGTCTTCCGCCTCGACCGCGAGCGCAACCAACGGTTCGGCGCCGGGCACTGCATCGACATCCTGCTCGGCAAGCAGACCGACAAAATCAGCCAGTACGGGCACGACTCCCTTACCGTCTTCGGCATCGGCTCCGAGCTGAGCGAGGCCGAGTGGCGCGGCGTGGTTCGGCAACTCCTCGCCGAGGGGCTGCTCGCCGTGGAGGGCGACTACGGCACCCTGGCGCTGACCGAGGCGAGCACCGAGGTGCTCGGCCGCCGCCGCACCGTCACGATGCGCCGCGAGCCGGAGCGGCAGGCGTCGAGCCGGTCGTCGAAGCCGCGCGGCGCGGCCACCGTCGTCGCCGAGCTGACCCCGGCGGCCGCGTCGGTCTTCGAGCGGCTGCGGGCCTGGCGCGCGGCAACCGCCAAGGAGCAGGGCGTCCCGGCGTACGTCATCTTCCACGACGCCACCCTCCGGCAGATCGCGGGCGACGCGCCCACCTCCCTGGCCGAGCTGTCGCGGGTCAACGGGGTCGGCGAGAACAAGCTCGCCAAGTACGGCGAGCAGATCCTGGCCGTCCTCGCCACCGACTGAGGTCATGCCGAAAGGGCCGGACCCCGGTGGTGGGGGTCCGGCCCTTTCGGCGTGCTGCCGGGTCAGCTGGTGGCGTAGCCGCGGGTGGCGATCCAGTCGGCGAGGTGCTCGACGGTGACCTCGTAGGAGGCGGTGTTCGGGTCGGCCGAGTCGGCGATCCGCACGATCGCGCCGTTGTCGCGGTAGCCGACGACGCTGATGTAGTGCCCGCCCTCGAACGAGTGGATGCCGCCGTCGGTGTC
>NZ_JBFAQS010000028.1:0-61239 GCF_040678875.1 Micromonospora sp. NPDC049274
GGGTTGGTCACCGGTGACCACGACACTGCGACGATCGGGGCCTGACCGGCGTAGAGCTGCTCGCTGGCCTGCCGCATCTTCTCCCCGCCACTTCGGGCCAGCAGCTCGATGACCTGATCGTCGCGGGCCTCCTCGGCGGCGTAAACGGCGATCGGGTCGGCGAATACCGCGAAGCCGACCTTCGACGGCAGGTCCTCCGGGCGGGGCGCGAACGCGGGCATGGACGGGTGCGCGGCGTTGAGCAGCGCGCACAGGTCCTCGTCGACGTACCACAGGTCCCCGTCGCGCAGCCGGGTCGTCTCCGCGGCGGCGAGAAGGTGCGCGACCTTGTCCGGAGGGCCGGGCGGACGGATCGGCTGCCGGCCGAGCTGGATGGCCTGCAGGTAGAAGTTCACGCCCTGCGCGCTGCCGTACCAGTCAGCCAGCCCTCGGCGCAGGGCCGGCACATCGGTGGCGTCGTAGCGGGCACGTCCGGTGTCGGTTGCGGGGCTCATGTGTGGCGCGTTCCCTTCGGTCGACGGGGGCGGGTGATGGCCCGGTGGCAGTGTCCGGCTCTACCGCAGAGGACGATCACTCCCTCGTGACGGTGAGAACCCGGCCGATGGCCAGTGCGGCGGCGGCGGCCTGGGCGACGTCGTCGGCGACGATCCGCACCCTGATCACGGCCCGGCCACCAGGTCGACGAATGCCTGCGCCCGCGCGTACTTCGCCGTGGTGCTGTGCCCGTCCCAGCCGGCCGGGTGGGCGGGCAGGTGCCAGGACACCTGGCCGGTGGGCAGCTCCAGGTAGACCACGACCGGGCGGGGGTCGGTCGGGTCGTGGCCGACGCCGGCCAAAACGCCGGCCTCGTGAGCGAGTGCGAGGGCGGTCCAGATCAGGGCGTTGCGCTGCGCGTAGACGGCAGTGATCTCCGGGGTGTCCGGCCCGGCGTGGCCGTGTCGGGACGGGTCGAGCGCGGCGATCGCGGCCAGGGTGCGGGCGAGGCGAACCTCGGCCGGCTCGGCGGCACGCAGCGCGGTGTGGAGGTGATCGAGCTGGGCGCCCCCTGGAGTCAGCCGGCCGAGTCGACGTCGTCGACAGGCGGCGGACTCACTTCTACGACGTCGAAGTCCTCGGGCTTGATCGCCAGGGGCACTCCCGAGCTTTCGAGCGCGTCAACGATCTGCTCCACGAGGCGGTCCTCCAGGGCCCACCGGCGCTCGCGCTCTTCGCCTTCCAACTGTTCGGTGACTCGGGCGGCCAGCACCTCACGCAGGACCGTTACCTCGGGGGACAACTCCAGCCATCCGCCGGCGCGGCGTTCCGCCCACCCGACCTGCATACCGGCGTCCTGGGCCGCCTTGACGGCGAACGCGAGTTGAATCAGTGCGTCCATCTGCGCGGCGGCGGCGGCCCGGGTTTGCTCGGCCAACTCGTGCGCTCGGCGCCGCCACCGATCGAGCGTCGTCGCGGCGTCGAACGTGGCGGGCTTGGTGGTCAGCTCGGTCCAGCTCCACAGATCGAGCGCGGCGCCGATGGCGACGGCCTCGGTGAGTTTGGGCTCGCGGTGACCCTGCTCCAGCTTCCAGATCGTCGCCTGGGTGCAGGAGTGGCCGAGGTCCTTGATCCGCTGCGCCAGCTCGGCTTGGGACAGACCCTTCTCTTCACGGATCTTGCGCAGGTTGATCGCGAAGTACTCCCCGACCGACCTGTCAGCGTCCAGCGTCGCCACACACGCCCCCTTCTTCTCGCCGACTCCCAAAGCGAGTCGTCCACGACTTCGAACCATAGTGTACGGTGCCGTGGAGTCAAGACCCAATCCGAATTGGAGTCAAACGTGGCGAAGGAGTCGCGGACCGTCGGGCGTCCGTATCTGCTCAGCGTGCGGGCGAGTCTCGTCCTGGCGCTGAGCGTTCTGGTCGGCGGCGTGACTGCCGGGCTGACTGTCGCGTCTGGCGGTGGCTGGGCGAGCGCCTTGCTCGCCGGTGGCGCGGCGGCCGGTGGGGCGATCGCGTTGTTCAACCAGATCATCGACGACAGCGATGGTGCTCGGTGACGCGCGCGTTGACCCGGAGGCGGGCCGGCCGACGCAGGTCGCGCCGGCCGGCAATCCACCCCTGGTCGGTCAGCTCTCGTACCAGCGGGTCACCGAAAAGCGCCCGGGGCGTCGGCCGGCGCCAGCTCCAGGCACCACTCCTGCTCCGGGCCGGCGACGATGTCGCCGGTGCTGGCCGCGCACGACCCACCGGTGCCGCCACTCCCGGCCGCCCCGGTCGGCCTCGGAGTCTCGGTCGGCGCTCAAGGCGCGGCGCAGCCGGGCCATCCGCACTTCGCGGGGCGGCAGGCCGGCGCGTTCGGTCCGGCGGCGCCCGGCCATCGGCCAGTAGCCCTGCGGCTGGCCCGGCGATGTTCTGCCCCTGAGCTATCGCAGCATCTGACGGTGCAGCAGATTAGCCGGTGCAGCCCCGACAAACACACCGACCCCGGCCGCTGCCCGTGGAACCTGCGCCGCCGGAGGTGCTCAGCGCACTCCCCGACCTTCTCACCGCACCAGGGTCCTTTCCACCAGGGGTCAATCGATCAAGATCAGTTAGAATCTACTCGTGCGTCCTCCCCTCCATCATCTACGTTGCGGCGAGGAGGCGTTGGTTCGTTTCACCCGGGGGCCGTACCTGGGAGAGGCCCGGCCCACCAGGGTGATTGCCGCCTCTGGCTCGACGGTCATGGTCTGGGTAGCACCTGAGACACCAGTCATGCGCAGCAAGGCGCACGACGGCAGATCCGGACACCAGATCCCACTGGCAGAGCGCGACGAGCTCAGCTTCGAGATAGTTCCCGACACTTGGCGTGGGCCGGGAATCGTAATGATGCTTCAGGCTCGAGCCACGTCATCCACCTGGTGGTTCTATCGCGGTGACGGGTCCTTCTCACACTGGTACATCAACCTTCAGACACCGCCGGTGTGGTGGCGAGATGGAACGATCCTGGGAGCTGACATCGAGGACCACTGCCTCGACGTAGTGGTCGCTCCTGACCGCAGTTGGCAGCTCAAGGACGAGCAGGAGTTCAACGAGCGGATCGGGCACCGGCTCTACTGGAGCCCCGACCAGGCCCGGGAAATCCGAGCTGAAGCAGATCGAATGACACAGCTTGTGAGGGAGGGGCATTTTCCGTTCGACGGCTCCTGGTGCAGCTTCAGGCCCGACGCCTCGTGGGCCGTTCCGCAGATCCCCACCGGGTGGGACCGCCCATCGGCCACCGCTAGTGACGAGAACAGGGTGAGGTTCGTATGAATCCTGCTGACATGAAGCGATCGCCTGAGCAAATGGCGACGGACCTGGCTCAGCTTCGGAGCATGAACTGGACCGAGGTTTGGGCCGGCGACGGCAACTCTTCGACGGCACAAGACTGGGCCCAGTCCCTGGGTTGGTGCCTCACGGACCTCGACCCGGATAACAACCCCACCATCGCTCTTCCCAGCGGTGGCTCACTGACACTGTTCCGCCGCCAGTACGGCACGCAGTTCGAGCAGGCCCTCACCGTGGCCTGGAAGATGCGCGCGCGCCGCGCCACCGAGAACTCGGCCGTCATTGAACAGGCGCTCGCCGCGTGGACGGGCTACTACAAGGCGGCAGTCGGGGTCCTGGGCTCCCCCGAACGTGAGCCCCGCGTCGACGCGGTCGGCGATACCGGACCGGTGGCGCTGTTCAAGCTCGCGGACATTTCGGCTCTGTTCGAGCTGCGGGTCAACCTTGCCTCAAGCATGACCGAGGGCACGCATCCGGGCAGCGCTTCCATACGAATGCTGATCTACCCCGCATGACGTTCTCGAACCGGCCCGCTGTGCCGATTACCGCTCAGATCTGGGACCGCGCGGCAGAGCTTCAACGCGAGCGAGAGGCACGGAGGCCGGACGACGCTGGCATTCGCCGTTGCGCCGAACGATTGTATGAACTCGCCGGCGAGATGGACGTGCTGGAGTATCTGCGTCAACGCGTGGAGGAAATGGACCTCACCTCACCCCCCGGTGGGTCGACCCTGTGGGCTTGGCGAATCCAGCATCCGGCCACCGGTGAATTCGTAGGAAACCGATACCTCGCGCACGCCTGGGCCGAAGCCGTCAACCGTACGACTCCTGAGGATTCGGTCACGGTTATCCACCTGACCCCCGGCGGGTCCGAAATGGACCTGCACTGGCTCAATGACCGTAGAACTGTAGCCGCGCTGGACCTTGACCCCGACGACGTGAAGACCATCTGGAAGCGCCTCTCGGAACGCTACGCCGAGCACATCACCGGCGAGACGCTCGTCTTCTCGGACATGGGACACAGCCAGGCACTCCTGCACACGACCGAGCTACCTGTCGTACGTCAATCGCCCGAGGCCAGCGTCAACAAGATCCGCTTCGTGCATCCGCCCGCGCCGCACCTGCCCGAGGCGGTACGCCGCCTCCTCTACCCAGACGCCGTCCGGGCCCGGGTCCAGATCGACGACTCGAATCGGCCTCACTACCTCGACACCACAACCCTCCTCAAGCTGTCGCCACCGAAGCAGGCCACCTACATCAAGCAGGTGCTTGACCAAGTCGATCTTGACGACCGGAACTCGGCACGGCCCCAGTCCCCTACAGCGGGCCCGCCCATTCCCTCGCCGTGGGGTCCTTCAACCGTGCCAGGAACGGAGGCGGCACGCCGAGCCGCACTGGCGTTCCCGGTGAACACCGCGAGAGCCGTACACGGGGGAAGTATGGGCAAGCCTTCATCCCAGCGCCCACCATCTCAGCAGGGCCACAGCGAAGACCGCGGTCATGGCCGCTAGACGCCGGCGTGAGTGCTTTCCAGGTTGCCGTTCGGTCCGAAACGAACGGCAACCTGGTTATCGGGTGACTCGGGCCGATGAGGGGCCTTTGCCGCGTCGCCAGTCGGATGGCTTCTGCGAGGCGAAGGTTTCGCCGCGCAGGATCCGGTCGCGTTCGCGGACCGCGGCGGCGCAGGCCGCGTGCGCCCAGCCAGCGAGCACCTTGCCGAGCGGCGTTCCGGACCGGTAGCCGCGTTCGCACGCCACGCAGGTACCCGCGAAGCTGGCCGTGACGCCGGCGGGCTTGCTCGCGCGCGGCTGGGCACCGCCTCGGCGTTTCCCGGCGGCTGCGATCGTCTTGCCGGTGCTCTTCTTCGGGCGGGACTTGCGCGAGGGCTTGCCGGAGCCGGAGGCGCCCGTGGCACCGGCTAAGCCGAGCTGCATGGGCACCTCACCGCTCTTTGGCTGGTTGCGCGCCTTGCGGTACGTGGTGTCGGCAGCCTGCCGCCGGGCGCGGGACTTGGTCACGTCCGAACCGTACGTCGCCTCGCCACATAGACCTGGCAGCCACGCCAGATGGAGCGTCCTCCATGGATTGAGTCGGGGTGCCGTGCAGACGAGTCCACCTCGCAGAACTGGAGCGGCCCGCCTAACGATGTCGGGGTCGATCCCGATAGCCGTGGCACTCATTCCGCCAGTTCCCCGACAGGCAGAGACGCACGGCGCCTGAGGGTTTGGCCATCCGTCCAGCCGCCGCCGACCGGGATCACCCTTCCGCGTCCGCAGTTTGTGGGCCGTCTCAGCGAGATGGGCCCGGGCGCGGATGCCTGGTCCAGCGTGGTGGATGACGGTGCCGAGGATGGTGACGTCGAGGTCGAGCTGGACGGTCTTGCTTGCCGGCGCCAAGAATGTGCGGGCGCACCAGTAGTGCGGTGATGACCGCCGTTACGCGTCGGAGTCTGACTCGGTACTGCACTCTGTCACCGCCATGTCGCATCATGTATAGAAGGGCGGATGCTCCGCGCTGATCAGGCGGCCAACCGAGCCGCGCGGAGCACCCTGACCGATCAGACAGTCAGCACCGATCGGCACGGAACACTCTCCCCGGCGTCCCTAATGTCGGGAAAGAGGAGCCGGCAGACTCCCGACAACAACGACCGTTGTCGGGTCACCTCTCGTGCCTCAAGGACGATCAGCATGAGCACCGCCAAGCGCCCATCACGGCGCACCACACGCCCATCCGTGGACGAGGCCATCATCCGCGAGCGGTGCACGACCCCCGAGGCCGCCGACTACACCCTCTACGTACGCCGTTTGATCGACAATTACCTGGGCGAGGGCGGGCAGGCCCAAATCCTGCGCATCGCGAAGACGCGTGGGCTGGACTTTCCCGGCTTGAACCGGAAGAAGCTTTCCGAGCAGCTCAGCCGCTACACCAACGGTCCCACCTGGGACATGGTTGAGCTGATCGTCGCCTGCCTGCCCACGGACGAGAGCGAGACCACGGGTATCCGGGCCCTGGCCGCTGGTTGGTACCAATGTGCCAGGGGTCGGCTGCCCGAGGGCTACACCGGCCCGGTCAGCCGGCCTGAGGGACAGCCGGAGCTGGACAATGTTCCAGATAGCTCGCCAACGATCCCCGCCCTGCAGCGCAAGATCGCTCACCTGCAGATGCGGATGCGGGACGACACCGATCAGTACCTGAAGAACCTGCGCCAGTCGGAGAACAGCCGGCTGCGCGAGTCACGCCGCGCCGATGAGATGGAGTGGCAGTTCCATCAGGCTCGGGAGGCGCTGCTCAACGTCCGGACGATCGCGGCGCAGGTCGCGACGGTTCAGGAGGAGTACGCGCGCCAGTGCGTGATGCTCGAGCTCATCGCGGCACCGAGCCTGCGTGCCATGGCGGTCATCGACCTACCCGCGCCGCCAGACAACCGCAGCCGGATCCGTTTCGGGCACCTGGTCGCCACCATCAACTCTCAGGCCCCGCCTGGCCGACGAGCGCTGGCCCGCTACCTGTGCGCCTACGCAGAACTCGCTGGCGTGTCCCCTACCGAGCTGGCCGCCCGCACGCACATCCCTACCACCGAGGTCATGGACATCCTCGCCGGCCGGCTCCTTCCCAACATCACCCAGGCTGCCCACCTGACCACCGTGCTTGGCTGCGTCCCCGACACTGTGAACCAGCTCACCACCGCCGCCGCAGCCGGTGGCACAAGCGCCCTCGACGAGAGCTTCTGGCGCATCGCCGCCGCCGTTGATGCCCCGGCCCTCACACCGGGTCTGATCGAGGATGTCGGGACTGATCCCGACAACCCTGCAACACACCCACCTGCCGTCCCGACAACCCCTGGGACTGCCGCGATCACGGACCGGCTCCACCAACTGGCTGCCCTGCTGCAGCACGGGCAGATCAGCGACGACGAGTACGCCCAGCAGCGCACCCGCATCCTCGGCGAGCTGTAGAGCCGACGCGGCGTGTCGTTGGAGCCGACCGGCGTCGGAGCAGGGACTGACCTGCGCAAGCTCGGCACCGCCCTGGCGCGGAACGTGGAAGTTGGCCAGTGCCCCACCCGACCGTCAGTCGAAGACCTGTTCACCGTGACCCGGATGCGATCGGGGTAGCTGTCGACCACGAGGAACCAGTGGTCGTCGTAGGGCACCTCCAAGACCACGGGGGTGAGGTCGTAGAAGCCGCCGAAGTACTCGTACTCCTCGTCGTCGAGATACGCCTGGTACTCGTCGTCGTCCATGAGGCAGACCCGGGCGGTCGAGCCACGCAACCCGACCTCGAACACGGCGCCGCCCGCGCACGCGCCGAGGTTCCAGTAGAGGTGATCCACACTCTATGTGTAGTGGATGGTGACGCCCGGTAGGAAGGCTGCCGGGAGCACGGTCACAGCGGTGGTGCCGGTCTTGCGTGCGGCGGAGATACGGAGGTCGACCTGGCCGGTCCTCGAAGAGCTCACTCGAAGATCGCTCCACCACGGCGGCTTGCTCCGCCATGCCTGCGCGAAAGTAGCGGGCGGTGGTGTCGAGCGAGGCGTGCCCGAGCAGCGCCTGGACCTGCGCAGAGTCCGCGCCGCCCTGGCGCAACCGGGTGGCGTAGGTGTGGCGCAGGCGGTGCGGGCGCAGGCCGGACAGGCCGGCGGCGTCGCCGACGGTGAGCACCACCTGGGTGATGCCGGAGGTGGTCAGCCGGCCCCGCTGCCCGGTCCACAGCGGTCCCGCCTCGGCGCCGCGGTGGCGGATCCAGGCGCTGAGCCGTTCGCGCGCCGGTGCCGGGACCGGAACCTGACGGACCTCGTCCTTGCCGTGCAGGCGGATGGTGCCGGTGCGGGCGGTGAGGGCGAGGTCGTCGACATCGAGGCGGGCGCCACTCCTGCGCCCGGGCACCGGTGTAGAGCAGCACGGCGACGATGGCGGCGTCGCGGGCACCACGGCGGTTGGCGGCCCGCTCGACGGCGCCTTGCTCTTTGGGGGTGAGGGCGTCGGGTTCGCCGGGTCGGGGCACGCGGGCCCGCTTGACCTTCAGCCGGAGCCCGGCTCCTGCGCCCAGGCCGTCAGCTGGGCGTGTCCGGCCGCGGTGCTCGGCACGCTGGTCGTGCCGAGCAGTCGGCCCTGCTGTCGTGCGCCATCGACTCGGACCCGCAGTACGCATGTTGGCGTGGTCTCACGCTACCTCTACCAGGAGAAACGCATCCATGATCACTGAGTGAACACTCAGTGGCACCCTGTAGCGACGGGCGTTGGAACGCCTGTTTTAATCAGGAGCTACGGACTTGAAGGGGAGGCGCGTATGGACACCGGGTTCGCCGCCGCGACCGGGGCCGCTCCGGGCGGGCCCGGACGCGGCGGCGCTTGCGGGACAGGCATGTCGACATCCGCAGAGTCGTTCGGGCTCTCCGCGGCTGGCGACCCCTGTTGCGGGCGCTGCCCCTATTGCTCTGACCGACTGGTACCAGCAGCCGATCACGGTGCGCTCATCCAGCTCCCTCGGATAGACCCCTGTCGTTGACTGGCGGCGCCACGAGCGCCCGTCTCTGGCACGAGTCCGCGCATCGCCATTCTTAAGCCCTTCGCTGTGCCTGGGGAAGTGGGTGTGACGTTCGGATCGGCTGTTCCGAACGTCATCTGTCACTCATCCCCGGTTCAGATCACACGTTCCGCCTGTTCAGCCCCTCGCGTTCCTCGCTTAACCATCCCAAAAGGACATAGGCGACTTTCCGTCTCGACGGGCGCGGGACAAGGATTGGCAACACCACTCCCTTGGGCCGGCGGCTCACATCTCGCGATGCTGAGGATGGTCACCTCGCACGGGGTGGCGCGACGGAGTACCAGCCCGTCGTGTCGAAGCGTCCCCGTGCGGGCGTGGCCTGCTCATCGCTCCCTGCCGGTTAGATCAGCGTTGATCAAGGAGTAAACGTGTCTGTCTCTGGTTCCACCCTGTCCGTGGTCCCCACGCAGATCACCACTTTGGTGATCTGCGGGTTGATCGCCGCCGTCGCCTTCGCCGTCCTCGGGCGGCGTCGTCGGCGATACCCGGTCGTCGTGACGGTGCTCGTGGTGATCCTGGTCTTCGTCACCGTCCTCGTCCTGGTCGGTGTCGACCCGTTCATCGCGACCGCCCTCGTCGGGGCCGCGGCGACGGCGACCGTCCGGCTGAGCTCCCGCGTCCGCGAGAGCTGAGTCCGCGTGCTGGACGCGGCCCCGACGGGGCCGCGTCCAGGTGCGGTCGGAGACCACCATGCCGAAGCGAATCACTCCGCCAGCGGACCCGCAGTCCGGTCCAGTGGCCCAGTTCGGGTACGAGCTGCGCCAGTTGCGCCAGGGAGCACAGTTGACCTACGCCGCGATCGCCCAGAGCGGCTACTACTCCCGCAGCGCGTTGCACGCGGTCGACCAGGGCCACCAGCTGCCTGGCGAGAAGCTGCTCACCAAGTTTGTCGAGGCGTGCGGCGAGCAACCGGGCCTGTGGCTCGCGCGACGCGCGAAGATCCACAGCCAGCTCACCGCCGAGAAGCAGGCAGTCCAGAAGACCTCCTCGCGGGAACTGGGCCTGCCGCCACCGGACCCCACCACCTCCAGCGGCAAGCTGGAGTACAACGACGCGCTCAAGCGGCTGAGGGAGTGGTCGGGCAAGACCTTTCGGGAGATCGCCGAGATCACCAAGACCTATCCGCGCAGGGCGCCCGCATCCACGCTGTGCGCCGCGTTTCAGCGCGGCACCCTCCCGGCCCGTGACCTGACCGAGAGCTTCCTGCGGGCGACCGGCCTCGACGAGTCCCAGGTCGCGCTCTGGCTGAAGGTGTGGGATGACCTCGCCGCCGGTCGGACGGTCAAGCCGGAACCCACCTGGCGGCGGTGGCGAACCGGAGCCCAGACCGTCCTGGCGATGCCGCACGTGCCTACCCCAACGGTCATGCCGGTCACGCCCTACTCGCCGACCAACGATGTGCGGGACTGGGTTCTTGTGGAAGGGGAGTGGCGCGCCACCGACGAGAACGGCAACGTGACCGACAAACGCGTCCCGGGTCTCCTGCTACCGGGAATCGGCGTCGTGAGCGTCATGGGGCTGCTGATCATCCTCTGGGTGGTGCTGTCCAACTGATACGAGCGGGGCCGGGCGGCGCTTTCCGGATCGCCGTCCCGGCCACCGTCGGGCTCCGGCCCACCTTCGGGCGGCATCGGTTGTCAACGGGTCTGGTAGTAGGTGCTCAGCGGCTTCTCCGACCACGAGCAGTCCACGTGGGACTCTCCGGTGTTCTTCCACGGTCCGTACATCCACCGAGAGCCCTGAGTGAAGTAGTTCTGGCACAGGCCCACAACGCGGTACTGGACCGTAGTGGGACCACCATTGCAGACCGCGGTGAAGCCACCGCCCGGCTGCCCGGTGGACGTGATCCAGGCATGGCAGTCAGCTCGATAGGGACCCGCGGCCGCCGGGCCGCCGGTGATCGCGAGCGCGCTGACGGTCACGGCAAGAGTCACTGTCGCGGTCGCGGCCGCACGTTTGAACATGGACATCTCCCTGGTCTTGGCCATGTTGCTCAGCCCACCTGCTCAGACGCAGCAGCCCATTGGACGCGGGTAACCTTAGCGTTACCTTGGGTGATGGATTGTCGGCTGGCTGACAGCTTCCACCAGGACTCGAGCGATCGTGCAGTGCGCGGGCCCCCGCCCGCCGGCGATGCCGCCTACCTCCTGCGGCTGCTCCCCCGCCGCCTCGACGGCCTGACCGAACGCGGCGCGGATCTCGTCCGGGCCAGTGGCATCGAGGTTCACCGTCAGCACTCCCGGTCAGATCGGCCACGTACTCGAGGGCCGCGTTGCCGCCAGCGCGGGTGGTCCAGCCGTGGCGGACGACGCCCGCCTCGGCCAGCACACCGGTGGCCCACTGGCACGCCTGCTCGGTGTCCGTGGCGGCCAGGCCGTCGTGGTCGGCGTGCGGCTTGTCGTCGGCCAACAGCAGCCAGGCGTCGTCGACCGTGTCGTGCAATAGCCGGCACTCCCCCACCGCCGGAGACTCGGTGCTGGCGACCGGGTCTCCGGCGTGCACGGCGATACGCGCAGGCTGGCCGGGCAGCCGATGACCGTCGGTCCAGCCGGCCACATCGATGCCGTGGCGGTCGGCGAGCAGCTCGGCCGCCCACTTCTGGGCGTCGTCGCCATCGTCGGGCTCGGTGAGCTGTTCGAGCTATGCGGCGGGGCTAGCAGACTCCTCCATGGATGCTTGTGAGGCAGGTCGACCCGGGCTCCCTGGACAAGGGGCCATAGGCAGTTAACCGCGGTTAATCAGCGACACGAGCTGACCGGGCTACTGGGCAGGACGAGGCCGGCCCTAGCATGACGGGCATCCGAAGTACCGCGGCCACACCAGGCCCGGGAAGCACACGGAATGGAGCCCGCATGACCCAGGTGCATGTCATCGCCAACCAGAAGGGCGGCGTCGGCAAGACGACGCTCGCTGTGAACCTCGGGGCGGTGACCTACGACGTCCTGGTCAATCCCGAGCCGATCCTGCAGAAGACCGCTGAGGCCATCGGCGATCCGGAGAGCCCGGTCATGGTCGCCTCTACCGACCCGCAGGCTTCGTCGGTGTGGTGGTCCCGACGGGTGGAACGACAGGGTGGCCTACCGTTCGACTTCGCTCAGGTCGAAGATCCTCGCGATCTCCGAAAGCTGCGGAACCTGCATTACGAGCACATCTTCGTGGACACCCCGGGCTCCCTCGAAGACGAGCGGATCCTTCAAGCCGCGCTCGACGAGTGCGACGACGTCCTGGTGCCGATGGTGCCCGAGCCACTCTGCTACGACCCGACCGCCCGGACGATCGAGTCCGTCATCGCGCCACGCGGAATTCCTTACCGGGTGGTCGTCAACAGCTGGGATCCGCGCGATGGGCTCCCCGATCTCCAGCAGACCGCGCAGTTCATCCAGCGCAAGGGCTGGCCGATGTGCAACACAGTTGTCAGGCGGTACAAGCTGCACTCCCGCGCCTCTGCCGAAGGCTTGGTAGTCACGCAGTACCCCAAGAACCGGACCGCGATGGAGGCTCGCGAGGACTTCTTCCGCCTGGCTCTGGAGATGGGCTACGGGGGAGCTGCGGCAATCCCGAGCCAGTCTGGTGCGCCGAACCTGCAGGAGGTCTGAGGTGGCGGGCAGGCGAGTCAACCTTTCAGACCTCGCGGATGAGGCGGCGCTTCCCGAAGCCCGGGTGCCGGCCTTTGTCGAGTCCGCGCCGCGTACCGCTCGCGTCCATCAGGTCGCCGCGAATCCGCTCAACACTCGGGACTTGGCATCCGATCGCGCCAAGATCGAAAGCATCGCGGAGTCTATGCGGACGCACGGCCAACTGCAGCCGTGTGCAGTAGTAGCGCGAGAGGCGTTCCTGCGGATCTACCCCGAACATGCAACGGCGATCGGTAGCGCCATCTGGGTTCAGGTCACCGGCGGCCGGCGTCGCGCGGCGGCTCTGATGGCGGAACAGCCGAACCTCGACATCGTGGTCAAGAACGGCCTGGCCGACAGCAGAGAGGCGTGGGTCAGCGCCACCGCCGCCGAGAACCTCGATCGCGAGAACCTGGACCCCATCGAAGAGGCCCGGGCCGTGCAACTACTGGCGCAGGAGTGCGGAACGGCCAAGGCGGCCGCCGCTCGTCTCTCTCGCACTCCTCCCTGGGTAACGCAACGACTCAACCTGCTAAAGCTGGCACCGGAGGTTCAGTCGATGCTCAGGGCTGGCGAGGTGCCGTTGCGAGATGTGCGAGATCTCCATCAGCTACCGCCTGAGAAGCAGCTCGATGAGTTGCGGCAGCGGCAGCGGCCCGCCAGTGAGCCCGAGTTAACCGCGGTTAACGAGCCTGAAGTTGGGGATGACGTCAACCCGCGCAGCGCGCCTTTGCGAAGGTCTCCTGCCTCATCTGCCATCCGACGCCTCGGTGGCACCCCGGACAAGATCGCGGAGTCGCTGCGAGCAGAACTGGAGCCAGACGCCCTGCGGGCCTTGGCTGAGCTCCTACTGCATGGACCAGCGGCAGACACCGACGCATAGAACGTCAACCGGGCCCACAAGCGGGGCGGCACCTGAGGCCTCAGGTGCCGCCCCGCGCATTCGGAGACCGAGGGAAGTAGCCAAACCCCTCTTCTGACCATCCAGATAGGCGGAGACCAGCGCCGGGTCGAGCGACCTCGGGTCACTCCCGCCGCCGACGCTCAGCACCAGTGCGTGCCGGGGGCGCGGGCATCGCTGGGCGTCGGGTCAGCAACGTTCCGGCATGATGCCTGATCCGGGCTGGGCGACGTCGGGCCAGCCGCCTTCGAGGGCCGCCGCGAGGGTGCCGGCTGCGACATGGTCGCTGCGGCCAGCGCCCCGGCGGCGGGGCTCCACGGTGGGCTCGCCCGCGCCGGAGCAGCGGGGGCAGGCCACGATCTGGTCGTGGTCGTTGACCTCGACTCGGCGGTGCCGGTCGCAGCGTCCGCACCAGGACGCGCGGTTGGCCCGCCGGGTCTCGGCGTCGGTGGTCACGGCCGTGCGGCGGTGGACGGCGTGCCGGGCGGCCGGGTTCGGCGGTGCGTCGGGGCCGGTGAGGACATCTTCGAGGATCGCCTTGAGGTAGGCGACCGGATCACGGGGGGCGGACAGCAGGGGCCGGGGACGCTGCCGGCTGGCCCAGGTGGTCAGCACCTCGGCGGTCCATTCGCGGCTGAGCGCGGCACCCAGGGTGGCAGCCACGCGCGGCAGGGGAACGTTGGTCAGCCAACGCCAGTGGCCTCGTAGGGCCCGTGCCAGGTCGTACGCCCACTCTGCCCACTCAGGACGTGGGCGAGACCGCCGTGGGCGCTCAGACACCGTCTGGACCGGCCTAGGACGCCCTACAGGACGTGACCTGGCAACACCGGAGTTTTGCCCGCTTGGCATCGGTGAGCGCGAAGCGCCAATCTTCCTCCGGCTTTGCCGGCCTGCCACGACGTGAGAGTGGGTGATCGGCGGTGGAATCAGCAGACCCCGAGACAAGCTGGAGTAAACACTCATACCTTGAGACACCGTGTGGGGGGTGCGGAAATTCACGGCCTGGTCACGGGCGTGATCACGGGCGTTGGCCACTGCTTGGCGCATCCGGCGGCGGCGCACGCGCTCGTGGTGGTCGACCCAGCCGCCAGCGCGGGCGTCCAGCTCGTCGGCGCGGTCCTGTGCCTCGGTGAGCAGCGTGCGGGCGTGGTCGAGCAGCTCGGCCAGGATGGTCAGCGCGGCCGGCACGTGCGCCGTCTGGGCGGCGGTGTCGCCTCGGTGGAGCGGGGTGATGTCGAAGACGGCCCGCGCCTGGGCGCGGCCGGTGGCGCACCGCTCGGCGTAGCTGAGGCGGCGGCCCTGCTCGACGCGGGTGTGCCAGCCCAGGGCCTCGGCGCGGCGCCAGGCATCCGTCACCGGGCGGGTGGAGTCGCACCCGGCGAGCAGGGCGGTCTTGGCGCGGCCGGGCATGGCGCGGCGGCCGGAGCGGCGGTCCGCGTCGACGGCCAGCACCGCGCCCACCCGGCCCAGCGCGGAGCGCCGGCCCCGGCGGCTGGCACGGCTGGCGGCGTCGCGGGCGAGAAGGTCGGCCAGCATCCACACCGGCCGGCCCCAGCTATCGCCGGCGTCGAAGGCGCTCAGCGTCTCCATCAGGCGCTGGATCCACGCGGTCAGCTCGTCGACCCGCTCGCGGGCGTCGGTCATCTCGGCGAGCTGCGCGAAGTGCTCGTCGACGGCGGCGGCCTCCAGCGCCTGCGCGTGGGCGTGATCGGCGCGGGCCTGCTCCAGGTAGGAGTACCCACACAGCCAGCAGGTCGGCACCGGCTCGGGCTCACCGCAGGCGGCGCAACCGGCCTCGACGACGTCCTGGACGTCGTCGAGGCGATCGCGCAGAGCGGCGACCAGGTGCTGCCGCTGTGCGGCGTCTCGCCGGTCGGTGCGTCCCCGCCAGCAGGACATGCACAGCGGATCCGACCCGGCGCCGTCGCGCGGCAGGCCTTGCTTGTCCCGGCCAGCAGCGGCACAGGACACACATGACACCTGCACACCGGTCGGGTAGACCGGACGGCGGCGGGCCCCAGGAGGGGTCACCAGGCGGGCCTGCCCGGCGGCGGTGGTCTCGACCAGCAGACGCTGATCGATCAGGTGCGCCCGGCAGCGGTGCTGCCCGGGTACGACGAGTACGGCCGCGCCGGTGGCGTAGCAGTCGGGGCAGTACCCGAGCGCCGCCACACGATCCGAGTCCAATGCCCGGGTAGCTGCCGTGATCATCGCGGCACCGTTGCGGACCCAACAGGCTTACGTCCTGGGCCAGGATCCGCCGCAGTCCGTTGGCAGCGCAATCGGCCCCGCGAAGACTCTGTGTGATGGTGCGCCGAGCGTGGGGTTACAAATCCACCCCAGTCGGGACGCGAAATGGGGGAGGCTGGGCGCAGGCAGGCATCGCTGCGACACGCGG
This sequence comes from Micromonospora sp. NPDC049274, assembly GCF_040678875.1. NCBI lineage: Bacteria > Bacillati > Actinomycetota > Actinomycetes > Micromonosporales > Micromonosporaceae > Micromonospora > Micromonospora sp. NPDC049274. The sequence continues at coordinate 15,747 of NZ_JBFAQS010000028.1, forward strand.
TAACCGTGTCGAGAGACAAAGATGCACCCAGCCCGGAGGTGGATGCTATGGTGTCCTCCGAGCTTGTTGAGAGCCTCAGACCCTTCCCGCGGCCAAACGATCGGGGTCTGGGGCTCTGTTTTTTTATGCAGTTAGCGGTTGAGCGCTGGCGCTCCCTCAAGATCAATTCAGTCGCATGACCCGGCGATCTTACGGCGACTCTCCCCGCCGGAGGCACCCCAACACGCTCCGAAACCACCGGACGCTCACGGTCCTGTGTGGATACAGATTCAAAATCGGTACATACCTCCGCGAGTCCGGCGGCTTTACGGGGTAAGGAGATTCGGCTACATGTGGCCGGATCGGCGGCCCGGCAATTCGGACCGCCTATCAGCGCGCAATGATTGATCACTCGGGAAGATGAATGGTGTCGAAGTGGACGGCACCGCCGTCGCGGTCGTGGGCGTACAGCTCGCCGTAGCGGTCGTCGGGGCCGTCGACGGCGGCGAGTAGCCGCTGCGCCTGGCGGCTCGCGGCCTCGGGGTCGCTGGCGGTGAAGTAGCTGACGGCCTGAGGGCTGTCAGGTTCGGGGTCAGTGACGATGTCGAGCCGGTATTCGTCGGTGGCACCGAGGGCGTCGGTGGCGAACTGCGGGCGGGTCATCGTGTTCACCGCCCCCAGATCGCGAGGGCCGCAGTGATGGCCGCGCCGACGTACCCGGCAAGCAGCAGCGGCACCGCGCGGGCGATCGCCACGTACTTGGCGCGTACGGCGCGGGAGAGCCACCGCAGCTCGCGTGCGCGGGTCAGTGGCGTCATCTGCGGGACCTGGTCGGCGTCGCCGCCGGCGATGCGGGCGAGCACGTCCTGGGCGGCGTCGGCGTCGGCGTAGGCCATGAATCCGAAGTCGCCGCCGAGGCGGGGGCGAGAGGCCAGCAGGAGCAGGACGACGGCGATGAGGACCACCACGGCGGTGGCCACGCCGGCCCGCAGCGCGGACGGAGGGAGGTGGCCGCCGGCTCCGGCCCCGCCGAGCACCGCCAGGCCGGCGCCGAGCAGCACCCCGGCCATCTGCAGGTAGCCGCCGGCCTTGGGGTCGATGCGGGTCAGTTCGGTGCGGACGGTGGCGATCTCGGCGTCCAGGGCGGCGGTGACGGTGCCTCGCCCGCACGCGGAAGCGTGCGCGCCAGCGCGGGCGAGGATCTCCAGCTCGGAGAAGTCGCTGTCGGTGTGACCGCAGCCGGTGCAGCGGGAGGTGCTCTCGGCAAGGCTGGTGGGAATCTCCACCAGCACCGCGTGGGCGCCGGCGGTGGGGATCTGAAACAGACGGCGCTGGCCACGCGGATCGTGGTCGCTGGCGTAGGCCGCGCCGAGGTAGGTCAGGTCACTCGGATCGGGCACGATGGAGGTACTCCTTCTCTGCTGGATGGGGGAGTGGCGGGCGGCCCCGGGCTTGGTAGGCGGTGGGGCCGCCCGCGTGCATGTGGTGCTCAGCGTTGTGCGGGCCAGATGGTGGTCTTGTGCTGGTGCGAGCCGTCGTGGCCTCGGGTCAGATCGCAGCGGTGGCTGCTGGCGGGGTTCTGGGAGACGCATCGGGTGCGGAAGTCGTACGTGGGGGCGACGTAGATGGGGGAGTCGGGGCGGGGGTACGCCTCGGCGCGGCAGAAGGCGTCGTAGCCGCACCAGTCCCAGGTGGTGTATCCGGGGCGCAACGGCGCCGTGCGCTCGTCGGCGATGACCTGCTCGGCGTCGTCGGTCCAGTCGATGCCGGTCGCCATCGCGGCCACGGCGGCCAGGTCGACGTGGCGGGCGCAGAGCATCCTCGCGATGGCCAGGCCGCTGGGCAGGTGGGCGAGGTTGTAGCGGCCGTCGAGGCGCTGCCCGTCCTGCATGGTGATGTGCACGGCCAGGCCAGGCGCGATCGGCCAGCCGGCCACGATCAGGTGGTCGACGTGGGGTCCGCTGGCGGTGGTGTCGGTGGTCTGGATCCGTACCGGGATCGTCGCCACGGCGGGCGATGCCGGGCTGCCGGCGTGCGTGGTGCTGGTGATCCTGGAGGTCGTCATGCGGGGTTTCCTCCTGCTCGGAATACCGCTGAGAGGGCAGCGGTGTGGCGTCGGTGCTGGTCAGTAGGTGGTGTCGGTGACCGTGCGGCGGGCCCGCCGGTCGGTGAGGCTGTCCAGGACGTCGCCGAGCGAGGGGCCGCTGGTGGCGGCGTAGGCGGGCAGGGACAGGGTCAGCCAGACCGCGGCGGTCAGCCCGGCGGCGGTTGGGCCGGCGCCGGCCGGGGCGCCGAGGTAGACGGCGGCCGCGGTGAGCGCGCCGATGGCGGCCCAGCCGATGCGGGCGTAGGTGGAACCGGTCAGCGCGCCGAGGTAGAGCACGCCGACCGCGATCAGCCAGGTGATCCACAGGTCGCGGGCGGTGGCGGGTAGGCCGCCGGTGTGGGTGTCGAGGTAGGCGCGCATCGGGTCGGAGATGCTGTGGGTGATGGGCCCGTCGGTGATCCAGGCGCCGGTCGCGTCGAGGCCGGCGTCCATGACGTCGACGAGCTTGGTGACGATGACCCAGATGGCCCACAGCAGCACGCTGAGCACGGCGAGGACGGCCAGTGCGACCACGCCGAGCAGCCAGTTGTCGCGCAGGAACAGCGCGGTTCGGTTGTCGCGCCACCAGGCGGCCAGCGACCGTCGCCGGCCTTCGCCGGTCTCGCTGGTGGTGATGTGGTCGATGGGGGAGAGGTGCTGCTCGCCGGAGGCGGGGGAGGTGTGCATGGGGCTCTCCTTCGTCTGGCGGATCGGGGTGGGCGGGGTTGGTCAGCGGCGGGTGCCGTTGCGGGGGAACGTCAGCACGGTCGCGCCGGCGTCGTCGGAGTCGGCGGGGGAGTCGCCACCGAGAGCGGCGAGCAGGGCGGGCAGCTCGTCGACGTGCAGGAGCACGTCGCGGGCTTTGGAGCCCTCGGAGGGGCCGACGACGCGCAGGTCGGCGAGGCTGTCCATGAGCCGGCCGGCTTTGGCGAAGCCGATGCGCAGCTTGCGCTGCAGCATCGAGGTCGACCCGAACTGACTGGTGACGATCAGCTCGGCGGCCTCGCGCAGCAGGGCCCGCTCGTCGTCGCCGAGCCCGTCTACCACCGTCGTGTCAACAACCGGGCCGGCCGGGACCTCGGCGGCCGGCGCCGCGGCGGCGGCCGGGGTGGTGGGCTGCCCGCCGGTGGCGACTTGGCGGCGCCAGTGCTCGACCACGGCGGCGACCTCGGCGTCGGATACCCACGCGCCCTGGATCCGGACCGGCGTCGAGGCGCCCGTGGGCAGGAACAGGCCGTCGCCCTGGCCGAGCAGCTTCTCCGCGCCGGGCTGGTCGAGGATGACCCGGGAGTCGGTCAGGGAGCTGGTGGCGAACGCGAGCCTTGACGGCACGTTGGCCTTGATCAGCCCGGTCACCACGTCCACGCTGGGGCGCTGGGTGGCCAGCACGAGGTGGATGCCGGCGGCGCGGGCGAGTTGGGTGATCCGCACGACCGCGTCCTCGACGTCGCGGGGGGCGACCATCATCAGGTCGGCCAGCTCGTCGACGATGACCACCAGGTACGGGTACGGCTCCAGCTTTCGCTCGCTGCCGGCCGGGGCGGTGAATTCACCGGCGCGGACCTTGCGGTTGTACTCGTCGACGTGGCGCACCCCGTGGGCGGCCATGTCGTCGTAGCGCATGTCCATCTCCCGCACGACCCAGTCGAGGGCGTCGGCCGCCTTGCGCGCGTTGGTGACGATTGGGGTGACCAGGTGGGGGATGCCGGCGTAGGCGGTCAGCTCGACGCGCTTGGGGTCAATCAGCAGCAGCCGTACCTCGTCCGGCGTCGCCCGGGTCAGGATCGACACGAGCAGGGTGTTGAGGCAGCCACTCTTGCCGGATCCGGTGGCGCCGCCCAGGAGCAGGTGCGGCATGGTCGCCAGGTTCGCGGTGACGGCCTTGCCGTCGATGTCCTTGCCCAGGCCGACGAGCAGCCGGTGCCCGTCGCGGGCGGCGCGGGAGCGGATGACGTCGCCGAGGGTCACCGTCTCCCGGTCGGGGTTGGGGACCTCCACGCCGACGGCGCTCTTACCGGGGATCGGGGACAGCAGCCGCACCTCGGGCTGGCCGACGACGTAGGCGAAGTTGCGCGCCAGGCCGATGACCTTCTCGACCTTCACGCCGGCGCCGATGGTGATCTCGTAGCGGGTGACGGTCGGCCCGCGGTGCGCGCCGGACACCTTCGCCGGGACCTTGAAGTCGTCCAGAACACCCTGCAGGGCCTTCTTGCCGGTTTCCGTGGCTGCGGTGCGCCGCTGCGGGGGGTCGCCGGCGGCGAGCAGGCTCAGCGGCGGCAACTGGTGGCCGCCCGCCGTCACGGATGCCGCAGCGGCGGCCGTCGCCGGCGTGGCCACCAGGGCCGGCTCGGTCGGCTCGCGGCGTGGGCGCGGCGGCCGGGGTGCCGATTCCACGGAATCCGCCGGCGCCGCCGCAGCGGCGGTAGGCGGGTGTGGGGCGGCCGGCACCTCGGCCGCGTCGTCGCGGTCGACGTCGTCGACGTCGTCGATCAGCCGGTCCAGGTCCTCGTCGGTGTCGGCCAGCAGGGCGCGGCGGGATCGCGCGGCAGCGAGGGTGGCCACCACGGCGACGGGGCTGATGCCGGTGGTGGCGGTGAGCCCGGCGGCGATCAGGCCGAGCAGGACCGGGACCGCCCCCCAGATGCTGAGCACCGCGTCGAGCGCGCCGGTGATCTCACCGAGCAGCCCTCCGGCACCGGCGGCGGGCAGGTCCAGCAGCCCGGCGACGCCGGCGGCGGTGAGCAGGGTGCCAGCGGCCTGGGCGAGGATCCGCACCGTGTGGCTGCCGGCGGGGTGGCGCATCGCCTGGATGGCGAGCCAGACCAGGGGCAGCGGCACGAGGACGGCGAGGTGGCCAAGCAGGCCCTCGGTGATGCTGGCCGGCACACCCAGGAGCCGGCCGGGCACGCCGGCGGGGTGGGTCCACACGGCGGCCGCGGTGACCACGCCGGTGAGCAGCAGCACGAGGCCGGCGGTGTCGTGGCCGGGCAGGTCGACGCCCGAGGTGCGGTGCGGGCTGGGCAGCTTGCGGGCGAGGCGGCCGCCGCTGGCCGCTGTGGCGTCCCAGGCAGCGCGGGCGCCCCGGCCGGCGCGTCGGGCGAACTCGGCGCCGTGGTCGACCTCGGGCTGCTTCTTGCTGCGGCGGGCGCTGGCCATGGGAGTCTCCTTGTCCGGGGTGAGCGGCAGGGCGGGGTGGGCGTGGCGGCCACCGCGAGAGCCGACCCGGGCGGTGCGGTCGGCTGTCACGGAGGCGGTCAGCTCGCGATGGTGAACGGGCCGCCGCGCTGGGCGGGCGGGGTGATGCGGCCGGCGTCCTTGAGCCGGCCCAGCAGCGCGTAGAGCTGGGACTGGTTGACCGGGCAGTCCGGGCGGTCCAGCAGCGCCTGCGCGGAGGCGGGCCCGCGTCGCAGGCACGCCAGGACCCACTCGGCGGGGGTCAGCGGCGCGTCCTGCTCCACCACGGTGGTCGAGCTCTTGCGGGCGCCGCCGGCACCGAACGCGGCGCGCAGCCGGTCCACCGCGCTGCCACCGCCTGCGGTCGTGGCCGCCTTGGCGGGAGCGCGGTGCCCCGGCAGCACGATCGGGCTCTTGGGGTCGACCTCGGGCACGTTCCACCGCACCGGCACACGCGGGGCCGCAGCGGCGGCGGCGGTCTCGTCGAGGTTCGGGACGCGGCAGAGCATCCCGACGCGGTTGCTGTGACGCAGGTAGCCCATGCCGGCGGTGGACTTCCCGTCGATCTCCGGCTGCAGGGCGAACGGGTCACCGACGAAGTCGTCGGGCAGGATCGTGGTGCCGGAACCTCGGTTGGACAGCCGCAGGATCAGGGCGTTGCCGGCGACCAGGGCGTCACGCAGGCGCACCGACCCGCCCAGCGACCGCATCTGCGGCAGTTGGGTGGCCAGGACGATGCCGACGCCGGTCTTGCGCATCGTCTCGGCGGACTGCTCCACCAGCGCCACGATCGGGGTGTTCGGGATCAGGATCAGCTGGCACTCGTCGATGATCATGATGAAACGGCTCAGGCCGAGGGCCTTGACCCGGGGGTCGTTCTCGTCGAAGGCCTCGACGCCGGCGTCGGCGAGCAACTGGGACCGGCGCATGATCTCGGCGTGCACGCGGCGGGCCAGCAGCGTGGTCTTGTCGATGCCGGGGTAGTAGTCGACGGTGTCCTTCCACGCGGGCAGGCTCTGGCCGTTCTGCGGGTCGCCGACGGCGACCTGGACGCCACCTTCGAGTAGGTTCGCGATCAGTGCGCCCAACGCCCGGCTCTTGCCGGCGCCGGTGGAGCCGACGACCAGGCCGCCGAGCACGCCGTACTTCGGCCGGGACGCCACCCAATGGCCGGGCGAGCCGTCGGCGAACCGGGCGATCTCGAAGCGACCGTTGTCGTAGGTGGGGCCGGTCCACGGCACGCCGGTGGCGATGTAGGAGTTCTCGACGAGAACGACCCGCAGCCACGCCCGCTTGCCGGTTGAGCGCCAGCCGACCGCGCCCTCGTTGAGGTCCAGGGCGACCTCCACGTCCACCCCGGACTTGAACAGCGGTCCGGGCTTGGTGCCGGGAGCCAGACGCACGAGGGCTTCGGTGATCCCGGGGCGGGGCTCGACCGCCTTGACGAGGGTGGTGCCGGCGCACACGCCCTGCCCGACCACCTCGTGCTGCCAGCGCTGCTCCCAGTACGCGGTCAGTGGGTCGACCACCTCGACCGGCTCGTCGATCACCGCCGGCTCCGGCGCCGATGGCGGGGTCAGGTGGCGCAGGTGGTGCCACCACGGCCAGCCCAGCGCCGCGCCGAGCGCGGTTGGCACCGCGATCGTGAGTGTGGGGTGCGCCGCCATCGCGGCCGGTCCGCCCCCGGCGACCGTGGCCACGGCGGCGCCGCCGAGCACGACCGCGATCGCGGCCCGCCAGGCGCGCACGGTGCGCGAGCGGGCCCGCCAGCAGGCCGCCGTCGCGGTGATGGCCAGGGCGAGGATCCCCACGGTCTGCCACGACAGGCCCAGCGGGCCGGCGATCCAGGCCACGGCCAGCTCGGCGGCGACCCAGTACGCGGGCAGCAGGCGTCGCCAACTGCGCTTGACCAGCCAGGCAACCGCGTAGGCGGTGACGGCGAGCAGGGCGGTCAGGGCGCGGCCGAGCGCGGCGGTGCGGTCCGCGCGGATCTCGTCACTGGTCCGGGTCGACATCGCGGGCTCCTCAAAGGTCAGGGCTGGGCGGGGGCGGTTCGAGAGGGGGAGGGCCCCGGGGCGGTGCTCGCCCCGGGGCCCGGGGTGGGGTCGGGTCAGCCGACCAGGACTTCCTTGCTGGCGACGTTGCCGCCGGCGTCGGCGACGGCCTCGGCGACCTGGCCGTCCTTCGCGTTGAAGTCGGCCAGGGCGGCCTGCAGCTCCTCCTGAGCGGTGTTCAGCGAGCCCTGGGCGGCGGCGAACGCCTCCGCGGCGTCGCGCAGGTGCCCGACGGTGGACGCCGACATGTCCAGCGACTCGTACCGGTCGGCGGCGTCGGTCAGGACGCCGGCGACACCGGCGACCTCTTCGGCGCGCTCCCCGGCAGCCTCGGCGGCCTGGGTGAACGCGGCCCGGATCTCCTCGGGGCCAGTGGCTTCCAGGTTCACGGTCATCTCCTTCAGATCGGTGTAGCTGTTGGTCATGGGGCTGGGCCGGGTGCCCGTCCCCTGGTCGTCGTCGACCCCCTCCGAACGGCACATGGCCAGGGGGCGGCCGAACGGGCCCACGACGATGTCGTGGACGTCGAGGTCCTTGCCGCACGACGAGCAGAGCTCGAACTCGAAGCCGTTGCGGATCACCTCGATATCGCCGGCGAGGTCGTTCGCCGGGTGGAGCTGGTCGTCCCCGGCCCCGCAGCGGGGGCAGTGGAACGGCCACATCTGGGTCGGCCCGTTGACCAGGCCGCAGGCCGCGCACCGGGTGTAGTGCTGCGCGACCGGCTGGTCCGTCTCGGCCGTCGGCTTGGGCGCGGCCGGCGCGGCGCTCGCCTCGTTCGTGGGCTCCGACGCGGCTTCCTGGTGGTCGGGGCAGTACGGGCCGTGCTTGCCGTCGACCGGGGCGTCGCACCACTGATCGGGCAGGCCCTCACGGACCTCGCGGTAGGCGCACTTGCCGTACAGCTCGGTGCGCAGCCGCTCCCGATCGGCCTGGTTGGTCGGCGCGGGGGTGTCGGTCGCTGCAGGGGGGTCGGTCGGCGTGGTCGGCGCCGGGGTGTCGGTCGGCGTGCTCGGCGCAGGTGTCTCGGTCGCCGTCACGCAGGTGTGCTGGGCGCCCACTGCCTCAGCGCCGGCCTTTGAGGCGAAACCCGACCCGTAGGCGCGGCACTTCGGGCACCGCCAGTAGTACGTGGGGACATCGCGCGCGGCGCAGGTGTGCTTGGCCGCTGCGGCGTCGGCGGCAGGGCGGGTGGCGAACCCGGTCTCGGTGGCGTCGCATGTCGGGCACCGCCACCGGAACGTGGGGATGTCGGGTGCCGGGGCGGGGTCGGGAACCTCCCGCAGCCGGCTGTCGTCGGCACCGCAGCTCGGGCAGCGGCTCGGCATCTCGTCGGTGACGCTGGTCTTCCCGCACCGGTCGCACTTGGTGTGGTGGAACCGCTGCGGCCACTCTTTGGTGGTCAACTTTGACATCGGGGGCACCGGGGCACTGGCCATCGGCTGCGGTGCCGCTGCCGGCTGCTGGCTTGCCGGCGATGCGGGCTCCTGGGCGCCGCCGGGAATGACCCTCAGCACCGGCCGGCGCGGCGTCTGCTCGCCCGCACCGTCGTCGGCCGATTCGGCGGAATCAGCGCCGGCGCCGCTGCCTTGGGCGTCCCCCGGCTCACCGGTGTACTGCTCGGGGTGCTCGGTGCGGGTGTGCTCCCGGCCGGCGGCCAGCGCGTTGGCCTCGATCCGGTACGGGCGGCTGGCCCACCCGCAGTGGTCGCAGTCGGCGTACCAGCGGCCGTCCTCGTCGACGTCGACCACGACCCCGTCGACCGCTTGGGTGCCCCGCTTGCGGGCGGCGGCGCGGCGGCGGCGGGCCCGGGACCGCTCGGTGGCGTCCTCGATCAGTCCGGCGAAGTAGCCGTTGGCGGCAGCAACCGTGCTTCCGCTTCCGGTCCGGCCGGCGCCGGCCGGGGCGCTCGCCCCGGCCGGGCCGTCAGCGGCGGCCTTCTGCGCGGCGGCCTGCTGGCGGGCGCGGGCCTGCCGGCGCGGGGACTGCTTGCCCCGCACCGCGTAGGAGGCGTCCTCCAGCAGCAGCACGGCGATCTTCGCCACCGCCAGGTAGACCAGGATGTCGAAGAAGATCACTGGATCACGTCCCGGATCGTCGCGCCGAGACCGCCGATGACCATCGGCAACAGCAGCGCGCAGGTCAGCGCGGCGTGGGCCAGCTTGGCCTTGCCACCCCCGCCGCCGCCCTTGCCGACCGCGCCCTTGCCGGCGCCGGCGGACTTGCCGCCGCCCTTGCCGCGCAGGAACACGGCCACGACGATCGCCAGCCCGATACCGAGGGCGGTGGGGATGGCCAGGGCGACGTCCTTGGTGTCCTGGCCGATCCAGTCGCCGATCGGCTCGGCGATCGCGGTGATGCCCTTGGCGAGCCACTTGTTGACCTGCGAGACGACGTCGCCAGCGAGCAGCGCGCCGACGCCCAGGCCGGCCATGACCCGCAGGCGAGGGGTGAAGTGGAAGACGAGCGACAGAACGATGTAGACGAGGCCGGCGAGCACGAACAGGGCGCTGGTCATGGGTGGTGCCTCCTCTCAGAGGGTTGCGATGAAGACGGCGGCCACCGCAGCGACGGCCACCGTGCGTAGGGGGTGAGCAAGGACCCACGACGCCAGGTGCAGCAGCCCGCGCGGGATGAGCACGAGCACGGCCCAGCAGGCCATCGCGATCGCGTGGGCGTCCTGGCCCTCGCGGGCCCGGCCGGCCTGCCCGACCATGTCGGACAGTGGCTCCGGGGAGCCGGTCCACACGGCGGTGACGCTCTCCCATTCGCCCGGAATGTCACGCAGAGTAATTCCGGTGCCGGAGTTGGGGCCAGAAGAGGCCGGCTCGGTTCGTGTGGTTTCGTCCTGGTTGGATTCCGGTAGGGGAGGGGCCGACGGGGCCTCCTGCCTCTGCGGCACCAGGGAAACCACGTCCGCCGGACGCCGGAATGGAATTCGCGGCGTCGGTGACGGACGGTAGTTGTCCTCGGCGGGTAGGGCGCTCACCAGATCACCTCCATCAGTCCTGAGTGGTGCGGGGTCGGCATGTGCGTCATCAGGTCGGGTTCTCCTCCTGCCGAGGGATGGGGCCACGGCACTCGACCCGACGTCGTCGGCGGATCGAGCACCGTGGTCTCACTCCTGCCGGCGGTCCGAGCCGGCGGCGGCGACCGCGCTGAGCACCGTGCGGACGGTCCGCTCGGAGGTCTTGACCTGCGCGGCAATGTCCTTCTGCTTGGCGTCGGGGTGGTCCTTGCGGGCCTGCAAGACCGCGCGGACGGTCTCCGGGCTGACCCGGTCGACGTGGGGGACCGGCTTGCCCTCGAACAGCACCGGCTCGGCCGGGGCACTCGTCGACCCGCCCGCCGGGCGGCGGGGTCGACGTCCGGCCTCGGCGGCGACCTGGCTCAGGGCCGCCCGCAGGTCAGCGGCCTCCTGAGTCACGGCCTCGACCCGGCCCTCCGCACGGTGGCGGGCCTCCTGCTGCTCACCCAGCTCGCGGCGGGCCTGCCCGAGCGCCGTCTCGGCGACCTGGAGCCGGCGCTGCCACTCGCCCTGAGCGGCATCAAGCTGCCCCTGCGTCCGCGCGGCTCGGCCGGTCTCCACCCGGGCCTCAACTCGGGCTGCTTCCGCTTCCTCCAGTGCCCGCCGCAGTGAGGCCCGTGCTTCCGCATCCGCCTGACGGGCGAGTGCGGCGGCGTGTGCTTCCGCTTCCGCCCGACGCATCGCCGTCGCGGCGGCTGCTTCCGCTTCCGCCCTGCGGGCCGCTTCCGCTTCCGCCCGCTCGACGGCCGCGCGTGCTTCCGCATCCGCCTCCGCCCGGCGGGCCGCTTCCGCTTCCGCCCGCTCGACGGCCGTCGCGGCGAGTGCTTCCGCTTCCGCCAGTGCCCGCCGCGCGTCGACCGCATCGGCGCGTGCCGCCTCGGCCTCGACCCGCCCCGGCGACGGCAGCGCCAGCAACGGTGCCGGGGTGCCGGTGGCCGCAAGCCGGGACAGGGCCGCCAGGACAGCGCCAGAGTCCTTGCCGGTGGCCTTGCGCAGCGCCTTGCGAGCGCCGGCGGTCACCTCGGCGACCACCGCGTTCTGCCGCTCGCGCTCGGCGGTGACATCCTCCAGGCGACGCTGCTCGGCCCGGCGGGCCTCAGCACGGGCAATCAGCTCGGCCGCGCCAGGGCTGAGCCGGTCGCGCACGTCGACGCGCCACGCCGCGAACGTCAGCCGGGGGTAGGTCGTCCACCGGCGCCACCCGAACCGCTCCGGCGGCTCCGGGATCATCCCCAGCTCACGCAGCGCCTTGCGGTGCTTGGCCCCCGAACGGACCTCGTACACGATGATCCCGAGCGCGCTCAGAGCGCTGAGCCCGATGGCCTTGATCGGGTCGGCGTGGTGCCCGATCGCGTTGATGGCCACCGCCGCCGCCGTGCAGATCCAGATCAGCGACCGGGCGGCGACCGCGCGCTCACCGTTGAGCCGCTGATGCTGCGCGGTCAGCGCCATCGCCAGGCCCGTGCCCTCGATCGCCACCGCGGCGATCACCCCGATCGGAGTGGGCAGGCCGTTGGCCCTCGCGGCGTCGACCTGCCCGTACACCGCGCCGGACACGGCCAGCCCGTAGATCAGGCCGGAGTACACCGCTGCGGCGTTGTCGCGGACGTAGGCGACCCGGCCGGCATACCACGCGGCCAGCTCCTGGCGGCGAGCCTGACGGCGAGCCTTGTGCTTTGCCCGCTCGGCCTCGCGCTGCTTGCGGCGCCGCTCGGCCCGGTCGTCGCGGACCTTGTCCTTCTCGGCGGCCAGGCGCAGCTCGCCCGCCTGCATCCGCAGCCGCCGTTCGGCGGCGGCGTCCTCGGACTCGATACGCGTGAGTGCCGCCTGACGATCCACCTCGGCCGACGCCAGGTTGCGGGCGACCTTGTGGTCGGCTGCGGCGAGCTGGGCCAGGTCCGGCCCGTTCTGCAGGGTCGTCACCGCGCCACCTCCAGGGATCGAGCCGGTGCCGGCACCCGCTCGTCGGCGATCAGCGCCTTACCGGCACCGAGCAGCTCGCGGGCGATCTCGTCCTCGGCACAGGACTGGTGGCACGCCGCGCCCTGGGAGTCGCGCATCTTGGTGTTGGTCGCACAGACCCGGCAGGGCAGCGACCGGCCGTTCTCGTAGTGACCCGGCGCGGTCCAATCGAGGTGCACCCGCACCACCAGCAGCGCGGCCATCAGGACGCCTCCCCGCGGCGGGCTCGGACCTGCGCGAGCAGCTCCTTGCCGAGGGGGTTGAGGTCGGCCTCGTCGACGTCGACCGCGAGGGGGTGGCGGTGCTCGCCGACCCAGCGGGCGATCCGCCGGCCAGCCAGCACCACGCCGACCAGGCCGACAGCGACGGCGGGGGAGTAGACGAGCTGCTCCGGCACCGCGCTGGCGTGCTCGGTGTACCGGTGGGCGAGGGTCACCGTGCCGGCCGCCCCTGCCGCAGCCCCGACGGCGACCGCGACACGAGTCAGGCGACCCGAGGTGGCCTGGTCGGCGCCCTGGTCGGCCAGCTCTACGAGCTGGGCAACGACCGACCACCGGCCGTCACGGCCCATGTCGTTCCAGGCGGCACCGCAACCTGGGCAGTGCCACCCGCCGGGCTGCTTGATGAGCAGCACGTCATCGAGCGGGCAGAACGCGCCGACGTCGTCCATGCGCAGCGACGGCGGGACCTCGAACACCTCGCGCAGTTCGGGGCCGGTCAGCGGCGGCCGGCACGCGCTCGGACGGTCGGTGCCGCCCGGGGGAGTGGTCAACGTGGTCATGCGGTCACCCCCAGCGTGTTCATGGCGGCGGCAAGCTCCCGCATGCGCAGCAGTGGACGCTGCTCCGCGTCGGGCAGCTCGGTGAGCACGCAGTGCTCGACCAGGCCGTCACCGCCGCGCAACTTGACCTCGTACGCGGCGGCGTCCGCCGCCGCCATGACCCGAGCCCGGTCCTCTCCGGGGGTTGCGTGGACCGCGCCGACGCTGGCCGTCACCGTCACCGTGATGCCGTCGGCGACCTCGATCGGCGCGGCCAACGCCTGGATGACCTCCGCGCCGAGGATCTGCGCCAGCGGCGCCGGCGCCGGCGACGCGAGCACCAACTCGTCACCGCCGATGCGGGCGACGACTGCGCCGTCGATGCCGTCCAGCGGCTCTCGCAACCGGCGGGCGATCTCGACCAGCAGCGCGTCGCCGGCGGCGTGGCCGTAGGTGTCGTTGACCAGCTTGAACCGGTCGAGGTCGACCAGGACCAGGTCGTAGGACTCGCCGTCCAGCTCGTCGAGCGCGGCGGTCAGCCCGGCGCGGTTCGCCAGGCCAGTGAGCGGGTCCGTGGTCGCGCCCCGGTGGGCCTCGATCAGCCGGGTCCGCTGCGACCGGGCCACCTGCGCGGCCCACACGTGCCCGACCAGCGACAACGCGCCGATGGCCGGGAGTAGCACCCGCAGCGACTTCACCGGGTCACCTCCGACCCAGTCGCGGTCGCCCACGCCTGCAGAACATTCCGTGGAATCCGGCCGCGCTCGGCCACCTCGTAGCCGTTGGCCTGCGCCCACTGGCGGATCGCTGCACGCTGCGCGGTGCCAACCGAACCGGTGCCCATCTTCTGACGCACTGCGGCCAGCTCGGCGGCCAGCTCGGCCTCCTTCGCGGCGAGCTGGCGCGCCACGGCGGCCAGTTCGGCCTCCAGCCGGCCGGTCAGCTCGTCAACGAGGCCGGTGATCTTCTCCGCGAGCTGGCGGGTCCGCGTGTTCTCGCTGCCCTGCGCGAGGGTCAGCAATTGATCCAGCGTCCGCGGCGGCCGAGCGGCCGGCGCGGAGGAAACATCGGCCCGAGCGGCCGGGGTGGTGCCGGGGCCGGAAATGACCCGGATGCCCATCGGCACCCGCTGCGTCGAGGTTGCCGGCTTGCCCTGAGCGGCGCGCAGTAGCGAGGCCGGGACAGCGCCGTTGGCCGGCGTGATCGTCGGTGCGCTCATGCCGGCATCACCACCCCGGCCGGGAGCAGCCCGCGCAGCGCGGCGAGCGCCTTGTGCTGCAGACCCTTGATGGCCTTCGGGGTCTTGCCCATCGCCTGGGCGGTCTCGTCGATCGACAGCTCCCGCCAATAACGCAGCACGATGCACTGCCGCTGCGGCGCGCTGAGCTGGTCGACGCCGGCGATCAGCGCGGCGTGGGCCAGGCGGTCCACCGCCGTCGCCGCCGGGTCGCTCGCCGGCTCGGCCTGGAGGTACACCTCGGCCACGGGGAACTCGACGCCGTGCGACTCGTGGCCGCCCGCCAGGTTCTGAGCGATGGCGGTGAGCCAGGTGCCGAAGTCGCCGCCCGGACGGAACGCGCTGAGGTTGTGCAGCGCCCGCAGGAACGTCTCCGAGGTGAGATCCTCGGCCGTCTGGCGGTTGCGCACCCGGGTCGACACGAACCGGTACAGCTGGTCGACGTGGCGGTCGTAGAGCAGACCGAACGCCTCAACGTCACCAGCCTGCGCCCGCGCTACCAGCGCAGACACCTCATTGGCCGTCGATCCAGAAGGAGCCTGCGCCGGTTCGGCCGGGACAGGACGTACCCTCATTGCTGGCATCTGAGCCTCCTTGGGGTGGATGCCGCTTGGGGCCTCGGCGGGCTGCTATCCCGCCGGGGCTTCCGTCTTTCATCCCCCTTTACTCCCGTGTTTAGGGGGGTGGACTTAGGACACCACGGCCCATACCTTTGGTCAAGCCCCCTGAATCACTCAATCTCGAAAGGCCCCTAGACCGGCTGACTCATGGCCCCTGGGTTGACCAACTAGGCTCTGGTTAGCCCCCTCACCGGAGTGGAGTACGCCGTGCCGGACCCGCAAGACGTGACGGCCGCACAAGATCCTCTTGAGCGCGCTCGCCAGATCAACGCCCTCATCGATGACCACCAAATGGCCATCGCGGAACTCTCACGCGAGCGGCGTGAGCTCTTCGAGGGGTTGCTGCACGACGGGAAGATGACCCAGCTGCAGATTGCCGAGAAGCTGGGGATGTCCCGGTCGCGGGTCTCGCAGGTGCTATCCGCCGGCGTTCGGCCCGAGCGTGCGCTCCTTGGCTCGGGCCGCCTGACCGTCGCGATCGGCGGGAAGCACGAAACCGGCCGGCCCGACGGCAAACCCTTGGCCCTGCTGTCCGCCGAGGCCCTGGCCGCATACGACCGCCTCGCCGAACTGACTCGGTCTGTCGGCCTCAGCGCGGACCATGAAATCGTGCCGCCACCCGGCATGGTGAAGCTGAACCGACCGAATCTGATCGTCCTGACAAGCCCGCGGCTGCTGCCATTCGTGGGTCAGGTTCTGGAGGCAGACGAGCACCTGGGATTCGCCGTTGACGAGCGCGGCTGGTACCTGATCGACAAAAATGCCGGCAAGGAGTACCGGTCACCGAGCGACAGCGGCGAGTCCGTCGACTATGCCTACATCGGCCGGCTCCCTCGCCCCGACGGCAAGGGAACGTTCTTGTATCTCGCTGGCATTCACGGTCCCGGCACGGCTGGGGCGGCCCATTACCTTGAGGGTCACCTGTCCGAGATCTACCGCGAGGTGCGAGGGCGCCGTTGGTCCGCGCTGATCACCTGCAGCTTCGATCCCGCCACCCGCCAGATCACCTCCAGCGAGCTGCTGACGCCGATCTACCGGCCCGACGGTGCATGACCGCATGCGAATACTGGTCAACAGTGAGCCGGGCAGCGTGGATCGCGACAACGAGGACTGGCTCCACGCCGACGAGGACCTGGTGGCCGTGTTGGACGGCGCAACCGCGCGAACGGATACCGGCTGCCTACATGGCGTGACCTGGTATGCCCGGCGGTTGGGCGAGAACCTCGTCGAGTTGGCGCGAGACCTGTCCACGCCCCTGCCAACAGCGCTCGCTCAAGCGATCAGCCGAGTTGCAGAGGAGCACCGGGGCACCTGCGACCTGGAGCACCCAGGAACCCCTTCGGCCGCTGTCGGCCTGGTGCGCTTCCACCCGACCAGCCTTGAGTACCTGGTGCTCGGAGATGTCTCGCTGGTCGTCGATCAGGGCGGCCGACTGAGCGTGGTCACCGATAACCGGGTGAGCCGTACGGCTACTGCAGAGCGGGTGGAAGCGGACCGACATCCGATCGGTTCACCGAGCAAGACCGCTGCCCTGCTCGCCATGAAACACACCGAGCTAGCCGCTCGGAACGTGCCCGGTGGGTACTGGATCGCCGAGACCGACCCGACGGCCGCGCAGCACGCCCTGATCGGCACCGCCCCCGTCGATAGTCGAACACGATTGGCTGTCTTGAGCGACGGCGCTGCTCGTGCAGTCACGCTCGGCCTGCTCGACTGGCCCGGCGCACTGAACCTGCTCTGCTCCGAAGGGCCAGCAAAACTGATCTCCCGTGTACGGCAGGCTGAGACCGAAGACCCGCACGGAACGCGGTGGCGACGCAACAAGCGCTCCGACGACGCCACCGCCGTGTACGTCGACGGCTTCGCTGGTACGCCATAGCCGAGCCGGTACGCTCAGGCCCAGCTCGACCCGCGAACGCGGCCCCCAATCTGACACGGGTTGGGGGCCGCACCGCGTTCGCGCTCGCCGGACAGAGGGCTGGGTCGTTGAGCAGGGCATGACGAGTCAGCCTGCCAGTGAGTGGCATCAGCCGGAGCGGTACTTCGAGGCGCTGGGCCGCGTCATGCACGCCCTGGACCTCATCGGTGTCCTCGCCGAGATGACGGCGCTCCGGTGGTGGAGCGCGGACCAGACCTGGAAGATCGAGTGGCGCACGGGCCCTGATCCGCACCAGGTCGCGGCCATGCTGTGGCAGGCCGCAGCGGACCTCCAACACCCGGCCTGCCGCGCACTGAGAGGCATGACCTCACTCGACCGGTCGAACGGCAGCCCGCACTACGCGTACCTGCAGGTGCTGGATGTGCCGGTGATGCTGCGTGCGCTGGACCCAGCCGCCTCGGACACAGGGCTGGCCGCCGCCTCCGCGTAGGGCCTTGGACAAGTCAAAACCCCGGCTGCATACCCGCGAGGGGCAGAGGCTGGCCGGGGTCTTCCGGGCAAGCATAGCGCGTTTGCCCAGCTCGGTCGGCGAAAGAGGAGTTTCGGTGGGCGCGTCTGAGCTGGCGATGTTGGAACGGCGATGGTCGCCGGAGCGCCTGGCGCCGTACCGGGCGGCGGGCGGCGGGGACCTGGCCGCCGCTATGGCGCTGTACGAGTGGAACGCCGAGATATCGGCCGCGCTCGGCACGACGCTGGGGCATCTGGAGATCCTGCTGCGCAACGCTCTGCATGAGGAGCTGACGGCATGGTCGCGACGGCGTTTTGCCGAGCCCTGCTGGTATCTCGATCCGGGCGCGGTGCTGACCGACGAGGCCCGCCGGGACGTCGCCAAGGCGCGTAGCCGTGCGACCCGCGACGGCCGCTCGGAGGCACCCGGGCGGGTGATTGCCGAACTGAACCTCGGCTTCTGGCGGTTCCTCCTGGCCACCCGCTACGACGCCACGCTGTGGCGTGGGTGCATGCACCGGGTTTTTCCTGGTCACTGTCGTCGCACGGTGCACAGCGCGGTGGGTCGACTCCATGAGGCCCGCAATCGGATGGCCCACCACGAGCCCATGTTCAACCGGCCGGTCGCCGACCTACGCGCTACCGCGATCGAGGTGGCCGGCTGGTTGTGCCCGGTCACCCGAGACTGGATCGACGGGCGCTGCCGGGTTCTTCCATTGCTGGTCGCCAGGCCGGGTGCGGTGATCAATCAGGCTCGCCGCTGATCACACCTGACACGGCAGCCTCACGAAGTTCTGGGTGCCTGCTGGTCTGGCCATGGGTATCTGGCCTGGCCAGGGGTAATCTGTAAAGATGGCCGACCAGGATCCGGACACCGCCACCGACACCACGGCGATGCTCGCTGCTGCCGGCATCGTGGTCACCGACGAAGGTCGTGCGCGTGCCCGGCACCGCCTGGACGACGCCCGCGCCCGGTGGACGCCTGCGCTTGAGGCCGAGGCCCGCGAGCAGCTGGGCCTGCCGGCCCGCGCCGCGTGACCGACCCGGCCGTCAGGGTCATCCTCGACGCATCCGCGATCATCGCGTTCTGCCGTGAGTCGATCGACGTCGGCGAGGTCATCGCCGAGGTCGCCGACGAAGAGGGCTCCGTCTTCGGTCTGCCGGTGCTGTGCCTCGCTGAGGCGGCCCGGGTCGTCGCCGACCAGGACCGCCTGGTGCTGCTCGTCACCCACCGCGCCGCCGAGGTACTCAGCCCGGATCCAGACAGTTGGCGCGCTCTCGCGGTCACCCTCGACACCGTAGGCCGGGTCGACGCGGCCAGCGCGGTGCTGGCCGCGATCGACCTGGGCTGTCACGTCCTGACCGGTCAGCCTGGGCTTTACGGCGGCATCGCCGGCGGCGGCCCGGTCATCGCGATCTGACTCCGACAGCCGGACGCGCTGCTGACCATGCCTCAGATGGTGAGGGCGAACAGGTCGAGCTGCTCACAGGGGTTGGCCGGCCGGCACGCTGTCCACACGGCCTCTCCGGCTCGGGAGCAGCCGTCGACGACGTCGTTCCAGCCGGCACCACGGAATCCGCCTGGGTGGTCGCGCCAGGCGATGACGGCCTGCTCGCAGCGCCAGATCAGCTCGTCGGTGACCTGGCCGCTGTCGAGGACGTGGCCCAGGTCGGTCCAGGCCAACCGCAACGGTTGGTGGAGGTTACCGTCGGTGACCTCGATCCGTGCCTTGGTGAGCCGGAGCATCCGGCCGGCGGGCAGCGTCTGTCCGGTGTAGTCAGGGGCGATTCGGCGGGCGTCTCGGGTGCGCCAGTAGGTCAGGGGGTCGATGGCGTGCCCGCAGGCGGTGATCCCGACGGCCCAGGCCAGCAGTGGGCGGTGGGTGGCCGGGGTGGCGGTGGCGAGGATGGTGTAGGCGTCGGTCTGGTGGCTGCTGGTCATGGTGATCTCCCGCGTTGACTGTGGTCCGGTGTCGGCTCGGTGCCCGTGCTCACCGAGGGCGCACCGCTGGCCAGCGGCGGGGGTGCTCGATGACGGGCGAGAGTTGACGGCGGGCCGACCCACGTTCGGGGTCGGCCCGCTTCGCGTCTACGCCGGGAGAGCGGCGAAGTCCTCGGTCGCGTCGAAGTCGCTGCCGTCGTATCGGGCCGCAGCGGCGTACAGGGCAACGGTGATGGTGCGCAGGAGAGCGCACTGGCCGTACCAGGTGATCAACTCCCCGCCGCTCATCTGCTGGAACGCCGGGTCTGCCTGCTCGGTGAGGTGGTCCCCGAGCAGGCTGATGGTCGCCTCGGCGAGGTCGTAGCAGCGAGGGCTGCCAGTGAGGTGCCGGGCAGCGGCACGGATCGCGCTACGAACCAGGTAGCCGATCTTGCCGGGGTGCTGCGTCAGGCGGCCGGCAGCGGCGCGCAGGATGACGGCCGGACCGAACGTGCCGGTGAGGAAGGGGCAGGTCGAATCACACGGCTCGTCCTGGGTGGCGCTGCCGCAGCCGACGCACTCGT
Source organism: Micromonospora sp. NPDC049274 (assembly GCF_040678875.1). Lineage (NCBI taxonomy): Bacteria > Bacillati > Actinomycetota > Actinomycetes > Micromonosporales > Micromonosporaceae > Micromonospora > Micromonospora sp. NPDC049274. The sequence goes on from NZ_JBFAQS010000028.1 coordinate 35,535, forward strand.
TGTTGTGGTCAAACTCTGCGGCCGGGATGACGTGCCGCTGGTCTGCCGCCTCGTACTCGCGAACCAGGGCACCGAGCACGTCCCGGACGTTGAGGGCCTTCCCGGCGGCGGTGCGGCAGTCCGCCGCGAAGCCGGCGAGGTCGGTGGTGTCGATCCAGGTACGGCCGACGGGCTGGAAGTGCACCCCGCTGCTGATGTAGCCGATGAAGTGCTCGCCGAGCATGAGCCGGGCGCGGGTCCCGCCGGTGCCGGGGACGTGGCGGACGTCGGTGACGCGCAGCTCGGTGTGGGGGACGACGAGGCCGGTGTGGGGCAGGGTGGTGGGCTCGCCGGTCAGGCTGGCGTTGATCAGCTCGATGGGGCGCGGCTGGGTGCGGAGGCAGGTGCGGCAGTTGATGGGGTCGGTGATGGCCTCGCCGGCGCGGACGTCGTCGCCTCGACCGCTGGCACCGCACCAGGAGGCGACGTAGCGAGGGCTGCCGTCGGGGCCGGTGATGCTGCTCAGGGTGCCCAGGTGCACGGCCTTCCCGCGACCGACACGGACGGGGGCGAGCTGGGCGGGGCGGCTGATCGTCATCGTGGTTCTCCTTCTGCGCGCCCACTGGCGGCCGTGAGGCACGGGTGGGGTGTTGCGCGGCCGATTGGCGTGGTGGCGGCCCGTCCGCCACGCTTTTCGGCGCCGTCGCGGCCCCCGAGGCTCGCGGTCAAGGGGCGAAGAGCAAAAGATCTTGGCGTCCCTCAGCCAAGATCTTTTGCGTCCCCTTGACCGGGAGTGGGGCCGTGGCAAGCTGAGGCCGCGCTTAGAGGAGATGGCGCGTAGCGCCTTCCTGATCGCCGGCTTGCCGGCGGCCTTTCAGCCCGTGAGGGCTGTCGGGAACCCGCGAGCCCGGCTGCGGCGCTGCGGTGCCTGCTCTCGACGCGGCCCCGGATGTCTCTCGACGGCGCGTGCCGGGGCTGACTACCGTGAGCTCGTGCTGATCGTGACCGGCACGCTGATCTGGCTCGGCTACGACCCGCTCGCCGCGGTCGGCGCCACAGTCACCATCTTCGTGGTCGCCGGCCACGCGGTCGGTTGGATCATCAACGACCGCAACACCGCCCCGCCCCCTCCCCTGGTGACCTTCATCCCGCCCGCCGAACCGGCGCCCGCAGTGGACGGCCCGCTCGTTGATGGCCCGCCCGAAACTGAGCGGCCTACGAACGGGCGTGGGGTAGCGGCATGAGCACCACGGCGAAGTCCGACCCCGGGAAGCGGGAGACGACGGCGATGATCGAGGCCGCCAGGTCCACCGATCCTCACCACGAAGAGCTGCGTGACATCGCCAGGCAGCTCCGCTTCCGGCAGGGCAACCCCTCGGTCCGGCGGCTCGCTGCGCAGACAGGTCTCAGCGCAGCCACCGTGTCGCGGGTCTTCGCCGGGCCCAGCTTGCCCGGCTGGGACTCGGTGCAGTACGTGATCAACGCGCTCAACGGATCGGACGCCGACCTTCGACGCTGCCGCATTGCCTGGGTGGCCGCGAACCACAACGCCATGGTCGCCCGCAAAGCCCGTCGGGCGCCTATGGACCTGTCGGCTGTCGCAGACGAGATCGTGGTCAACGACGGCATCGTCCATATCGGCTCCGCCGCCATCACCACCGGCAAGGGCGTCGTGGTCAACGGCGGCACCGTCCATCTCAGCGTGGCCGCCGCCAAGGCAGCTGCCCGGATCGTCATCAACGCCGGGGTGGTCCACCTGGGCGAGGAAGAGCTTGGTGTACTCGACGCCGGCCAGGGCGCACACCCAGAGCCCACCAGCAACGCAGGGGCGGCGAGTCCCGCCGGTCGCCTACGCCGAGTTCAGTAACAAGGTCTGGTGCGTCCGCTTCACGGTCAGGAAGCTCAACGTCACCATGCCGGTCCTCACCGGACTCGGGGCATCTCCGGGTCCGGTGAGACTGTCACTGGCGACGGCTCGGCCGATGCGGTGGGCCGACGACCGGTGTTGATCGAGCGGGATAGCAGCTCAGCGGCGTCGCCAGCCTCATGAAGGGTGGCGCCCGCCGCAGGTGGTGCTCAACCGAACCACTGCCTCCACTGATCCCCAGCGGTGGGGTTGTTCAGGACTCGGTCGATGGTGGTTACGGCCGGCTGCTCCAGCGCGGTGTCGACGATGGTGAAGTGCGTCGGCATGACCTCGCGCTTCGTCCAGCGGGCGCCGAAGTCGCTGATCCTGCCGTTCTGGGTGTCGCGTTCTGCATCAAGGACGCGGTCTACCAGGCCGTAGGTGTGCAGCTCGCGAGCGCTGCGCCAGGTGTTGTCCTTCAACCCGAACTGGCCGCGGTGCTTCTGCAGCACGTACACGCCGGAGGTGGCGTGAGCGCTCGGGAAGGCCCTGCGCCGCGCCGAGAGGGCGAGGAACACGGCGATCTCGGTGTTCGTGAGTGCGAACACCCACAGGCTGGTGAAGAAGTGACGCGAGACGTACACGCCGCCGGTCGGCACGGTGTACCTGGGCCGGTTGACCGGGGTGCTCGCCTCGGACAGCAGCGTGATCCGGTTGAGGTCACGCCGGCCCGGGCGGCTCTTGTCCGGGCCGATGTCCACCAGGTGCTGCTTGTCGAGCACGCGCAGCGCTTCTTTGATCTGCCGGCCCCGCAGTGCGCCGGCCTCCCGGTAAGCGGAGTTGGTGTCGGAGAGCACTACCTTCTGCCAGCTCTTGATCGGCGCGTTCGTCTCCACGTCCTCGAACGAGCGGTTGATGCGGACCCGGTCCCCGGAGCTGTACCGGCACTGCGCGTCGAAGAGCATGAGCAGCTCCAGGCGAAGCGGCAGTCCTTTGGCGGGGACCAGGCGGGCCAGGGCTGGGCCGTGATCGGCGCCGGGTTGCTGCATCACAAACGCCGGATGGATGAAGATCCAGTCGGGGCGGGGCCCGGGGGTCTTGCCGTCGCGGTTGCCGCCGAACTGCCACAGGTGCTCCAGGTTCCGCCCGACCTCGTCGTGCAGGAGGGTGCTCCCTGCGGGTCCATCGCAGGCGCTGAGCAGCCGGGTGTTGATGGCCGCGCGGTCCGGGCGGGCCGCCCGAGGGCTGCCCGGCGGCAGCGGCGAGACGACGCTCATCGCCTACTCCGCAGCACACCGACGTACCGGGTGAGCTGAACGAGAACGTCAATGCAGTGGCGGCGAGTCCGCGGGTGGCGGGCGGCCAGAGCCAGGACCGCCACCAGGACGACGCCGAGCGACACCACCGCGGTGGGGAAGGTGATCAGCAGGACGGCGGCGACCCAACCGTGCTGGTCATCAAGGCCGAGCATGTGTCATTCTCCGATCGGTACGGGCTCCCGCCCGCCGTCCAACTTCCTACGGTCGATGGCGGGCGGGAGGCCCTTCTCCGGCCTGCCGAACAGCAGCGCCAGGTGCAACAGTGACCGCTCCGGGGCGGGTTGTCTCGTTGCCGATCTTGGACGCTGTGTGCCCACTGACCGCACCAGAAGTGCGTCGGCGACTCGTATCGGTTCTGGTGCGGTCAGCGGGTAGAGGCGAACGGGCACACAGATTCTTCATGATTCTCAGCCGACGACGTTCGTCCGAGACGGAAGCCGGTGAAACTCCACGTCGAGCGTTGATCACGGCCACGCGCTCGGCCAAGCCGGGATGTCGGTGTGACCGCATACTCTCCCGCCATGCAGGGAGATGCCTCGACCGTGCCGGCGCGAGTGCCGATGGTCATCGTGCGGTGGAAGTTCGGCAAGAAGCACGTCAGTCAGGACGGGATCAAGTCCTGGTGTGGTGCCCTGGTGCCTGCTACCGCAACCCGCACCCTTCCGACGGTCGACTGGCACCGCCACACCGACTGCTACAACTGCGCCTACCGCCTCTGGTCCCTGCACGCCCCACCCGGGTACCTGCGCCCCGCCGACGGCAAGGACTTCCCGATCCGTCGCGCTTGTCCCCACGGCGGCGACCCCCGAGCGTGCACCACGTGCGCGCCGCGCCCGCCACGGAACTGGCCCTGTCCACGAGGGTGCACCGACCCGCGCGATCACCAGAGCAGCGGCACCTACCTCAAGTGCACTGTCTTTCCGCCCCGCCAAGCCACCGGGCCGGACGGACGCTGCGTCGGCCAATGCGAGTCAACTGACCGGGTGATGCACCGCGCCAACCCCGGCACGTTCTTCGACCTGGCCGACAGCGCGTCCATCACTTGCTACCACTGCGGCCAGTACGTCTGCGTCGGCTGTGAAACCGCCCCTGTCGGCGCCACCCTGACCTTCTGCGCCGGCTGCCCTTGACGCCCGTTCGACGCTACCGGCCCGGAACCTCAGGGGTACTTCCCGGTGCGACGGGCCTCGCCGGCTGCTGGAGCCCCGCTTTCCGGCCCGCATCCGCACTCGCGACGGCGGACCCGGTCGACGCCGGGAATGCACGGGCGGCCACTTGAGCACCGCGCACCTCGCTCACACCCGCTGCGCCCGCGCCGTCCGCGTCGACCCCGCCGGGGCGAGCTTCGGTGGAGCGGTCCCTGGTTTCCCGCCACTCGCCGTCCAGGGTGACCGAAGCGCTCCCGTCGGAGCGTTGCGGGTCGTCAGCCGCGCGGTTCTCGCCGGTGTGCTCCGCGTCGGTGGCGTAGTCGTCGACGACTCGGATCGCGTACGCGGCGGGGGTGTGGGCGCGGTCGACGAAGCCGGGCACCTGCCGCAGCAGATCACGGACGTCGTGCCCGGCCTGCTTCAACTGGTTCAGCTTGTAGGCCAGGGCTGGCCACGCCGGGGAGCCGATGACACGCTCGGCCCGCTCCGGTGACCACACCGCCCTGACGTGGATCGCCATCTCCTCTTGGCGCTGCCGCGCGGTGTGCCGCTGTTCACCGCCCGCCGGATCCGACCGGCCTTCAGTCGGATCCGGCCGGGACCCTGGGGCGTCATCGACGGCGGCACGGTCCAGTTGGTCGGACAGCCACGCCGTGTCCTCCGGCCGTCCGCCTGCTTCCGGGTCGACGCGCACACCGCGCTCGGCCAACCGCTCGGCGATGACCTGCTGGGCGCGGCGGGCACGTGGATCGACCACCGCCCACCCGGAACTGGCCCGCCAGGCGCGGGCGATGTCGTCGGGTGATGCCTGCCGCCACCACGCCGGGCGCGTCGCCGGCCGCCACACCGCCGCATCGGCCTGCTGTGCCGCGCGGGCCTGCGCCCGGATCTGGCGGGCCTGTTCCTCGCTCACCCGGGCGGCCCGCTGCAGCTGAGCGATGCGCGCGTCGATGAGCACCTGCGCCAGTTGACCGGCGGCCTGGATCGCCGCCGTCACCGCCGAGGTCGCCCGCTGGTGGAACTCGGCTATCTCGTTGTCGGCCACGATCTCTCCCGTCTGTTCACCGCTGAGCCTCCCGCTCCACCACCGGGTCGACACGCACCCGCGCCGGCAGCACCGCCGACTCCGCACGACCGGTTACCGACGGCGGCTGGCCCCGCTCGATCTGCGGGACGACGCCCTGCAGCAGGGGCATCAGGTGAGCTGCGGCAGCCGCCGCCGCACCCGCCGCGTGGGCCTGTTGCTCGGCTGCGCGCAGCTCGGCCAGCGCCACGACCAGGCGGGCGGCCTGGAGGACCACGGCGAGCAGGACGGCCGCTTCCCCGCCGTCGCGGGCGTGCCCGGCGACCAGTAGCGCGTCAGCGACCCGGCCCAGCTCGGTGGCCACCGTCGACGCCGGCGACGCCGGTGCTCGCCGCGGTGGCGCTGCCGCGCGGGCCAGGCTATTCGCCGCCCGGGTCACCGGTCCCTGCCCCGAAGGCTCGGCCGCCGCCGCGACCCGCGCGAGCAGCTCCGCGCTGGCCCTGGCCACCGTCGGCCATTGTGGTGAGCCCGGCGCGACGCTCGCCAACCGGGCGCTGATCGCCTCCAACGCGATCGCGGACGACCGCCACACCGTCATCCGGTCCTCACCCCGCAGCCGCGATTCCGCAGAATCCGCCGCCTTCCACTGACCCGCCGAGGGCCGCTCCGTGTCGGTCCACCGCTTGCGAATCTGGGTCAAACTCAGGTCGCCGTCCAGGCTGCGGCCGGCGTACCAGCGTGGCTCACCGACCCCCGAGGGCCGCAGCGCGACGGCGTACCCGACCACTCGGTCGCGGTCCTTCGCCGCGGTGCGGGCAGCGACCAGCAGCCCGGCGCCCTTCATCCGAGCCACCCACTCGACTTCGTCGTCGGCGCCCGCAAGAGCTGCCCGGACCTGCCGGCGCAGCAGCTCCCGGTCCGGCGCCTGCCCGCCGCGCCGGGCCCGGTCGACCTCGGGGCGGGTCAGCTCCGGACGGCGGGTCGCGCCGGCGCGGCCGGGCGTCCACTTGCCCAGCCCGAACTCGTCCTCGATGAGGTCGGCGACCTGTTGACTGCGCCGCTTGTCCTGACGCAGCCACACCGGCGCCCCGTCCTCGGTGGCCAGGGTGACGACCAGGTGCACGTGGTCGTTGCCCTTGGCCGACAGGCCGTGGCGCACCGCGACCCACCGGCACCCGGCCCGTTCCGCGTCGCCGGTGAAGCCCATCTCGGCCACGAACCGGCCAGCGATGCGGCCCCACGTCTCGTCGTCGAGCTGCCCCTCCTGGGCCGGCAGGCTCAGCGAGCACTGCCAGACGTACTGCTTCACCCCGCGCTCACCGGCGGCGATCTGCGGCGCGTCCAGCCGTGCCGCCAACTGCTCCATCGACCATCCGCCGTCGTGTTCGCGCTGCTGCGGAGCGAGCAGCACCACGTCGTCATACCCGGCGACCAGGTGCGGGTTGACGTGTTCCTCGGCCTTCCCGGGACCCCACAGGTACTCCAGCAGCCCGCGCAGCCGAGCGCCGTAGGTGACCTTCGGGATCATCAGCGCCGGCCCGTTTGGGCGGCGGCGATCGCGGTCACCAGTTCGTCGACGCGCGCCGCGACCCGGGTCAGGTACGCCGCCGTGGCGGCCAGGTCCCCGGCCGGTTCACCGGTGGAGTGCAGTCGGGCTACGGCCTGGTTCAGGTTGTGCGCCGCGCCGCGGACCTGCCGGTGCGCGCCCATCAGTTCGACCAGCAGCGGCCCCACCTCGGCCCCGTCCGGGTCGGCCGGGGCAGGTACGAGCGGTGCCGATCCAGCCTCCGCCAGGTATGCCGAGGTGACCATCCGGGCCGCCGCCGCGTTCGCCTCGACCGCCGCCAGCTCCGCCTCAGACAGCCGCACGGTCACCCGGTGCACGCGCGGATCATCGTCGTTGTGGGCACGCCGCCGGCGCTCGCTGGCACCGAAGCGGACCACACCGACCTGTGGTAAATCAGCCACGTCGACCACCCTCCCGACGGGAGCCACCCGCCGCGTTCCGGCCGGCCGCCGCGCGGCCCGTCTGACGAAAAGTCAGACTTTTACTCCAACTTGCTCCGACGAAGGAGGGTGATCGTGTGTGCGCGGCCTGTGTCGTAGGTCGTGCCGAGCGCACCTGACGGCGCGCACCAGGAACCCACCCCGTGGGGGCCAGAGACGATAGCCGGACGCCGCCCAGCATCAAGGGCGCGATGCGTCGCTGCGCGATGGGCCTGCGGCCCACCCTTGACCCTGGTCGACGTCCTCGGCTGGCACTGATGGCGCCCCCACCGTCCGGCCGGAAGGGTGGAAAAGCGGTACCGCACGCATCGATCTTGGCGGCTAAGCTCGGCGTCCACAGCCACCAGAGCACAGTCATCCGGGGGAGGATTCCATGGCCGAACTGAGCGCCAAAGCCGTTCGCGGCGAGACCGAGAAGGCGGCACTGCAACTGCTGCGCGAGCGCGCCAACCTGGTCGGTGAGGCCGCCACCGCGCGGCACGAACGCGACCAGCTCGCCGGGGCGCTGCGCGAGGCCAACGCCCGCTACGGCGAGCGGTACGCCGCTGCCGTTCAGGGCGGATGGACTGAGGATGAGCTGGCCCGGCTCGGCCTGGACGCACCGGAGCCAGGACCAAGCCGGCGTCGACGCGCACCGCGACCGGCGATACCCGCCACGACCGGTGAGCACGTCGCGGTCCCCGAGGCTGACCAGCCGTAGCGACAGCACCCGCTGTGGCACGACGGCGGCCTCCTGCGCTGCGGCGGGGTAGGCCGCCATCGTGTGTGCGCGGCTCACGTGCTGGATCCCAACGGCGCGTTCTGGGCGCGCATGAATGGCACCGGGTCGACGGCGTTGCTGCCTTTGGCGTGAAACGGCCCCGGAGGGACGTTGAGGTGCACCTCGAAGTGCAGGTGTGGGCCGGAGCTGCCACCGCTGCTGCCCACGAACCCGATGACCGTGCCGGCCGCCACCCGGTCACCGATGGACACCGCGGGGCGATGGATCATGTGGCAGTAGCGGGTGACGACGTTGCCCGGGTGACGGATGTCGACGTACCAGCCGCAGCCACGGTCACTGGTGTTCCCGTCCCGGTCGCACGTGGTGTACCAATCGCACTTGACCTGCTCCACCACCCCGGTCGCCGCCGCGCGGATCGCGTCCTCGCGAATGTCGAGTTTCGACAGATCCACGCCGGCGTGCAGTCGGCCGCCCCGTGGCCCGAACGGGCTCACGATCCCGGCGCGGATCGGCTGTACCCAGCCACCCGGACCGACCGGCACCGGGCCGAGGTCGTCGACGCCGCACGGGGCAGTCGGCGCGCCCCCGCCGATGTCGTCGATGTTCGGCAGGCCGAGCACCAGAGCGGCGAGCCGCTCGGCGTCGCCCTCCCACTTCTGGTATGCCTCCGGCAGGCCGGAGCGTTGCACGGCCTGCGCCGCGTCGGTCAGCCGCATCTGCTGCCAGCCGTCGACTCTCGCTAGCGCCTCGTAGAACTTCCCGGCCGCGTAGGTAGGCGTCATCCGCTCCCGCACGCTGCCCCACCCGGGGCGCTGCTGGAACAGCCCGACGGAGTCATGGTCGCGGCCCACGCCCTCGTGTGGCAGGGCCAGCGACTCGGGCACTTTCGCGTTGGCAAGGTTGCGCAGCGTCGACTCCTGCATCGCGGTCGCCAGCGCGATCACGTACCCACGCGGCGGCACCTGGCGCTGCCGGCCGACCGCGACAATCGTGGCCGCGTTCGTCGTCGCCGCCCCGTCCCACCGTCCCGCCCCCGGCACCGGTGATGACTCCGGCAGGGAGGGCACCTCACACGCGGCGGCTTCCGCCTCCGCCTGGCCGAACATCAGCATCGGTAACCCGACCGTGGCGCCGCACAGCACCATTACCACCGCCAGCACCCCGACGCCCAGCGCGACAGCCTTACGGTCCATCAGCTCACCGCTCGAACGAAGTCGTTGCCAGTGACCCTCCACCGGCCGCCGACCGCCGCGAGCGTGACCGTCAGCGTGCCGGCGTCCGTGGCCACCTCGTACACCGCCGCGCCCTCGGTGGGCCCTTGCGCAGCCACCGGCCGGCCCGTCACCCGTGTCGCCGGCACCCGCGCCGGATCCACAGTGCGCAGCGCGTCGGCGAAGCCGTCGTCACACATCGGTGCCACCCCGCGCCGCCACTCCTGCGCCGGGAGATCCGGGCGCGCCCACGCTGCGGCGAATGCCGCAACGACCGGTGCTGCCTGTGCCGGCGGTGGCGGCTTCACCGGAGGCGGCTCCTGGTCGTGATCGTCGGTCCCTGGCCGCTCTGCCGGCGCTGACGGTGAGGTGCCGCCGGCAACGGCCGTCGGGGAGACGGGACCACGGCGCTGCGGGTCTGCTGTGCCCGGCTCAGCCGCGCTCGCGCAGCCGCCCATCACCAACCCCGTGAGAACGAGGCCACCAGCGACACGTCCGCACCAACGAAGATGATCGACGTACACAAATGCGTTTCGTCTGCGTGCCACTCGACGCCTCCCCCCGTGGTGCCTTTCGCGTCCTATCGCGGCAGAGCCAACACCATAGATCCATTCACAAACGCAGTGCTACTGTCTGGTACTCGTCGGTGACCTTGACACATGGGGGAGGCGTCGCATGACGGGGAGTGTCGGCGTGCGCCGGCGGAATCGCCGGTGAGAACCCCTGCCGTCGTCGCATCTCGTACGCGTCCTGGGATCGCACCCTCGATGCCCTTCGCGCTGATTCCGCCGAATCTCGACGCCTGGCCACCGGTGTGGTGGCTCGGGTGTCATGGCGGCGCCGGCGCGAGCACCGTCGCCCGACTGGTCGGCTTCGGGCTGGACTTCGGCCAGGGCTGGCCCATGCTGACGCCGGAGATGCCGGCAACCCAAGTGGTGCTGGTCTGCCGCGCGTCTGCGGCCGGCACCTGGGCGGCGACCGGCGCAATCGAGCAGTGGCGCCGACGCGCGGGCATGCCCGCCTCGATGACGCTGCTCGGTGTCGTCGCGGTCGCCGCATCACCACGGCGGCCACCACGCATCGCCACCGAGCGGCTGCAACTGCTGCGCGGATGGACACCGCAGATCTGGCGCGTCGGCTGGGTCGACGCGCTACTCGCCGCCGACGACCCGCGCGACGTTGGCACTCCCCCGGACGTCGAGGCGTTGCGCAGCGCAATCTGGCAGATGATCGCACCCCGGGAAGGCAGACGATGACCCTGATAGACCACCTGGATCAGCTTCAGACGCTGGCGGCCGCCGTACCAGACCCGGGAAGCGGTGAAGCACCGCCTGGTGTCGGCGACAAGGTCCTCACGCTCCTGAAGTGGATCGCAAACCTCGCCGTCGCCGCGTGCGTGGGTGGGGTGCTCGTCACCGCCGGAAAGATGGCGCTGGCGCACCGCCGCGGCGACGACACCAACGTCTCGGCGCTCGGCTGGGTCTTCGCCGCCTGCATCCTCATCGGAAGCGCGTCCGCGGTGGTCTCCGCGCTGATCTAGGAGGAACGTCGTGCCGCGCTCGTCTGCAACCCAGGACTTCGCCGATCGTCCCCCGTGGACGCGGCCCGGCTTCATCGCCTCCGCGGCGCTCGTGCTGATCGTCGTCATCGCCGGCGTGGTGGTCGCCATCGCCTCGGGCGACGATGACGACGGCACCGCCGGCACCCCGCCGCCAGCGACCCCCGCCCCAAGCGGGGCGACACCGCCGCAGGACCTGCCCACCGCCGTACCGACCACCGCACCGGCCGGCGTGCGATGGGAACTGGTCGGTCAGACCGCCGTACCCGTCAGCTCGACGGCCGGCCCCAACGTCATCTCCGGCGGGACCGCCGCCGGCTACGCCCACACCCCCGAGGGCGCTCTCATGGCGGCGGCGCAGCTCATGGTGCGATCGGCCCCCTCCGCAGGTCGCGACTCCTGGCAGCCCACCGTCCTGGGTCAGTTCGTTTCCAGCAGCGACCGCGAGCAGCTCCTGGCCGCGTTGCGCGACAACCCCGACGACTCGTCCGATCCCGGTGAGCTGAGCCAGATCGCCGGCTACCAGTACCAGTCCTACACCCCCGACACCGCCGTGATCGGCCTGGTGCTGCGCGCCCCGTCAGCAGGCACGCCGCGCTACCACGTGCTGACGCTGACCCTGCTCTGGCGCGATGGTGACTGGCGTATGCAGGCCCCTCCCGGTGGGGCGTGGATCTCGCTCAACCGGGTGACCACCGACCTCACCGGCGTCGTCGAATGGGGTGCCCGGTAGTGGCCTGCAACATCATCAATCCGCTCTGCGTCCCCGGTCAGGCAATCCTCGACAGCACCGCCGGCCAATTCCTCGACCAGATCGCCGAAGAGTCATCCCAGGCAGCCGCCGAGATGCTCAAGACACTGGTCACCGGGTGGCTGGCCATCCCCACCCCGGTGGTGTCGCAGACCGAAGGAGCGGTCCAACATCTACGCGCCTACACCAACTGGGCGGTCGCGGCGATCGCCGTAGGCACGGTGCTGTTCGCCGCGCTCAAGATCGCGTGGCAACGCAACGGCCAGGAGGCCGGCACGCTCACCAAGAACCTGGTAACGCTGGTCGTACTCGCCGGCGCCGGCGTGCCGGCAGTGCAGATCCTCATCGAAATCGGCGACGCCTACGCCGACTGGATCCTCAGCGCCTCCGCGAACGGCGACCTCGGCAAACGGCTCCTCCTGCTCGCCCCCGCCACCGCCACCGGTGGAATGCCGGCCATCGTGGTGATCGGCGTCTCGATCATGGTGTTCCTGTCCTCGATGGTGCAACTGCTGTTGCTGCTGGCCCGCAACGCCGGCCTGGTCCTGCTCGCCGGGCTACTCCCCGCCGCCGCCGCAGTCGGCGGCTCCGTACGCAACCGCTACCTCACCTGGCTGCTCGCTCTCGTGCTCTACAAGCCGGCCGCCGCCACGATCTACGCCACGGTGTTCTGGCTCGGCCAGGGCAAGACCCTGACCGACGTGCTCACCGGCATGGTCATGTTCTGCATGGCCATCATGGCGTTGCCCGCCCTGATGCGGCTCATCGCCCCAGCGGTGTCAGTGCTGTCGGCCGGCGGCGGGTCCAGCGGCGTCGCGATCGCCGCTACATCCGCCGCCGGGCAGCTCGCCTCCGGTGCCATGCGACTGGCCAACTCAAGTGGCGGTGGCGGTGGCGGTGGCGGTGGTGGAGGGGGAGGCAAGAAGTCTGGCGGCGGTCAGGGGCGCCCTGCCGGCGCGGATCCCAGCGACCCCCCGTACCCGCCCTCCCGGCCCTCCGGTGGCGGCACGGGCACGGCGAGCGCAGCCAATTCCAGCGGCGGCACAGCGGCAGCGCCCAGCACCGCAGGCGCGGGCGCGGGCGCGGGCGCCTCCAGCGGGGCGGCCAACGCCGGGGCCGGGGCTGCGGGGGCAGGAGCCGCCGCTGGACCAGTCGGGCTAGCGGTCGGCGGGGGCGTCGTTGCCGCGAAGGCCGGGTCAGCGGCGGTACGCAAGGTCGGTGGAACCGCGTCCGGAGCGACGAATGGTGAGGGCGAGTGAGCACCGGAGTGCGGGAGCGGCCCAGCGAGCAACGCACCTACGGCAACTGGCGGCTCGGCCGTGGCGCTGGCCTGTTCGGGCTCGGGCCAGCCGGGACCATCGCCGCGTTCCTGGTCATGGTCCTCGCCGCAGCGATGCTGACAGTCTCACCGCCGGCCGCGCTGATCACTGCCGTCACCGGCCTGCTCGTTCTCACCCCCCTGGCGATCCGAGTCAACGGGCGCAGCGGATTTCAGGTCATCACCGCCCGTGTGGTGTGGTGGCTCGCCCGGTCGCGCCGCCACCACATCTACGTCTCCGGCGTCGCCTCCCGGGTCGCCGCCGACCACCAACTGCCCGGGGTGCTGGCCCGATCCGAGGTGTACGAGGTCGAGACCGGCCGCTCCGGACTGGTGGCCGTGGTCGTGGTCCCGCAGAGCCGGCACTACACCGTCACCCTGCGCTGCGCCCCCGAGGGCATGGACCTGGTCGACCAGGCCGTCATCGACGCCCGCGTCGGGCACCTGGCCTCGTGGCTGGCCGCGCTGTCGCGCGAACCGCAGCTCGTGCAGGCGCAAGTCACCATCGAAACGACGCCGGACCCGGGCACCCGGCTCGCCACCGAAGTCGCGGCGACCTCCCGGCCCGACGCGCCGGCGCTGGCCCTGCAGGTCCTCAACGAGGTAGTCGAGTCGTCCCCGGCCGGATCCGCGACCGTCGACACCCGGGTGTCGCTGACCTACACCACCCCACCCGGGCGATCGATGACGCCCGAGGACGTCTGCCGGGAGGTCGCCGCCCGTCTGCCGCACCTGCACTCCGGGCTGACCGGCGCCACCGGCGCCGGCATCACGCCGATGTCTGCTCGGGGACTCGCCGCGGTGGTACGCGCCGCCTACGACCCGGCCGCCGCCCTGGACCTCGCCCGCGATCCGCAGCTCACCCCCGACTGGACCCAGGCCGGGCCCGTGGCCACCCGGGAGAGCTGGGACTTCTATCGGCACGACTCCGGGATCTCCCGCACCTGGTGCATGGTCGAGGCCCCACGCGGGGTGGTGTACTCCCGGCTGTTCAGCAGGCTGACCGACCCCGACCCGCAACTGCTGCGCAAGCGCGTGACGATGATCTACCGGCCGTACTCCCCCGGTGAGGCAGCCCGACTCGTCGAGTCCGACAAGCGCGACGCGAGGTTCCTGGCCTCCAAGAAGCACCGCGCCAGCGCCCGCGACCTCACCGACCTGGCCGCCGCCGAACAGGCCGCTGAAGAAGAGGCCACCGGCGCTGGGGTCGTCCGGTTCAGCGTGCTGGTCACCGCCACCGTCGCTGACGAGAAGCAGCTCGACGAGGCCAGCGGCGTCATCCAGGCCCGCGCCGGGGAAGCCCGCCTGGTGCTGCGCCCGATGTACGGGTGCCAGGCCGCCGGGTTCGCCGCCGGCCTGCCCGCTGGCGTGGTGCTGCCCACCCACACCACCATCCCCTTCTAGGACGCCAGCATGACCAAGAGCACCCGCGAGGCCGCCCCTGCCCCGCCACGGCGACCAGCCGGCCGCCGCCCCGGCCGACTCGGCTACACGGGGCCGGGCGGCGGTGCCTGGTCGTACATCGAAGCGCCCACCGAGTACCGGGGCACCACCGTGCAAGTCTGCGGCCTGTTCCCCTTCGGCACCGGCGCGTCGACGCCGATGATCGGCGTCCCGATCGGCCGGCACCTCTACACCGGCAGCGCCGTCTGCTTCGACCCGATCTCCTGGTACACCCGCGCCCGCCTGATCAACAACCCGTCGGTGTGGATCGAGGGCGAACCCGGCATGGGCAAGAGCACGGCCGTGCGGCGGATGGTCCTCGGCCTCACCGCCCAGGGCGTCACTCCGCTGATCCTCGGCGACCTCAAGCCCGACTACGCCGAACTGGTCCGCGCCCTCGGTGGGCAGGTCCTGCGCATCGGGCCCGGCCTCGACCGGATCAACCCCCTCGACGCCGGCCCGTGGCGCCAGGTCCTCGACCGGGTCGACGAGCGCACCGGCGCCGTCGTGCGCGCGGCCGTCACCGACCGGCGGCTGAACATGCTGGTCGCCCTGGCCACCCTGATCCGGCGCGGGCCCGTCAGCTCGGATGAGACCACCGTCCTCGCCGCCGCGCTGCGCTACCTCGCCGAACGCGAAACCGACACCCCGCCGGTGCTCTCCGACGTCCTGCGCATCCTGCGCGACGCCCCCGCCGACGTCCGCGCCGTCACCCTCTGGCAGGAAGAGCAGGATCTGCCGCGCTTCCGGGAAGAGACCAACGGGTTGCATCGCACCCTGTTGGCGCTGCTGCACGGTCCGCTCGGCGACACCTTCGAGGGTCAGACCACCACGGCGATCCGCCTCGATACCCCCGCCGTGTGCGTGGACATCTCCAGCATCGACGACACCGACGAACTGCGTACCGCCGCGACCCTGCTGTCGACCTGGTCCTATGGCTTCGCTCAGGTCGAGGCCGCGCACCTGATGGCCGACCTCGGCCTCGCCCCGGCCCGCACGTTCTTCACCGTCCTTGACGAGCTGTGGCGGGCGCTGCGCGTCGGGCACGGCCTGGTCGACCGCGCCGACGGCCTGACCCGCCTCAACCGGCAGAAGGGCACCGGGACCGCGTTCATCACCCACTCCCTGGCAGACCTGGAAGCGCTACCCACCGCTCACGACCGGGCCAAAGCCCGCGGCTTCGCCGAGAGAAGTGCCGTGCTGATGATCGGCCCCTGCTCGGAGCAGGAGCTGGACTCCGTCTCCCGGGTCCGACCGTTGTCGCAGGCCGAACGCCGTGAGGTGCTGTCGTGGTCGGCGCCGCCGTCCTGGACGGCCGCCGAGGGCAGCGGCACCGTCGGCCGGGGCAACTTCCTGATCAAGGTCGGATCCCGGCCGGGCATACCGGTGCACCTGGAACCCACCGAGACGGAGATGAGGCTCGGCAACACCGACTTCCGCTGGACGATGGCGTGAGCCGCCGCCCCGCCGGGCCGCGCGGTGGCCAGGACGACGCCGGCTTGCTCGCCGGTGGCATCGCTGCCCTGGCCCTGGTCGCCGCCAGCGGGGTATGGCTGCCAGTCGCGCTCACCCACCCGCCCGGATACACCGGCGGCAGCCCGATCCGGGTGGCCACCGCCGTGCTGAACGGTGAGATCTCCTGGACCACCGCATGCACGCTCGTCGTGGCCATCGAGGTCGGCGCCCTGGCGCTGCTGACCACCACGGCAGTGGCTTTCTGGCGATGGTCACGCCGACGGCGCACCCGCGTCGACTCCGCCGCCCGGCGGATGGCCAGCCGCACCGATCTCGCCCACCTCAGCCCGAAGGGCGTCGCCGACAGCGGTCGCCGGCTGCGGCCCAGCCTCGCCGACGTCGTCCGGCCCGACCCCGACCAGCTCGGCGTGCTGATCGCCTACACCGTCGCCGGCGGGATGCCGCTGCGCCAGTCCTGGGAGGACATGGCCGTCGACATCTGGGGACCCCGCACCGGCAAGACGACCAGCCGGGCCATCCCCGCGATCGTCGCCGCCCCCGGGCCCACGCTGGTCACCAGCGTCAAGGGCGACATCGTCGACGCCACCCGCGACCTGCGCGCCGAACGCGGAACGGTGTGGGCGTTCGACCCGCAGCACATCCTCGGCACCGACCAGGGCATGTGGTTCAACCCGCTGCGCGCCGTGGCCACCATCACCGACGCCCGCCGCCTCGGCGAGCACTTCGCCGCCGCCGAACGCGAGCCCGGCGTCAGCCGCGACGCCTTCTTCGACCCCTCCAGCGAGGAACTGGTGGCGAACCTGCTGCTGGCCGCCGCCTGCTCGGGTCGGGACATCCTCGCCGCGTACCGGTGGGCGGTCAGCCCTCGCGACGACGAGCCAGCGATGCTGCTGCGCGAGCACGGCTTCGCGCTGCCCGCCGACGCGGTCTCCGGCGTGGTCAACATGCCCGACAAGACCCGCGGCGGCATCTACGCCGGCGCCCAGAAGATGCTCATGTGCCTCACCGAGCCCGCGGTCACCGCGTGGGTCACCCCACCGACCCGTGGCGGGGTCCTCGAGTTCGACCCGGCCGCGTTCGTGGTGAGCACTGATGTGCTGTACCTGCTCTCCCAGGGCGGTCCCGGTTCCCCCGCCCCGCTGGTCGCCGCCCTCACCGACGCCGTCCTGCGCGCCGGCGAGCTGCGCGCCCGCGCCTCAGCCGGACGCCGCCTGGACCCGCCGCTGCTGAGCATCCTCGACGAGGCCGCGAACATCTGCCGCCTGCGGCAACTGCCCAACCTCTACTCCTACTACGGCTCCCACGGCCTGCCGATCATCACCATCCTGCAGTCCTACCCCCAGGGCGTCGACGTGTGGGGACGCGAGGGCATGCGCAAGCTCTGGTCGGCGGCGAACGTGCGTACCTACGGCGGCGGCGTCGCCGATCCGGACTGGCTGGAAGAGCTGTCGAAGCTGATCGGCGAGCACGACGTCGCCACCCGGTCGACCAGCAGCAGCGGATCCGGGTGGGGCCAGCGGTCCGTCTCGCACGCCACCCGCCGCCAGCGCATCCTCGACGTCTCCGACCTGCACGCCCTGCCCCGTGGCCGGATGGTCGTCTACGCCTCCGGTGCCCCGCCCGCGCTCGCCCGCACCGCTCCCTGGCAGGACGGCCCGTACGCGGCGGCGATCCGCGCGTCGATCGCGCACTGGGATCCCACCGGCCGCACCGACTGGACCCTCTCCCCCGACGTCTCACCGGAGCCAACCTCATGACCACGCCCACCGCCGGGCCGGCCGCCGACGCCGTCGCCGACCTCAGCGCGCTACTCGGCCAACTCGCCGGTGACCCGGGCGCGACCCCGCCGCCCCCCGAGCCCTCGGCGGCCGAGCCGGCCGCGCCGGAGCCGCTCTACCGCAACGTGGAGGCGTTCGTGGGCGACTACCTCGCCTACGTCGTCGAGCGGCGCCTCGCCTCCGGCCCGACCAGCGGCATCAACTGGTGCCCACGGTGGTGGGCGCACCCCGAGGCGATCTCCCGCCTGTACGCGCTCTGGCGTGCGTGGGAGACGCTGCGGGTCAGCGACCCGCAGACTGGCATGAGCATCTGGTGGCGTGACCACCTCGACCCGCACCTCGCCGCGCTGGCCGCCGAGTACGGGCCGTTCAGCCGGTGCGGGCCGGACAAGCACACCGAGCCCCGACCTCTGCCGGTCGAGCCGGCCCCGCCGGAAGTGCTGGCCCAGCTTCCCGACGCCGGTAACCCCTGATTCCACGGCATCGCTCGCCGGTCAGGTCGCCGCCAACGCGGGGTGGTAGGTCGTCGACGGGCATCGACGACACGTCCATCTGTGGTGGCCGCGGTGCGTGTCCGGTGGCGGGCACGGGCACGGCGTCCATCCCACCATCACCTCTCCCGGGCCCAGGGGATGCCGACCGGGTCCAGAGCAGTACGCGGGAGCGGGTGCGACGAATTGGCGCGTGCCGGACCTGTCGACCCGCACCTGGTGGGCGAGTGCGTCGCAGCGTGGACAGGCGGGGACGACGCCGCCGGTGACCGGGCGGATGCGTCCGTGCGTGAGGCAGGTCCACTCCCCTACCCGCAGCGTCGGCGTCAGCCGCCCCCAGTCCACGGTCACCCTCGGACCGTACGGCACCTGCGCACCGCACTGCCCCTGAGCAGCAAGAGGGCGGGTGCCGTGTGGCACCCGCCCTCTTCACCCGCTCGGTCGTCAGAGCACGTACTGGCCGTAGCCCAGCACGACCAGCACCACCACCAGGACGTAGATCACCACGGCCCGGGGAGCGCGCAGCGAGAAGCGCAACTCGGTCAAGTTCATCACCTCCTCGGCCTACCTCAGCGCAGCGATGGCCAAATGGTGGCCCCTCGGGCAGCGGATCTGACCTTCCGCGTTCCGAGCCGGCGGAAAACCACCGTGGACCGCCGCCGATCCTACCGGTACTGCCCATTGACGCCAAGTCGCGTACGGGTGCACGTGTAAATCCACTTTGAACTTGAAGTCGAATCTAAGGGTTCGCGATAGCCATCCCGATAGCCATCCCGGTAGCCATCCCAGATAACCCCAGCAGGGACCCTTGCAGGATTTTCCAGGTCCCGTGTTATTACGTTTGACGGCGACAATCGTCAACGCCAGTCACACCGGAGCCGACCGGAGTAGCGCGAGCCGGCGTGCGCAGAGTTGCAGGTCAGCGCGGGGGCGGACCGTCGTACGCCTGTGGTATAGTCCCCCACTTTTGCCCTCGACCCGGCGCCCAGGTGATTCCGTAGTCGTGTAAGCACGGACAGTGTTGAGCCATTCCATATGTGTTAGTAGAGCCGGACTGCTCCGAATTCTTTGGCCGAATCAATAGCGCACGCCGTTCCGGTGAGCGTCAAGCGAAGGCGAAGAGGTTTAGACGCATTGACGCCCACTTGAAAAAAACCTCTCGACCGGAACTCGTAGCAATAGCCCATTGATAAGCTCGCCTGAGCCAATACGAATTCGGACTTAATTTTTCGAGGTAACCGAGATTTTTGGGCCATTGCGTGTTGCAATGCTGACACGCCCTGTGCAAGACTTGCACGGTCGCAGCGGGGCCCTACAGTGCTCGTGACCTGCGACGCAGCTCCCCGACGGTCTATCTCACGCAGCGATGGCCAAAGGGTTGTGGCCTCTCCGACTGACCTCGGAGGGGCCACTTTTTTGGTTGATCGGCGCTAGGGTGCAGACGTCCGTACCGGGGCCAGTAGTACGCCTGTCCGGTGGGCTCACGCAGGGTTACTAGAGATGACAGATGGTCAATTCGGCTGGCTGGTGGGCCTGACCGGTTCCATCAAATCTGGATTGGGCGAGTTGCCCGCACCGCACCCCCCACCCACCTGAAAACCTCCGTTTTCACGCCTGCTATAACCCCCTGTCGCATCCACGACAGTCGCACCCCGTAACCCCCAGCCGACCGGAACGGTGCGCCTCGGCCGTGCTACCCATGAGCAGAGAGTCAACCTGAACAGGGTCGACCGCGCGTCAGCATCGCGGCGGGAGGCACCACCTAGGACAACCTGGGCGTGTCCAGTCCCGGCGGGACAACACGGAAGGTGAGCACCGTGCACGGGAGGGGCTCCTCTGGTGTTTCGCCGTGGGGCTCGCGGCGCGGGGGCCAACGGGGCGACCAGCCGCGCGCAGGCCGGGTCAGGCGGTGACCATCGAGTCTCACGCAGGATGGACATGGTCGTGACCGGGACTGCCGACGTCGGCGCCGGCGAAGTCGCCGACCGGGGATGCAGCGTGGCTGAGCAGCAGTTCCACGGGTGTGGTCGGGGCATCCGCTGCGGGAAGTAGTCAACTCCAGGTACACGGCTTCACGACGAATAAGTAGACCGCCACACGGCGTTGCGTGCTTCTGCGCCTGACCGGCGTGTCGTACCGTCGTGCTCGTGCCTCATTTGGTTGGGCATTCGGCCAACCAGACGAGACGAAGAGAGGGGCGGGAAGCAAGCTTCCCACCCCTCGGCGGACATCAGCGACTTCTAGGGCCTTCAAACCATGTCGTCGCCCACTGTCCTAGCACTGCGAGGGCCTTTGCCGTCATGGCGAGGTCCTCGCGCTGTTGTTGGGCCGCCACGAAGGCGACCAGCTCCAGCGTGAGGCTCACGCAACGCCAGCCCCGCGTGGTTCGCGGGGCTGGCCGCGTTGGCTCAGGCTCCTGCTCCTTGACCACCGCTCCTCCACATCCGTGCTCGCGTCCGGAGCACCCGGGTCGCGCCGGCGATCAAGCGAGCCAGCACAGTGGAGGTTGTGTAGTTGCAGCAGTGCTGGGGACTGACGGTACGGATCAGCTCTGCCACTTCCCAACGACACGCCGAGAGTGCGAGCTTCTGCGGGCCATTTTCCCCGCGTCTCTCCCAGGGACTCTTACGCCGTCTCAAACGGAGACGCGAGGAGTCTCAGTCGAAGATGCGTTCCACGACGGCGGCTTGTTCAGCGACGCCGGCCCGGAAGTAGCGGGCTGTGGTGTCCAGGGAGGAGTGCCCGAGTAGCGCCTGGACCTGCGCAGAGTCAGCGCCGCCTTGGCGTAGCCGGGTGGCGTAGGTGTGGCGCAGGCGGTGTGGGCGCAGGCCGGGCAGGCCGGCCGCGTCGCCGACGGCGAGCACCACTTGGGTGATGCCGGAGGTGGTGAGCCGACCGCGTTGCCCGGTCCACAGGGGTCCCGGCTCGGTGCCGCGATGGCGCAGCCAGGCGCCGAGCCGTTCGCGCGCCGGTGCCGGTACCGGCACCTGACGGACCTCGTCGCCCTTGCCGTGCAGGCGGATGGTGCCGGTGCGGGCGGTGAGGGCGAGGTCGTCGATGTCGAGGCGGGCGCACTCTTCCGCCCGGGCGCCGGTGTAGAGCAGCACGGCGACGATGGCGGCGTCGCGGACGCCGCGGCGGTCGGCGGCCCGTTCGAGGGCACCTTGCTCTTTGGGGGTGAGCGCGTCGGGTTCGCCGGGGCGTGGCACGCGGGCTCGCTTGACCTTCAGCCGGAGTCCGGCGCCGATCTCGTAGAGCAGGTCGACGGCGGCCAGGGCCTGGTTCACGGTGGACGGGCCGGCCTTGGTGGTGATGAGGTGCCGCCGCCAGGCGGTGACGGCGGCCTCGGCGCCGACCTGGTCGACGAAGGCGTCCGGGTGCTCGCCGGCGTGCTCGCCGAGCCAGGCCGCGTACGCGCGGGTGCGTGCCCGGTACGCCTTGGTGGTGTTGGCGGCCAGGGCGCAGCGGTCGAGGTGGCGGTTCAGCGCCGTGAGGGCCCCGTCGACCGCCGCCCTCGGGTCCGCGGGGCGTAGCGCGATGACCTTCGCGGTCGCGGTCCGGGCCACGGTGGTCCACCGTCCTTCTTATCCACTGAGTGCCGGTCGGACTTTCAGCCAGGGCTAAACCACGTTATCCGCTGAGATCGTAGCGCTACTCAGTGGATAACGAAGCTTATCCACTGAGTGGGTGCTGGCTCGCGATCGAAGATCTACTTTTTCGAGGACCTTGCGGGAGAAATCCAGACGCGAGCGACTCTCGTGCGGTACCTATGGCTGCGCTACGACGTTAGGAAGACCAGGACCCGCTCATGAGTCCTGAGCAATGACAGGACGCTCGTCGTGGATCTCAGGTCACATGTGCCAGAGATACATGATCAGGGGTCAGGCACCCCAGACGACAAGCGTCCGTCCACCGCGCCGTCGCAGCCAGCGACGAGAAGGGGAGGGACCAGGGCGGTCATGGCCATAGCCACCGCGGCCGACACGGCGGGAGAGATCCTGCACGCCACCGGTCGCGATGGCCTGGCCACGACGGCCAGGACCATCGCTCACCTGCTACACCTGGTCGCCATCTTGGCTCGCAACCGGGACGGCCAGAGGTAGCCCTACCGAGCCCGGGGTTGACTCCCGTCAACCCCGGGCTCCCTGTAAACGATCCTCCCTAGCCCGTCGTGTTGGCCCACAGCCGTCTTCCCACCCGACCCGAGTCATCTGGCGAAGTGGCTGTGGGTGGGTCAGCAAAGCTGACACAGTCATCGCGTGATCCCTCGATCAAAGGCAAGTCAGTCGAAGACCTGGTTCCACGTCACCCTGAGTGGATCGGGATTGCTGTCGACGACAAGCCACCAGTCGTCGTCGTAGGGCACCTCCAGGACGACGGGGGTGAAATCGCAGAAGCCGCCGACGTACTCGTACTCGTCGCCGTCGAGGTAGGCCTGGTACTCCTCGCCGTCCATGAGACAGACCCGGGCGGTCGAGCCGTGCAGCCCGACCTCAAACACGGCGCCACGCGCGTACGAGCCGAGGTTCCAGTAGATGTGCTCCACACGCTATGTGTAGTGGACGGCGACGCCCCGTAGAAAGACCTGTCGAGCGAGCCCGGGCGCGGTGGTGTCACTGACGTTGCGGCGGGCCGAGAATGCAAGGGGGTGTGTCCCCTGTAAGGCGACGTCGAGGGTCACCAGTCGTCCTTGGACATCATGTTGATGTCAACGCCGTAGACCGTACGGTGGATCGCGTCGTCGATCGCGGCGGCCGCACGGGCGACGCGGCTCTGCTCGGCGCGGCGCTGCCGCTCGGCCGCCGACACCGTCGTTTCGCCGGAGGCGGTGCGGGACCGGTCGGCGTCGCGCTGGGCCTCACGCCGGCGACGCTCGTCGGCGGGCAGGTCCGCCCACCGCGCCGGCCGCGCCGGCTCGTCGACGTCGCTGGCGGTACAAGCCCGACAGCCGCGCTCTGGGCCATCCGACGCTCCCGGACCGCTGGCGGCAGCTTCGCCCGCCGCGCCCGCACCTCACCACTCGTGAGCCCATCCTGACCGTCTCGTCACGAAACGTCCAGAGTCGCCACGGGCCGCCTCCTGGCCACAGACCATTCCATTGCTGAGAGTTGACACACCTTTGACGTACGGTGACCCTTCATGTTCGTCATCGACCCTCGGGAGACTCAGCATGGGCCTTTTCCGCCGTCGACCCACCCCGCCGCCGGACGACAACGACCGCGCCGTTAACGAGTTCATGGATCACCATCACCCTCGGGCGAGCATTTTCGACGGCGACGACAGGATCATCATCCAGCCGGGCCAGGTGCTGGAGAACTTCGCGCTGACGATGGAACGTCTGGACAACGACATCGACACCCCGATCGGGATCTCCGACGCCGCCTCGTTCGATGAGGTCATGGGGATCATCCAGATGGGAATGGGGTCTCTCCTGGCGCTGCACCTGGTCAACACAGCGATGCGAATCATGTCCGCGCGCTACCCGGAGGAACTGGTCAGAACGCCGCTGCCAGAGCAGTACGACCTGCGAAAGCAGGTGCCGGTGCTGACGTTCACCGACGAGCAGCACGAGGCGGCCCGCCGGCTCTTCAACCAGCGGACCCTCAGCACCAGCGACCTTGAGATGGAGGACATCTACGAGGCGTGGGAGCCGCTGAACGAAGAAGACCAGGCCCAGATCGTCACCGCCCTGTTCTTCATGTTCGGCAACAAGGTCGGCGCGATGAAGTACCGCACCGGCATCAAGTAGCGCAGATGAGCCTGCTGGGTATCGGTCTAGCTACCCGATACAGCTAGCCGTCAAGTTCCGCCCTCCAGTGCAGGTCAGCGCGGTTCTGTCAGCACCAACGGTCAGTCTGTTGAAACGCAGAAGGCCCCGCCAAAAGCGGGACCTTCCACTGCGCTGGGGCGGGGCTACACCACTTGAGGTGTTGGTAAGAACCGCGACACCAGGGGCCGAATAGATGATCTAGGTGTGAGGGCTGTCGGCGGTGCCACGACGGCCGCCGAGCTGGCCACCGCGAGCCGGCGTCGGCCATCGGCGGCTCAGTCCTCGCCGGCGTCGGCCTGCGCCTGCCCGGCCTGCTCGACCAGCGCGTTGGTCAGGTCCCGCAGCCCGGCCACGACGTTCCAGTCCGGCCGGACCGCCGGGTCCAAGCCGCGGGCCTTGGCGTCCTCCCAGATCCGGTCGACGTAGTCATACAGCGCCCGCCGGGCCTGGACCTGCTCTGCCCGGCCAGTGGCGTCGAGCGCGGCCAGGCCTGCCGCGTCGTGTTCGACAAAGGCGTCGATCAGCTCGATCGCCATGCCCTGGTGGTCCAGCTCGTCGTCCACATCGACCATGCCGCTAACCCTATGGCATCGGATCATCACGAGAGTGTGCGCGATTCTGAGAGCGCCGACGGCCGGTAGCCGTCGAGCTGCGTAAGTCAGGCGTTAACGCCACGGTCCCGACTTGCCCCTACCGCTGCGTGAGGGTTGCCCAGACCTGGCTAGTGCCAATCGAGTCGATCGCGCGCAGGTTCACCGGCACGGCGAGCACGACCAGGTGCGCGCGCTCGTTCTCGCCCCGGCCGGTCGAGATCAGGCCGCGTACCGCGTGCTCGCCCTGTTCGTCGTCGACGCCGAGCTCCGGCACCCCCAGCAGCCGCGCGGCTACCTCGGCCGGGAAGGGACCGCCCTGCCACTCGATCTCCCAGGTTCGGCCGCCGTTGCCGGGCCACCAGTCGAGATGGGTGGCGCCGTTGAGCGCGCTGGTCTCGCGCAGGGCCGACATGACCCGTCCCAGCACCTCGTAGTACCGCGCTGGGTTGTCCCGCAGGTGGTGCGCATCCGTCATGGCCTGCTCAACGATTCGGGCCAGGGATCAGGTCCGGCAACCGCCACGGTGGGGGCCCCCACCGTGGGAGGCCGGGCCGGCGGGCAGCAGCTCACCGGACAGGGTGATGCTCACTGCCCCTCCCGCTGGGCGGGCGGGGTGTTGATGATGGTGACCTTGTCGCCGCCGATGAGGGGCGCATCGGCCGGGCCCTTGAGGTACGGCGCGATCCACAGGGGCCGGTGGTCGTTGAGGCTGGGGTACCAGTGCTTGCGCCAGTGCCCGCGCACGACCCACCGGTGCCGCCACTCCCGGTTGCCCCGGTCGGCCTCGGAGTCGCGGTCGGCGCTCAAGGCGCGGCGCAGCCGGGCCACGCGCACGTCACGGGGCGGTAGGCCGGCGCGTTCGGTCCGGCGGCGCTCCGGCCGGGCCGTGGTCAGCTGCTCGGACTCGGCGAGGTTGGCCTGCGCGGCGAGCTGGAACGCCGCGAACACCAGCCGCGTCCAGCTCAAGGTTGTCATCGGCGCGTCCGGTGCGGGGAGCTGGAACTCGTCGACGGGGTAGCCGTCGGGTCGCCAGGCCAGGCACGCCTCGTTGTCGACGGTCAGCGGCGGCAGCATCCCCCGGGCGCGGGCTAGCACCTTTGGGTCGGTGAACACGTCCTGCTCGTGCAGGCCGGACGCGGCGTAGAAGGACATCCACAGTCCGCCGGCCGGCCAGTGCGGGTTGGTCACCGGTGACCACGACACTGCGACGATCGGGGCCTGACCGGCGTAGAGCTGCTCGCTGGCCTGCCGCATCTTCTCCCCGCCACTTCG
>NZ_JBFAQS010000029.1:0-57228 GCF_040678875.1 Micromonospora sp. NPDC049274
GCTGGTTGAGCTGCGATCGGGCGCGATTACGGCCGTGGTGACAAGCCCTCCGAACGAGCCGTCTCATGTGGTGCTGGTGTGGCGCCGGCCGGGAGACGGTGGTTTTTTGCTGATCGAGGTGCAGGCGACGCCAGGTCGGTGGTTTACCGAGTTTACGCTTGACCCGTCGGGAGATCTGCTGAATCTTCCCGCGGCGCTGCGGGTGCCGGTGCGGTTGGTGCAGACGGCTGACGGCAAGGTTGCTCAACACGACCTCGGGCCGGTCACGGTAGCGGACCCGGCATTCGCCGATGTGCACATCACCGACGGCGGTCGACCAGCCGACCCGAATGCCTCACCCAGCCTCACACCCACCCCGGACGAAACCTCCCCTCAGGTCCCGCAGGAAGCCCTCGACAACGAGCAAAACGATAGCGCGCCAATGTTTCCGGCTGATTTTCCAGCCACCGCCGTTCAAGGATTGGGAATCCCGGCTGCCGCGGTGGTGGTGGAGAGTCCGGCCGATGGCCGTTCGCTGCTCTACGCGGTCATGGTCGCCGAGCCCGGCCGGGTCCAACAACTCGGCGGCTTCACTGATGAGCAGCGGCGGTGGCTGGAGAGCCTGACCGAGGCGCAGACGGCTCCCCAAACGATTCCACCGCTGCTTCGCGAAGCGGTCGCGAGCGACACAGCGAACGCCCTGGCGGCCCACCTCGCCAAGCTCCTACGTGGGGATCCCTACCGGGACGTGCTGGACCGGCTCATCATCACGGCACGAGGATCGGAAGCAACAGCCGCTGGTTCGCCCCGCGCGATGCCCGCCGAACGAGAGCGTCAGCGCGTCCGTGCCGACATACGTAACTGGCGCTGGGACGGCAGGTATGGCGCCGGCTTCGCCGCCATGCTGGCGGAGGTGCTCGGCCGTCCACTGGCCATTGCTCGGCCGCTGCCGGATTCCGGGTACGAGCTCCACCGGGTGGGGCCCCACCGCTACGTCGGCGAGCCGATCGTGCTGAGGGAGACCAGAGCGGGACACTACGACGCCATCCTGACTGGCGACAGACCGACGCAAGCCGGACCGACGCGCCCGCACGCCGAGTCCGCACACGCCGACAGTGACGCGGCAGCCGGCGTCGTCGATCCCTCGACCGATGGCCGGAGCGCGCCGGGAACCAACGCCGGATCGGTTCACTCACGCCCGCCGTTGAGCCGGCTGGACCGGTTCAACCGGCTGCGGCGGCGCTGGCTGCGCTGGCTTCACCGGCGGTTCTGGCGCGGGCGGCGCCAGGCCGAACCTCGCCGGGTCTTCGAGGTGCGGAACGTCGACGGTCAGCCGGTCCGTCCGCGTCCAGTGGCGACCACGGTCCACGCGCATCGCCGACGCCCATCGGCGCCCAGGTGGCGGTGGGAGACCGTTCGGCGGATCGTCCTTCCGCATCCCGCCGTGCGTGTCGGACCCACGGCGGCGACCGGGCGTCGCGAAGGCGTGCCCAGCGCGGCGATCAGGGACGCCGGTGAGATCGTGCAGCAGCATCTTCGACGGCCATGGACGGCGGAGCAGGTGCCCCGCGCCCTGGACGCCATCCGCCGCGTCGCCGAGGTCCTGCACTCCGACGGCGATGAAGATGCCGCCCACGCGCTCGCCCGTGACCTGCTGGGTCGGAACGGGCCCGTGCCCGGCCCGTCCCCGGATGGCGCGGGTCGCTGGCGGGTCCGAGTCCGGCCCGCCCCTGGACCCGCGGCCAGTGCCGTGGACGCTTCCGACGACGTGCCCCTGCCCACAGCCAGCGCCGTGGACGCTCCCCACGACGTCCTCCTGCCCACAGACGGTTGGCGGCTGCTGCCGGAGGGCTATGCGCACGCCGGCCAGCAGGTGCTGATCACGACGGCGGGTCACCTCGTGCCCCTGCCCGACATCCGAACCGCCGCCGCGTCGTCGTCCGGTCCGGCCCGGGTCACGCTGGCGCTTGTCGACCCGACCGGCCTGTACTTCGAATCGGCCGATCGGGCGGGTCTCCGGTACGTGCCGCCGCTCGTCGCCGAGCCCTCGGTGTCGACGGCCCCGTTGACCCCGGCGCCGGTCGCCACGATCGCGGCGGCGCTCCCCGACGGGATGCGGTTGGTCGCCGTAGCGGCAGGGCTGCTGCTGGCCGCCACGCCGGAGCTTGCCGACGTGGTGGCGGCTGTGGCGCAACCGGCCATCGAAGGTCACCGCCTGCTGTTCGTCGATCCGGCACGGATGCCGGTCGACGTGATCAGGTCGGTGGCGCGACGCCTGCCGGGCAGTTACGTCCTCCGCGTCACCGCTGCCGGACGGATCACTCCCGATCAGCTCGCGGACCTCCGGCGACCGTTTCCCGACGCGACAACCACTCCGGGTCTGAGGGTGCTGGCGTCGGTCCGCGCGTTGCAGGAACTGCCCACCGTGGCGGGTGGATTCGTCACCGTACCGTCGGGCGGGCCGCAGGCAGTCGCGGCCGCGCTCGCGCAGACTATGGCCGCCTCGGACGGCCCCCTGTCCCAGTCGTGGAGTGGTGCTGCGACCCTGCCTGAGCTGGCGGCGGACATCGTCTTCACGCCCACCGTACCGGCGCTGCCGAGCGAGGCGGCCAGCTCCCTTTCCGACACGGAACCTGCCCAGACCATTCCGACCGCTGCGCCCATCAGGCGGCCGCTGGCTGCCGGCTGGGTCACCGAGCAGACCCGTGACGGCCTGTGGATCAGGCCGGACGCCGATGCGGCCGGCGGGCCCCAACCGGATCCCGCAGCGCGCGGAGATGCCGTCCGGATCACGGTTGGTCTGCCTGGCACGTCGTACACCGTCGTGCCGCCCGACGCGCATGCGGCGATCATGGCCATCGTGGACGGCGTACCCGACGGGCAACCGCTCGATCTGGTCCTGCACGGCATCCCCCGTTGGCAGTTCTGGACCACGGGGGTGGAGCCGGCGCTCCTGCAGGTCGACCCGGGACGCTCACGCATCGTCCGCCAGCTGACCCCGGTGCCCGGTGGCCTAGCCGTGCACCTGACGACGGCGGTGCCCGATTCGGCCCGCGGGCCGGTGGCCGACCAGCCGATCCGGATCACGCCGGACCGTCACTCGGTCGACCCCAGGTGGCTGGCCGCCGCGCTGGAACACCTGCACCCCCGAGCACGCGCCGAGGTGGTGTTGGACCTCCGGCAGTCCCCGCGGGGCGTCACCGAGGCGGTCTTGGCCGACCTCGCCAGCCTGGTCGACGGGCGAGTCCTGTTACCGCCCGTCCCGGGTCGGCCGACGGACGTCCAGCAGGCCGACCCCACCGACGTTCGACCGGACGACACCGGACACGCACCCCGAGTCGACGCCGAGCTGAGGGCCGACCCCGAGCCAAGGGCCGACGCCGAGCTGAGGGCCGACCCCGAGCCAAGGGCCGACGCCGAGCTGATGGCCGACGCCAGGACCGACGTCGATTCCGAAGCGAGGACCGCTGACACCGACCTGGACGCCCAGCCGGACGTTCAGGTCGGCGCCGGGCCCGAGCCCACGCTCGCCGTGCCGGGACCAGCCCGTGCGCCGACCGACTTCAACGAGTGGCAGAGCGCGGTACGGAGGGCGATTGCCGAGGGCGACAGCGAGGACCTGCACGGTCTGCGAACGGTCGACAGCACACGTCTTGAGGCCGCGAAGCAGGCCCTCGAAGCCCTGCAGGCCGTGCAGGCGAACAAGGAGCACGTGCAGCGGCTCTTCACCGAGATGCTGCGCCGCAATGGGCTGGCTCCGTTCCCGCTGACGGACACGCAGCGAGCCGCGGGGATCAAACTGATCCAGGACGACATCAGGGCGTTGGAGCGGCTCCGTACACGTGGCGGCTCGCTCGACGAGGCGGGCCGACGGGCTCTGGAGCACAGCCGCATGCCCCTGGTTCTCGACCCCGTCCAACCTCTCTTTCCGTCGCAGCACGCAAGTGCGCTTCGCGTGGCTGCCGAGACGGTCGACCCGTACCCGCTGCTGGCCGCGCACCAGCGGGCGGTGGACGCGGCGGTGCGGCAGACTGCGGGCGGGTCGGGCCAGGAGGCCACGTCTGCTCAGGCGGTACGCCGGGCGCTGGGGCGGCTTCGCAATCGGCTAGAGCAGCAGTGGACACTCGACGGGCTCCAGCGCTCCTTTGACGCGGTGCTGGCCAATCACGGCCTGACGAGCTTCCCGCTCACGCCGGAGCAGCACCAGGCGTCGCGCGAGACGCTGCGCACCGCGATCGCCGAACTCGGCTTCGTCGAGCGCGGTGTCGCTGGCCTGCCGGATGGACCGGCCGGTCCGGTGCTCGACGCCCGGCAGAGGGCTTTCGTCGACCTCAGTCACCACCTGGTGGTGCTGGATCCCGGGTTCACCATCACTCCCGAACAACATGCCCACGTTCTGAACGCCCGTGACGCTCACCGAGCCGAGAGCGGCGCGGTCGACGTACCCCGGCAGCAAGGGCCCGAGCGGAGCCGTACGCCGGATCTGCCTGTCGTGGTCGAGCCCGACGCCAGCGACGGCCCCCGGGATGCCGGACCGGATCGGTCCGGTGTGGACCGGCCGGACGACGCGGAGCCGGCGCGGTTGGAGACGGACCAGCGGGGACCGGAGTCCACCGGTCAGGTTCTCGCTCCCGACCTCGCGGCCGAACACCGCCGGATGGGCGCGGCGAGCCTGCGGGTCCGCGGCCTCGGTATCCCGCAGACCGGCCTGCCCGGCGTCGACCAGCTCATCGTCGTGCTGCGACAGGCCCTCGACGAACGAGGGGTCACGGTGTCGCCGGTCGAGTGGCAGATGTTGCCGCAACAGCTGCTGTCGACCTACCGCTACCTGGTCAGCGACAGTCGTGTGATCCGGCTGGGTGACGCCGAGGTGTTGGTTGCGCTGGAGATCAGCGATCCGAGGATCGAGTTCGACCCGAACGCGGAGGCGGGGAATGACGCCGCCGCGGGGTTCGCCGGTATCGAGTCGGTCAACGCCATCTTCCAGACCGGCGCCCACGCTCGCGGGCAGACCGGCCAGGGCAGCGCCTTCCGGGCGGGTGTTTCGGGCTCGATCGGGCTCGGGCTGGTGCCCGGCATTGTTCAGGCGCTGAAGGTGGGCGCGGGTCTGAACCTACGTGCCAACGTGATCACCAGGGGCACCGGTCATATCGAGGACGCCGAGGGCGGCCACGTTCTCGACGTCCGGGACAAGCTGACGTACGTCAGCTATGCGGGTCGGCTGACCGCGCTGGTGCGCACGAAAGCCCAGTTCCGACTGCCCTGGGCTGCCGCGGTGCTGCGCGATTCGCAGGTTACCGTCACTCCGGGCGAGCGGATCAGCGTTGCCCTTCCCAGCCAGTACCTGCAACAACCCCCGGGTCAACTGGTGCGCGCCGTGGGACCGGTCGACAGCTCCGTCTCCACGGGCCTGCGATCCGAGGACATCCCCGCGACGTTCTACGCCGCTCAGCTGCAGCGTCTGCACACACTCGTCGACGCGATCCTCAGCAGTCTGCGTCAGCGTCGTCTGGACCTGGACACGGGTCACTCGGCCCGGGCGGAACTGGTGCAGAAGGTGTACCACCTGGACGCGCACCTCGACGTCGCATTCCAGGGGTACGAGTTCTTCCTGCACGACCAGGGTCGCAAGATCGCCCGGGTGGTGATCAAGGCCAGCCGCCACCCCGACGGTGACCAGCGACTGGGTCGGACGACCTCAACGGCCCACATCGAGCGGGTCCGCACCGCGATCGTCGGCGAGAGCAACAGCGAGAGCGCCGAGAACGGGCTCACCGCGACGGTCTTCGGCGAGGCGAGTCTGTTGCCGACACCCGGCCTCGCGCTCGGTCCGCGGGTCGAGGCGAGCTACACCTGGACTGACTCCGACAGCCTCGCCAGCGGACGTGGCAACCTCTGGGTACAGGTGAGCCGGGAGACCGGGATGACGTCCGCGCACGAACTGCCGTTGACGCTGTCGGCGACGGTGGATGTCCTCCCGCGCGAACTGGCACCACGCATCCTCTTCGATCTCCCGTACCCGCCGCCGTCGGCGACGGACACGGTCGACAGCAGCGTGGTGCTCGTCGTGCCCGAGGCGGACGCCTTCGACCATGGGCTACAGGTGGATCTGGAGGGGCTGCGCCCCGAGGTACGCGCCCTCGTCGAGGAGTCCGCGGTGCCACACCGACCGGACGCGGTCCGCTTCGCCGGTCCGGAGCAGCAGCCAGCCCGGCAGCGCCTGCCCCGGCACCTCCAGGAAGGGCGTGGCCTCGGCCAGAGCCTGGTGCGGGTGGACCAGGGCACCGACCGCGTGCTGCGCGAGGAGTTGGCGACGGAACTGCGCCGTACCGGGTTCCTTCCGTCGGACGAGACTCAACTGTTCAAAAACCAACGCACCCAGCGCAACAGCCGCCTCGACCGTCAACTCGACAACCGGGACATGCTGCACAAGATGGTGTCGGTCGAGGCCCTCGAATCCTTCTTCTCGGTGATCGTCGGCGTCGGCCTGACGTTCACCATGACGAACATCGACGCGCGCGGACGCACCAGCCACGCCCGCATCACCATTCGCGGGGAGCAGATCCTCTCCGACTCGCCGGAGTACTGGCAACGGCGTACCGACGGACAGACCATCGTGACGCTGAGCATGGGCATGGGCAACCACTCGCAAGGGGTGGGGGGCCGGCAGACGCTGCAGGTCGGCGCGGCTCTCGTGGCAAGACTCAAGGCGCTCCCGTGGGTGACCGGTCTCCAGGCCGGGGCGAAGCACAGTTGGTCCTTCGGCGCCACGGACAGTCTCGGCCTGCTCACCAACAAGCCGAACCTGATGGAGTACCCGGGCAGCGTCGACGAGTACCGGCTCCCGGTGCGGCTCTGGACGACTGTCGAGTACAGCAAGTCCGCGCTGCCCAGGTACGAGTCTCCGAAGAGCGACCACCAGATCACGGCGCACGTCCTGCCGTACTTCGAACCACCCGCACCGACGGATCCGGCGGCGGTCCGCCAGGAGACCCCGACGCAGGTGTTCAGCCAGGCTGTCGTGTCCTACCTCGACGTCAGCGGCCTCCTGGAGGCCGCTCGGGAGATGTTGCCGGAGCTGACCGGCCCCGGTGCGGCAACGGACCAGGAAGTGACCAACTTCCTCTCACCGATCGCGATCATGTCGAACATCCCGGCCATTCTCAGCGGCCGGTACACGCGGCAACTCTTCCGGGCGGGGCTGATCCGGCAGAAGATCGCCATGATCTCGGTGCACGCCGTGGTGCACGAATCCACCCATGGCGGCGCCACACCCGACAAGTTTGTCCACGGCAAGATCGACCTCGCCATCCTGACCGGCGGCCAGTCCGCGGAGACAGGCAAGGGGCGGGCGGTCGAGGTGGGCAAGGTCGGGGTGGGAGGGACGACGACGCTGACGGGTCTGAACAAGGTCAGCTTCTCGGGGTCCGCGACCGCGAAGAGCGGCACCAGCACGAACGTGTCGCGATCGCACACCAGCGGCAGGGAATATCTGAACCTGGACTTCAACCAGGCGGATGGATACTTCGCCACCGTCACCCTCGTCGTCTCGGTCTCCTACGAGCAGGCGGCGAAGCTCGCGCCCGACACCGTCCGGCGCCCGACGCCGAGACTGCTCGCCGGCAAACAGATGATGTATCTCCTGCCCACCCCGACGGCGCTGGCCAGGTACGCAGCTGGGGAGTTGCCCATGCCGCAGGCCAGACTGGGGCAGGTTCTCGCCGACTGGTCAAGCCGGGACCTGGAACTGCCGGGGAGCGTTGTCGCCGGTGTGCTGGCCCGCTGGGAACGCGAGGATCTGGCCGGCCCCGCAGTGGGGTACTCGCCGGAGCGGCAGCGGTGGGCAGGCGAGCTTGCCGACCGCCTGGGTGTGGACGAGCGTCTTTCCATCGAACCGACGACGCGACGACGTTTCGAGGAGTCCTTCGGGCTGCGTCTGCCCGATCTGCCCGACCCCTACGCGCACCTGCGGGTGCCGCAGTACCTGCTCCGTAGCGGGCCGAAGGCACTGGGCCACGCCGGTCTCCAGCACATCGCGTACTCCGGCGGTCGTAGTCTCATCGACGTCGTCCACGAGGCGATCGAGGTCGCTCATCCTGGCGCCCTGGCCCAACAGGTGTCCCTGTGGTCGGAGCACACCGGGTCGGTGTCCGGGCGACTTCAGGGCGGTCTCGAAATGCTCGAGGCGACGTTCGGCGGTGATCGGGAGTGGGCGCTTCTCGAAGAGCTGCTGCACCGCGACGGCCTGTCCTTCTTCGTGCACGTGCCCAAGTTGGGGCTGCTCTCCGACGTCCTGGAAATCCGGGTCCGGATGGTCCTGACATCGCAGCCGAGGGTGCGCGAGTTCCTCGCCAACACGGGTAACGAAAACTACGGCCACGCGTACTCCCAGTCGTCGGTCGGGGTCAGCAAGAGCGCCGGCTGGTCCGTCGGTGCCGCTGGGCTGGGCCTCGAGGGAACGCAGGGGATCACCGGCGGTCCCTCGTTGACCCTCGCCGAGGGGCAGAGCAGGTCCACCACCCGCTCCGAGGTGAACACCCGCGAGCAGACCGTGTACGACTTCAACGGCAACTATGTGTTGACCACCGACGGCGAGTTCGAGGTGACAGTCACTCATCGCCTGTCGGCGGGTCGGCCGATGGCGAACACCGCGGTGCGGGCTGCGGCGTGGCTCGCCGGTCAGGACGAGACGGTCCGCCGCACGGTGACCGCCCGGCTGGAGCTTCGGCTTCCCAAGGGCCTGATGGAGGCCGCTGCGCCCACGGAGCGGCCGCTCGAGATCGACCTCCGCCCGCTGCCGCCGCTTCCCGGCGACGCCACAGTCCTCGCGGTCACCATGGACGACGCGTTGCCGGTGGCTCGAAACCTGGTGATGCGGCTCTCCGACGAGGAAGGTGCCGCGGGTTTGCGGCCGGCCCTCTCCCTGGTTGCCACCCTGGGTCGAGGAGGTCTGGTCAACCACCTTCCCGCGGCGCTCGGCCCGGAGGGACTCCTGATCGGTGACGGGGTTCACCAGCCGGGTCACAGCACGACCCGGTCGGCGCTCAGGCTGCACGGACAGCTCTTCGACGCACATGTGGTCGGGCTGGTCGAGGGGGCGGGCACCGGTCGGTACGCCAAGCAGCAGAGCGGCGTCACATCGACGGTGACCACCGATCCGTGGGCGGCGGTCATTGCCGGGTCGATCGACAACTCCCAGGTGCTCGGGGTCAAGGACCCTGACCATCTCAGCGAACCCTTCGGCAAGGACCTGTGGACCGCCGCCACGGCGGCCGATCGGCTTGCCGCACGCCACGAGCAGAGCAGTGGCACCTCGAACGCCCGAGCGGAGGGGCATCTGAAGCAGCTCGGCCCTTCCGTCCTGGTTCGGCTGCAGGGCCGGTTCCACTTCGCGGCCGAGCGCAGCGAGCACCACATGTTCACTGCCCCCACACCGGCCGGTGAGTTCCGCAGCCAGGCGTTCGCCGGCGAGATCTTCGTGCAGATGTCCGCCGACCGGTTCTCGGCCATGATGGAGTCGCACAACCGGTCGCCGGAGGCCCGGCCCGATCTGCCGCAGCCGACCGCGGCCCCTGCCGGCGCCATCGATCAGGCGCAGGCGGTAGACCTGGACGCGATTGTCAGCGAGATTGCCTGGGCCGATCCAGACCCGTCGTTCGCCCTGATCGAGGTGGCCCGGGTGGTCGGGGCGCAGACCAGCGCGGGCCGATCCATCCGCCTGAGCACCGACCCGGCCAGCCGCGCACGACAGGGCGACCACGCCGTGGTGGAGTGGGCCAGAACCGCTCTGCGGCACGGTGCGACCAGCCGTCCTGATGCCCGACCCGCCGTCGACCAGGCGCGCGTGCAGATCGAGCAGTGGTACGCCGACCCGACGGCCGACTCCGAAGGTGACCTGTCGGCTCGTGCGCGGATAGAGCGGGTCAGGGAGCTGGTGCTGGCGACGCTGGACGGCGGCGACGGCCCGTTGGCGGGTACGCCGGCCTTCCCGCAGTTGGCGTTGGCGTCCAACCAGACCTGGCTCGATCTCGCCCGGTTGATCGCGTTCCGCTGCGACACGCGCGTGTGGCTACGGGAACGGACGCCCGACGGGGGTGAGACGGTGACGGAAATCGACAACCACGGGCGTGTCGTCGGTCCGTACGCGTTCGATCGAGTGGTGTCGACCTGGCCGGCGCTCCGGAGGTGGCTGCGCGCCACGGCCGTGGCCGCGGCACGCGGGCGATACGGCAGGCTTCCCGTTCTCACTGAGGCTGAGCCGGCCGACGGCTGAGCTGCTGGCGGTGGAGGTTGCCGGGCCCGATTGAACCAGGCCCGGCCCGGCCCCGTTCTCAGGTCGTGACCGAGAACGCGGAATCGAGCGTAGAGCTGGTCGGTGCCTGCCACATGCTGCTGGGGCGGATGGCGGGCCGGCTTCCGGACGAACTCGTCACCGAAGCGCGGTGGTGGCTTGCCGAGGGGGAGTTGGTGGCGATCGCGCAGGCTGTCGTCTTCGCCGCGCTCACCAACGGCACCAGCGTCACGACGGCCGACGCGGCGGTGCTGGAGGAAATTCTGTCGGCCGCCGGCGCGGACGTCAGCCCCCTCGCCGACCTGGTTCGCTCGGACCTCGAACCCGTCCCGGCGTACGGTGTGGCGCCTGTCGGCCCCGATGTTCTCGCGCAGGAGGGGCCCGACCTCCCGTACACCCTCGATCTGAGCGAGGGTGATGGGCTCGGCGCCGGCGATCCGCTCGACGCGGCGGCGGTGCGGGCGGTGCGGCGGCTTGCCGACGAGGCGCCGCTGGTCGGACTGTGGCGCGCCTGGCGCTACCCGGCGATGGACACCAGCTGGCCCCCTCCGCGCCGGGTCTACCTGGTGCAGGCCGACGGGCCCGTCTCGGCCCTGCCAGTGGCGGTGGCGCGGATACAGGACGCGTTGGTCGAGGCGGGGGAGCGTGAGCCGCAGGTCGAGGGGTTCGTCGACCCCGACGAGGCATCGGCGTACCAGCGGGCGGCACTCGGATTCTCGGCGCTGCTGTGGGCCCCGGGGCCGGCCGGTGAGATCATCTTCGCGCGGGTGTTCGACTCGCTGGACGCCCAGCAGGGCCCCCGCTTCGACGACGCGCATCCACGCCTCGACGACGACGC
The DNA here is from genome assembly GCF_040678875.1 of Micromonospora sp. NPDC049274. Classification (NCBI taxonomy): domain Bacteria; kingdom Bacillati; phylum Actinomycetota; class Actinomycetes; order Micromonosporales; family Micromonosporaceae; genus Micromonospora; species Micromonospora sp. NPDC049274. Next base: position 11,109 of record NZ_JBFAQS010000029.1, read on the forward strand.
CGAGCGGGCCCGGGTGTTGACGTATCTCCGTGACGGCGTCCCCTTGCTGATCAGCGCCACGCTGTCGGTAGACGTGTGCGAGCCGGCGATGGGTGAGGTGGTCCCGACGGCCTTCTACACCGACGGCACCTGGATCTGGCCCGAGGCTGTCGCCTACTACCTGGAGCGGCACGGACTCGCCCCGGAGCCGGAGCTGCTGGCCGCCATCCGTGCGGCCGATCACGTGGTCCCCCGGGTCGACGCCGTCGCGCTGCACCGGGCGCTCGCGGCGCTCTACGCGGTCGACGAGGACGAGCCGCTTCCCGCCGACACCACTGACGAGGTTCAGCAGAGGGTCTAGTCCCGCGCACGGTGGTGAGCCGTTGAACCCGAGCCGCAGCGCTGTCGTCGTGGAACGTGCGCCGCACGGCGGCGTCCTCCCGGTGGGAGACTCGATCAAGGGAGATGTGCATGCCGGCCGAGCGAGTTTCAGGCCTGCGGCAGCCCCGAGGGCCGGTGCTGGCGCGCGCGGTGTTCAGTCTTGCCGCGTCGGTGGCACTGACCGCAGGAGCGACCGGCCTGGTGCCGTCGCGAACGACAGCACAGGGGGCGGAGGCCGCCGGACGCGCGGAGCCGCCGCCGGAGCTGCCGGTACCGGCGGACGGCGAGTGCGTCGGCGCCTCACCCACGCTGGTACCGATGGCGTCCTGGGCGCTCAGTCGGATCGCGCCACAGCTGAGTTGGCCCCTGAGCAAGGGGCGGGGTATCTCGGTGGCCGTGGTCGACTCGGGTGTCGACGCGCGGTCACCGGCCCTGGCCGGGGCGCTGCGGCCCGGCGCCGACCCCGGGTCGGCCGGTGGCGCCAACCGCGACTGTCTCGGCCGGGGGACTGCGCTCGCGGGGATCGTCGCCGCCCGGCCGATGAGCGGCAGCGGGTTTGTGGGAGTTGCTCCGGAGAGTTCGATCGTCCCGGTGCGGGTCGTCAACCGTGCGGGTGTCATGCCCCCAGGCAACCTGGCCAAGGGGATACGCGCGGCCACCGCCTCTGGTGCGCGGGTGATCCTTGTCGGCACGGGGTTGCCCCGTGCGGACACCGCCCTGCGTGCGGCGGTCGCCGAGGCGGTGGCGCACGACGTGGTCGTGGTGGCCCCGGTCGCCGGTGACGACCACGTCTGGTATCCCGCCGCCGACGATCGGGTCCTCGCGGTGGGCGGTGTGGACGCCGCCGGCACCCCTACCGAGCCGGTCGTGGGCGCATCCGGGCTCGACCTGCTGGCTCCCGCCGCGGGGGCGTACAGCATCGGTCCCGTCGGCAGAGGTCACTACGCTGTCGGCGGGGCGGCAGTCGCCGCCGCGGAGGTGGCCGGAGCCGCGGCTCTGCTGCGGGCGTACCGGCCCGAACTCGACCAGCAGCAGGTGCGGCGCCTGCTCGTACAGGCCGGTGAGCCGGCCGGCGCGGCCGAGGAGAGCGTGGTGGCCGGGGTCGGACGAGGTCGCCCGGCGCCTGCCATTCTGGACCTTCACACGGCGATCAGCGGGTTGGACATTGGCGCGGATCCCCCGCCGCCACTCCGGCCACACCTGCCGACGTTGCCGGTTGCCCCGTCCCCCTCGCCCGCCAGGGCGCGCGCCCTGGTCCTCACAGCGGCTCTGGTGCTGACCGCACTTCTCGCATACGCGACGGTCGTCACGGTCCGAGCCGGGCGCCGCCGCCGCTGGCGCGTCGGGGACGCGCCAGCGGCGGCTGACGAGGTGGTCTAGGGGGCGGGTCCGCCGCGCTCCCGGCACCCTGTCGCACGCCCGATCAGCTCGTCTGCCCACCCGACCACGGAGTCTGAATCAGCCGGGCACCCCGTCGGGTGCACAGCAACGCGCGCCCGGGTGGAAGCTGACGGGGCTTGACGTTGCCCAGCAGCGGCCCCTCGCTCGGTGGGCAGGACAGGGCGACGTCGGGCGCGTTGGTCTCCTGCACCCGGCGTACCAGCGGGTCCATCGACATCCGCATGACGTTGGCCGCCGCCCGGGTCAGCACCAGGTGGAAACCGATGTCGGCGCCCTGGGCCAGGTACGGCAGCAGGGGGAGCAACGGGCCGTCGTGCCCGCCGAGCAGGTCGTAGTCGTCGACCAGCAGGAACAGCCGGGGCCCGGTCCACCAGTCTCGCCGACGCAGCTGCTCGGGGGTGATGTCGGCGCCGGGCATCCGCGGTTGCAGGCCCGCGATGGCCTCGACGACTGTCGCCCGCGTGGAGTCGGCAGACACCGAGTAGCCCAGGCGGTACTCCTGCGGGACGTCGTCGAAGAGCTTGCGTCGGAAGTCCACAAGCATCAGGCGGACCTCCTTCGGTGTGTACCGGGCCATCACCGAGCGGGCGACGTGGCGGAGCATGTTGGTCTTGCCGCTGCTGTCGTCACCCAGGATGGTCAGGTGCGGCGCCTCCCCGAAGTCGTGCCACACCGGTGCCATACCGCGCTCCTCGATGCCGAGCACCAGGCGCAGGTCACCCTCGGGCGCGGGGAGCGTGTCGGCGGGCAGCAGGCCGGGCAGCGTGCGAACGGCGGGCGCCGCCGGGCCGGTCCAGAACTCGCCGACCGACGCGCAGAGCGAGCGGGCGCCCTCGCTGACGGTGGTCGGATCGGGTTCGCCGTCGATGCGGGGCAGCGCCGCGAGGAAGTGCAGCTTCTGCGGTGTGAGGCCGCGCCCGGGCAACTGCGGCACCGTGGCGGCGAGTCGCAGGTCGATGGCCGAGTCGACCGGATCGCCAAGGCGCAGTTCCAGGCGGGTGCCGATCTGATCGCGCATCGCGTGGTGCACCTCGGACCACCGTGCGGCAGTCAGGACGAGATGGATGCCGAAGTTGAGGCCCTGCGCGGCGATCTGGCGGATCTCGTTCTCCAGCGTCTCGAACTCCTGTCGCAGGGTGAACCAGCCGTCCACCACCAGGAAGACGTCACCGTACGGGTCGTCGGTCACCGCCCCGTCGGCGCGCAGCTGCCGGTAGCGGGACATGTTTTCCACACCGAGGTCACGGAAACGCTGCTCCCGGCTGGTGATCATTTCGGTGACCTCCCGGACGGTCCGCGTCACCCGCTCGGTGTCGAGCCGTCCCGCCACTCCACCCACGTGGGGCAGTTCACCGATCGAGCCGAGGGTGCCACCGCCGAAGTCGAGGCAGTAGAACTGGACCTCCGCGGGGCTGTGGGTGAGAGCCAGGCTGCAGATCAACGTACGCAGCAGAGTGCTCTTCCCGCTGCGGGGGCCGCCGGCGATGCCCACGTGCCCACCGGTACCGGACAGGTCGGCGAGCAACAGGTCCCGAACCTGATCGAAAGGCTTGTCGATGAAGCCGATGGGGGTGACCAGGGCCCCGCTGCCGGCCCAGTCCTGAGCACAGAGACCCAGGTCGGGATCGGGCGTCAGGGTCGGTAGGAGTTGGTCGAGCGTGGGTGCCGAACCCAGCGGCGGCAGCCACACCTGGTGCGCCGGCGGTCCCTGGTCGGTGAGCTGTTCGGCCAGCAGGCTCAACACGCTGCCGGAGACGGCGGCCCCCTCGGGCTGCTCCGCAGGCGCGTCCTCGTCCGCCGGCGGGGCCGTCGCGGGCCGTGAGGGCTGGATCAGAGCATACGGCACCACCTGCTGCTGAACGGCCGCCTGCCTGGCCTCGACGTTCCTGCGTTGATACGGGCCGGACACGTACGCGGCCTTGAACCGGATCAGGGTGCTGACATCGGTACGGAGGTAGCCGTTGCCCGGCGTCGGGGGCAGCTCGTAGGCGTCCGGAACGCCGATCACGGACCGGGACTCCAGGGCGGAGAAGGTTCGGAGTCCGATGCGGTAGGACAGGTGCGACTCGAGCTGCGAGATCCGGCCGTCCTCCACTCGCTGGCTGGCCAGCAGCAGGTGAACGGCGAGGGACCGTCCGAGTCTGCCGATCATCACGAACAGCTCCATGAAGTCGCGGTGGGTGGCGAGCAGCTCGCTGAACTCGTCGACCACCACGAAGAGAGTCGGCAGTGGGTCCAGCGGCGCACCCTGTGCGCGGGCCCGCTCGTATTCCAACGCCGAGCTGTAGCCGCCGGCCTGGCGCAGCAGCTCCTGGCGGCGGACCAGCTCGCCGTGCAGCGCCTGTTGCATCCGGCTGACCAGAGTGGCCTCTTCGGCAAGGTTGGTGATGACCGCGGAGGTGTGCGGCAGTCGATCCAGGCCGAGGAAGGTCGCTCCACCCTTGAAGTCGACGAGGACGAAATTCAGCGTCTCCGAGGAGTGGGTGACTGCCAGCGACAGCACCAGCGTGCGCAGCAGCTCACTCTTGCCCGAGCCGGTAGCGCCGATGAGCATGCCGTGCGGGCCCATACCGCCGAGCGCGGATTCCTTGATGTCGAGTTCGATGGCGTTGCCCGCGGCATCGATGCCGATCGGGATCCGCAGCCGCTCCGGGTCGGCCCGGGGCGCCCAGAGTACGCCCAGGTCCAGAGCGGTGAGGTCGCTGATGCCGAGCAGCCCGCCGATGTCGAAATTCGTCCTGAGGTTGTCGTCCGGCGTCTCGGAGACGATACCGAGACGGTACGGCGACAGGAGGCGGCCCACCGTTCGCGCCATCGGCGTACTGAGCACGTCCGGGGTGGCCAGGCGCTTGCGTACCTCGCCGCCGACGCGGTCGAGGCGGAGCATCATGACGTCAGCGTCGGTGATCGCCAGGGTGAGGCTTTCCTTGGTGGACGAGGGGGTCGGGTCGCTCAGGTCGAGAAGGACGCAGTTGCGGTACCCGACCGTGGCGAGGCGGCTGCCGTTGCCCATCCGGCCGCCGTCGCGAACGACGATCACGAAAGGCTCGTCGCGACTGGCGGTGGCCCCGGGCTCGTAGCGGGGGCGGGCGGTGAATCCCTCGCCCAGCAGCACCTCCAGATCCTCGATGGTCTCGGCCGCCAACCGTCGGCCACCTGCGGCGTCGTGCGCCTGGGGGTGCTGGACGTGCGGCAGCCACTTGAGCCACTCCCACGCAGCCGTACCGTCGGCGTCGACGCAGGCGGTGATGCGGACGTCGTCCGGGGCGTGCAGCGTGGCCACCTGGACCAGGATCGCGCGGACGCAACTCCGTACGTGTTCCCGGTCGCCGCTGAACCTGATCTTGGCGAAGGCGGGCAGGAACATGGCCACCGGTTGGTTCTCGACGGTGGTGTAGGCGCGGATGAACCGCCGCAGCGACTTGGCTGACAGCGCCTCGAGATTTTCGATGGGCCTGGTCTGCAGCGGATTGATTTTCACCGCCACCCGTCGCTCCCCAGTGCCGATCCGCACTTCCAGGAAGTCGGGGTGGCTCGGTCGGCGCTCCCACCGACGCGAGGTCATCGCCAGGGACAGCAGCGAACGGGGGTCCGGGTGCTGCCAGTCCGCCGCGTCCCGCTGCCGGGCGATGACGGATCGAATGCGCCGCCGATTCTGTCCCAGATAGCGCAGGTAGTCGCGACGGTCGCCGCCGAGTTGCAGTTTGCGGTCGTTGTTGGCCGATGCCGTCTGGCCGACCAGCATCGCCAGGATGGCTCCGCCCATGATGCCGATGACGATCCAGCTCAGCGGACCACCCCGCGGGTTGATGAAGACCAACGCCATGGCGCCGGTCATCAACATCATCGGCAGCGCCGTCAGGGCATGGCGCATGACGTTGCGCTGTGCCTCCGGGAGAGTGGGCGGCTCCTGCAGATCCAGTTCACCGCTGGGCATCTCCGGCCCGCGCCGCCGTGCGGGGCGACGAAACAATACTGTGCTCACAACCGCATCCCTCTTCCGCGGGTCCAGCCTGCCGCCAGCGGCCCCAACGGGCCGCCTCGGCCCCACAACGGCCGAGCCGCCGGTCCGGGTCGAGAAATCATTGAGTCAAAATCGACCGGACGTTGAACCGGGCGGCGGACAGCGCCGTTGCGGGGGCATGACCGTCGCCGCCCCTGCGGAGATGTGCCGCCTCGTAGTCTTCGGCCCGAAGAGCCAGATCGAGGTGGCCGTTCCTGTCGGGGTCCTCATCGCAGACCTGCTGCCCGCCCTGCTGTCCCATCTGGATCCCGGCCTCGCAGACGCGGGCCTGGCACACGGTGGCTGGGTCCTTCAGCGGATGGGTGACCCCCCGCTCGACGAGGAGGGCACCGTCGCCAGCCAGGGGTTGCGCGACGGCGATGCTGTCCACCTGCGGCCGAGGTCCGATCAGATCCCACCGGTCGCCTTCGACGACGTGGCAGACGGCGTCGCGACGGGGATGCGGGGCCGATCGGCGGTGTGGCGGCCGGCCATGCTCCGTTGGGCGGCACTGGGAGCCGCCGGCGTCACGCTTGTGGTCGCCCTGTGGTGCCTGGCCATGCCGGGGCCGCCACTCGCCCGAGCCATGTCCGCTTCGATCCTGGCGGTGCTGCTGCTCGGGGCGGCCTTCGCGCTGACCAGAGCGGCGGGAGAGTGGACGTTCGGGCTGCTCACCGCCGCTGGTGGCACCGCCGCCGCCGCGCTCGCCGGGCTCATCGCGCCGGACACGGGGCGTCCGGCTCAGGGCCTGGTGCTCGCCAGCCCGGAACTGCTCACCGCATCGGTCGCCGCCACGGTGGCCGCTCTGCTCGGCGCGATGCTGGTGGGACGTTCCGGCCCGTTGTTCGCCGCGCTTGTCGCCGCCGCTTCGGCATCGGCCGTCGGTGCGGGGCTCTGTATGTTCGCGGGCCTCACCGCGACGCAGGGGGCAGCCACGGTCGCCGTCGTGGTGACCGTGCTGACCGTCACGCTGCCGTCGATGGCACTCCGGCTGGCCGGCATGCAGGCGGATCCCCTGCCGACCCAACCGGAGCACCTGCAGGAGGACATCGATCCCGCCCCGAGCGAGGCGCTGCTGGCACGGACGACAACCGCTGACGGCTACCTCACCGCGCTGCACACAGGCCTCGGCGTGACGGTCGCTGTGTCGCTGACAATTCTGGCGACGGAGAGTGGATGGGTGGCCAGGTCGCTGGTCCTCCTCGTTGCGCTGGTCCGGCTGCTGATCATGCGCCCGATGATCAACGCATGGCATCGACTGGCCCTCGCGGCCCCCGCCGTGCTCGGCCTCGCCGTGGCGACGCTGTCGGCTGCCACCCACACCGAGGCGATGCGGCGGCTGATCATCGCTACGCTGCTCGCCCCGCTGGTGGTCACCGCGCTCGTCCTTGGCACGCGACGGCTGTCCGACCGACGCCCGATGCCCGTCTGGGGGCGGATCGGCGACATCACCCAGACCATCGCCACCATCGCCATGCTGCCGGTCCTGCTCGCGCTCCTGGGTGTCTACGCCGTCTTCCGGGCCATCGGGGGTTGAGCGGCATGCAGACACGACGCGACCAGGTGCAGGCCCAGTCCTACATGGCCGGCCGGCTGGTCGCTGCCCTGGTCACTGCGGAACCCGACGGAATCGAACACCCGCATCGTCGTGTGCTTGTCGGCACATTCTGTGGCGTGCTCGTCGCCATCCTCGTGATGGCGGGCTTCCTCATCTTCGGCCTCTTCAGCCCCGGCGGCGCGAAGAGTTGGCGGGCGGCCGGAACCCTGATCGTCGACCGGGATACGGGCAGCCGTTATCTTCTCGTCGACAACCGGCTCCGACCGGTGCTCAACTACGCGTCGGCCCGACTGCTGTTGGGCGAGCCGCCGACGGTCAAGACGGTCTCGGGGAAGTCGCTGCGCGGGGTGGCGCACGGCAGCCCGCTCGGCATCGTCGGAGCCCCGGACACCCTGCCGCCGTCCGGCTCGATCGCCGGGCGGGCGTGGACGGTCTGCGCAGAGGCCAACCGGGATCAGGCGGGCGTCCTGTCCATCGCTACCACCCTGTCCATCACGCCGCCCGACCATCGGCAGGGTACGTCCCTGTCGCCGGACCACGCCCTCGTCGCGCAGACCCCCGGCGGGGATCGGTACCTCGTCTGGCGGGGGCACCGACTGCGGCTCACCCGCAACTGGCTCGACCGCGTGCTCGGCGTCGAGGCGAGTCTGATCACCGTCGGCAGCGGCTGGTTGGAGACATTGCCGGTGGGGCCGGACGTCGCACCCGTTGCCGTGCCCGGAAGAGGCGCGCTGGGTGCTGTCGTGGACGGGCGCCGGGCGCGGGTCGGTGAGTTGTTCGAAGCAGGGGGTGAAGGCACTGCCGCCCGAGGTTTCGTGCTCCAGCGCGACGGCCTGCGGGAACTTACGCCGACGGCCTATGCCATCGCCCTCGCCGACCCGGACACGGCCCATGCCTACCCCGCGAAGCGGGTGGCGCCGACCCGCCTCAGTCTGGCCGCCCTGGCCAGCGTGCCGATCGCGCGGCAGCCGGACACATCTGCCGAGGTGCCGGACCAACTGCCGATGCCGGTGGCGAACGCGGCCGGCAGCGTGTGGTGCCTGCGCCTGCTGCCGGGCGCTGATGTGCCCGAGGTGACCACAGGTCAGATGGCGCCGCCCTCTTCAAAGGTGCGTGACGCCCTGGCGGTGAACCGGACGGCTCGCACGGCAGACGCTGTCGTTGTCGCGCCAGGAACGGGCGGTCTGGTGGCCGCCGGACGCGCGGGGCAGGCGCCGGGGCCGGTGCTCTACCTGATCACCGACGCCGGAGTGAAGTTTCCGCTTACCGAGACGGCGAGCCGGCTGCTCGGATATGCCCCCGGCTCGGAGTCGACGGTGCCTCGTCGGCTGCTCGACATGCTGCCCACCGGGCCGCTGCTGGACCCCGCTGCGGCGGGTGGTTGACCGGGATCGACCGATCCCGGTCAGGACAGTGACAGTAGGGAGAACGAGAGATGCCGAACGGGCAACTGAGGATCGACGACGCCTCGACGCGGTCGTTGGTCTCGGCGTTCCAGAACGCCGACCAGGAGCAGCAGAGCGCGTCGAGTTCGCTGGCGAGCATCGACAGCAGCCTCCGGGCAGCGTGGCAGGGTCGCGCCTCCCAGACGTATTCGCAGGGCATGCAGGAGGCGCGCAACGGTCTTCAGAAGATCCAACAGGCGCTGTCCGAGATCAATCAGTCGATGAACCAGTTCCACGTGCTGACCACGAGCACGGAAGACGACAACACGTCGCTCGCCGGTCAGCACCTTTTCCAGGGCGCCGGGTCCTGGGCGCGCTGAGCCGAATCCCGCACGGAACCTGAGGAGCAGTCATGGCTGACTACATGATCAATACGGTTGAGGCGGAAGCCCAGATGCAACAGCTGATGGCGGTCCGCCAGCGGCTCGAGGAGATGCTGAACCAGCTCTCCTCAAGCGTGCAGACCTACAACACGAACAACGCCGGCCGGGCCATCGAGAGCTACGACCACGCGCAGCGGCTCTGGAACCAGGGGTTGCAGGAGTTCGGCCAAGGTGTCCAGAAGGCTGCCTCCAACCTGGGGCAGATCACCAACGGCTACACCGAAGCGGACAACCGCGGCCAGAGCTTCTTCGCCCAGTAGAAACGCTCGGGCGGGCCGGCTGCCCGGCCCGCCCGAGTTCCCCCTGTTTCATCCGGATCGAAAGGAGGGCCGCGATGCCGGCCAAGGAAATCAAGATCGATGAAGCGTTCATTCGGAACATCACCTCGATCCTCAACGTGGTCCGCAACGAGACGTCGTCGGTGCGGAACGGATCGAACCCGCATGATGGCGGACACCCGCACGGCCTTCCGCTGAACGCCATCCAGGTCGCCGCAGGCGCTCCCGGGTTCGCGGCAGGAGCGGCGCTCAAGGCCAGGGTCGGCGCGCTGGGACAACAGCTCGACTCGAAGATCAACGCTGTCGACCAGAAGTTGGCGAGCCTCGCGCAGGCCCTCCAGCACGTCCTGGATGACGCAAACGACACCGAGCGCGACAATCTCTCCCTCGCTGACCTCGACAAGTATCTGACCGTTCCCAGCACTCGCTGACCAGAGTCCAGGCGTTGTACTCCACGGATTGGTGCGGACCGACATGACGCAACCGACCAGCCAAGATGGTTGGAACTGGGAGCAGGCGATGGTGAACCTTCTCGGGACAGAGGGCATCATCGACCGCAACCAGTTCATGGGGGCCGGCGCGCCCTGGCTCGTCGCCGACTGGGTCGGCTGGGAGGACAGCAACAGCTCACCGTGGAACTACGACGCCCAGCCCACCGAGGGGGGCAAGTGGACCTTCTCGGTCTATCGCAAGGTGAGCTACGGGTGGGGCAATGGCCAGACCAAAGACTACTTCTGGTTCCTGCGGGGCAGGGTGGCCTGGTACACCGGGCCGGATGCCAATTACCAGAAGGGCTTCGTCGGTGCTACCAGCAGCCGGCTCGCCGCGCCGGCCAACACCCTCCCGCTCAACCCGGAGTCACTGGACAACGCGGCCGAGAGCTATTACAACGCGGCAATGTGGCTGGAGCACACGGTCGATGTGGTCCAGCAGCAGATCAACAAGGTCGATGATGACGGCTCGGGTTTCAAGGGCTCGGCCTCGCACGCTTTCAGTCGCACCCTGAATGACCTGCGCGACGAGCTGAAACTGCTGCGCCTGGACCTGGACACGAACCAGCAGTGGTTCGCCATGCTGCACGACAATGCCAGGGCCGCCACCACCTTCCTCGAGGAGATCCGATCCGCCTGGGCGGAGTTCCTGTCCAAGCCCAACCCGCCCACCCTGATCAGCCGAGCCCTCGCGCAGCTCGAATCCGCAGCCGACAGTCTTGACGCCACGCTGGACTGGCAAGAGAAGAGCCCTTTGCCGCAGACGTGGCCGGTCAACATTGATTTCGGCGCCGGCGGCGGGACCTACGACATCATGTCGCCGAACTTCATTCCGCTGCTGAATCTCAACATGCAAACCCATTACCTCGCCACTCTGCAGCAGCTCGATCAACGGCTGCGTTCGGCGCTCACCGCGTTGCAGACCAATTTCAGCGACGTGACCAACAACCTGCATGACGTGCGTACCTACCAGCCCCGCCCGAACTCCAACGGGGACCCGAACTCCAAAATCCCAGAATTCGGCAACATGCCGCCGGTTGGTGGCGGCAATGGCGTTCCCAACATCTCCGACGGCGGTGGCGGTGGTGGTGGCGGTATCCCGAACGTGTCCGGCGGCGGTGGTGGCGGGGGTATCCCGAGTGTGTCCGACGCTGGTGGTGGCGGGGGTATCCCGAGTGTGTCCGGCGGCGGTGGTGGCGGGGGTATCCCGAGTGTGTCCGACGCTGGTGGTGGTGGCGGTATCCCGAGTGTGTCCGGCGGCGGTGGTGGTGGCGGTATCCCGAGTGTGTCCGACGCTGGTGGTGGTGGCGGTATCCCGAGTGTGTCCGGCGGCGGTGGTGGTGGCGGTATCCCGAGCGTGTCCGACGCTGGTGGTGGTGGCGGTATCCCGAGCCTGTCCGACGGCGGCGGTGGTGGCGGGGGTATCCCCAGCGTGTCCGACGGTGGCGGTATCCCCAGCGTGTCCGACGGCGGTGGTGGTGGCGGTATCCCCAGCCTGTCCGACGGTGGCGGTGGCGGGGGAATCCCGAGCCTGACTCCTGGCGGCGGCGCCCTTCCAGAACTGGGCGGTGGCGGCCCGTCGCTGGTGAGTGGCGGCGGCGGTGGCAGTCTCCCGTCGTTGGACGGCGGCGGAGCCGGTGGCCTGCCGGGCGTCGGGGGCGGCGTTGGACCCGGCACCGGTCTGATCGCCGGCGGCGGCGGGGCGGACCTGGGCCCCGGCTTGTCAGCCGGCGGCGGGGCGGGCCTGGGCCCCGGTCTGTCGGCCGGCGGCGGGAGTGGCGTTGGCGCTGGGGGGCGGCCCCCTGGCCAGGGCGGCCTCGACGACGGCGGATATTTCCCGGGCGAACTGGGCGGGCTTGACGGCGGCCCGGTGAGCAACATCGGCGGAGTCGAGCCAGGCGGTGCGGGGCTGGGTGGTGTGCAGACCGGAGGCGCGGCCGGTATCGACCCCGCCGACCTCGGTGGCGCGCTCGGCGGTTCGACCGGCGGTTCGACCAGTGGCTCGACCGGCGGCGCGCTCGGTGGCTCGAACGGTGCTGGCGGGCCCGGGTCCGTCGACCTGGGTGGAGGCATGACGCCCATTCCGGGCCAGGCCGGGGGAGTGGACCTCGGCCCGCTCGGGTCCGCACCGGGCCTGAACGGCTCCGCAGGTTCCGGGCTGACTGCCTCCGGCGGCAGCGGTTCGAGCTTCCCGGGCGGCGGTGCATCGGCCGGAGGTGGCCTGTCCTCGGGCGGTGCCCTGGGTTCGGCTGCGGGCGGGGCAGCCGCTGCCGCTCGCTTCGACCCACTTCAGGGGCAGGTAGGGACGGGGAGCGTTGCCCCTGCGGGTTACGGCTCGACGGGCTCCGCACCGGCCGGCGCGGGGGGGATGCCTCCCTTCATGCCGCCGATGGGCGGCGGCCAGGCGGGTGGCAAAGACCGCGAGCGAACGACCTGGCTGGCCGAGGAGGAAGAGGTCTGGGGTACGGACCCGGACCTGGTGCCGGCCGTCATCGGACGGCTCGACGCAGGCGACTGGGACGCCGATGAGAGCTCCTGGCAGCCGATCCCGCAGGCGCCGGCAACTCCCGGCCAGTCGCGGGACAGGGCGGTTCGACGTGGCTGAGAAGGCGTTGCCGAGAAAAGGATGGTGACCGATGACCGGTCCAATGCATGACAGGGTGCAGAAGGCGTACGAGGATCTGGAGCGCGCCCGGAACGCGGTTGGCGACGTCGAACGGACGATGAACAGTTCCGAGACCACTGTGACCTCCAAGAACCGAGCGATCACCGTGCGGCTCGACGGGCGCGGTGAGCTGACGGAGATCAAGTTCATGAACAACGCGTACCGGACGATGGCACCGGCAGAACTGGCCGCGTTGCTCGTGGAGACGATCGCGACGGCACGGCGGCAGGCGCGCGAAACCATGGCCGGCCTGCTGCAGTCCGTGCTGCCTGCGGGCATGCCCGTGCTGGACATGCTGACCAAGCCGCTCAATCTGGATGACGTGATGCGGCAGGCCGACGACATCGTCGGCGGCTTGATGCCCAAGGCGGCGAGAGGCCCGAACGAGAGCGGCGGACAGGCATAGCGAGATGTGCCGCGGCCTCTCCTGATCCTCATCCGACGGCCCGGCGCTCCTCACGTTGAACCGTAACCCCATGGGAGCCGTCGTGCGGGACATGACGGAGGCGATCACCGCGCCGGTGAACGAGGCCGAGGCCTGTCACCTGCTCAAGGCGCGGCTGCTTCGCCTCTGGCGGTCGGGCCTCGTATCGCGCGAGGCAACGTCCTTCGCGGCTGCTGCCGAGTCGACCCGGGCCGGCTGGCGCGTGCGATGAACGTCGACGTCAAGCTCGGGACCGTGGCGGCGGAGGCCGGCGGCGACAGGGTGTTCGCCGTGGTGAATGACGATCGCCTGCTGCTGTGGATGGATGAGGAGACGGCCGTCACGGTGAAGACCGTCCAGGTGCCGGACGAGCCGGGCCGGGTAGCCGTTGTCAGCGCAGCCGAAGTCACCCGACGAGAGGACTTCTTCGAGTTGGTGGCAGAGCGCCTCGTGGAGCATTTCGGTGGCCTGGCCGGGGGTGTGCGACTGGTCGCGCTGGGCGGCTATCCGCCTGGCCTCGATCCGGTACGCCGGGCGCGGTGGTTGGCGGACCACATTGGTCTGGAAGTGGTGCTGCCGGTCGCCGGGCCGCTCCCCGCTCTGGATGCGCCAGGTGGTCCGCAGGGTGCTCCGGCGGATTGGACCTCGTTTCCTGGGTGGATCGCTGTGGCGACGGGGCGTCCCGTCCGGCAGGACTGGTTCTGGCCCGTGACGACGCCTGTCGACGGCGCTCGGCAGAGACCCCGTTCGTCGGCGCGTCCCCTGCTGTCCGTACCGGACCTGTCGGGCGTACGGCCACGGCCGCGTCTGCTGCGTCACGGCGGCGTTGCCCTCGCACCGCTCCGGCCGCCACCCCGTGGACGGCTCTCCGTCCCCGTCCCGCGGCGCGTCCCGCCGGCCCGCCCGGTCGTACACCGGGACAACGGGGGACTGCCGGGACGACGTACGGCTGCGGGCTGGTCGTTTCTCGACGGGGGCACGCCTTCCGTGGGCGTGGTCAAATCGCTCGCCGGGGCGTTGATCGAGGTGTCGGTCGGGTCCACCGGCTACCGTCTCGATGGCAGGGCGCTCACCGCGCGGGCGCTGGCGACGATGATCGACGTGACTGTTCCGAGGTCGGTCATCCCCGCCACGCTCGCTCTTCGAGGGGCGTCGCTCCCCGCGTCGGCGATGCAGCTGATCGTGGGCGCGCTTGTCGACGCCCTGGCCACGCCGTTGGTCACCGTCACTGGTCCGCTGCGGCTCACCGCGACAGGCGTGCTGACCGCCGCCGAGGGATTCCAGCGGTGGCATCCCCGCTCGGACAAGGCCGTCGCGACCCGTCGCGTCGAGGCGCTGGGCCAGGTACTGCCACTCCGGCCTCGGCAACCGACGATCGCCGCGCCGCTTCGTCGACCTCGTCCGGCAGAGCGACCCGCCGGCACGGCGTCGATCCGCGCCGCGGGTCCAGTTGCCCATGCGACTCTCGGGGCGTCCGCGCAGATGGCGACCGGACCCTTCTCGCCCACTCCCATCCCGGACGAACTGATCGCGCGGTTGAGTCCGCCCCGGGTGACGGTTTCGGCCGGGGCGGTGGGCGAGGCCCTCGCCGAGTCGGGTCGGAGCCCCGCCGGGGCTGACGAGTCCAGCGAGTCGACGGACGTCGGATCCGGCCCGACGGACGTCACGGGTGCGGGCGTAGGCGTACTGGACCCGACGACTCCGCACGAGCCCGGATCTGTCGACCGCGCCTCGCCCAGCGGCTCAACGACGGCCGATCCCGAGTCGCCTGCTGGCGAGAGGCAGCCCTTCGGGGGCACGTCCCCGGAGGACGCGGCGCGCAGCGGTCCCGAGCCAGTCTGGGTCGTACCCGCGACCGGTGTCGTCCCGCACCGCGCGGCCCTGCGGACGGCACTGGCCAAGCGGTTCGACGCGCACGCCCGTGTCGTCAGCCGGGCGCTCGCCGAATCGCCCGGTCTGCGTGCGGCAGGGGACGACCCCGCCGACCTCGTCACCGGCTTCGTCGTCGTGCGGGCGTACGCGAGCGAGGAACGGGATGCGGTCAACCCGGTGTTGCGCGGGGAGGGCGACGCGGACGACGCCCGCGCTCTCCTGCTGAGCCGCTGCGCGGCTCGCGGTCTACGGCGTCTGCCAGCTGTCCTCGGTCCGGTGCATGCCGTGGCGGTACATGATCCGACCCTGATCCTCGGCTACCAACCGGGGACCGAGGTGCGGGAACCCGCCTTCGTCGACGTGGCGCTCACCGAGCCCGGCGGGTCGCTGGACGCCGTGCGATACACGATCTGGTCGATGAGTGCCCGCCGGCTGGGCCCACTGGGCATCCGAGGCGCCGAGACCGCCGTCTTCGCCCCGGGCACCCGATTCACGGTACTCGCCGTCGAACTCACGGCAACGGCCGAGGAGCCACCCCGGGTGTACCTGCGGGAGCTGCCCGTTGATTCGACGTCTGGTGTCACCCGACGGCGCGGGGCGACGCAGACGGACGCCCAGGTGCTCATCCGGCTTCGGGCCGCCGTGGCGGGTGGAACGCCCTCGGCGGGGGCAGCCCACGACGAGGCGGCCGGGGCCGCCCGGCTGGCGTTCGCGCCGGGACTGTCCGCCGACGGCCGTCCCTACCGACTGCCGCGTGATCCGGCAGGCCGTGAAGCCGAATCCCGATCCAATCCGGAGGGGCATCAATGATCATGATCGGGATGGGCGGCGGAGCATGAACGAGCGGCTGATAAGCGTCTCCCAGACGGACATGAGCTGTCCGTCGTCGATCAACGCCGCGCTGTTGAGCGCGATGCCGGGAAGCACGGTGCTCATTCAGCCGGGTACGTATCGGGAACAGCTACGACTGGCCGGCGACGTGACGCTGGTCCCCGAGGAGGGGGCGGGCACGGTGATCGTCGATGCCGGCGACGAGGTGGCACTGTTCGTGGCGCACGGCCGGCCCCGGGTCAGGGACATCTCGCTGCGGGGCGGCGGCGAGCACCTGCCGACCGTGCAGGTGGCGCCGGGGGCGGTGCTGGACATCGCGGGGTGCGACGTCGGCGGCACCGGTGTGGTCGGGGTGCACGTGGCTGGCGGCTGCCTGGCGATGCGCGACTGCACGGTGGGCGAGGGTTCCGGGGTGGGCTTCCTCTTCGACGCCGGTGGGGGTGGCGAGGTTGCCACGACGACGGTGAGCGCCACCAGCGGGGCGGCCATCGTCGTGATGGACGGCGCCGACCCGACCATTCGCGACTGCACCGTCCGCGATATCAGAGGCGCCGGCTTCTTCAGCACCCGAGGCGGCCTCGGGACGCTGGAATCCTGCGTCCTCAGCGACGTTGACGGCGTGGGCGTGCTGGTGGAGAACGACGGGAGACCCACCCTGACGAAGGTCGTCCTGCGTGGCATCGGCCGGTCGGCTGTGCTGCTCGCCGGAGGGACCGCGACACTGCGCGACTGCCGTCTGGAGGGCGCTGCGGAGCACGGTCTGGTGCTGACCGGTACGGCCGCGCCCGTGGTGGACGGTTGGCATGTCACCAAGGTGGCAGGGCACGGCGTGGTGGCGCTGGGCGAAGCGTCCGGCCAGCTCGACCGGCTTCGAATCGCGGGTAGTGGCGCGGCCCCGCTGCTCATCGGTGGGTCGGCCACGCCGGCGCTGCGAGACGTGGAGATCGGCTCCGGATCCGGCGAGGGGATGATCCTGGAGGAGACGGCACGGGTGGCGATGTCCGGCGTGTCGATTCGGGGACGGGAGACCGGCCTCCTGCTCCGCGGCGCCGCGGACGCCACGGTGGCGAATCTCGTCGTCGAGGGCTGTCGCGCATACGGGGTGCAGGTCGACGGCGAGAGTCGGCTGCGCACCGACGATGGACGAATCGACGCCGAGAACGCGGTGGGCGTCCGGGTTGGTCCGGGAGGCTTTCTGGCCGCCACGGGGACCTCGATCCGCGGTGGCGAGGTCGGTGTGGTGGTGGCTGCCACCGCGGAGGCCCAGCTGACCAGCTGCGACATCAGCGGTGCCCGGCGGATGGCGGTGCTTGCCGAAGCGCAGGCCGAGCTGTCGCTGTCGCAGTGCCGAGTACACGGCGGGGGCGCCGACGGCGTCCGTTACGCGGCGGGCTCGACCGGCACGGTCGTGGGCTGCGAGATCCTCGACCATCCAGGAGTCGGCCTGCTTGCGGAGTCTCCCGAGTCGGTCACGATGTCCGGAAACATGGTGACCGACAGTGGCCTTCCGTCGTCGCGCAGCAGGGAGGGCGTCGTCGCGCCCTCGGAGGGTCCACGCGGGGAGTCGCGCGGCGAGGGCACCTCCGATGCCGCGACGCCGCTGCTGGCCGAACTCGACGCCCTGGTCGGGTTGGCGGACGTGAAGCGGGAGGTGGCCACGCTCGTCGGCCTGCACCGCATCGCCCAGCGACGAGCGGCGGCCGGCCTGTCCGCACCACCGATGTCGCGTCACCTGATCTTCGCCGGACCTCCCGGGACCGGCAAGACGACAGTCGCCCGCCTCTACGGACGGATCCTCGGCGCGCTCGGGGTCATCAGCAGCGGCCAGATGATCGAGGTGGCCCGGGCCGACCTGGTCGGTGAGTACCTCGGATCGACGGCGCCCAAGACGACCGCGCGCTTCAACGAGGCGCGCGGTGGGGTGCTGTTCATCGACGAGGCGTACACGCTGACCTCGGGGGGCGGATCGTCGGGCGACGACTTCGGTCGGGAGGCCGTCGACACCCTGGTCAAGCTCATGGAGGATCACCGGGACGAGGTGGTGGTGATCGCTGCCGGCTACTCGGCGCAGATGACCGCCTTCCTGGACGCCAACCCGGGGCTCGCCTCACGGTTCTCCCGCACCGTGGAGTTCTCCAGCTACGAGACCGACGAACTGGTCACGCTGGTCGAGCAGTTGTGCAGCACGCACCACTACGTGCTCGAGTACGACACCAGGCACGCCCTCACCGCGCACTTCGATCGGATACCGCGAGACGCCTCGTTCGGCAACGCCCGGGTGGCCCGCAAGGTCTTCGAGGAGATGGCGGGACGTCAGGCGTACCGCCTCTCCGACCCCGGACGCACGACGTCAGGTGCGGAACTGACGCAGCTCCTGCCGCAGGATCTGGGCGCCCCGGAGAGCGAAGCGAACACGGCCAACCGAGGTAAACCGAGCGGACAACTCGACGAACTGCTCGGTTCGCTGAACGAGATGATCGGTCTGTCCGCGGTCAAGCGCGAGGTGTCCGAGCTCATCGATCTGCTGATGACCATCCGTGCTCGGGTCGAGGCCGGCCTGAAGGCGCCGACGGTCTCGCGGCACCTCGTCTTCTCCGGCCCACCCGGGACGGGCAAGACCACTGTGGCACGGCTCTACGGTCAACTGCTCAACGCGCTCGGCGTGTTGCGTGGCGGGCAGCTCGTCGAGGTGGCCCGAGCGGATCTGGTCGGGGAGTACATCGGGCACACCGCGCAACGCACACGGGAGGCGTTCGGCCGAGCCCGTGGGGGTGTGCTGTTCATCGACGAGGCGTACACGCTCTCGCCGGCGGACGGCCGCGCCGACTTCGGCCGCGAGGCGATCGACACCCTCGTGAAGCTCATGGAGGACCATCGCGACGACGTGGTGGTCATCGCGGCCGGTTACGACGAGGACATGGAGCGGTTTCTGGCGGCCAACGTGGGACTGGCCTCCCGCTTCTCCCGCCGCATCCACTTCGAGAACTACCGCGCTGCCGAGCTGGTGGCCATCTTCCGGCAGTTCGCACAGTCGAACGGTTACGAATGTGGGCCGGAGGCGCTCACCGCCCTGGAGGACTTCTTCGAGGCCGCGCCGAAGGGCAAGGCGTTCGGCAACGGCCGCTACGCCCGTCAGGTCTTCGACGAGGCGGTCACTCGCCAGGCCGGTCGACTGCGGCGAATCCAGTCACCCAACATCACCCAGCTTCGTACGCTGACCGCCGCCGACGTGGTGGCTGGCACATGACGAGCCGAGCCTTCGAGGTCCTGTCGATGCCGCCGGGCCGGCCGATGCGGCCGCACCCCGGTGGTTCGCCGGCCGGCCCGTCGAACGGAACGCACAGGGCGGTCTCACTCGTCGATCGGGCCGATGACGTCCCGAAGAGACCGCAACGCGTAGTGGGCGCGGGACTTGACAGTGCCCTCCGGAATGCCGAGCTGCGCGGCGGCCTCCTCGACCGAACGTCCCAGCAGGTAGAGCTCGATCAATACGGCACGGTGCGCCGGGGTCAGTTTCGGCATTGCCTGCCGGACGGTCTGGACCGCACTGACGACATCGTCCATGGCCGAACTGGTGGCAGACAGAAGGCTGACGTCGGCGGTGCCGATTTCGGTCGGGCGGGCCTGCTTGGCGCGGAGCGCATCGATCGCGATCCGTTTCGCGACGGTGAACAACCATCGGCGAAGCCCTTCGTGGTCGGTCGGCAGATGCGCGCGGTGCCGCCACGCGCGGAGCATCGTTTCCTGAAGAAGATCCTCCGCGAGGTGCGGCTCGCCCAGGGTGAGCCGGATCAGGTAACGACGGAGCGGATCCGCGTGCGTGCCGTGCAGGTCACGCATCCAGGAATCGTGGCTTTCGTCGCTGACCGGGGACGGGACGGCGTTGTTGTTCACTCACTGGCCTCAGAGATCGATGCTGCGGTGGCAGCGGAACCGAATACTCCAACGGACGCTGCGGCTGGCGGTCCGGGTCAAGATCGCCTCACCGGTCCTTCTTTCTCAGTGTTTCTTCCAAGCGGACAGCGCGCCGATGCGATCGATGGAGGTTCTGCCTCTCTCCGCCTGGGCCCGAACGCCGAAGGCGCTACCGCTGCCACTGCGGCGTCTGTGGGACGCCACTGGCCCCCGGAGCAGGCAACCGGTCCGGCTCTTCGTCATGTCGCCAGCCAAGCGTGGGCCGAGCAACATTGTCGTCCCCCAGATGGGGTACGCGGCCCGACTGTCGCGAAACCGTTTTCGTCAACGCGGGTGGTGGTGACTCACCGTGCCTGACACCTCTCTCCGAGAGGTCTCGGAGCCGGGCGTTAGGGTCACCCCCATGCTGTTCCCGGTCACCAAGTTCGCGCCGCCTCGAACTCCGGCCGAACTCGTCAATCGCGACAGACTGGTGGCAGCTCTGGCCAGCGACGTGTTGACCGTTCCGCTGACCCTGATCAGTGCTCCGGCGGGCTATGGCAAGACGACGCTGGTCACCCAGCTGCTTGCCGCGCTGACGACATTGCAGCCCATCTGGCTGTCCGTCGACGATGACGACAATGACCCCCGCCGCTTCCTCGCCGCCCTCGCCGCCGGTTTCGGACGGCACGATCCGGCAATTGACCGCGCGGTTACCACAGTCTTGACCGAAACTTCTCCGGAAGATTCGGTGCGACGGGCGACAACAACCCTTCTCAACGGGGTCTCCCGATTGTCGGCAGACATCGTCCTCGTCCTCGACGAGTGGGAGTTGATCGTCAATCCCTCGGTGCAGGACCAATTCTCCGCCCTCGTCGAACGTGTTCCCAGCAACGTGCACTTCGTGGTGACCACGCGATACCGACCCCCCCTTCCGTTGGCTCGGCTACGCCTGAAGCGGCTGGTGTCCGAGCGGGGAGCGGAGGACCTGCGATTCACCCGTGACGAGGTAGCGGCCCTGCTCAACACCCACCTGAAACTCGGACTCTCGGAGGATGCGATCGAGCAGACGTACCTCCGAACGGAGGGGTGGCCCGCCGCCGTTCGGCTGTTGTCGTCGGCCGGCCCGGACGTGGCACGTCGCACCTCCGCCGCCAATGCCGAACTCACGGCCTTCGTCGGGGAGGAGGTGTTCGATCGACAGCACCCGGCCATGCAGCGTTTCCTCATCGAAACTTCCGTGCTGGCGCACATGTCCGCCCGGTCCTGTGCGATCGTCACCGGCCGCGACGACTGCTCCGACCTGCTGAGGCAGGTGGTCAGTCGGGGAATGTTCCTGATCCAGCAGGAGGAGGATGCCGCCTACCGGTATCACGGCCTGTTCCGGGACTTCCTCGGCGCGCGGCTGGCGCGGTGGCCGGCGGCGGAGCGGGCGGCCCTGCACCGACGTGCCGCTGCCGCCGAGCGCGATCCGATTGCCGTCGCGCGCCACCTGCTTGCCGCCGGCGATCGGTCGGCGGCAGCCGACGTGATCGAGACCAACGGCATGGAACTCCTCCAACTCGGGCGAGCCGCTTCGTTGCGGGAAATTTTCGGCGGGCTCGACGAGCAGGCCCTTGACCGGCCAGAGCTGATGCGCCTCGCCGGTGAGCTGGCATACGCGGCCGGTGATCTGGCACCGGCACGGCGGGCCTTCGAGAAGGCGGGGACGGACGGACCGGTACTGGCCCGGCTCGCGGAGTGCCGCTACCTCCAGGGCGAGTTGGTCGACAGTGACCGGCTGCTCGACCGGGCGCTGGTCAAGACGCCGGGGCCTGACGAACAGGTACGCCTGCTACTGATCCGCGCTCAGGTGGCCCAGCTGCGGCGCACCTTCGACCGCGCGGAGGATTCCCTGACCGCGGCGCTCCGCATCGTGTCCCAGGGACAGGCGATCGCCACGGCGGTGACGTATCTGCCGCCGTCGCTTGCCTACACCCGTGGGGCCGTCGATCACATGGAGCAGCTGGTCCAGGTGGCGCGGGCGGTGCTGACCGAGGGGTTACCACGCCTGCAGGTCGATTCCCTGGCAGTTGTCGTGGACGCCGTCCGTGGCGCGACGGCGTCCGTGCCGGCCGAGGTCGACCGGGTGCTGGCCGACTACGAACAGTTCGGCGGCCCGCCACCCATGACCGCCTTCGCCCTGGCGGTGGCCCGACTGCAACACGGGTCCTACACCACCCCCGAACTCGACCGGGTCGTGGACGACCTGCACCGCCGAACCTCGGTGATGAGTCGAATGACAGCCACCCTGCGCGGCTGCGCCTGGTTCCTCTCCGGCCGGGCGCGCTGGCTCAACGGGCAGTTCGATGCCGCCCAGGCCGCGCTCGCGCAGATACCCGTGCACGCCGACGAGCCGATGACACTCCTCACCACCCACCGGCTCTCGTTGGAGGGACTGCTCGCGTACACCGAGGGCAACCATCGCCTGGCCGAGTCGCTGCTCCGAGCGGCGGTACGGGAGGAGGATCAGACCCGCCACCTCACCATGCAGGTGTACGGGAGTGCGCGGACGCGGCTTGCGTGGCTCTACGAGCAGCAGGGGCGCAGCGTGGAGGCGCTGAGCGCCGTGAATCCGCTGCTTCGCGAGTGTGCGGCGCGCAACGCCGGCGGAGTGGTGCTGTCCGATGGCGCGATGGCCCTGCCTGTCCTCACGCTCGCCGCTGCCAGCAGCCCGCACGCCGCCTACGCCGCGGCGCTGTTGCAACGCGCGACCACGAAGGCCCGAGCCTCCGTACCGATTCCGGGCAGTGCGGGGTCGATCACGGCGCGTGAAGCCGAGGTGCTGCGCCTGCTGGTGGCCGGCGCGACGAACCGCGAGATCGCCGAACGCCTCGGTGTCGGCGCGGAGACGGTGAAGACCCACGTGCGACGGCTTCTTCGTAAGCTGGACGCCCGCTCGCGAGCCGGTCTGGCAGCCCGCGCGGAGGGGCTCGGATTGCTGCCCTGAACGACACGGCAGACCGGGCTTTCCCGCTGCTCGGCGCGGTCCGCGGCCAACGTCCCCACTCCATCGGTTTCCGCGCGGGTTCCTAGAATGTAACCATGGCGTTTCCGGCGGGAAAGTTCGCGCTACCCCATGTGCAGACGACCGCTCTCGACCGGGTCGCCCTGCGGGAATCCCTCGGGGACGACGCGTTCGCCGCCGCTCTGACACTGCTCGTCGCGCCCGCGGGCTACGGCAAGAGCACCCTGGCCGCCCAGTTGGCGCGACAGCTTCCGGGGCAGGCGCTCTGGTTGACCCTCGACGAGGATGACAACGAACCTCGGCGATTGATCGCCGCTGTCGCCACGGCCCTCGGCCGACGGGTGCCGTTCATCGGCCGGGCGGTGCCGGCCGTGCTCGACTCGCACCCCAACTCCGACGGCGTGCTGCTCGCCCTCAGCGCGATGCTCAACGCGGTGTCGCAGCATCCCGAGCATTTGCTGATCATCCTCGACGACGGTGAGAAACTGCGGTCCTCCCCGGCGATCGAGCTGTTCCGTAACCTGGTGCTCAGGGTGCCGGACAACCTTCATCTGCTCCTCGCGTCCCGCGCGGTGCCGGACATTCCGCTGGCTCGGTGGCGCCTGCGAGGTCTGCTGGCCGAGCGTGGGCCGGAAGACCTCCGCTTCTCGCCCGACGAGGTGGAGGAACTGGTCAACCGGCGCCTGGGGCTCACCCTGTCGTCGGGGGCCGTCGACCGGCTGATGCAGCGGACCGAGGGCTGGCCCGCAGGGATCAGGATGCTGGCCGGCGAGCGGACGGTGGCGGGATCGCCCCGCTCCGAAGCCGAGCTCTACGCCTTCTTCACACGGCAGGTCTTCGATGCCCAGCCGCCGGAGGTGCGGCGGTTCCTCGCCGCGATCGCGGTCCTGTCGGAGATCTCCGTCCCGGCCTGCGTGGCGGTGACCGGCCGAACCGACGCCGCTGACCTCCTCGAGCACCTTGCCGACCGAGGTCTCTTCCTCCTCCAGCGCACCGAAGGGGAGGTCTACCGGTTCCACGCCCTGGTCGCCGAGTTCCTACGCCGCAAGGTGGAACGCTGGCCGGTCGATGCGCGCCAAAGGCTGCACCGCCGGGCCGCGGCGGCGGAGCGCGACACGGTGGCCGTCATCGGCCACCTGCTGCGTGGCGCCGACCAGGCGGCTGCCGTCGACCTGTTGGAAACCGAAGGTCTGAGCCTGCTCAGCGAGGGTCGGGCGGTCTCGCTCGGGGAACTGTTGGGCAAACTCCCGGAAGACGTCCTGCACCGCCCCCAGCTGCTCCGGTTGCGGGGCGAGCTCGCGTTCCTGTCCGGCGACCTGGCCGCCGCGCGCGCCGCCTTCGCCGCGTCCGGCCTTTCGGGTCCGGTGCTCGCTCGGCAGGCGGAGTGCCTGTACCTGCAGGGCGACCGCGAGGCGAGTCGCGTCCTGCTGGATCGTGCGCTGCTGTCGACTCTGGAGCCGGACATGACGGTGCGGGTCGGGCTGATCAGAACACAACTCGCGCAACTCGCGGGTGACGCCGAGGCGGCTCGGCTGTCTCTGCGGGCCGCCCTGGAGGTCGTCGACGCGGGCCACACGATGGTCGTCGCCGCCACGCACGTCCTGCCGACGTTCTGCCTCACGCCGGGTGTGCTGGGAGACCTGGACCGCTTCGTCGAGACCGCCCGACGGTGCCTCGCTGAGGGGTTACCCCGGCTTCAGGTCGACGCACTCGCGGTCTTCGTCGACGCGCTTCGAGGCCGGCACGACAAGGCCCGGGTCCAGGTGCTGCGGATAGATGCCGAATACGCGCGGTACGGGGGAGCGCCACCGCTGATCGGCCTCGCGTTGGCATTCACCGATGTGCTCCTCCTTCGGGGCGACGAGACCGCAGCGGAGATCGACCGGACACTGTCGCAGATGATCAGCCGGGCCGAGATGTTGCCGCACCTGTGGTTCGCTCAGCCCGGTGCCTGGTTCCTGGCCGGGCGAGTGCGATGGTCACTGGGTCACCTGGAACAGGCGCGCGAGGCACTGGCCCGAATACCGGCCGACCTGACCGACGCGCCCGCCCACAACCCCGCCGTGGTCAACCGGTTGTCGTTGGCGGGGATGCTGGCCAGTACCGCCGGCGAGCACCGTGAGGCGGAACGACTGCTGCGGGCGGCGGTCGAGGCCGAGGACCGCCTCGAGATGGTCGACGTGTACGGCAGCGCACGCATCCGGCTCGCCGCACACTACGTTCGACGGCGGCGCCCGGCCGACGCCCTCCGAGTCGCCGAGCCAGCACTGCGACGGTGCCTGGCCGACGGATCGCCGGGGCTGATCCTCTTCGAGAGAGCTGCGGCGGTGCCCGTCCTCCGGCTGGCGGCGGTACGCGGTCCGCACGCGGCTTTTGCCGCTGATCTGCTCACCAGGCTGACCGGGGTGGAACCGGCTCGACCGCTGTCGGGCACCAACGAGGTGTTGACGACCCGGGAGATGGAGGTGCTGCGACTCCTGTCGGCGGGGGCGACCAATCCCGAGATCGCTCATGAGCTGGGAGTGGGGGTCGAGACCGTCAAGACCCACGCGGCGCGACTGTTTCGTAAGCTGGGTGCGACGAGCCGTACCGAGGCGGCCCTGCGGGCTCGACGGTTCGGTGTCCTGACCTCGGAGACCTGAACGGGAACCGGGCGCGGGAGGATGCCGCCACGGCATCGACGCTCTGGCGGGCCACGCCCGCGGTTCACTCGTCGTCGGCCTCGAAGTCGAGCATGATCGACCACGGGGAACGCAAGACCTTGCCCAGCACGATGGGTACGACCCGGTGTTGGCTTGCCACGAGCCGCTTGGCTGCCGCAAGCTCCTGGCCGACGAGACCGCCGCTGATCACCACTCCAACCCGCGGCGGCTCCTGCTCTGTCCACGGAAACGACAGCTCGGTCAGCGCAGCGGCGCGGTGGTAGGCGGGCGGCAGATCTGCTCCCAGCACGTCACCCACGACGTTCACTTCATGGCCCGCAACCTGGACCTGCTCGACGATCGACTGGGCGACAGCCCTGCAGTCGTCGATCGGACCGCAGATGGTCAGCACGTCGGAGGCTGCGGCCAGGTTGACGCAGAGCTGCCAACCGTCGCGAACTCCGAGCAGCACGGGGAGCGTCATCCCGGTGGGCGCCTCACTCCGGTCGAGCCAGGCGCTCGGCTCCTCTTCGCCCTGCCCCCGGCCGATCAGCCGTACCCGTAGCGATCGGCCAGCGCTGGTCAGCGTCAGTCCCAGCGCGCCGCTCTCTTCGATCGGCCGAGGACGACGGGTGGTGGGCCGCTCGACCGCTGCGAGTGGCGTCGGGACGGTCGGCGCCGTTTCGGAACGGACGTGGGCGCGCTGGCCAGTCGTCGCTGTCGGCGCCGTGTCGGCCGTGGCCACCCGAGGCGGGTCGAGCGGAGGCGGAGCGGCGGCTGCGTCGATCGGGGAACGGGTGGCAGCTTCCACGGCCTCCGCACCAGCACGCGCGGCATCCTGCGCCGGGGCTGCGGCGTCGCCCGGGGGAGACGTCACCTCCCCCCGCTGGCTTTCCGCGTTCACCAGCACGGGACCGGGGTGGAGGGAACCGCGCGCGTGCGGAGCGGCGGTGAGGGAGAGTCGCCGCGCCCCGGGTAACGCGATCCAGGCCGGCGGGGCGGGCAGAGCCAACTGGCCACCACCGCGACCCCGCCGCAGAACACGCAAGCTCACGGCCAGCAGCAGGGTCATGACCACGAGCGCCGCGGCGGCCAGGAGCCAGGGGGCCGCACCGCCCGTGCGGGTCGGGGCGGTAGCCGCGGCAGGAGAGTGCGGTACGGCCGATGGGCTCGCTGCGGTCGGCTCCGGAAGCGGACCCACGTGCACTCCCGGCCCCTTGGCATCCGGCGGCAGGAGAAGCCGCCAGCCGGGTCGCAACACCAGCGGATCGGTGAGCCGGCCGCCGTCGGGCTGCGGCCGGTCCCGGTTGAGCGCAAAAATCTCGCCGTACCGGTTGCCGTCGCCCAGGGTCCGGACGGCGATCTGGTACAGGTACTCGCGCTGTACGCCACCTGCATCTCCGACGACGTAGTACTTCGGGTTGCCCCCAGGCGTCGACGGTGCGGTAGGCGCGGCCAAAGGCGGGCGGGCCGCGGTGGCGGTCCTCTGGAGAGCCGTCACGGGGGTGACCGTCGTCAGGGCGGCCACCCCCAGGCAGATCATCGTTCTCAGCAGCGCGTTCCGCGTGCCGCACGCGAGACGGCCGACACAGCCAGCGGTCGGGGCGTCCACCTAGCTGCGGCTCCACTTCTGGTCGTCGGAGCCGGCGCACCAGGCAAGTCGGAGCTTCGACCCGCTTCCGCTACCCCTGGCCTCGACACACTTGTCTGCGCGCGGGTTGACCAGGTCGTGGGAGCCGTTCAGATCGAACCGCTGGGAGGCGCTGCCGTTGCAGGTGCTCAGCACGATGTCCGCACCGCTCGTCGTGGAGCCACCGGCAACCGTCATGCACTTGCCGAACGCGCGCACGGTGCCGTCGGAACCGAGGGTCCAGCGTTGGTTGCTACCGGTGTTGCAGGTCCAGATCTGCAGTACCGGGTTGCTGTTGTAGGACCCGTCGGTGACGTCGATGCAGCGGTCGCTCTCGTGGCCACGAATCCGTACCACGGGTCCGCTGACGCCCGCCGGCGGTGGTGGCGGGGGCGCTGGCGCTGACGTCGGGGCTGACGTCGACGGGTCCGCGCCACGAGTCGGGCCGCCCGGCACGCTCACGTCCGGCTCGGTGTTGCTTCCGGGGCTACCGGTCGCACTCGGGCCAGGCCTTCCCGGGCTCGCCGGCGCGCCAGGGCTTGCGGTGGCCCCCGGCTTGCCGCCGAACACTGGCTCCTGAGCGTAGAAGGCCGTGTACGCGGTGACCGCGTCGACGAACGAGCGCAGCGCTGGCGCCTGCGGAGCTCCACCGGCCTGCTGCACCGGGTCCGCTCCCCACCGGAACGCCGCCAGGGCTGCCTGGTAGGGCTCCTTGCTCAACTTGCCCATCTCCTTGGTCAGGCCGCACATGGCCTGTCCGAGAGCGGGAATGGCGATGCTGGGGTCCCACACCGACGCCGCGCCCACGTTCGGGCCGAAGCGGCTCCACAACTGCGGACGGAACTGCGCGATGCCCTGGGCGCCGTCCGCGCCGAGCAGGTTGGGGTTGAACGCCGAGCTCGCCATCAGCTGTGCGGCTACCCGTGGCGGCGTCACCTCGGGACAGATGCGGCCCGCGGCCTGCACCGAGGCCAGGTAGACGGCCGGCACCGGCCGGGGCTCGCCTCCGGCGACCGGTGTGGTCGCGCCGGGTGCCGGGGTGCCGCCGCCCTGCGCACGCTTGTCGTACCAGGCGACGTATCGGCTCACCCGGTCGACGTAGCCACGCGCGTTGTCGGGTACGGCACGGGCGAGGGCCGCGGCACTGGTCGCGCTCGAATGGTGTGCCCCGAGCGCCAACTGCCAGAGGTTGCCGTGCCCGCCGGCACTGCGGACCTGGCCGACGAGGTCGCACATGCGGTGCGCGAGCGCGAGAATGTTCGCCGCGGGATCGAGCCGCTGCGCCTGCGGTGACGGCTTCCACTTCTGCCAGAGGTCGTCGCTGAGACCCCCGAGGCCGCTACCGCCGGAACTGGTCCGCGCGCTGGGATCGAAGTGGGACTCGGCCATGAGCTGCCCGGACAACCGTGCCGGCGTCAGCGCTGGGCAGGACAGCGACGCCGCCGCGATCAGGGGCTCGTACTCACCGGGGACGGGCCGTCCAGGCAGTGTCGAGTCCTCGGCGGTGGCTGCGCCGAAGCCGGCGAATGCGGCGACCCCGAGGAGAGCGGTGGCCGTCAGCGCGGCGCCGGCAATCACCACACGACGCGCCGGCGCGCCCCACAGCCGCCCGGGTGCGCGTGCGGGCGCCTGCTTCTCGGCTCGGTGCGAGGCCCTGGTGGCACCGTCGCGGGGACGGCGCGCCGGGCTGGAACCTGCTTTCAGTGACACAGCTCGCGCTCCCTCGTGTGGTGGTCGTCCCCACGACGGCTGTGACGTTCCGGCGGTTCAATCGCACGCCGAAAAGCCCTGTCGGCAGCTGCGGGAGGTGGGTCGGTGTTCGTGCGACGGACGAGCCGTTCCGCGGACGTTCGGTCAGAATCCTCGCCGACTGTTGAACCTCGTCGTCGCGCGCCGCGTAGTGCAGGCGTCGTCGCGGGCGCGGTGGCGTAGGGGGAGGGCTCTGGTGACGGTGAAACGGGCGTGGTCCGGTGCGCCGGCGCTACTGGCGCTGGTGGCCGTGCTGGCAATGCTGCTCGTGGGGCTGCCGGGCGTGGGGCACGCCGCGCCTGAGGGCGACGGTCAGTTCGTCAAGTACTACACGGTGCCCGCGGCGTCGCAGGGCAAGCCCGAGACGCTGACCGACATCGCCGAACGTTTCCTCGACGACGTCAGCCGCGCCGACGACATCCTCAATCTCAACCTCGGCCGCAGGCAGCCCGATGGCGCAGCTTTGACCGGGAGTGGGCAGCTGCGCCCCGGCTGGCAGCTCGTGCTGCCGTGGGACGCCTTCGGCGAAGGCATCCAGTACGGCCTTCTGCCTACGCCGTCCGCCCCGCCGCCGGGCGGCACACCCTCACCCGGGCCGACCCGCGGTGGTGCCCACCCTGATCCGGGGAAGACGACCCGGCCCACGCCGGCACCGAGCAAGACGCCGCGGCCTCAGCGTTCGATGTGCGCTCCGTCGGTGCAGGCGGGGGAGGAGTCGGTCTGGGCGTACCAGCGGGTGGCCCCCCAACAGGCATGGGAGCGCGCGCAGGGAGAGGGGGTTCTGGTCGCGGTGGTCGACTCCGGAGTGGACGGTCAGCTTCCGGAACTTTCCGAGCGCGTGGCTGTCGGCGCCGACATCACGGCGGGTAACGGCCGGGGTGACGTGGATTGCGTCGGCTCCGGCACGGCGATGGCAGGGATCATCGCGGGTCGACAGAGCGGGAGCGCCGGCTCGCTGTCCGCCCGGGTCGTGGGGATCGCCCCGGAAGCGAGCATCCTGCCGGTCCGGGTCATCAAGACGAAGCCGCCGGCACGTCCGGTCGACGTCGCGACCGGCATCGAGGTTGCCGTCTCGGCGGGCGCGAAGGTGATCGCGTTGGGCGGCTACGTCGACGTCGAGGACCAGACCGTGCGGGATGCGGTGACCAAGGCTCTCTCGCACGACGTCGTGGTGGTGGCACCGGCGCTGACCGGCGACGGCGACGGCGCCACGCCGGATACGGCCTCCAGGTCGTCCGCGCCGGACGGCGTGGTGCGGGTCGCCGGCGTGGGGCCCGACGGGCAGTTCGCGGCGAGCTATCTCTCCGGCGGAGTGGATGTCGTCGGGCCGGGCGTAGACGTCGCCAGCTTCGGCGGAGCCGGCGGCGGCCTACGAGCCGGTAGCGGAACGGCGTACGCGGTGGCCTTTGTGGCGGGCACCGCGGCGCTCGTCCGGTCCGCGTTCCCGAATCTCGACGCCGCACAGGTCGCCAAGCGTCTCCGTGCCACGGCGAATCCGCTGGTGGATCAGGTACCGCATCCGATGAGCGGGTGGGGAATGATCAGCCCGGTGGCGGCAGTGTCGACGGACATCTCCGCCGAGGCGCGGCCCGTCGGCGCGGATGACGACGGCGGGAGCGAGCCATGGCGCCGGTTCGTGATCGGACTGGTGGTCGTCATCGGATTCGGCGCGGTGGGCCTGCTGGCCTGGCGCCTCCGCAAAGCGCCGTCGGCTGCCGGCCTGACGGCGGCCCCGGATCGCGGCTTGGTGGGCGACGTCCCGGCACCGCCATCAGTCGGGCGGGTGTTCATACCGCAGCCGACGGCGCCGCATCCTGAGCCCGCGGCCGGGCCCGAGGTCGACCCCGGGGACGGCCCGTCGTCCAGGTAGGTGTGCGAGTCGTGACGAATCACGTCCGGGCCGGCCGCTGGCCGGCCGGGTCGATCGGTCCGCGCGTCATCGGAGCCCCGCCGGGAGCCGCGTCGTAGGGCCTGGCGCCGGTCGGCGAGCGGGCTGCGCCGGTCGCGGATCGACCCCGTGGAAGCGCGCAGGCTCGTCGCGGCACGCCTGCCACCACAGATCGGCGAGAGGCGAGAGACACCGGGCAGGTTGATCCGGCTCCGCCCACCCGCCATCGAAGGTCCGAGATCGGTGGAGGTGCAGATGTCAGTCATGGTGGGGTCCCGGGCGGATCTGCCCGTCCTCCAGCCTCCGCTCACGTTCGCGGGCGTTGAGCTGCAGGTCTCGACCGGCATGGTCCGGCTGCGTCCCGAGTACACCGCCGCGGTACTCAGCGGTCAGCAGGCGGCCGTGCTGGCCGTCCTGATAGTCGCAGCGGGCAAACCACTCAACCGGGGCGAGATAATGCGGGCCATGCCACGGGGATGCCGCCCACCCGCCGCCGGACAGGTCGGAGTGGTGATCTCGCACATCCGCCACAAGATCGGCAGCGATCGCATCCTCACCGGCGCCGGCGGTTGGTGGCTGCACGATCCCACTGAGTCACCGTCCGCTCCCGCCCCCCACATCGTCTCGTACGCGGATGTGCACCTCGATGTCCGGCGACAGTACGTGTGGCTTGACGCGCAACCCGGAGTGACCGGCTCACGTGCGGGGCATCGTCTCGGGCCGCAGGAATTTGCCGTGCTGAGGGTACTGGTCGAAGCGGAGGGAGCACCGCGGAACGGGCAGCGGATCTTCTCCTCGATCCCACCGCACCAGCGGCCGTCCGCTGCCCGTACGGTCGGCGTCATCGTCCATCAGTTGCGCTGCCGGATCGGTCGGGATCGGATCGTCACCGGCGGGCGGGGTTGGCGACTCACCGGTGCGACAGCGAAGGTAGGGGCGGGACGCAGTGACGTGGTGTCCTGGGCCGGAGTCGGCGTAAACCGCACGACCAACGAGGCGTGGATGTCTGGCCGGGACACGCCGATCACGTTGAGTCCGCAGCAGGCCGCCACACTGCAGGTGCTGATCGCCGCTCGTGGGGTCCCCCTCAGCGGGGAACGGGTGTGGGCGGAGATGCCCGCCGACGTGCGGCCCCGCAATGCTGGCGGAGTCGCCCCGGTCGTGTCTCGGCTGCGCCGCAAACTTGGCCGGGACCGGCTGGTCGGCGGCAACGGATGGTCGCTGGCCGATGCCGGCCTGACCACCGCCTGACACGTTGCTGTCCCGAACGTCCGGCTCAATCCTTCGGAGAGCCGCAATGGCCGCTGCCCTGGCGGGCTAGGGCTGCCCTGGTTCGCTCGGGTCGTTGTCCCGCCCGGTCCGCTGGCGCGGGATCTGCGCGGTGGCACACTGCCCGGCTCGCATCGTCTGCAGCATCGCGGTTGTCACCGAGTGCAGGTCCTCGCTCTCCTGGAGGCACGTGGCGCAGGAGCCGAGGTGTCGCTCGAATTCTTCCTCCGTTGGGCTGTCCAACAGGCCCAACAGATACATCGACACCCGGCCTTGCCGGGCTTGGTCACATGTCATCGATCTTTGTCCACCGCCAGCAGTCGTTCCGAGAGCGCTACTGCACAGTAGCCCTCGCAGTCGGGTCTGTGCGGCCCGTCGGCGCGGCCTGGCAAATGGTGCAGATGGGGTTGATGGCCAGATCGCCCTGAGCGTCTGAGGGTTGCCGTGCCGCGCACAAAACATATCGCTCGTCTCATTTGTGGCAGTGCTGGACGCCGGTCAGAAGTCGACATGGGCGTGACGGGCCGGCGAGCAAGCGACGAGGGCGCCCCTCCGCAGAGGTCGGTCCACGAGCCGGTCAACCGGCAGCACGGTCGGCCCGTCGTGTCTGGCGGCCGGGCGGGCCGTACTTCTCCTCCGAGGGGTCGGCCGAGCGCCGCTTCGCTTCCGCTCCGTTGTTTCCCCGCCGACGGGACGTGCACGGACCTGGGGCCGTGCCAAGCCCCTGACCGGCCTGCGGCGAGGGGCTTTGGCAGGGGCGCTAGTCGGATTATGGCTGTGGCGGCAGTGCCGGACGGCTGGCGGAAGTCGTGCCGGGCACACCCTCCGCGGTGATCCTTTCCATCGTCGCCGAGAGTTGCCTGCTTCCGTTATGGAGGTGCTGTGCCGCCGCCTGGAGGTGCGAGATCATCAGGTGGCCGTACGCGCGCAGGGCTTCTCTCATGGCCTCACCGTTGTCGACGTCGGCTCCAGCGATTGATCGGTGCTCGTGAACTGTCCGCTCGGCTTCGCGCCGAGCATCCTCCGCTGCTGCTTCCAAGTAGCCCTCGTACTGCTGGCGAGCGTATTCGGCGACCTGCCGGGCGTACTCGTGCGCCTGGCCGATGATGTTCTCGGCCTCGCGCTGGGCGGAGGACAAGAGATTCACCTCCCGTGCGCCAGGTATGTGGTCGAGGCGGGCACTGGGAATCACCCCGTGGCGATGCAGCTCGACATGATCATTGAGTCGCTGATTCTCCGCCCTCAGGTTGGCGAGTTGGGATGCCAGCACATCGAGTTCGTCGGCGACCTGAGCGCGGAACGCTTCGGCCGAGCGGGCATCGTAGCCACGCCGGGTCAGCGGCGCCGGGCTGAAGGTCCAGCGCCGGACTCTGTCCGCGGTGAGCCGCGCCCTCGGTGCGACATCACCTGAGATGTCGCCGCCGTCATACTGGGCGAGGGGTTCAGCGCTCATGTGTCACCTTCGCGTGAGATCGTTGATCACTCGACCCGACCTGCGTCCGCCAGTCGGCGCCGTACCACCCGGTGCTCAGTCCCTCGTGGTGGAGTTGAGCCTCGTGGAAGCCGGCATCGCGAAGACTGTCGAGGGTTGCCCGCACCATCGAATCCCCGCCGCAGAGGTAGACGTGGCGATCCCGCCAGCCGCCGCTGGCCACCTCCTGAGTGCCGACAAGGCCGCCCGGGCCGTTTCCGCCCGTCCGCGGCTCGACGAGATGCCGGACCGTCAGCCAGTGGTACCGAGTTGCCGCCTCGCTCAGGTACGCCGAGTCGTAGAGGTCGCCGCGGGAGCGGGCTGTCACGTACAGGCTGACCTGGCGCTGGCCGCCCTCGGCGGCGACCTGCTCGACCAGTGCCTTCAGCGGCGCCCAACCAGTGCCCCCCGCGACAAGGACGAGATCCCGATCGCCTGCCTGTGTCAGGGCGAGCCGTTCGCCGACGGGAGCGGCGAGGTGGAGCTGGTCGCCGACGGTGGTGCCGTAGACCAGCCGCGAGCTGACAAGTCCGCCTGGGGTGGCGCGGACGTGCAACTCGATGGTGCCGTCGGGCCTCGGCGCGTTGGCAGGCGAGTAGTAGCGCCAGGCACGGCTCGCCGAGGGGGACAGACTGATCGACTGCCCAGGCGTGAAGGGCAAGAGGTAGGACGGCCGCAGGGTCAGCACCGCGACGTCGAACGTACGCCGCTCGTGTGCGATGACCTCGCCGACCCACCACGGCGGGCTGGTCCGCTCCGACTCCGCGGCCGCGTCAATCATGATCTGGGCGATCATGGCAAAGGCGCTGCTCCAGTCGTCGGCGAGTTCCCTGGTCCACTCGGGTCCGAGGAAGTGCTGAAACGTGGCGGCCAACGCTCTTCCCAATAACGGGTACTGGTCCGCGCGCACCGCGAACTTGCGGTGATCGCGGCCGAGGCTCCTGAGATATTCGGTGATTCGCGGCAGTTGGTCGATGTTCGCGACAGTGTGTCCAAGCGCGGTGAAAAGCCGCTCCCGCTGCCCCGCCATGTTCGTCGGAAACATCTCTCGAATTTCCGGGCTGGCCGCGAACAGGGTGGAGTAGAAATAGAGGGGCGCCTGATCCCCCTGCTCCACCAGTAGTGACCAACTGCGCCTCAGTCCGTCGATGTTCATGGTGTGGGCCAGCCGAGCGTGGCGCGTTCTCCTGACATGACGTGCGGGGCATGCTCGTCGGCCGTCGCCGACGCGGGTCTTGGTCTCAACTGGTCGATCTCCTTACCTGTGCCGGTGACCGCACAACGGCTGCCGAGGCCCGCGAGTTCAGGTCATCTGGGCAGTTGTGAGGCTGTCCACAAACAGGAGTGTGAGACTCCTGTTTTCGTCTAGCTTTCTGCTCATGCGCATCAACCGCTCCAGCGACATCGCGCTTCGCATAGTCATGTTGGGTGCGAGCCGTGGCGGTCGAAGCACCATCGACGAGTTGGCCGTTGCGTTGGCCGTGCCCCGCACCCATCTGGCGAAGGTGGTGCAGCGGTTGCAGCACCTGGGCGTACTGGAAACCACCCGTGGTCGCGGGGGTGGGGTGCGGCTGATCAGCGGCACATCAACAGTCACGGTGGGCCAACTGTTGCGAGATCTGGAGGGGGAATCCGAAGTCGTCTCCTGCGACGAACCGGCCTGCCCACTGTTGGCGGGCTGCCGACTCCGCGCCGAGCTCCGTGTCGCGCAGGAGGCCTTCTACGCGAGCCTGGATCGCGTCAGCATCGATGACCTGATCGCCGCGCCGACGTCGGTGTTACTCGCGGCGCCCTTGACTCTCGCCTCCCACTAGTTGCCCCTCTCCACCTTTTCCGAACAACGATTCAGCGGAGGCACCATGTTGTCCGTAGCCCACGCACCGGTCATCGCAGCAACCCTGCCAGTCGTCGGTGAGCATTTGGACGCAATAACGGGGACCTTCTACGACACCATGCTCGCCGACCACCCGGAACTTCTGAACGTGTTCAGCCGGAGCGCTCAAGCCACGGGTGCGCAACGCAGTGCCCTCGCTGCGTCCATCGCCGCCTTCGCCACACATCTGGTCGGCCAGGACGGTCCGGACGCTCCGCCGTTCGATCTGATCGTCGACCGCATCGCGCACCGGCACGCGGCGCTCGGTATTCGTCCCGAGCAGTACACACTGGTCGGTCGTTACCTGATGGACGCGATCGGTTCGGTGTTGGGCGCAGCGGTAACCCCAGAGATTGCGGCGGCCTGGGACGAGGTCTACTGGCTGTTCGCCGTACGGCTGGTCGGCGCGGAGGCGCGGCTCTATGCGACCGCGGGAGTCACCGCTGGCCGGCCGTGGCGCCCGTTCACAGTCGTGGCCCGGCGCGAGGAGGCCCACGACACCGTCTCGCTGGTCCTGGCGCCCGCCGACGGAATGGCGACGCCCACCTTCCTGGCAGGACAGTATGTGTCGGTGCTGGTGCCGCTGCGCGATGGCGGACAGCAGATGCGCCAGTACTCTCTCTCGCAGGCTTCTTCCTCCGGCGCGCTTCGCATCACGGTTCGGCGCGTCCGCGGACGCGGCGGCGCTCCGGACGGCCTGGTCTCGTCTCACCTGCACGACCACGTCAGGGTCGGGGATCAGTTGACGCTCAGCGCGCCGTACGGCGACCTGACCCTCAGTGCCGGCACCCATCCACTGGTGTTGATCAGCGCCGGCGTCGGCATCACTCCGATGGCGGCGATCCTCGAGCACGTCGCCCGGACCCAGCCGCAGCGGGAGGTCACCGCGGCGCACGCGGAGAGCAGCCCTCTGCGGCATCCGCTGCAGGGCGACATCACCAGCAGTGGCGCGCGTTTGCGGACCTTCCGGCACCTGGTGTGGTACGAGCAGCCGCAGGGAGACGGACCAGCCGGCGCGGAAGTTCGGACCGGTCTGATCGAGCCCGAGGCGATTCCGCTTCCCTCCGACGCGGAGGCCTACCTCTGCGGTCCGCTGCCCTTCATGCGTATGGTCCGCTCCGAGCTGCGCCGACGTGGTCTGCCGAGTGAGCGCATCCGCTATGAGGTGTTCGGCTCCGATCAATGGACCGCCTCCCGTTCGCTGTCTGACCACGCCTGACCGCACGATCGGTGGACGGTGGTGCCGCTTTCTGGCACTGCCGGTCCACCGACCCGGGAGTCATCCTGATGTCGCCGGGTCCGCTTCTGATTGCCAAGAGCCTGAATGTGAATTGGCGTTGAAATAGGATGTCTGTCCTGGGGACGTTTCCGACAGTCGGGAGATTCAGGTGGCGATGATGAAGGCCCTACGCGCCTACGAGCGCGACGCCCCGGACACATTGGTCTACGAGGATGCACCGGTGCCGACTCCTGTCCGCGGTGAAGTGCTCGTCGCTGTGTCCGCGGCGGGGATCACCTTCGCCGAGCTTGGATGGGAGCAGAGTTGGCGGACCGCCGACGGCGGTGACCGGATTCCCATGATCCCGTCGCACGAAGTCTCCGGGGTGGTGGCCGCGACCGGTGAAGCGGTCACCGACCTCGCGGTGGGCGACGAGGTGTACGGGTTGATCGACTTCAACAGGAACGGCGCCGCCGCCGAGTTCGTCACCGTCGACGCGAGTGCCCTCGCCCACCGTCCCCGCCGGATCGGGCACGTCGAAACCGCCGCCCTACCGCTCGCGGCGTTGACCGCCTGGCAGGCCCTGCACGATCACGCGCGGATAGCCTCGGGGGAGCACGTACTGATCCATGGGGGTGCCGGAGGAGTGGGCGCCTTCGCGGTCCAGCTCGCCGCCCTGCACGGCGCGCGAGTCACCGCCACGGCTCGAGAAGCCGACGCCGTGCTGCTCGGTGAGCTCGGCGCCACCCGGGTCATCGACTACACCAAGCGGCCGTTCGAGGCCGAGGTGAGCGACGTCGATGTGGTGATCGATACCGTTGGCGGGGAGACGCTCGTTCGTTCCGTGGCCGTCCTGCGCCCGGGAGGTCGGCTGGTCACGCTCTCTGCGCCGCCCTCCGCCGGCCTGGGAGAGGAGCGCAAAGCCACACTGATGTTCTTCGTTGTCACCCCCAGCAGAAGTCAGTCGGCTCGGCTCGCGCAACTGGTGGACGACGGCGCGTTGCGCGTACTCGTGGCGCGGACCTTTCCGCTCAGTGACGGGCGGCAGGCATACGCGGGCAACGACGGACATCGACCGGGAAAGACGGTGTTGACGGTACGCCCGTGACCCCGTCCGATCACCGCACGTCGGCTGGCGCGGGAGCAACCTTCGCCACGGTCAACAACACCACCGAGTC
Source organism: Micromonospora sp. NPDC049274 (assembly GCF_040678875.1). Lineage (NCBI taxonomy): Bacteria > Bacillati > Actinomycetota > Actinomycetes > Micromonosporales > Micromonosporaceae > Micromonospora > Micromonospora sp. NPDC049274. The sequence continues at coordinate 48,640 of NZ_JBFAQS010000029.1, forward strand.
CTCGTGCGCGCTGAGCCGATGTCGCCGCTGCGGGACGACGAGCAGATCTCCCTGTCGACCAGTCCAGCTCGTCGTGGCGTCGATGAGCTCGACCCGCCCGCGTAGTACGAGGATCGTCGCCTCTCCCGGGTTTTCGTGATCACTGAGTTCGGTCCCCGTGCGCAGGGCGATGATGGTCTGCCGAAGCGTGTGTTCGTGGCCGCCGTACACCGTCGCCGCACTGCGGCCCGCGCTCCCCGCGAGGGCGCGCTCCAGATGCTCCCGCGCCTGTGCGTCCAGGCTGTACTTCTGCACGCGATCCGCCTTCCCCGTCGAAGTCGGGCGACCTGTCCTCGGCGACGTACCCCCTTTCGCCGATGGCTACCAACGGCAGACCCTGTCTCGGACACCGCGAGCGCGGCGACGGAGGCCTCCGGCTGACGATCGCGAGCTTGTGCTCGTAGCCGGACGCCTCCGTCGCCGTGGCTTGGAGAAGCCCATTCATCATCACTCGCAGCGACTCAGCCTGGCCGAGCCCTTCGAGGAGCGAATGTGTCGTGGTGACAACTGTCAGCCCTTGAGTCCCCCAGCAAGCAGACCGCGGACGAAATAGCGCTGCAGGAGCAGGAACACGGTGACGGGCACGATGATGGAGACGAAGGCGCCCGCCGACAGCAGGTGCCAGGCCGTGCCCCGTGTGCCGGTGAGGTTCGCAAGCGCCACCGTGATCGGAGCGACCGCGTTGCCCCCACCGGCAAAGGTGAGCGCGACCAGCAGGTCGTTCCAGACCCAGAGGAACTGGAAGATGCCGAACGCGGCAAGGGCCGGCGTGAGCAGCGGCAGCAGCACCCTGAAGAAGATCTGCACGTGCCCGGCGCCGTCCATGCGCGCTGCCTCGAGGAGGCCGGCCGGAATCTCCTTCATGAAGTTGTGCAACAGGAATATCGCCAGGGGGAGCGCGAAGATCGAGTGAGACAGCCAGATGGTCCAGAAAGAGCCCGCGATCCCCATTTTCACGTAGAGCGTGAGTAGTGGGATGAGGGTGACCTGGATGGGCACGATCTGCAGCGCGAACACCCCGACGAAGAGCACGTTGCGCCCCGGGAAGTTGATCCAGGCAAAGGCGTACGCGGCCAACGACGCCAGACAGAGCGGGATGATCACCGACGGAATGGTGATCACGAACGAGTTGACGAAGAAGCTGCCCAGCCCTTCGGACCCCTCGGCACTGAGCACCGCCCGGTAGTTGTCCAGGGTCACCGTCGGATCGCTGAAAAACGTCCACCAGCCGGTGGTCTTGATCGCCCGCTCCGGCCGGAGCGAGGAGATCCCGAGACCGAAGGTGGGCAGCGTCCAGAGCACGGCGAGAAGCACGGCCGCCAGCGAGGCCCAGGAGGAGGTGAGCTTCTTCTTGGCGCTGGCCGGCGCCTGCCTGACTGGGTCGATCGGTGGGGTCGTGCTCAGGGGAGTGCTGGTCACGGTCATCGTGCCTCCGCTGCGCGCAGTTGTCGGACGTTGTAGACGACGATCGGGACGACCAGGACGAAGAGCAGCACCGCCAGCGCCGCGCCAAGACCCTCGTTGCCGCTTCGGAAGCTCTGGCTGTAGAACTCGTTGGCGACGACGCTGGTGTCGAACTGACCGCCGGTCATGGTCCGGACGATGTCGAAGACCTTCAGCGTGCCGATGCCGATCGTGGTGAGCACGACCACCACGGCGGGCCGGATGCTCGGCAGAGTCACGAACCGGAACATGCCCAGCGCGGTGACCCCGTCGAGCCGGGCGGCCTCCACCACGTCGTCCGGGATGGCCTTGATCGCCGCCGAGAGGACTGTCATGGCGAAGCCAGCCTGGATCCAGATCATCACCAGGATGAGGAAGAGAGTGTTCCAGGGTGGGCTGACCAGCCACTGTTGCGGAGTGCCGTGGGCCCAGACGATCACCTGGTTCAGCAGACCGATCTGTTTGACCCCGGCCTGGTCGGGCCGATACTCGTAGATGAACTTCCAGATGATCGAGGCACCGACGAAGGAGATTGACATCGGCAGGAAAATCAGCGCCTTGGCGAACGATTCAAGTCGAGCTTTGTCCACCAGAATCGCGTAGAGCAGCCCGACGCCAGTGGCGACGAATGGGGTCACGAGCACCCAGAGCACCGTGTTGCGGAGCACCGTCAGCTGGTCGCTCGAGGTGAAGATCGTACGGTAGTTGTCGACGCCGATGAATGTTTCGCCGGCGGCGTCGAAGAATGACTGGTAGATGGTGCGTGCTGCCGGGTACACCAGCCCGACGGCGAGCAGGGCAAGGGCTGGAGCCAGATACAGGAACGCAACGCGGCGGTCGCTGCGGCGGCCGCTGAAGCGCCCAGCCACGAAGAGGATGACGCCGACCACCGCCAAGAAGAGCAGGACCGCGCTCGCCATCAAAAGTAGTTTGCCAGCAGTATTCACAGAGCTCACCTCCCTCGATAGTTCGGGGCCGGTCGACGCGGTTCGCGCCGACCGGCCCCATTGCTTCAGCTCACTTGGGCCAGGCGGATTCGATGTTGTCCACCGTCTGCTGGGTGCTCTGCCCGGTGATCCAGCTCGTGGCCTGTTTCCAGAACGCGTTGGAACCCACGGCGCCCGGCATCCGGTCCGAGCCGTCGAAGCGGAACACTGCTTGCGGGTCCTGCAGCAGGTCCACGGCGAGCTTGTCGATCGGGTTGCTGACCTTGGTCACGTCCAGGCCCTTGTTGGCGCTCACCCAGCCCTGGGAGACGGAGGCCTTGACATTGGCCCAGGTGTCCGTGGAGAGGTAGGTCTGGAAGGCCTTAACCTCGGGTCGATCGCTGAACGCGATGTTGAACTCACCGCCGCCGAGCAGGGGCTTACGGCTGGCGTCCTTGCCGGGCAGGTAGAAGGCGAAGACGTCGCCGTCCTCGGCCACCTTGGTGCCCGGCGGGAAGTTGGCCGCGTAGAAGCTGGCCTGTCGGTGCAGCGAGCAGGTGCCATCGAGGATCGGCAGGCCGGCGTCCTGGAAGGTCGTGGTGGCGACGCTCTTGACGTCGCCGAGACCGCCGTTGACGTACTTCGGGTTCTTGAGGATCTTGCCGGCCTCGTCGAGTGCCGCTGCCGCCTCGGGCGAGTTGAAGGCGATCTGATGGCTGACCCACTTGTCGTAGGACTCCGGCCCATTGAGCCGGAGCATCATGTCCTCCATCCAGTCGGTGATCGGCCACCCGGTGGCCTCGCCGCTGGCGATGCCCGCGCACCAGGGCTTCCTGCCCTTGGTCGCCATCTTGTCGGTCAGCTGCATCAGCTCGTCGAGCGTCTTGGGCACCTGGTAGCCGTTGTCCTTGAACTCCTTCGGGGAGTACCAGACCAGCGACTTGATGCTCGCGCCTGACGGGGCGCCGTAGAACTTGCCGTCGACGGTCCCGTACGTCTTCCATTCCTTGTCCCAGAACTTGTCGACGTTCGCCGCGACCTCGGTCGGCGCCTCCTTGACACGACCGGTGCCGACGAGCTGCCGGAGCAGGCCTGGCTGCGGCACGATGGCGAGGTCCGGCGGGTTGCCGGCCTTGGCGCGGACGAGGATCTGCGTCTCGAAGGACTTGTCGCCCTCGTACTTGATAGTGGCGCCGGTGCACTCCTCGAACGGCTTGTACGAGTCGGTGTAAGCCTTGTCCTCGGGCGTGACGATGCCCGCATAAATGCTGACGGTCTTGCCCTTCAGGTCGCCATACTGGCCGAACTGGGCGCAGTCAACCTTGGGCATGTTTGCGGCCCGATCGTCTGGCTCGGTGCCGCCGCTACACCCGGCGATGATGAGGGTCAGGCCGATAACGCCGACCGACGCAAGCGCGAGGCGCGGTTTCGTGGCACGAGAGGGCATACGCTTCCTTCCACTACCGCCGGCCGTCTCAGGTCGAAACCACCGGCAAATTGGTCAAATAGCTAGGCAATCGCGTGCGGTGAGGTCGTGGCGAACAGCCTCAGGGTGTGGGCTGCTCTCGCCGTCGAACGTCGAACCACCCGATGAGGCGGTCCGCCGTTGCTCTGCCACCGCGAATCGGATGCAGCGCAGGGTCTCCGACGTGGAGGGCTGACGATTGGTGCAGCTCGAATACCGTCTCGTAGCCTCCGATGTGGTCGGTCAGGACTCGACCTCCAGGCGCGTCCACAACACCGACGTAGCAGAGGCAAAACGGGTTCAAGGGACGATCAACTTTCTGACGAGCAGCAGGTCGATGCGGCGACGCCGGTGGCCCAAACGGATCTCGCCGTCCACGGCAGCGGAGACGTGCAGGTGCCGCCAGCGGAGAGCGCGGAGGTCTTCAAGCTGGTCGGCGCCTGGGTTCGAGGGCGTTGCCTCGAACACCCCGACGCCTCCGTCCGCCATCTCGCGGCGTCGGGCGTGCCGACGTCGTGGTGCTCGCGGGAAGCGCCGAAACGGCGTCGTTCGCATACTCAGGGCGGCTGAGTACCCGCCATCAGGTGGCCGGCTCGACCTACCAATAGTGTTGCCGCGTGGTGACATTCCTGCGTCGGTGGACCCTGCGGGCCTCGAGCTTCGCCCTGACCTGGCTCTACACCCTCTACCGGATCCATCCGGCGGTGTGGCGGCTCACCGCACGTCAGTACCGCCCCTACATGGGACGCTTCGCCCGGCTGCACGCCTGGATGACCTGCCAGTTCGCCGCGATCGACGTTCCCGCGTACGGCGACTTTCTCCGCCGGCACCAATGGCGGTTCCGCTGGTTCGACCTGTCGTCGTACCCGCCCACCGACAAGCGGTCGTACGTGCAGGCGTACTCCGAGGAGCAGCGGTGTCGGCACGGGGAGATCGAGATCGCCGGCAGCGTGGTCGACGAGTCGTCGGGCTCGTCCGGCCAGCCGTTCAACTGGATCCGCAGCCGCCGCGAGCTGCGCTCGGTGCACAAGAACCTGGCCGGCTACGCGACAATGGTGTTCCCGTCGAAGCGGCGGTTCGTCATCAACGCGTACTCGATGGGCGCCTGGGCGACCGGGACCAACACCGGCATCGCCATGTCGGCGATCGCGATGGTCAAGAACACGGGCCCCGACCTGCGGAAGATCGTCGACACCCTGGTGTACTTCGGCCCCGGCTTCGACTACATCGTCACCGCCTACCCGCCGTTCCTGAAGCACCTACGCGACAAGCTCGACGCCGAGGGCTTCCCCTGGGCCGAGTACCGCATCAGTGGACTTGTCGGCGGTGAGGGGATGACCGAGGCGCTGCGCGACTACCTGGAGGAACGCTTCGTCAAGGTGCGCTCCGGCTACGGGGCCAGCGACCTCACCATCGGCATGGCCGGGGAGAGCGATTTCAGCGTCTGGGTCCGCCGACGACTGCGTACCGACGCCGCACTGCGGACCGCCCTGCTCGGCGCCGACGAGCACCGGCTGCCGATGGTCTTCCAGTACAACCCGCTGGAGACGTACCTGGAGACCACAGCGGACAACGAGGTGCTCTGCACCATCAACTCGACGGCCGTGCTCAATCCCCGGGTCCGCTACAACATCGGCGACGAGGGCCGGCTGATGTCGTACCCGGATGTCCTGGCCGCGATCGCCGACCCCGCCGCGCGGGCCGCCGCGGACCGCGCCTGGCAGGTCGACCGGATGCGCCTACCGCTGCTGTTCCTGTACGGCCGCAAGGACAGCACGATCTCGTACATGGGCGCCAACATCTACCCGCAGGACGTCGAGTACGGCCTCTATGCCGGCAATCCCCAGGCGCACCTGCTGCAGAGCTTCTGCCTCGCCGTGACCGAGCAGGCCGACCTGGAGAGCCGACCGGTCGTCAACCTGCAACTCCGCGAGGGCCTGACGCTCGACCCGGTGCAGCGGCGAACCCTCACCGACACCTGCCGCGCGGGAGTGTTGCGCCACCTCGCCGAGGTCAGCCGGGACTTCGCCGAGTCCCTCGCCGAGGACCCGTCCGCGGCGGACCTACGGGTGGAGGTCCACGAGTACGGCACCGGCCCGTTCGCGGACACGGCCTCCAAGATCAAGAACGTCTACCTGGTGAAGGGCGTGCCGGCATGAGGACCACCGACTTCTCCGCCGCGCCGGCGGTGGGCCAGGCGACAGCCATGTTCGTCGGCGCCACCCGCTACCGGGGGCCGCGCTCGATCCTCACGCTCACCCGGACCTGGTTCAAGATGGTCCGACAGATGCGGCGGATGGACGGATACCGGTGGCACACCGTCTACTACCAGTTTCCGTTCACACTCGGCACCATCGCCTTCTTCAGCGACCGTGACGCGCTCCTGACGTTCGCCCGCAGCCGCCATCACCGTGACCTCATGTGCTGGGTGACCGATCACGGCACGACGAACGCGACAGGCGGCTACATCCGCCTCTACAACGCCGAGCCCGAGGGCTACAGCAACGGCATCTGGCGCGCCGAGTCCGACGGCATGGCCCACATACCGACCTTCACCCCGCTCTCGCGTGAGACGTCCGGCCCGCCGGTGCACCGCTCATGAGACTGGATCCCGTACGGTCGCGGGCCGACCTGCGGGCATTCGTCGACTTTCCGCTCCGGCTCCACCCGCGCGATCGGTACGTACCCCTTTTGTCATCGGTCATCGCGGCCCACCGCGGCGCCGCCGAGCTGTTCGTGGTCCGCGACCGACGCGGCGAGGTCGTGGGACGCACCAGCATGCACCGCAGTGCGCCCTTCGACGCCAAGGTCGGCCCGCGGCAGCTGTTCGGGCACACCGAGTTCGTCGATGACGACGACGTCTTCACCGCCATCATGGACGCGGTCGAGACCCGGGCCGATGGTCGACAGCTGTTCGGGCCGGTGGCCCTGCTGCCCAACCAGACCGGCGGGGTGATCACCTCCGGCTTCGCCGACCGTGGCTTCGTGGACTCGGCGTGGAACCCCGCCTACTACCCGGACATGTACGAGCGGCACGGCTTCCACCGTCGCTTCGAGGCCGACACCTGGCTCGTCGACCTCGACGGTACGGCCACGGGTGCGCCGCTGCCCGCCCACGCTGACCACGGGTTCGCCTTCGACGATGCCCGGATGGCCGCCGAACGGCTCGTCATCCGGCACGGCTCCCGATGGCACCTGCGTAGCCAACTGCCGATCCTGCGCGAGATGCTCAACGCGAGCTTCGCGCAGTTGGGCTACTACACCGACATCTCCGCCGAGCAGCTGGCGGAGCAGACCGACGGCCTGGCGTTCCTGCTCGACGAGGGGCTGCTCCTCTGGCTGGAGAAGGCCGGCCGACCCGTCGCGTTCGTCGTCACCGTGCCGGACATCTCCGAATACCTCATGCGCGTCGGCGGCCGTCTCGGCGTACTCAATCAGCTTCGGCTTCTCGCCACCCGCGGCCGATACCGGCGGGACGCGGTCCTCATCATCAAGGGCACCGTTCCCGAGGAGCAGGGCAACGGGTACCTGACGCTGCTGTCCCGGGAGTTGCACCGCAACCTCGCCCGCAACGGCTACCGGACGCTGCGCAGCACCTTCGTCGAGCGGACGAACGTCGCCTCGGCCGCTCAGTACCGGCGCGCGGGCGGGCGGCCACTGCACGGGTACACCTTCTACGAGCGAGGAGCAGTGTGAGCTGGGTCGAGCGGTTGCGGGCCGCCGAGGCGATCTGCCGCCGGGCACCGAGCGCCCACAACACGCAGCCGTGGCGACCGGAGTATCGCACCGACGAGATCACCATCGACGTCGATCCCGCCTGCCGCCTGCCCGACTCCGACCCGACCGGACGCGACCTGACCCTCGGCATCGGCGCGTTCGTCGAGACCTGCCTCATCGTCTCCGCCGAACTCGGCCTCCCCGTGACCGTGGCGCCCGGTCCACGGCTGGTCCCCGCGGCACATCGATACGCGACTCCGTTCACGATCGCCGACATCGAGGCCCGCCGGGTCGCCCGTGGTCCATATGAACCGGGGTACGTCGACGACGCCGTCCTCGCCGATCTCGAGCCGGGTATCGCACACATTCCGACCCGGGATCTCGTATCGGACCTGGTCGTCGCTGACAGGTGGATGTTCGGCACACCCGCCGTCGCGGTCGAGTTGCGGGACTGGCTGCGCCTGAGCCCACGCCACCCTCGCTATCACCTCGATGGACTCACGGATCGAGCGCTAAGCCTGTCCCGGATCGAAGCGCGCGTCCTGTCCGCAGCGCTGCGCGCGTACCCGGTCACCCGCCGACTGGGCCTGCCGGCGCTGCTGGCCGCCAGCGGTCGCGGCCTGTTGCGCTACGACGGCAGCGTCCTGGTCCTCCTCGCCGCCGACGACGACCGGATCAGCGCGGGCCGACGTCTGCTGCGGACGTGGCTGGCTCTCGCACGGCACGGTCTGGCGGTCCATCCGCTCAGCCAGCTCATCGACTGCCCCACGACCGCCGGTCGGCTCGCCGAGCGGGTCGCAGGCCAACCGCTCGCGGTGTTTCGGGTCGGGCGACCCCGCGTCGCCCCGGTCCGGTCCGCCCGACGCGGTGAGCAGCCGCCTGACGCCCCGGCACGGCGACTCTGAGAGCGCGTTTTAGATTTGGGTTGGTCGGGTGTGTCGCACAGCGGGTCCGATCGATGAGGGTGACTCCGTCGGTAGACAGGCATGGATCGAGTGC
>NZ_JBFAQS010000030.1:0-48376 GCF_040678875.1 Micromonospora sp. NPDC049274
CTCAACGACCGCCCCCGTATGACCCTGGGCTGGGCCACCCCAGGTGAGAAGATGACCCAGCTCCTGAGTGTTGCAACCACCAGTTGAGCCCGCCGCCCTGACGGAAACTGTCCAAGATCTCAAGCGGAGACGTTCCGATCGGGCCGGGCCGGGCCGCGCCGGGCCGCGCCGGGCAGGGGCCAGGCCGGGCAGGGGCCAGGCCGGGCCGGACCGGGGTCAGGCCGGGCGATGGGTGGGTATGCCGATGGCCGGCACCCCGGGGTCGGGATGCCGGCCATCGGTCGGGATCGTGCGGTGGGTCAGCTGTTCCAGTACTGGCCGACGAGGTCGGCGGCCTGCTGCTCCCACTGGGCGTACGCGTCCGGGTACGCCGACACCTGCACGGTCTGCGCGGCCTCGGTCAGCGGCATGTCCTGCCAACCGTCAACCTGACGCAGGCCCTTGAGGAACGCGGTCGTCGAGTACTCCGGGTTGGTGATCTGCTCCGGCGTACCCCAACCACTGGACGGGCGCTGCTGGAACAGACCCAGCGAATCATGGTCGTTCATGTCGCCGAGGTGACCCAGGTTCTCGAGCTTCGACTCCTGCAGGCTCGTCGCGATCGAGATGACCGCGGCGCGCTCGGGCAGGCCGGCCTTCTTCGTGGCGGCGATGATCGCCTTGGCGTTGCCGGTCTGCTCGTCGTTCAGGTCGATGTGCGACTGGTCGCCCTGGGTGCCGTGCGGGATCAGCTTGCTGGTGTCGGGCTTGTCGGCCTGCACCACGGCCACCGGCCGGGCGTCCGTGCTCGGGGCGGCGACATGGGCGATCGGGCCGGCGAAGACACCACCGGCGAACGCGAGACCGGCAACGGACAGCATGCTCTTACGGAAGATCGTGTTCATGGGGGTAGCTCCTTCGGGGGTAGGAACACCCGCATCACCAGGGGGCGGTGACGGGGGTGTGAGCACCTCGTCCGGCGCTGCACAATGCAGGGGGAAAGTCTTGGGGGGTGGCGGCCAGCGAGCCGAGGCTTGCGGCGCCAGGGGCCGGCGAGCGAAGAGCTCGTGGCACCGGGACCGTGTGTAACGACCGCCGGTCCGGGGTCATTCCCGGGCTCTCAGCAGCCGTATCCGGCGGCGAGCCCACGGTCGTTCGGGGGTCTGCAACGACCCGGTCGGGCCTGCCATTCCCACCCTCACGAACGGGGGCGGGGCCCGTGGTCCTGCGATCGTCAGGGTATGTAACGGTCCCCGGCCCGCCATGATTCCGGCCCGGGGATGCACCAGGTCACATCCAAACTGCCCGGAACCCGACAATACGTCCAGCGGGTATCACCCGTGAAGGCGGCAACCGGCCGACAGGTGACGATTCCCCCAGCTCCGACGATACCGGATGATGCGAGCAACCGGACATGCCGACCCCGCGCCCCGACGCCGAGCCCTAGGAGAGGGTGCCCAGGTAGCGCAGGACGGCGAGGATCCGGCGGCTGCGGCCGGTCGTGTGGGCGAGGCCGAGCTTGTCGAAGATGGCGTTGACGTGCTTCTCCACGGCGCTCTGCGAGATGTGCAACCGCTCGGCGACAACGGAGTTCGTGTAGCCCTGGGCCATCTCGTGCAGGACGTCCCGTTCACGCGGGGTGAGTCGGACGAACGGGTCGGGTCGATCCGCTCCGGCCACCACCTGACGGACCACCTCCGGGTCGAGCGCGGTGCCCTTGGCGGCGACCCGATCCAGGGCGTCGAGGAAGTCGTCCACCTGCGCGACCCGGTCCTTGAGCAGGTAGCCGACCCCTTCGGGACGGTCCGCCAGCAGCCGGGCGGCGTAGCGCCGCTCGACGTACTGGGACAGCACGAGGACACCCGTGTCGGGCCAGCGCCGGCGGATCTCCAGCGCGGCACGCAACCCGTCATCGGTGTGGGTGGGCGGCATCCGGACGTCGGTGACGACCACGTCGGGACGGGACCTGCCGACCGCCTCGACGAGTTCGTCGGCGGTGCCGACCGCCGCGGCCACCTCGTGGTCCTCCTCGGTGAGCAGTCGCGTGAGGCCCTCCCGGAGCAGCGTCGAGTCTTCGGCGAGAACTAGCCGCACGGCAACTCCGCCAGCACGGTGGTCGGCCCGCCGGCCGGGCTCGTCACGCCCAGTCGGCCGTCCAGCGCGGCGACCCGACGGGCCAGCCCGGACAGGCCGCGCCCGCTGAGGTCCGCGCCGCCGACACCGTCGTCGTGCACGCGCATCCGGACCCACCCCTCCCGTACGCCGATCTCGACCGTGACCAGGGTAGCGGCGGCGTGCTTCGCGGCGTTGGTGAGCGCCTCGCAGGCCACGAAGTAGAGCACCGTCTCGATCTGCCGTTCGGGGCGCTGCGGCAGGTCGCAGCGGATCCGCACCGGCACCTCGGCGCGGCGGGCGACCATGGCCAGCACCTCGCCCAGGTCGCTGCCGTCCAACGCCGACGGGTAGACCCGCCACGCCACCTCGCGCAACTCCTCGACGGCCCGCTGCACGTCCTCGTGGGCCTGGGCGACCAGGGCTTGGGCGCGGTCGCTGTCACGGGAGCGACGGGCTCGGCCGAGCAGCATGCCGAGGGCGACCAGCCGCTGCTGGAGGCCGTCGTGCAGGTCGCGTTCGATGCGCTGCCGTTCGGCGTCGACCGCCGCGATGACCTCCGCCCGGCTGGTGGTCAGCTCCTGCACCCGCCGGGTCAGCTCCGCGCGGCTGTCCGGACGCAGCAGCCGCCGAGCCAGCCGGACGTCCAGCGCGGCGATGCTGGCGAGGGCCTGAATGTTGAGCAGGAGCAGCACCGCCCCGACGGCGACCTGGGACAGCGCGTCGAGGAGGCTCAACTCACCTCGTACCGCCGCGCGCAGCACGATCCCGGCGAGCACCAGCCCGATGCCCAGCACGGCGTACGCCAGCAGGCCGAGCGTGCCGGGCAGCAGCCGGGCGGCCAGGTAAGCGACCTGCCGCCGCGTCGCCACCTCGCGCGGCGGCAGCGGTTCGCCGGCGGCGTGCAGACCGGGGAGCAGACCGGCGAGGCGCCGACGTTCCAGGGCTACGAGCTGTCCCGCGTACCGTCTGGTCAGGTCGGTGACCCGGCGGCTGGCCGCGGGCGCGAGCGCGGACACGGCGAGCGCGACCGCCGCGGCGGTCAGGAAGCCGAGCTCGACGGCGGCCGTCACGCTCCCGGCGGCGACGCCTACCGGCAGCCGCAGCCGAGCCCACCACCGGCGGGTGCGCCGCTCCCCTGCCATGCCGCTCCCCTCGCTCGGTCAGCGCTCGTCCGAGGCCCAGGAGCCGCCCCGGTAGAGGGTGCCCCGACCGCCCGGGTCGGGCATCCCCGATGCCTGCGCGCCCGGCCGGGGAGGACCGGCGGGGTCGGCGGACTCGGGGTTTCGCGCAGCGCGGCGGGCCCGCAGCACCCGCGACCCGACGAACCAGGCGACGGCCGCGACGCAGGCGACGATCACGACGTTCTGGAGTGTGCCGACGTAGCCCTCGACGAGGTGCCAGTTGTCGCCGAGCAGGTAGCCGGCGAGCACGAAGGTGGTGTTCCAGATCAGGCTGCCAAGCGTCGTGTAGAGCAGGAAGGTCCGCACCGGCATGCGCTCCACCCCGGCCGGGATGGAGATCAGGCTGCGGAAGATCGGGATCATCCGGCCGAAGAACACCGCCTTCACGCCGTGCCGCAGGAACCACGCCTCGGTCCGGTCCACGTCGCTGAGCTTCACCAGCGGCAGCCGGGCGACGATGCCGCGCATCCGCTCCCGGCCCAGGGACGCGCCGATCAGATAGAGCGCCAGCGCGCCCAGCACCGAGCCCAGCGTGGTCCAGAAGATCGCGCCGACCAGGCTCATCCGGCCCTGCGCGGCCACGAACCCGGCCAGCGGCAGGATGACCTCGCTGGGGATCGGCGGGAACAGGTTCTCCAGCGCCACCGCCAGACCGGCGCCCGGCCCGCCGAGCCGTTCCACCAGATCGCTGACGTAGCCGACGATTCCGCCCTGGGGCGGTTCGGCCGCGGCGGCGGGGGTTCCGGTGGCGAGCGCGACGTGCGACGTTCGAATCATGTCCCCACGCTACGAACCGATCCTGAGAGTCGACCATGAGGCGGACCGCCCGGCCCCGCGGGTCGCCCCCACCGGCGGGGGTGCGGAAAACCGCACCCCGCTGCGGCTCGCCGTGGCGCAGCCGCCGTGCGTACCCCTGGATGTCGCGGAGAATGCGCGGGCGCACGCCGACGCGGTCCGCGTGGCGCGCGCCCGGGTGGTGGTCTTCCCGGAGCTGTCACTGACGGGGTACGAGTTCGATGGTCCGGTCGTTGCGGTGGACGACAGCCGGTTGGGGCCGCTGGTGCGAGCCTGCGCCGAGGCGGGCACGCTGGCGCTGGTCGGCGCGCCGGTGGCCGGTGACCACATCGGAGTGCTGGCGGTGACCGGCGACGGGGTGTCCGTGGCGTACCGGAAGATGTGGCTGGGCGGCGCGGAGGCGCAGCGGTTCCGGCCGGGCGACACGCCGAGCGTGCTCGATGTGGATGGCTGGCGGATCGGCCTGGCGGTCTGCAAGGACACCGGCGTCGCCGCGCACGCGCGGCGCACCGCCGCGCTCGGCATCGACGTGTACGCGGCGGGGGTGCTGGAGTTGGCGCGCGACGCCGCCGTGCCGGACGAGCGGGCACAGCGGATTGCCACGACGCACCGGGTCTGGGTGGCGGTGGCGAGTTTCGCCGGGTCGACCGGCGGCGGCTACACCGAGGCGGCGGGCCGGTCGGCCATCTGGACGCCGCGAGGTGACGTGGCCGCCCGGGTCGGCACGGCGCCGGGCGAGGTGACCGCGACGACCATCCACTGAGCGCACCGCTCTCGACGGCCGACGCGCCCGGGCCCCGAGGAGCGCCCAAGTGTCGTACCACTGCGGAAGAATCGGGGCATGAGCGCGATCCCTTCCCGACTGTCGGTGGTCACCCTGGGCGCCCGTGACATGGGCCTGCTGCGGTCGTTCTACCGATCCCTGGGCTGGCCGGAGCTGCCGACGAGCGACGACAGCTGGTCCGCGTTCCTGCTCGGTGGCGTTCTCCTCGCCCTCTTTCCACTGCCGGAGTTGGCCGCCGAGGCGGCGCCCGGCGTGCCCGAGCCGACCGGCGGCTGGTCCGGTGTGACTCTGGCCTGCAACGTCGACAGCCGCGCGGATGTCGACTCGGCCTTCGCCGCGGCCGTCGAGGCGGGGGCGACTGTGGTGGCGGAGCCGACCGACAGGCCCTGGGGTGGGCGCTCGGGTTACATCGCCGATCCCGAGGGCAACCGCTGGGAGATCGCCTGGGCGGGCACGGCCGTCTTCGACGAGCGCGGCGCTCTCGTGTCTTTCGGCTGAGCGTGCCGTGGTTGCTCGTGGGTGAGGGCCTTTGAGATGCTTCGGTCCATGACCGTCTTCCCGCCGACGTTCGCCGCCGATGTCGTCGATCGGCCAGCCCAGGCACAGTTCGAGGCGTTCATCGACGAGCACCGCGCAGCGCTCAACGGCTGCCTGGACGGGCTGACCGAGGAGCAGGCACGCCGCTCGTTGGTGCCGTCGCGGACGACCCTGCTGGGTCTGGTGAAGCACGCGACGTTCGTCGAGAAGGTGTGGTTCGACGAGGCCGTGACGTGTCGGTCGCGCACCGAGATCGGCCTCCCGGCGACGCCTGACGAGTCGTTCATCCTCGACGACGGCGACACCATCGACAGCATCCGGTCGGCCCATCGGGAGGCGTGCGAGGCGTCCCGGCGCGCGACGGCGTCCCTGGGCCTCGACGACGTGCTGCGTGGCAACCGGCGTGGCCCGTTGCCGCTGCGCTGGGTCTACCTGCACGTGCTGCGCGAGCTGGCCCAGCACTGCGGGCACGCGGAGATCCTTCGCGAGCAGATCCTGAGCGACTGACACGCACGGCGTTACCGGATCATGCTCCAGCCAGGCCGGTGTCCCCGAAGCGGCGCAGGGTCCAGCGGGCCGGCGGCCAGCCGCCGGTGTCGTGGTCGGTGACCCATTCGGTGATCGAGGCGGGCGGCACGTCCAGGTCGAACGCCCGGAAGATCGGCTGCGCGGCGAGGGCGTGGAAGGCGCCCTCGACGGTCTCGCTGTGGCCGACCAGGACCACTGTTTCGCCCCGGTGCCGGTGCGCGATCTCCATGATCGCGCGGCTGACGCGTACCACCAGTTCGGCCCAGCTCTCGTTGCCGTCCTCGAACGGCCGGAACACGCCCCCACCGGCCACCGCGTGTTCCGTCCGGAAACGGGCGACCGGCAGCCCGTCGGCGTACGGCGGGGTGTGCCAGGTGCACAGACCGCAGTCCGCGAGGGGGCGGATGCCGAACGCCGAGGCGATGGGCTGCGCGGTCTCGACGGTGCGGCGCAGCACCGACGAGTACACCGCGGCCGGCGGCTCGGCGGCGTAGTCGTCCACGAGCCGCCGGGCCAGCCGCTGTGCCTGGTCGTGGCCGAGCGCGGTCAGGCCGCGGCAGCCGTGCGGGCCACCCACGACCCCGTCGACCTGGTGGACCGACTCGCCGTGCCGCACGAAGATCAGCCGTGTTCGCATCGGCCCATCATGCCAGCGACGCGGGCGGATGGATCACCGTCCGTACGGCCGGTGGCGAAGATCGCGATCAGTCGGCGTCCAGCACCTCGCGCAGCCGTGCGGCGAACTCCTCGGGCTTGCCCGCGTAACCGTATTCGCCACCGAGGAAGCCGCCGTGGTGACTCGGGAACACCACGGCCTCCTGGCCGAGCAGCGCCGCCGTGCCGAGGGCCGTACGCGCGGTGTACGTGCCCGTCGACTCCTCCCCGACCGCGATCACGATCCGGGTCGACGCCGCGGTGAGCACGCTCGCGTCGGGGCGGTAGTCGGTGACCGCCCAGGAGTTCTTCGACAGCAGCGGGTCGTCGCGGCCGCCGTCGTCCTCGGTCGGCATGCCGAAGGACGCCGGGTCGGGCGCGGGCTGGGCGAAGTAGGCGTCGGTGAACTCGCCCTGCCAGGACGTCATCGCGATGAACGCGGCCATGCCGGCCCCGAAGCCGTTCGCCTCGTACGCCTCGTAGAAGCCGGCCCGCGCGCGCTCGGCGGCCGCGGCATCGGGGAGCACCGCGTTGATCGGCGGTTCGTGGGCCACAAGCGTGGCGACGTCATCGGGGTGGGTGGCGACGAGTTCGAGGGCCGTCACCGCGCCGCCGCTGCTGGCGAAGATGTCTACCGGGCCGGCGCCGAGCGCGTCGATGAGCAGGTGCAGGTCGGCCGCCTGCTGCTGGGGTGTGTTGTCGGACCGGCCGTCGGTGCGGGTGCTGCGCCCGAGGCCGCGCGGGTCGTAGGTGACGACTGTGCGGTCCGCGACGTGTGTGGCGAGCGCGTGGAAGCCTTCCGCCGTCATCGGTTGGGCGATCATGAGCAGCACCCGATGCCCGTCGGAGGGGGGCAGCGGTCCGCGAACGTCATAGACGAGATCGACGCCGGGTAGGGCGAGGGTGTGCGTCTGCGGTGTCGTCATCCGGTGAGACTACGACCGACGGTGGCCCGTGGGCGAGCGCGCCATGCGCTCAGTCGGCGCGGTCGGTGGACAGCTCACCGGCGTGGCTGAGCAGGGCGTCGAGTTGGGCGCCCGTCTGCCGTGGCAACCGGCCACGGTCCACCAACTCGGCGATGGTGTCCCGCAGGTCGGCGATGCGCCGGTTGCGGTCCTTGGAGCGCCGGTTCACGTCGGCGAGCTCGTCGCGAAGGTCCTCGGCTGTCCTCCGGTCGATGTCGTCGCGGGCCACGGCCGCGGCGAGCACCTCGCCGAACTGGTCGCTCACCTGGCGGAAGCTGACTGGCACCTGCTGGCCGACTGCCGAGGGGACGGGGCCGTTGGTGGCCGGCGGAGACGTGGAGGCCGACGCCGTCGGCTTCGGTGACCGGGTGATGGGCGCGGGCACCGGGGCAGCGGCCGACGGCGGGGCGGCGGTCGGCGCGGAGCCGGAGGTGTCGGGAGTGCCGTGACCCTGGCTGAGCAGCGCGCCGAGGCCGACCAGCACAGCGAGACCGGCCGCCACGAGAAGGGCGAGGGGCCGGCGCGAGCGGCGGCGGGCCGGCGGGGCCACGACCGGCGTCGGGCGGGCGGCGGCTGAGCGGTCGATAAGGGTCGGCGGGTGGGCCGCCGAGGCCGGCGGCAGGATGCGCAGCAGCTCGGTGGGCGGCTCGACGGGTTGGCCGGCGCCGAAGCGGCGGGCCAGCTGCGCGGCGCTCGGCCGGCGGGCCGGGTCGGCGGCGAGGCAGGCGAGGGTCAGCTCGGCGATGTCGGCGGGCAGGCCGTCCACCCGCAGCGGCGGCACCGGGGTGCCCCGCCGGTGCACCTCCAGCGCGTCCTCCCAGCTCTGCACGGGCAGGGGCGCCTGGCCGGTGAGCGTGCGGTAGAGCAGCGCGCCGAGGGCGTACACATCGCTGGCCGGGTCGGGCGGGCCGGCGGCGAGGCGCTCGGGGGCGAAGTACGCGGGAGTGCCCATCAGCGGCTCGCCGGACTGGCTGTCGAGGCCGCCGAGCGCGGCGATGCCGAAGTCGAGGACCTTGGCGCCGGTGTCGGTCAGCATGACGTTGCCGGGCTTGACGTCGCGGTGCACCACGCCGATGCGGTGCGCGGCGGCCAGCGCGGCGGCGATGTGCCCGGCCACGCGGACCGCCTCCGGCCAGGGCAGTGGGCCGCCACGCAGCCGGTCGGCCAGGTTGTGCCCCTCGACCAGCTCCATCACCAGGTACGGGACGACGACGCCGCCGGCCAGGGTCGCCTCGGCGTAGTCGTACACCTGGGTGACGTGTGGATGGGTCAGCCGGGCGGCCGCGCGGGCCTCGCGCTGGATGGTCGCCCGCAGTTGCGGGTCGGCGGCGAGTTGCCCGGCGAGCACCTTGATCGCGACCGGCCGCCCGAGCACCTCGTCGTCGGCCCGCCACACCTCGGACATGCCACCGAGACCGATCCGCTCGTGCAGCACGTAGCGGTCGTGGAGGCGGAGGGTGGGCGCGAAGGGTGACATGGCCTCACCAGTCTGCCTGGCGAGTGGCCAGTCGACCACCCTGCGTGCCCGGCACGGTGCTGTTCGTCCCGTGCGTACCGAAATGGGGTCAGGAGCAGCGGGTCACCGTGGGCAACGGTCGGGGCTGGATGCGGTCGGCGAGCCGGCGCAGGGCGACGGCGGTCACCTGCCGGGTGGGGGCGAGCAGCGGCCGGCGGGCGCGCTCGACCTGGACGGGGGCGTCCGGTCGGGCCGAGGTGACGTGGCGGTGCATGGCGTCGAGAGCGGTGACGTAGCCGGTCGGGAATTCCATGGTCAACTCCTCGGGACAGGTCCGGTGGAGGCCCGGACGACGAGTGCGGTGGGTAGCAGCACATGACCGGCCGCGGCGTCCGCGGGCGGGTCGAGCAGCAGTTCGGCGGCGATCCGGCCCTTGTCCTCGGCCGGTTGCCGGACGGTGGTGAGGCCGGCGGCGGCGGCCTCGGGGACGTCGTCGAAGCCGGTCACCGAGACCGGCGGGCGGGTGCCGTCCGCTCGCTGGGCCAGCGCGTCGAGAACGCCGAGGGCGAGCACGTCGGAGCCGGCCAGCACGGCGGTCGGCGGTGCGTGCCCGTCGAACAGCCCGGCGACGGCGGCGCCCGCGGCCTGGCGGCTGTTGCCGAGCGCGTTCACCACCATCAGATCCGCCCAGCCGACGCCGACCTCGCGGAACGCGTCGGCGAAGCCGGTGAGCCGACCACGGGTGGTGGGGTGCCACACCTCGTGCACCCCGGCGAGGGTGAGTGGGCCGGCCGGCGCGTCGGGCAGCACGGAGTCGGCGAGCAGGGCCACCCGGCGGTGCCCGAGACCGGCCACGTGCGCGGCGACGCCGCGGGCCGCCGCGCGCTCGTCGATGCCGACGTACCGCTCGTCCGCGCCGGCGTCGTCGCGGGCAGCCGTGCTGACGTACGGCAGTCCGCGGGCGCGGATCACGTCCAACGCCCACTCCTCGTCGGCCACGCAGTAGACGCAGAAGCCGTCGACGGCGGCGTTCTCCACCGCCTGGCGGGCGTCGGTCTGTCCCGGCGGCAGCGGCACCAGCAACATGCTGGTGCCGTGCCGCTCGGCGGCGGCGCTCACCCCGGTGAGGAAGCGGACCGCGAAGGGGTCGGTGAAGGCGTACGACAGCTGCGACGTGAACAGGACCCCGATCGAGCCGACGAAGCCGCGGCGCAGCGATCGGGCGGTGGGGTTGGGCCCCGGGTAGCCGAGTTGGCGGGCGGCGTCGAGGATCCGCTCGCGCAGTGCCGCCGAGAGCTGGTCGGGGCGGCTGTAGGCGTTGGACACGGTGCTGCGGGAGACGCCGACGGCGTCCGCCACGGCTTGCAGTGTTGGCTTCACCCGGCACCTCTCTGTATCGATTCAGACTGGATCGATACAGAGACTAACCCGACGAGTTCGCGACGGTCAATACGCCGACCCGGTCAGGGCACCAGCACGAGGCGACCGCGCAGGCCCCCGGCAGCCAGGCGCTCGTGTGCCGCCGCCACCTCGGTCAGTGGGAGCCGGTCGGCCAGACGCAGACTGAGCTGGCCACCGTCGACCAGGGCGGACAGCTCGGCCAGTCGTGCGCCGTCGGCGCAGACCTCCTGCACGACGACCCGGGTGGCCCGCAGCGGCGGCGGAGCGAACGGCGCGACCAGCGCGACGAAGGTGCCCCCGCCCCGCAGCGCCTCGTGCGCGCCGACCCCGACAACCGCCGCGTCGACCACCGCGTCCACGCCGCCCGGGACCACCGCGCGCACCGCCGCGCCGAGCCGGTCGGTACGCGCCACGAACCAGTCCGCTCCCCACCCCCGTACCAGCTCTTCGTCCCGGGGATCGGCCACCGCGACGGTCCGGATGCCGCGCATCGCCGCCAGTTCGAGCAGCAGACCGCCCACCCCGCCAGCCGCGCCGGTGACAAGCAACGTGCCCCCGACGCCCAGACCGGTGAGGGCCAACGACCGGGCCGCGGTCAGACCGATCAGCGGCAACGTCGCCGCCAGTTCCGGGGCGACGGTACGCGGCGCGGGAGCGACCGCGTCCTCGTCCAGCACGACCCACTCGGCCTGGGCGCCCGGCGCGGAGAGCAGGTCCCGCAGTCCGATCACCTTCTCGCCCACCGCGAACCGCCGCACGCCCGGCCCGACCGCGTCCACCTCCCCAGCGACGTCCCAGCCCAGCGCCACGACGGGCAGCGGTGGCAGCAGACCCGCCGCACTCAACGCGCCGCTGCGGGTGGACAGGTCGATCCGGTTGACGGCGGCAGCGGCGACGCGCACCCGCAGTTGTCCGACTCCCGGCTCCGGCACGGGCAGGTCGGCGATCTCCAGGACCTCGGGGCCGCCGAACCGGCGGACGATCACAGCTCTCATACCGCCGACGCTAGGAGCGCTAGTCTGCGGCGGGAAGGAGGCACCTTCGGGTGCCCTGGGCACCCGGGAGGTTCACGATGGCCACCATGACCGCCGACGAGCGCCGCGAGCGGGAACGCCGCCGGTACAACGCCTTCCTGGCCGAGTGCCCGGGGCACGAACTGCTGGCGACCCTCAGCGACAAGTGGCTGACGCTCGTGGTGAGCGCGCTTGCCGACGGACCGCTTCGGCACAGCGAACTGGCGCGCACCGTCGCCGGGGCCAGTCAGAAGATGCTCACCCAGACGCTGCGCAAGCTGGAACGCGACGGCCTGGTCAGCCGGTCGGTGACCGCGAGCGTGCCCGCTCGGGTCGACTACCGGCTGACGCCGCTGGGCGAGAGCCTGCTGCCGGTGCAGCGCGCCATCAAGGCGTGGGCCGAGACGCACATCGGCGAGGTGCACTCCGCCCGCGACCGGTACGACGCCTCGGGCGCCTGACCCGGGCCGGCTGCTCAGGGCAGGCGGGCGACGCCGCCGTACATGCTCACCTCGACCACCGACGGCCGCGGCTGCGGCTCGCTCTCGGCCCGCCACTCGGCGACCGACGTGATGCCCGGCTCGACCACGTCCAGCCCCGAGAAGAAGCGGGTGAACTCGGCGCGCGTACGCAGGTTGATCAGGCCGTGTGGGCCGCCACCCCTGGCCGCCGCCCTGGCCTCCTCGGCGATCGCGGGCGGCAGGTATTCGTGTGTGGCGTGCGACGCGGCCAGGTAACTGCCGGCCGGAAGCGCGTCGAGCAGCCGCCGCACCAAGGCGTACGGGTCGTCGTCGTCCGGCACGAAGTGCAGCACCGCCACCAGCATCAGCCCGACGGGCTGCGACAGGTCGATGGTGCGCCGCAGCTCCGGATGGCGCAGGATCCGCTCCGGGTCGCGCAGGTCGGCGTCGATGTACGCGGTGACGCCCTCGGGAGTGCTGCTCAACAGCGCGCGGGCGTGCGCGAGCACGATCGGGTCATTGTCGACGTAGACCACCCGGGACTCGGGTGCGACGCCCTGCGCGACCTCGTGCGTGTTGTCGGCCGTCGGGATGCCGGTGCCGATGTCGAGGAACTGCCGGATGCCGGTCTCGCGGGCCAGAAAGCCCACCGCCCGCCGCAGGAACCGGCGGTTCTCCAGAGCGGCGGTCCGGATGGTCGGAAAGGAGGCCGCTATCGCGTCGCCGGACTCCCGGTCGGCCTGGAAGTTGTCCTTGCCGCCGAGCCAGTAGTTGTAGCGGCGGGCGGGGTGTGCCACCGAGGTGTCGATCCGGTCACTCGGCGCATCGCCGGCCGTGTCGCGGGCATCGGTGGTCACTGTCGCCTCCACGCGTCGGTCCACTGTGGCCAGTCGCCGACCATGCTAATGCCACCGCGGGTGTGACCGTCGCCCCGACGGGGGTCACTGCGGATAGACCTCGTCCAGCAGCCGACCGAGGATCTCCTGCGTACGCTCCGGCGGCTCGGCCTCGACACACAGCCGCTCCATGGCCACGGCGTAGTAGTCGAGGTCGTCGCGTTTGTCGAGGTAGATCGCGCTGGTGAGCTGTTCGATGTAGACGATGTCGGGCAGCTCCTGGTCGCCGAAGCGCAGGATGGTGAAGGCGCCACCGGCGGCCGCGTGGCCACCTGCGGCGAACGGGATGACCTGGAGCCGGATGCCTGGCGACTTGGTCGCCTCGATCAACGCGGTGAGTTGGCCGCGCATGACCTCGGCGCCGCCGATCGGACGGCGCAGCGCCGCCTCGTCCACCACGGCCCAGAGCTGCGGCGGGTTGTCCCGGTGGAGCAGTTGCTGGCGCTGCATCCGCAACGCCACCCGGCGATCGATCTCGTCGGCGCCGGCCCCGCCGTGACCGAGGAGCACGACCGCGCGAGCGTACTCCCGGGTCTGTAGAAGGCCGGGGACGAACTGCACCTCGTAGCTGCGGATCAGCGCGGCCGCGGCCTCCAGGCCCAGGTACGACTGGAACCAGCTGGGCAGCACGTCGCCGTAGCGGTGCCACCAGCCGGGGCTGTTGGCGTCCCGGGCGAGCTTCAGCAGCGCCTCGCGCTCCCCCTCGTCACTGACGCCGTAGAGGGTGAGCAGATCGGACACGTCGCGCTCTTTGAAGCCGACCCGTCCCAGCTCCATCCGACTGATCTTCGACTCGGAGGAGCGGATTTCCCACCCGGCGCCCTCCCGGGTCACCCCGCTGGACTCCCGCAGGCGGCGCAGTTGGGCGCCGAGCAGCATGCGCAGCACGGTGGGCCCGGTTGTCGGGCCGCCCTCGGCGGGAACCATCGTCACGTGCGGACCTCCGGATACCGACCACGCGGTCGGGCACCCAGCCCGGCCGACGTGTAAGCATGCCATGGACCGACAGTGAGGTGAACTCCTCCGGACCGGCGATTCAGTCCCGTCGCCGGGACGACCTCCGGCAGCCGGTCAGTTGATCAGGTGATCGAAGTCGCCGTCGCGCGCGCCGAGCACGAAGGCCGCGATCTCGTCCACTGTGTAGATCAGTGCGGGCCCCTCGGGATGGCGCGAGTTGCGAACGGCGATGCCGGCGCCCCCGGGCAGTTCGGCGAGTTCGACGCAGTTGCCGCTCGGGTTGCTGCGGCGGCTCTTCTGCCAGGTCAGCGTGGGCAACTGAGGAATCGGAACGCCATTGGGTGGCTGTTGCATGAGAGGCGTCTTTCTGCTCACGAGCCCGCCGGTGCCCGTGGGAGGAGCGGTGACGGCGAGGGTGCGGTATCGACATCGGACGGTTATGCACGTGCATCTGCTATTGCATCTGCACCGGACGGCGAGCATGATAACGCACGTGATCGGTGCTTATCCGTTCACTTTGCGTTACCCCGACGGGGGCAACCACCAGGGAAAACTGGCCCGACGCGGCACCGCGCCGCGCAGACCGACGGCGGGAGGCGGTCGCGGCGATGGGAGGTCTCGTGCCGGATCCGATGAGCGTCGCCTCCGGCCTCTGTGCGGCGGGAGCGCTCCTCTCCTCCTGGCAGATGCGCCGACGGGCCCTGCAGGCCGAGGCCGAGATCGGGCACCTCCAGGCCGAGCTGGCCGCCGAGCGGCACGCCGCCAGCCACGACCCACTCACCGGGCTGCCCAACCGCCGCGCCTTCTACCGCCTCGCGGCCGCCCTGCTCACCAACGCCGACGGCCAGCCGCTGATCGCCATCGTGCTCGACCTCGACGACTTCAAGCAGATCAACGACAGGTACGGGCACGCCGCCGGCGACCAGGTGCTGATCAGCGTGGCCGAACGCCTGGCCGGTTTCGCCGGCGACAACCTCGTGGCCCGCCTCGGCGGCGACGAGTTCGCGGGTCTGCTCGCCAGTCCGACCGTCGACCGACGCTGGATCGAGCACGCCACCCGACGCCTCAGCGAGACCGTCGCCGCGCCCATCCGGCTCAGTGGGTGCAGCGTCCGGGTCACCGCCTCGGTCGGGCTCTCCCCGGTGACCGGCCCGGCCCAGCTCACCGACGCGCTCAGCCGCGCCGACGCGGCCATGTACCAGGCGAAGAGCCTCTCCGGCCCACGTGCCCCCCGCGAACTCGTCGACAGCACCCGACTCGCGGAGCGGTGACCGCTCAGGTGGCGGGTGCGCCGAACCACCGGGGCAGATGGTCCTCCAGCTCGGCCTGATCGTCACCGGCCCACGCCACGTGGCCGTCCGGCCGCAGCAGCACGGCGGGTACGTCCAGCCCGTCGCCGACGTCGACGACGTGGTCGACCCGGTCGGCCCAGCCGGCGACCGAGAGCCGACCGGTCTGGTCGAGCAGCATCCCACGACCGGCGCGCTGCAACTCGTAGAGGCGCCCCCGCCTGAGCCGCACGTCCCGCAGGTGCCGGCCGAGCAGCTCGTGGCCCGCGCCGAAGTCGTAGCGGACCCCGAGCGCGGTGACCTTCTCGATCAGGTACCTGTTGACGTCCTCGAAGTCCATCAGCTCCGCCAGCAGCTGGCGTACCGCCTGCGGCCCCGGCTCGGGCGACAGCAGGAACATCTGCGCGCGGGTGTTGACGAGCACGTCGGCAGCCACCGGGTGCCGCTCGGTGTGGTAGCTGTCCAGCAGCCCTTCGGGCGCCCAGCCGTTGACCTCGGCGGCCAGTTTCCAGCCGAGGTTGGCGGCGTCCTGGATGCCGAGGTTGAGCCCCTGACCGCCGGTCGGTGGGTGGATGTGCGCGGCGTCGCCGGCCAGCAGCACCCGACCGACCCGGTAGCGCTCGACCAACCGGGTGGCGTCACCGAAACGGGAGAGCCAGCGCGGCGAGTGCACGCCGAAGTCGGTGCCCGCGTACGCCCGCAGTTGGTGTTGGAACTCCTCGATGGTCGGCGGGACCGAGCGATCCTCGGCCACCCCGTCGGCGGGAACGAGGACCCGGTAGACGCCGTCCCCGAGCGGCCCCAGGCCGAACCGCAGATGGGTCCTGCGCACCTCGGCCACCACGTCGGTCACCGTCTGCGCGGGCACGCCTACCTCCATCTCGCCCAGCAGCGAATCGACCCGGCTGGGCTCGCCGGGAAAGCCGACGCCGAGCAGCCGACGCACCGTGCTCCGACCGCCGTCGCAGCCGACGAGATATCGGGAGCGCAGCCGCGTGCCGTCGGCCAACTCCGCCGTGACCCCGTCGTCGTCCTGGCTCAGTCCGACCAGTTCGCGGCCGCGCCGGATCTCGACGCCGACCTCGACGGCGTGTTCGGCCAGCAGGCGGTCGGTGACGGTCTGCGGGATACCGAGGACGTACGCGTGCGCGGTGTCGAGACCGCCCGGCGGCGGCTTGGGAATCGCGGCGAAGTAACCACCGAGCGGATGCCGCGTGCCCAGAGCGAGGAAACGCTCCAGCAGACCACGCTGGTCCATCACCTCGATGCTGCGCGCGTGCAGGCCGAGCGAACGGACGTAGCGGGTCGGCTCGGTGTCCTTCTCCAGGACGATGGCGTGCACGCCGTGCAGCCGCAACTCGCTGGCCAGCAGAAGACCGGTCGGTCCACCGCCGGCAATGATCACGTCGATCATGAAATCCCCCGATTTTCCCCATTGCGGGCTTCGGGTGGAGATTCTGCGGCACCACAGGGGTCTTGCCGCAAGACCCCCGGTGCGATATACGTTAGAGGTGGCAGGGAGTGCGATCTCCTTGCCCTTTCTGTTTCTCCTCCGGGGTTTCCCGCTCAGGGCCGCCGGTCGAGGTCGCGCAGCGCCGCGTCGGCGAGGGTGACCAGGCCGACCGGCGACACGAGGCCCCGCACGATCCGGGCCGCCGTCGCGCGATCGTCGGGGCTGCTGGCGCGATCCAGCGCCTGGCGGGTCCAGTCGCTGAGGTCGTCGAGCGCACGAACGGCGAGGAACCAGGCCAGCCGAGCCGCGTCGATGTCGGGAGCGCCGTACCCGGCGCGCACGTTCCTCTCCTGCGCGGGGGTGATCGGCGCAAAGGCGAGCACGCCGCCCACGACGAACATCAGGTCGCACTCGGGCGGGGCGAGCACCGCGTCGTCCCAGTCGACCAACCAGACCTGGCCGTCCGGGCCGAGCAGCAGATTGCCCAGGTGGGGGTCGCCGTGGCAGATCACCGCCGGGCCCGACCGGCCGGCGGCCAGCCGTTCGACACCCCGGAGCACAGTGGACACCCGGTCGGCGACCGAGGCCCAGGTGGCCGCCAACTCGGCGACCAACGGATCGCCGGACTCGATCCGGTCGCGAAGCCGCCCGGCCATGTCGCGGGTCGCGGCCACGATCGAGGGGTACGCCTCACCGCCGGCCGGCAGCGTACGCGCCAGCTCGTCGGTCACCGGTACCGCGTGCACGGCTGCCAACATCTCGCCGTAAGCACGCCAGTGCGCCTCGGTCATCGGGCCGTCGAGTGCCCGCTGGTCGGAGACCCACGGCACCACGGCGAGCCGGCGCCCGTCGCGCTCAGGGAACAGACGCCCGTCGCGGGTACGCAGCGGCGCCGCGATACCCGGCACGCCCCGCGCCGCCAGGTGCGCGGTCACGATCGGGCCGGCCGAGGTGCCGCCACCGCTGAGCTTGACCGCATACCGGGCGCCGTCGGGTGTCCGGGCCCGCCACAGCCTGGCGTACCGGCCCGTACCGTGGCTCACCTCGTCCAGAGCGGTGAGGTCGATACCGAAGTCCGCACGGACCCACGCGACCACCTGACGCGACACGTCGGCCATCATGCGTGCACCCTGCCACCGGCCCCGGGATGTGTCGCCTCCTTTGTTGGCGTGATTCGGGCCGGTGCCCGGGTATGAGGGGGCAGATCAGCGCTCTGCCCGACGGCCGGAAGGAACAGACATGGCGAGCATCCGCGCGCTCGTACTCAACTGCACCCTGAAACCGTCGCCGGCCCCGTCCAGCTCGGAACAGCTCGGCCGGGAGGTGCTGGCCGAGCTGGCCGCGCAGGGGGTGGACGGCGAACTGGTCCGGGTCGTCGACCACGACGTTCGCTTCGGCGTGTCGATCGACGAGGGACACGGCGACGGATGGCCTATGATCCGCGCCAAGCTGCTGGCGGCCCAGGTGCTCATCATCGCCACACCGATCTGGCTCGGACAGCCGGCGAGCGTCTGCAAGATGGTCCTCGAACGCCTCGACGCCGAACTCTCCGAGACCGACGCCGAGGGCCGACTCCTGACCTACGGCAAGGTGGCCGGTGTCGCGGTCGTCGGCAACGAGGACGGCGCCCACCACACCATCGGTCAGGTGCAGCAGGCGCTCAACGAGGTCGGTTTCACCTGCCCCGCCGCCGCTGCCACCTACTGGGTCGGCGAGGCGCTGCACACGGTGGACTACCGCGACGTCGGCCCCAAGCCGGACACCACCGGCCGCACCACGAAGGCACTGGCGCTCAACTGCGCGCACCTGGCCCGATTGCTGGCCGAGCAGCCGTACCCCCCGCCGGACGCGCGCAGCGCCGCGGTCGGCCCGAGCCGCGAACCGGCCTGACCGTCGGCTTCACAGGGGTACGGTCAGCGCCAGCCGTAGTTGGCGCGCAGCGCCTGCCCGACCCGGTCGAACCGGGGCCGGTCCAGCACGGCGCCCTCGCGGCGGATGCTGTCCTCGCGCATGGTGAGCACGCGGTCCAGTCGGACCCAGCTCGGCCGATTGTCGCGATCCCACTCGCCGGGGCCGAGCGCGAACCAGTGCCGCTGCCCGTCCCGCTCGCTCTGGCTGGACAGCATCAGCCCGAACAACGTCCGGCTGTGCCGCCCGACCACCAGCACCGGGCGGTCCTTGCCCTGGCGGGGGTCATCCTCGTACGGCACCCAGGTCCAGACGATCTCGCCGGGATCGGCCTGGCCGTCCCGCTCGGGCGCGTAGGTCAGCTCCCGACGCTGCAACGCGCTCACCTGACGGGGACGAGCCACCCGCGCGGGGGCCGGCCCGGTACGCCGGGACGACGGGATGACCGCGCCCACCCGGGAGATGCGTTGCGCCACGTTCCTCAACAGACCAGCCACGGCGGGCAGCCTACCGGCCCTGGCGCGGACCGCCGGAGTCGGCGCACTGCGGCAGACTGGCCCGATGGACGAACTACCCGACGACCTGCCGATCCTTGAGCGGCGCGCGGTGCGCGTGGTGGTCCTCGACGACACCGACCGGGTGCTGCTGTTCCACACCCGCGACCCGGACCATCCGCGGCTGGGCACGTGGTGGGAGCTGCCCGGCGGCGGCATGGACCCCGGTGAGACGTACCGCGACACGGCCGTGCGGGAGCTGCGCGAGGAGACCGGCATCGTGGTCACCGTCGACGAGGTGGGCGCGCCGACCTGGCGACGCCGGGCCAGTTTCCTGCACCGCCAACTGCGCCACGTCCAGGACGAGGTGATCGTCGCCGTACGGCTGACCGGGCCGGGCCCGGACGTCGACGAGGCGGACCGGCTCGACTACGAGCGCGAGGACTACTTCGGCTTCCGCTGGTGGCCGCTGGCGGAGATGGTGGCCAGCCGGCAACGGTTCTACCCCGGGCAGCTCCCCCGGCTGGTCACGCCCTTCCTGGCCGGCGAGGAGATCGACGAGCCGTTCGAGCTGTGGTCCTGAGTCGCGGCGGCGAGGATGCCGGAGCGGAGCGCGGCGGGCAGAGTGGGGGCATGACGACCGACCTGCACGGGCCGCTGGCCGCGTACGCCGAGCGGCTGCACGCCACGATCGGGGACCGGCACCACGTCGCCTCCCCGCTCGGTGCCTGGCTGCTGCTCGCCCTCAGCGCGGCGACGGCCGACGCCGACCCGGCGACCGGACCGGAACCGGCGATCGACCCCACGGCGGCCACCGTCCTGGCGGCCGCGACCGGGCCGGAACCGCCGACCGGTGGACTGGCGGACGCGCTGGGCACGGACCTGGCCCGCGCGGCGGCGGTTGCCCGCACGCTGCTCGACGCGCCGCATCCGCTTGTCGCTTCGGCCACCGCGCTCTGGCTCCGGTCGGGCCACCTCACCGGCGAGCCGGCCGGTTGGCGGGCCGCGCTGCCCACGGCGACCGAGGTCGGGACGCTCCCCGACCAGGCCGGGTTGGACGCGTGGGCACGCGAGCACACCGACGGCCTGATCGAGACGTTTCCCCTGAAGGTCCACCCGGACGTCGTGTTCGCCCTCGCCAGTGCCCTCGCGACCCGGATCTCCTGGGCGCAGCCGTTCGAGGTCACCGACGCCCGCGCGCTGGGCCCCGCCAGCGCATGGGCGCGCGACCTACGGCGAGCACTGCGCAGCCCGAGCCACGGGCACCAGGGCGCGATCGTCACGACCGCACGGGCCGGCGACGTGATCGTGCACGCCGCACCGGCCCAGGCGACCGACGGCGCGGGACTGGTGGTGCTCTCGGTGGCCGCCGCACCGCACGTCCCGCCGGCCGATGTGCTGGCCGCCGCGTACGACCTCAGCGCCGGCGCGGCCGACGGCGCGCGACCGGCCGGACGGCGCTCGCTGTTCGACCTGCCGCTGGGCGAGACCGCGCTGTGGACGCTGCGGGAGGAGCGGGTCCGGACCCGCGCCCGTGACGGCCGCGAGGAACGGCACAGCGCGGTGCTCCCCTGCTGGTCGGCCCGCAGCGAGCACGACCTGACCGCCGAGTCGCTGGGCTTCCCGGCGGCCACGGCGGCGCTGGCCACGGCGCTCGCCCAGCCGGTGCAGGGCTTCGAGGCGCGGCAGGTGGCGATGGCCAGGTACGGCCGGTACGGCTTCGAGGCGGCGGCGGTGACAGGCATGTTCGGCACGGTCAGCCTGCCGCCGGAGGGTGTCGCCCGCACGGCCGAGTTGCGCTTCGGCCACCCGTACGCCGTGGTGGCCGTCGCGACCGACACCAGAGCCGACGGCGCCACCGCACCGTGGCACGGGGTGCCGGTCTTCTCCGCGTGGGTCGCCGAGCCGGAGGACCTGCCCGACGCCGACGCCTAGTTGCCCGTCGCAGGCTTGATCAACTCCGGTTCCTGGAAATCGGGGTATCCGCGTTTCGGGATGCCCCCATTTCCAGGAAGGCGAGTGGACCTTGGTGGCCTGGAGCGCGGACGGCGGCGTGGGCGCGGGTCAGGGTGTGAACGGGTCGGGCAGGGTGGGCGAACCGGTCGAGGCGCCGCCATGGTCGTCGCGGGGCAGTCGCGCGACCATCTCCCGGAACTCCCGTACGGTCACCGCCTCCCGCAGGGTCGCGAAGACCGCTCCGGTGCCGGCCCGTGCCGTTGCCTGGTCCACCCCGGCGCGCTGGCCCACCCGGCGCAGGAACTCCGCCGACCCGGCGTCCCCCGGCGTCGTCGCGGCAGGCCCACCGATCTCGAGGCCCACACCGGTGTCGAGCCCGTCGACGCCGGTGACCGGATCGGGAACCGGGTCCGAGGACGAGCCAGCCAGCTCCGCAGGCAGGCCAGCCAGGTCCCCGGGCAGCCCAACCGGGTCCGCAGGCAGCCCAACCGGGTCCGCAGGCCAACCCGCCACACCCGCAGGCAGGCCCGCCGGGCTCGCGGGCGGGTTCGGCGCCGCGCCGTCCAGGTAGCCGTCGACCTCGTCCGGAAGGTGTTCGGTGAGATCGTCCGGCGGGCCACCGGTTACTCGGTCGGCCATCGTCTGGAGCACCGCGCGGGCGAGAGCGGCGGCCTGCTCGGTCGGTAGGCCGGACCGTCGGGACACCGCGTCGATGAAGTGCGGAAACCCGTCGCCGCCCGCGCTGTCGGTCACGCCGCGCGCTTACCCCGGGCCGCCGACGCCAAACGACGCGGCCAGCACGGCAGCCCAGCCACCAGCACGGCCATCGGCACCACGGGACGGAACATCCCTCAGCGCAGCAGGTCCGCGTCCCGCAGGTGGTCGAAGATGAGCTGGTCGACCGGGGAGGTCCGGTGCCGTTCGGCGTACCCGAGCCAGGCCATCTCGGCGATCTCGCTGGCCGGCCGCAACCGCCCCCGGTAGCCGGCGCGGTAGCAGGTCATCCGCACGGTGATCCCGGTCGCGTGTCCGTGCGCCTGCGCGCTGAACGTGCCCAGGTGCACCGCATCCCGCACGTCCACCTCGACGCTCAACTCCTCGTCGATCTCCCGGCGCAGCGTCTCCAGGTCGCTCTCCCCCGGCTCGCGCTTGCCGCCGGGCAGGTACCACACGTCCTTGCCCTGTGACCGGGTGCTCAGCACCCGCCCGTCCTCGATGAGGATCCAGGCCACCTTGTCGATCTCGCGCACGCCACCCCTCCCCGCCGCCAGGACCGGGCACGCTACCAGCCGACGGACCGCTCAGGGCGCCGGCTCGTCGACGAGCAGGTCGAGCAGCAGCGCGGCGGTCCAGCCGAACGCCGGTGAGCCCAGCCCGACGCCGGTGTCGGGGTGGAAGTACTCGTGGCATCCCGCGCCGGCGACCAGGTCGATCATCGAGCGGCGCAGGCCGGACGCCAGTTCAGGGTGGCCGTGGGTCAGCAGGCCGTGCCGCACCAGCCAGCCGATGTTCAGCCAGCTCGGCCCGCGCCAGTAGCGCAGCGGTTCGAAGTCGGGCGCGGTGCGGTCGTAGGTGGGCAGCGGCCGGTCCATCCACCGGGCCACTCCGAAGCGCGGCGACCGGGCCTCGGCGACAAGCGCGTCGGCCTGCCGGGCGGGCAGGCCGGGCAGGATCAGGGGTGCGAGCCCGAGCACGGTACGCGCGCCGACGAGCCGATCGGTGCGCAGGTCGCGGGGCTGGAACGTGCCCGTGCGGGGGTCGTACAGCCGGCGTACCAACGCCTCGGTGACGCGGTCCGCGCGGGCCCGGTGCGCGGCGGGGTCGGCGCCGGTCAGCGCGGCGATCTCGGCCAGCGCGTGCTCGGCCGCCCCGAACGCCGCGTTGAACAGCGGGCACTCCACCAGGAACGGATGGCCGTCGGCCAGGTCGCGGTCGGCGTAGCCGTGGTCGCGGTAGGCCGCGACGATCGCCAGGTAGCGCGCGTAGTCCAGGTCCGTGGGGCGGTGCGCGGCGTCGGCGTGCGCGGTGTCGTGCCGACGGTACGCGCGCATGACCGCCGCCTCGGCGTCGACAGCAGCCATCGGCTCGTCCCAGGCGGGGCTGTTGTCCAGACCGGACTCCCAGGGGTGGACGACGCACACCAGGCCGTTGCCGGCGACGTCCCGCCGCTCGGCCAGGTACCGCTGCTGGGCGACAAGCGCCGGGTAGAGCCGACGCAGCGCGGCCAGCCCGGCCGGATCGGGTGCCCGCCGGTACGCCAGCAGCGCGGCGAGCGCGTGCACCGGCGGCTGGACCAGGCCGGAGGTGTCCACCGCCGGCGTGCCCTCGACGTCGGCGGAGCGCCACAGCTGCGGGCCGGGGAAGTACGCGCCGACGCGCAGCGCCGGGTTGAACACGATGTGCGGCACCCGCCCGTCGGCCCACTGCGCCCGGAACAGGCTCGCCAACTCCTGCCAGGCCCGCTCGGGACGCACGTGGGCCCACCCGAGGGCGATGAACGCGGAGTCCCAGCTCCACTGGTGCGGATAGAGGGTGCGCGACGGGACGGTGTGGTCGTGTTCCCAGTTGGCGTCGAGGGTGGCGACGGCGAGCCGACGCAGCCCGGCCAGCTCGGTGGACCCGCCGGTGCGGGTGGGGACGGCGCCGGCGGTCATGCGGCGGCCCGCCGGGGCAGCGCGTGCCGCAGCACCGCCGCGGCCTGTTGCAGGGCACGGACCGGGTCGCCGCGCAGCCGGCACTCGAGGGCCAGCCAGCCGCGGTAGTCCAGCTCGAGCAGGGTCCGTACGAGCGCCGGCCAGTCCAGGTGACCGGTGCCCGGCTGGTACCTGTTGGAGTCGCTCACCTGCACGTGCCCGAGGTACGGAGCGGCGGCGCGCAGCGCCCTGTGCACGTCGTCCTCCTCGATGTTCATGTGGAAGGTGTCGGCGACGACCCGCACCGAGGGCAGCCCGAGCGCGGCGCAGAGGGCGACCGCCTCGTCGAGCCGGTTGACCATGTGGTCCTCGTACCTGTTGAGGGGTTCGAGGAAGAGGGTGACCCCCTCGGCGCGGGCGTGCTCGCCCAGCGCGCCGAGGGCGTCGAGGAGCACCTGGCGGTCGCCGGCCGGCGGGCGTGGCGGCTCGAACGGCGGCAGCCGCCGGGAGAACATGCCCCACGCGGCCGGGGTCATCGCTCCGACGCCACCCAGCTCGGCGATGACCGAGAGCTGTGAGCGCAGGTTGCGGACGGCGTCGGCGGACCGGCCGGGGTCGAAGTCGCCGATGAAGTGGTCCATCTCGACGCAGACGGTGGGCATCACCACCCCGGCGGCGCGGGCGCGGCGCAGCTCGGGCAGGCGGTCGGCGAACGCGAGGTTCCCGCGGCCGCGCAGCTCGATGCCCTGGTAGCCGAGCGCGGTGGCGAGGGCGTACTTCTGGATCAGGTTGGTGCCCGGCAGGAGTTGTTCCTGGCAGGCCAGCGCGATGGTGGTCATCTAGAACCTCAACACCACTTGGAGGACGTCACCGGCGCCGCGGTCGAGCAGCGCGAGGGCGTCGGCGACCGCGCTGGCGTCGACGATGTGGCTGACCAGCGGCAACGGGTCGACGCTGTGCTCGGCCACCAGCTCCATGAAGGTCTGCGCGACCCGGTCTCCGGTCCACCGGCCGGCCATACCCGGCGCGGGGGTGGGTCCGGAGACCTGGGCGGCCACCAACTGGATGCGGTTGTGGTGGAACTCCTCGCCGAGGCCGAGCGCGTCGGCCTGGCCCTGGTAGAAGCCCGCGGCCACGACCCGGCCGGCGTGTGCGGTGGAGCGGATCGCCTCGTGCAGCGCCGGGTACGCCCCGGACAACTCCAGGCAGACGTCCGCGCCCCGGCCGCCGGTGAGGTCACGCAGCACGGTGGCCGCGGACTGGGTCGCGACGTCCACCGTGGACCGCGCGCCGTAGTGGGTGGCGTGGGCCAGCCGGGCGGGAACCCGGTCGACGGCCACCACCCGGGCGCCGGAGAGCGCGGCGAGCCGGGTGGCGAGCAGCCCGATGACGCCCTGCCCGAAGACGCCGACCCAGTCACCCAGGTGCAGGTCACCGGCGAGCACGGCGGTCAGCGCTATGGCGCCGGGCCGGGCGAAGACCGCGGCGAGCGGGTCCAGGTCGGCGGGGAGCGGCCAGACCGCCCCGGCGGCGAGGACCGCCTCGGCCCGGTGCCCCCAGATGCCCCACACGAGCTGCCCCGGATGCCTGTCGACGACCTCGGGCGCCACCTCGACGACCTCGCCGACCTCCTCGTAGCCGAAGCCGATCAGCGGGTAGGGCACCGGGGTCTGGCGGGGGACGAACATCCGGGCGGCGTCGTCCCAGTCCTTACGGAGTCGAGGGTTGCTGCCCCGGTAGAGGGTCAGCTCGGTGCCGGCGGAGATGCCCGAGTAGCAGGTGCGGACCCGGACCTGGCCGGGGCCGAGCGGATCCGGCGGGCAGGGCTCGAGGCTGATCCGTCGAGGCCCGGCGAGAGAGACAACCCAGTTGCCCATGTGTCACATCCCGGTAGCACTGGGCTCCAGGATAGACACAAAATCGCAATATGTCTTGTTATTGATCAATCGAACGTGTTGAATCCGTCATGTACCCTTCGAGAGGAGTGCCACCGATGTCAGCACCTCCGAGGCGGATACTCGCCACCACCCTGATCATGACACTGGCAGCGTCCACCCTGCTGGCCTGCGGGGACGACCAATCAGACAGCAACAGCAAAAAGATCACCGTTTGGAGCCTGGAGGACGTCGCCGACCGCGTCACCGCGACCAAGGCGATCATCGCGGACTTCACCGCGAAGACCGGAATCCAGGTCGACCTCGTGACAGTCAACGAGGACCAGTTCCCCTCCCTGATCGCCGCCAACGCCGCCGCCGGCGACCTGCCCGACGTGGTCGGCTCGGTCTCCCTGGCCGGCATCCGTACGCTCGCCGGCAACGAGCTGCTGCACGCCTCGGCGAACGCGGAGGTCGTCGACAAGCTGGGCCGGCAGACGTTCTCGCCCCGAGCATTGGAGCTGACCTCCGACGACGGCAAACAGCTCTCCGTGCCCAGCGACGGGTGGGGGCAGCTGCTCGTCTACCGCAAGGACCTGTTCGCCGCCGCCGGCCTGCCCGCCCCCGACACGTACGAGCGGATCACCACCGCGGCGGCGAAGCTGAACACCGGCGGCGTCGCCGGCATCACCGCGGCGACCTCCCCCAGCGACGTGTTCACCCAGCAGACCTTCGAGCACCTGGCACTTGCCAACGGCTGCCAACTCACCGACGACTCCGGCGGGGTCACCCTCGACTCGCCGCAGTGCGTCGAGGCGTTCCGCTTCTACGGCGACCTGATCCGCACCAGCTCGGTGAAGGGTGCACAGGACGTGGACACCACGCGGGCCACCTACTTCGCGGGCAAGGCGGCGATGGTGGTCTGGTCGCCGTTCATCCTCGACGAGCTGGCCGGGCTGCGTAACGACGCCAAGCCGACCTGCCCGCAGTGCCAGGCCGACCCGACGTTCCTGGCCAAGAACAGCGGGTTCGTCACCGCGATCAAGGGCCCCAACGGCACCGAACCCGCGCAGTACGGCGAGATCAGCTCGTGGGCCGTGCTGGACGGCGCGGTGGCCGACCCGGCGAAGTCCTTCGTGGAGTACATGCTCGGCGACGGCTACCCGCGCTGGTTCGGCATGTCCCCGGAGGGCCGCTTCCCGGTGCGCAAGGGCACCCCGGCCGAGCCGGAGGCGTTCCTCACCGCATGGAACACCAGCCAGGCCGGTGTGGACGCCAAGAAACCCCTCTCCGACGTGTACGGCGAGGAGGTCCTGGCCACCCTGCGCAGCAGCCCGGACACGTTCCAGCGGTGGGGGCTCAGTCAGGGGCAGGGCAAGCTGGTCGGCGCCATGCTCGGCGAGCTGCCGGTGCCCAAGGTGCTGGGCGACCTCGTGTCCGGCAAGTCCGACGCGGCGGCCGCAGCCGGCCGGGCCAAGAAGGACGTCGAGGCGATCAAGGCGGGCGTCAATTGACCACCACCGCCCCCGACACCGGCCGCTCCCCCACCGAGGAGCGGCCGGAGCCGCCCCGCCGCCGACCACTGACCCTGCGCCGTCGCGAGTCCCGTGCCGGGCTGGCGCTTGTCGCGCCGACCCTGCTCGTCACCATCGCGGTCATCGGCATCCCGATCGTGTGGACCGTGGTGCTCGCCTTCCAGCGGGTCCGGCTGGCAACCCTGCGCAAGACCGGGCTGTTCGGCGAGTTCACCATGAGCAACATCGACCGGGTGCTGCACACCCCGGGCTTCGCCGACACGCTGTGGGTCACGCTGCTCTACAGCGTCGGCGGCACCGTCGGGTCGATCGCGCTCGGTCTGGTCGCCGCCCTCGTGGTGCGCCGGCCGTTCCGCGGTCGCACGCTGGTGCGGGCGTCCATGCTGCTGCCGTACGTGGCGCCGGTGGTCGCGGTCACCTTCGTCTGGCAGGTGATGCTCGACCCGCAGCTCGGCATCGTCAACCACTGGGGGCAGCGCCTGCTGGGCTGGGACGCGCCGGTGCCGTTCCTCACCCAGGAGTCGACGGCGCTGGCCACCGTCATCGTGTTCGAGGCGTGGCGTTACTTCCCGTTCGCGTTCCTGTTCCTGCTGGCCCGGCTCCAGGCGGTGCCCGGCGAGCTGGAGGAGGCAGCCCGCGTCGACGGCGCCACGCCCACCCAGCGGTTCCGGCACATCCTGCTGCCGCAGCTACTTCCGGTGATCGCCCTGCTGGGGGTGCTGCGCTTCATCATGACGTTCAACAAGTTCGACGACGTCTACCTGCTCACCGGCGGGGCCGCCGGTACCGAGGTGGTGAGCGTCCGGGTGTACGAGTTCCTCACCGCCCGTACCGACATCGGCGCGGCGGCCGCCCAGGCGGTCGTGCTGGCCGTGGTGCTCATCGTCTTCGTGCTGATCTATCTGCGCTTCTTCGGACGGAGGGTGAGCTGATGGACCGGGACATGGTCGAGACGGTGAGCCTGCGCTGGCTGCGCCGCCTGGTGATCGCCGCGTTCCTGGTGGTCACCGTCTTCCCCTTCTACTACATGCTCGTGCTCTCGGTGCGCCCCATCGAGCGGCTGCTGCTCGACCCGGGCTCGCTTGTCGTCGGCTTCGGCGAGCTGACCGTGGCCACGTACGCCGAGGTGCTCAAGGCCACCGACGACGGCGGCCAGGGTTTCCTCACGTTCATCCGCAACAGCGGCCTCGTCGCGGTCGCCGCGACAGTGCTCACGCTGCTCGTCGCGATCCCCGGCGCGTACGCCGTGGCCCGGCTGCGGTTCTTCGGCCGGCGGCAGGTCGACTTCCTGTTCCTGGCCGTCTACCTGTTCCCGTCGATCGTCATCGCGATCCCGCTGTTCGTGGTCTTCAGCCTCGCCGGGCTGCGGGGCTCGCTGTTCGGCCTGGTGCTGGTCTACATCTCGCAGACGCTGCCGGTGTCGGTCTACATGCTGAAGAACTACTTCGAGACCATCCCGGTCAGCCTCGAGGAGTCGGCGGCCATCGACGGGGCCGGTCGACTCGGCATCATCCGGCGCGTCAGCCTGCCTCTCGCCATGCCATCGATCATGGCGGTCGCGCTCTACGACTTCATGATCGCCTGGAACGAGTTCCTCTTCGCCCTGCTGTTCCTGGTCGACAAGCCGGACCGGTGGACGGTGTCGCTGGGGTTGTCGCTGCTCTCCGACGGTGTGGAGGTGCCCAAGACGGTGCTGATGGCCGGGTCGGTCGTCCTCACCCTGCCCATCGTGATCCTCTTCTTCGCCAGCGAGCGACTCCTCACCGAGGGCCTGACCAGCGGCGCGGAGAAGGGCTGAGCGAGGGCGTACGGGCGCTGGGCGGCGTGACGCCGCTCAGCGCCCGCCCACCGTTTCCTGATCGTTGGCAGCGGAGCGAGTCGACACGCCGAGCACCGCCCCGGCGAGCTGCCACCGATCGGTGCGCCTGCCGGACCGGCCCGTCGCGCCCCGACCGGTCCGGTTACGGTGGCCGTATGGCCAACCCGACCCGCTGGGCGACCGACACCGGTCCGGAGCACTCGCAGTGGTACATCGACCGGTTTCGCAAGCTCGCCGCCGAGGGAGCGGACCTGGCCGGCGAGGCCCGGCTGGTCGACACGCTCGTCGCGCCCGGTTCGCGGATCCTCGACGCCGGCAGCGGCACCGGTCGGGTGGGCGCGGCGCTGGCCCAGCGGGGTCACACAGTGGTCGGGGTCGACGCCGATCCCGCGCTGGTGGAGGCCGCCCGCGCCGATTACCCCGGCCCGCGCTGGCTGGTCGCCGACCTGGCCGAACTGGACCTACCGACGCTCGGCGAGGCGGAGCCGTTCGACGCGGCAGTCCTCGCCGGCAACGTACTCGCCTTCGTCGCCGCCGGCACCGAGCCGGAGGTGCTGCGCCGACTCGCCGTGCACCTGCGCCCCGACGGGGTGCTGGCCGTGGGCTTCGGCACCGAACGCGGTTACCCGCTGACCGCGTTCGACGACGACGCGGTCGCCGCCGGGCTGCGCCTGGAGCACCGCTTCGCCACCTGGGACCTGCGGCCGTGGCGCGACGACGCCCCGTTCGCGGTCAGCCTCCTGCGCCGCCCGGCCACCTGACCCCCGACCGGCGGAGAGCCCGGCCGACCGCCGCCCGCGCCTCGGGCCGGAGGCCCGGCCCAGCGCCGCCCGCGCGGCGCGCCGCGAGCAGACGACACCCGATTGACAGGCGGCCGGGCGCACGGCCGACCGCCAGACCGGCAGGCGTCAGGACGGGGCGGCGACGGCCCGGGCGGCGGTCGGGTCCAGGGTGGCGCCGGCCGGCACGAGGCTGACCAGGCCGGCAGGCAGCCGCACCGGTCGCACGTCGCGGTAGCCGAGCATCGCCAGCACCTCCCGGTCGGCCAGCACGTACCGCCGGCCCAGGTCGGTGACCACGGACACCGCGCCTCCGGACGCGCCGGGCGCCGCGGCGGCCTCGACCACCGCGCCGCCACCCGGCTGCACCACCACATGGTCGGCCAGCGCCGCGCCGCCGCTCGGCGCGGTCCGGGGAACGGCCGCCAGATCCGGCAGCCGTACGCCGCTGAGCACCTCGCCCGCGCCGCCGTCGTCGCCGACCCGGGCGCAGATCGCCGCGTCGTCGGAGGTCGCGAGCCGGGGCGGGACGGGCGGCGGCGCGGTGGGGCCGCTCGGGGCGAGGTCGGGCATCGTCGGCAGCGCGGCGAACCGACCCAGCGTCATCGGTTCCGACTCCCCCTGCCCGGTGCGGGCCAGCAGCAGCCCGGCCTGCAACTCGGTGATCCCGGCCAGCCCGCCGTCGAGCGCCACCGCGTACTGCCGACCGCCGCCGGAGTTACGGACCAGGTAGACCTGACCGATCGTGGCCCCGGGCACCCGGGTGGAGGCTTGACCCTCGCCGGGCAGCGCCGGCGGGGCCAGGTCGACGCCGGCGGGGAGCGCGTTGAGCAGGGCGGGCGCGACCGGCACCGACCGGGAACGAGTGGTGGCCAGCGCGGCCAGCACGCGGTTGGGATCACGGATCAGGTACCGGTGCTGGTGCCACACGAGGTGCAGGCCGCCGTCCGGGTGGCGCAGCAGCAGGGCGTCGTCGCCCAACGACCGACCGCCGTCGGGTTCGGTGCCGATGAGCAGCGCGGAGCGGGGGTCCTCACCGCCGGCAGTCGAGCAGACCGTCCAGGCGGCCGCCGCCAGCCGGCCCGGGGCGGGCAGCGAGTCCGGTGCGTCGGCGATGCCCAGCGGCAGGCCACGCGGCACCCCGTCGATCGACCGCCGGGAGACCAACACGGTCTTCGACCGGTCCGCACCGACGATCAGCAACGCCGACGTGTAGTTGAGCACCGGGTGCAGCTTCTGCTCGCGGTAGACGAACCGGGCGCCGGACTCCTTCTCCACGATCACCGCGCCCGGATCGCGCCACCCCGTGCCGCCACCGGCGAACAGGCCGTAGAGCGCGAAGCCCCCGAGCCCGATCGCCGCGACGAGGACGCTGGCCAGGCCCGCGCCAGCCAACCGCCGAAACGGCGACTGGGCCGGGTCGGTCTCCCGCATCACCAGGGCGGCGACCGCCCGCTGGACGCTGAACTGGTAGGAGTGCAGCTGATCCTGCCGCGACGGCATGAGGTCCCTTCCGCTGGTTCGACCGGGCCACAGGATATGCGCTGCGTCGATGTCCCGTGGACCCTGCGTGGCGGCCCCGCCCCCGACCGGTACCATCCGGGGACGAATCCGGCGGCGAGAGGGCACCCGTGGGCGCGCGTTTCGAGGAGCTGGCCTGGCGGGAAACCCCGATCGGCGCGATCAGCCTGCGGCGACGCCGCGATCCGGCACTCCAGGTCGAGGTGTACGAGGTCAAGCTCGACGACGAGTACCTGATGTCCAGCCTCTTCCCCGTCGCCGAGATCGAGCTGGCCCGGCTGGGCCTGGCCGAACTGACAGGTGACGTCCTCGACGTGGTGGTCGGCGGCCTCGGACTGGGCTATACCGCGTGCACCGCGCTGGCCGACCCCCGGGTCGGGTCACTGCTCGTCGTGGAGGCCGTCGAGGACGTCATCGACTGGCATCGGCGAGGGCTGCTGCCGTTCGCGGCCGGGCTCGCCGAGGATCCGCGGACCCGGTTCGCGCGGGCCGACTTCTTCGCCGCCGTGGCGGCCGACGACGGTTTCGACGCCGAGTCCCCCGGCCGGCGGTTCGACGCCGTCCTGCTCGACGTCGACCACTCGCCGCGCAACGTCCTGCACCCCAGCCACGCCCCCTTCTACACGCCGGACGGGCTGCGCCGGCTCGCCGCGTTGCTGCGCCCGGAGGGCGTCTTCGCGCTCTGGTCGGACGACCCGCCGGACGACGAGTTCGTCGCGGCGCTCACCGAGGTGTTCGCGACCGCGCGGGCGCAGGTCGTGCCGTTCGCCAACCCCCTCACCGGCGGAGAGTCCGCCAACACCGTCTACGTGGCCCGCCGCTGATCCCGCTCCTCCCTCTTCGTCTTGGCGCTGGGTCCCGGTTCGCGGGGACAGCAGGCACACGATCGCGGAGGGTGGGGCCGGAGGGCTCGTTTGGGGATGGCGGGATCGGGAAGGGGAGGCTCGGGCCCGCGTATCCGAACGCGGCCCGTCCTGGGAGGTCGAGATGCGCGCCATGCTCTGGGTCGTCGGCGTGGTCGCCGGCGTGCTGATTCTGCTCGGGCTGATTCTCGAGGCGGTCCGCTGGCTGATCATCATCGGTCTGATCGCGCTGGTGATCGTGATCATCCTCGGCGTGGTCAAGGGCCGGCAGGCCATGCACCACCAGACCCGCCGGCGGTGACGCCCGGCCTCCCTCAGAACCAGTCCGCGCGCATGTCGAGCGTGGTCCGGTCGAGGCTGTCCAGCAGGTCGAACTGCGGGCCCGTGCGGGGCAGCTCGACCGTGAAGAAGTAGCGGGCGGCCTGCCGCTTACCGGCGTGGAAGGCGTCGCCACCCTCCTGCGACGGCAACGCCAGCACCTGCTCCAACCACATCCACGCGATCACCACGTGCCCGACCGCCTCCAAATAGACGCTGGCGTTGGCCAGGGCGAGCGCCGGGTCGCCGCCGGCCCAGAGTCGGCGGGTGACCGAGGCGATCCGATCCACCGCGTCGGCCAGCCGGTCGGCCAGCTCGGCGGCCTCGCCCCCGGCCTTACGGCCCCGGGCGACGGTGTCGCTCATCGTCTCGGACAGCAGGAGCAGACCCGCGCCGTCGCGCATGGTCATCTTGCGGCCCAGCAGGTCCAGTGCCTGGATGCCGTGGGTGCCCTCGTGGATCGGGTTGAGCCGATTGTCGCGGTAGTGCTGCTCCACGTCGTGGTCGCGGGTGTAGCCGGCGCCGCCGAGGACCTGGATCGCCAGGTCGTTGGCTGCCAGGCACCACTGCGACGGCCAGCTCTTGGTGATCGGGGTGAGCACGTCCAACAGCAGGTGCGCCCGCTCCCGGTCGGTAGGCTCCGGGGCGGTCTGCTCCTCGTCGAGCAGCCGGGCGCAGTAGAGCACCAGGGCCAGGGCGCCCTCCACGTAGCTCTTCTGCGCGAGCAGCATCCGCCGTACGTCCGGATGGTCGATGATCGGCACCTGCGGTGCCGCCGGGTCCTTCGCGTCGACCGGTCGGCCCTGCGGCCGCTCACGGGCGTACGCCAGGCTCTTGAGGTAGCCGGTGTAGCCCAGCGCCATGGCGCCGGCGCCCACGCCGATCCGGGCTCCGTTCATCATGTGGAACATCTGGGCGAGCCCCTGGTGCGGCGCACCGACCAGGTGGCCCACCGCGCCGGGGCGACCGTCGGGGGTGTGCCCGCCGTCGCCGAAGCTGAGCAGCGTGTTGGTGGTCCCCCGGAAGCCCATCTTGTGGTTGAGCCCGACGAGCACCACGTCGTTGCGGTCGCCGAGCGATCCGTCCGGTCCGACGAGCACCTTGGGCACGACGAACAGGGAGATCCCCTTCACCCCGGGCGGCCCGCCGGGAATCCGCGCCAACACCAGGTGGACGATGTTCTCGGCCAGCTCGTGGTCACCACCGGAGATCCACATCTTGGTGCCGAACAGGCGGTACGTGCCGTCCGGCTGCGGCTCCGCCCTGGTGGTGATGTCGGCCAGTGAGCTGCCGGCGTGCGGCTCGGACAGGCACATGGTGCCGAAGAACCGACCCTCCAGCATGGGTCGCACGTACGTGTCGACCTGCTCGGCGCTGCCGTGCGCCAGCAACAGCTTCGCGTTGCCGAGGGTCAGCATCGGGTACGCCGACGTGGCCACGTTGGCCGCCTGGAACCAGGCGAAGCAGGCGGCGGCGACGGCCTGCGGCAGTTGCAGACCGCCTACCGACTCGTCCAGCCCGGCGGTGAGCAGTCCCGTCTCGGCGAAGCTCTCCAACGCCGCGCGTACCTGCGGGATCAGCCGCACCCGCTGCCCGTCGAACGTCGGTTCGGCGAGGTCGGCGGCGCGGTTGTGCGGAGCGAACTGCTCGGTGGCCACCCGCTCGGCGAGGTCCAGGGCGTCGTCGAAGGTCTCCCGGGAGTGCTCGGCGTAGCGGGGACGCTCGACGAGCTGCGACACCCGCAACCAGTCGTGCAGCAGGAAGTCGAGGTCACGGCGGGAGAGCAGGGTGGACGGCACGGAACTCCTCGGCGGGGCTGGGGTGTCGGTTCGGGGTGGCGGCCGGCGTCGCCCCGACCATCCTGACCGATGGATCGGGAGCACACCACCGCCGCCCGTCGTCGGGCGTCATTGTCGTACCCGTCGCCTAGCGTTCTGGCCCGTGACCGCACCCGGAGACGTCGACCCCGAGGTTCTCGACCGGCTGCGCCCGATCTGCCGCGGGCTGCCGGAGACGTACGAGGAGCCGGCCTGGGTAGGCACCCGCTGGCGGATCCGCCGACGCACCTTCGCCCACGTACTCACCGTCGACCCCCACCGTCAAGCGGTGCTCGCGCGTGCCGCCGCGCTCGACCGGCCGTCCTGCCTGATGGTCTTCCGGTCGCCGCTCGACGAGATCGCCGGTCTCCTGAGCGGCGGGCACCCCTTCTACAAGCCGGACTGGAGCCCGAACGTGCTGGGCATGATTCTGGACGAGGCCACCGACTGGGCCGAGGTCGGCGAGCTGCTCACCGAGAGCTACAGCGTGCAGGCACCCAAACGGCTGGTCGCCCTGGTTGACCGGCCTGCCTGAGCGCACCCGGCGAGGCCGGCGCTTCGCGGCGCTCGGCATGGGGATACCGCGCATCGCCACCCTGCCCGCCTCGCCACGACGGGCGACGGACGGGAGTCCTCGATATCCTGCCTCGCATGCATCGAAGCCGTGTGTACGCGTTGCTGATCGACACGCCGGAGGCGGAGGCCGCGCGGGCGGCGGAGTTCTGGTCTGCGGCGCTCGGCGTCGGCACCCGGTCCCATCCGGCCGAGCCGCAGTTCGTCGGTCTGCACGAGGCGTTGCCCGGCCTGGTCACCGCCGTCCAGGCCGTCGACGACGCGCCGCGCTACCACCTCGACATCGAGACCGACGACGTGGCGGCCGAGACCGCACGGCTCATCGGTCTGGGCGCCACCGAGGTGTCGCAGTGGTTGGAGTGCCGCATTCTGCGGGCGCCCGGCGGGCACCTGCTCTGCGTGCTGCCGGTGGAGAGCCCGCCCGAGGTGTTCGACGCCCAGGCCCGCACCTGGCCGTGACCCATCGGCCTGTCAGGGGTCGGCGCTAGGGTTCGCGCCATGGCTGATGTGGTGCTGGTGGCGGGTGCGTGGCTGGGGTCGTGGGCGTGGGACGAGGTGGCGCCGGCGCTGCGGGCCGCCGGGCACCAGGTCCTTCCCCTGACCCTGTCCGGTCTCGCCGAGAGGCAGGGCGTGCCCGCCGGGCAGCAGACCCACGTGCAGGACGTCGTCGGCGAGATCGAGCGGCGCGACCTGCGTGACGTGGTGCTGGTCGGGCACAGCTACTCGGGCATCCCGGTGGGTCAGGCAGCCGCGCGGATCGGCGACCGGTTGACCCGGGTGGTCTACGTCGACGCGGAGGTGCCTGTCGACGGTGAGTCGTTCGCGTCCGGCTGGTGGCAGGGTCAGGCGGCGTTCGAGTCGGTGCTCGCCGACAACGGCGGCGACTGGCCGCCGCTCGACGCGTCCGAGTTCGACGGTCAGGGGCTCACCGACGAACAGGTTGCCCGACTGCTCAAGGGCGCCACCCCGCACCCGGGGGCCACGCTTACCGAGCCGGCCGTGCTGGCACGCCCGCTGGGCGAGCTGCCGACGACGTACGTCAAGTGCCTGCTCGACGGGCCGGAGCCCAACGACACGGTGGCCGCGTTGCTGACAGGCGAGCAGTGGCGACTGGTCCCGATGGCAACCGGCCACTGGCCGATGTTCTCCCAGCCCGCCGAGCTGGCCCGGTTGCTGGCCGACGAGATCGGCTGACCGGTCCGGAGGGCTCAGGGCGCGGCCGCGTCGAGCGTCCTGATGTGGCGCACCGGGGACGCGAGCAGCCACAGCACGGCGAGCATGCCGCCCACCCCGGCGACCACCAGGGCCGAGCGCAGCCCGAGGG
The DNA here is from genome assembly GCF_040678875.1 of Micromonospora sp. NPDC049274. Lineage (NCBI taxonomy): Bacteria > Bacillati > Actinomycetota > Actinomycetes > Micromonosporales > Micromonosporaceae > Micromonospora > Micromonospora sp. NPDC049274. The sequence goes on from NZ_JBFAQS010000030.1 coordinate 35,879, forward strand.
TGGTGCCCAGCGCGCCGCCGACAAGCGCGCCGAGTGGCCGGATGCCGTAGTTGACGGCGCTGTACGCGCCGGCCCGACGACCGCGCGCGTCGTCGGGCGTCACGGCCATGAGCAGGGCGTTGAGGTTGACGTCCATCAGCATCACACCGAGGCTGGACACCAGCTCGATGGCCGCCAGCATGGCCATTTTCGCCCACGTCGGGCCGGCGATCAGCGCCGTCAGCGCCAGCGGCGCGGGAAAGGCCACCACGCCGATCATCGCGGTCCGGCCCAGTCCGATGGCCCGCGACAGGCGGGGCGCCAGGGCCGCGCCGGCCAGTCCGCCGAGCGCGCCGACGCCGAACGCGACGCCGATGGCGCCGGGCGAGAGGTGGAGTTCACGGTTGGCGTAGAGCACCAGCAGCGCGGCGGCGATGAAGGTGAAGAAGTTGACGGTGGTGGTGCAGCCGAGCGCGGCGCGCAGCACCGGGTGGCGCAGCACCAGCACCAGGCCCTCGCGGACCAGCCCGAGGGTGGACGTCTTGCGGGGCGGCGGAGGCGACTCGGTGACCGGGATGCGACGCAGCAGCAGCGCGGAGGCGAGGAAGGACACCGCGTCGACGAGGATCGCCACCGGCGCGCTGAGCGCTTGGACGAGGCCACCGCCGACGGCCGGACCGGCGATGAACGAGAGGGACCGGCTCACGCTGAGTTTGCTGTTCGCGTCCACGTACGCCGATCGCGGCACCAGGGCGACGAAGAACGCCTGCTGCCCCAGGGCGAACAGGACGGCCCCGGCGCCGGTGAGCAGCGCCACCAGGTAGAGCTGGGTGAGGGTGACCGCGCCGACCAGGTAGGCCACGGGCAGGCTGAGCAGCACGGCCGCGCGGGCGAGGTCGGCGAGGATCAGGAGTCGACGCTTGTGGGTGCGCTGGTCCACCCAGGCGCCGAGGAACAGGCCCAGCAGGTTGGGCAGCCAGATCAGCGCGGTGAGGACGCTTACCTGGACGGGCGTTGCGGCGAGCAGGGAGACGGCGATCAGTGGCAGGGCCAGCTCGCTGATCCGGTCACCGAACGCCGAGATCGTCTGGCCGATCCAGAAGGTGCGGAACCGGCTGTCGTGGTGCAGCGCCGGTGCGGGCGGGGCGTCGACGGCGGTCATGACGCGGACGAGTCGTCGGCCGGCTCGGGCAGCAGGTAGCGCAGCATCCGGACGATCTGCGCGCCGGCCGGCTTCGTGTCGTCGTCCTTGCGCCGCACGTACGGGCCGATCAGCTCCTCGATCGCCTCTTCGAGGTGCCGCATCTCGTCGGGCGTCGCGACGAAGCGGGTGTCGGCCACCCCGGCGAGCACGCGCCACTCGGCGTCCAGACGGGGTTCGTCGTGCAGCAGCCACTGCTGTGGCGTCTCCGCGATCCGGGCGAACATCTCGCCGCGTAGCTGCCGTCCCGCGGCCTGCCCCTCGGCGTCGTCGGGCAGCGTGAACCGGAACCCCCGGGCGGCCGCCTGCCACCAGCGCTCCCGCTTGCTGGTGGCACCGTCGGCGTCGGTGACCAGACCGAACGTCGCGAGGTGGCGCAGGTGCCAGCTGACCACCGACGGCGTGGCGCCGACGTGCGGCGACAGTCCGGTGGCCGTGGCCGGGCCGTGCCGCTGGAGCCGGTCGAGAATGGCCAACCGGACGGGATGCGCCAGCGCCCGCAGCGCCTGCGGCTCGGTGATCTCGAAATCCCCGTACGGATTAGTGAGAGACATGTTTCGAAAGTAGTCTCTCAGATTCACCGAGGCAAGCCTTCGCTAGCTCACCCCCAGGCGGGCCAGCGGCTCGACCAGCTCGCGCTCCTCGTAGCTGAGGTGCGACAGCAGGGCATCGGTCAACAGGTCCATCGCATCGCGCAGCTCGGCCAGGCCGTCCGGCGTCCCGACGTACGCGACAAGCGCCTTGTCGACGCCCTCCAGCACCTCGTGGATGACGTGGTGCTCCTGCTCCAGCCGGTCGACGACCGGCCGCAGCCGCGGGTCGGCCTGCCGCAATCGTGGGAAGAGTGCCTGGTCCTCGATGGTGTGGTGGGTGGTGACGATGCGGCAGTAGGACTCGCAGTAGGCGCCAAGCGTCCACCGGTTCTGCCGCATGGTCATCGTGTTGATGTGCGATCGCGCCGCGCCGGCGTCGATCTCGCCCGCCGCGACCTGCTCGATGAGGTCGTGGATCTCGGCCAACTCGCCGCGCAGGCCGTCGTGCACCTGCACGAGATGCTGGCCGGCTGCCTGCTCGTGCGCCGTGTAGGTGCGCGTCGGGTCGGGTGTGGGCCCGCTCGGGCGAGCGGACTCGTCCCAGACCCGCCGGTCGCTGAGCCGCCGGCCGTCGTCAGGCGTCGGCACCACAGCGAAGGCCCCGCCGGTCACCCTCGCGCGGGTCGGCCGTGGGGCGGGCGCGACGAGCGCCGCCGGCTGCGCGGCCACCACGGGCTCGGCGGGAGTACGCGCCGACGGGGTGCCACTGTCACGTTCGGCCGCGACCAGTTCGCGTACGGCGGGAGCCACCTCGCCGGCGAACCGGCGCAGGTCGTCGGGGTTGTCGCTGGCGAGGATGAACGTGCTGACGCCGTCGACAAGCGCCAAGTCGACAAGCTCCCGCACCCACTGCCCGGCGGGCCCGTGCAACAGGCCGCCACCGGTCGACGAGAAGGTGCCGGAGATGTTGAGCAGCCGGCGGACGTCGCCTGGCGAGCGGCCGGCCTCCCGCGCGGCATCGTCGATGATCTTGTTGCCGCCGGCCAGGTCGCCGGGCTGGAGGTAGTCCAGTGACGGCAGCCAGCCATCCGCCCGGCGACCGGTGAGCGCGAGCATGCGCGGCTTGTACGCCCCGAGCCAGATCGGCACCGCGTGGGCGGGTGCGGGACCGCGCTTGGCACCGACCACCCGGTGGAACTCGCCGTCGACCCGCACGCCACCGCGCGCCTGCGCGTCCCACATCTGCCGGATGACGTCGACGGCCTCCTCCAGCGCCCGCACGCCCTGCCCGGGCGTCAGCCGCCGACCGCCCATCGCCTCGATGGCGTCCCAGAACGCTCCCGCGCCGAGGCCCAGCGCGACCCGACCGCCGCTGAGCAGGTCGAGGCTGGCGACGCTGCGGGCGAGCACGGCGGGCGGGCGCAGCGGCAGGTTGGTGACGTTCGCCGACAGGCGCACCCGGTCCGTGCGCGCGGCGACGAAGCTCAGCAGCGTCCAGGTGTCCAGAAACCGCGGCTGGTACGGATGGTCCTGGAAGGTGACCAGGTCCAGCCCGACCTGCTCGGCCAGGACCGCGAGCCCGACCGTGCGGTCCGGATCGTCGTTGCCCGGCGTGGTGAACGATCCGAAGACCAGGTCGTGGCCGTAGTCGCTCATGGCGAGCCTCCCGTCGTGACGCGTCGGACGATGCGTCGTGACCTCAACCTTATGTCGGACAGAACATCTGTTGCCAACAAGGTTGGTGCGCCTGCGCTATTGTCGGGGGCATGACGGCTGTCACCGACCGGCCGGACCGGCCCGATCCCCTCGACGACGTTCTGGGCTGGATGCTGGGAATCGTCTTCCGGGGCTACGTCCGGGCAGCCGAGCACGCCCTTACCGACTTTCCCGGCGGCCCGCGTGGCTACCAGGTGCTCACCGCCGCGGCCACCGGGCCGGCCCGCAACCAGGGCGCGATCGCCGAGGAGCTGGGCATCGACCGGACGGTGCTCACGTACCTGATCGACGACCTCGAACGCCCCGGGTTCGTCGCCCGGCGGGCGGACCCGACCGACCGGCGCAGCCGGCTGGTGGACGTCACCGACGCCGGGCGGGCGGCCCGGGAGCAGCGGCGCGGGGCGCTGCGACAGGTCGAGGCGCACCTGCTGGGGGCGCTCACGCCTGCCGAGTCGGCGACCCTGCGGGCCCTACTGCAACGGGTCGCCTGCTCGACACAGGCGATCGACCCCCTGCGCGATCTCTGCCAGGCGGTGGCCGAGGTGCGGCCCGAGCCCGCTGCGCCGGCGCCGAGTCCACCGCACACAGCGGCCGACCCCGCTCGGCCACGCGCCACCCGATCGCGCCGCCGCAGCGACGACTGACCGCGCCGGGCATCGCTCACGCGCCGGCCGCAACGGCGCGGGCCCGCCGGCCCCTCCCCGACCATGGCGCGTCGAGGGGTGCCGGCGGGCCCGCCGTGTCGCTGCGGCGACGGGTCAGCGCACGTGCACGAACACCGGGTTCGAGTAGAACCACAGGTCGTCCCACGGGCTCTCCAGCCCGTCGGCGAGCGGCTCGGCCTCGTCGGTGCTGGTGCCGCGCACCCGCGCGTAGGTGTCGGCCTCGACGTTGCGCAGGGTGTGGCGGATGACGTAGTCCGCACCCTGACGACGCCAGTCCCGCGGACCGAACCGGGCCACCACCTTGGTGGTGGGGTTGGTGTCGGCGTCCAGGTTGGCGCTCGGCCCGGTGATCTGACCGACGATCAGGTCGACCCGGCGGACCTCGGGACGGTCCCCGTTGCCGTTCACACCGTCCAGCGGACGGAACCTGATCTCGATCTCGACGTCGGTGCGGCTGCGGCGGCTGACCGTGATGGTCTCGCCGACCTCGGCCGTCCGCCCCTGGGACCTGGCGGTCACGTCGAGACTGCGGATCAGGTCACCGGTGGTCACCCAGATCCGGCCGTTGCGCAGGCCGTCCATGATGTCGCCGTAGTCCTGACGGGCGTGCACGTAGGTCTTGCTGTACTCGCCCGGCCAGAAGTCCGAGCCGCCGCGCGACCAGTGCACGTGCGAGTCCGACGTCGCGGTGATCCACCAGCGCCGGCCCTCACCGAGCAGCGAGTCCCAGAGCCCACCGACCCGCGCGGTCATCTGGTCGAAGCCGCCGTAGGTGGGGTGGTTGCCGTACCCGCCGCGCTTACCGCCGTTGAGCGGACCGGCCTGGTGGCCGGGCGCGCCCTCGAAGCCGATGTAGACATCCGGCGCGGCGTTGTTGCCGTTGCGGAACTCCCGCGGCGTGTCCTGGCCGTAGACGCCGAGGCCGGTGGCCGAGCGGGACGCGTGGTGGGCGATGACCAGCGGCTTGTGCGGCATGCCCCGGGCGACCTTGAGGAACTCCACCATCCTGGCCTCGGTGTCGCGGGCCGGGTCGGTGGGGAAGGCGTCGTACTTGGCGAACCGGCTCTCCAGCTCGAAGAGCTGCTTCGCCTCGTCCTCGTGGCGCGGGATCATCAGCGTGTGGTGGTCCAGCGCGGGCGCGTCGAACTCCATGCCCCAGAACTGGAGCACCTCGGGGACCAGCTTGCGCGAGCGCAACAGGTCGGGGTACGCCTGCTCGATGTTCACCTTCGAGTGCGTCGGGCCACCGTGGTCGGTGCACATGGCCCAGGTCAGACCGAAGTTCTTGGCCATGATCGCGTTGGTGACGATCGGGTAGACCGCGTCGGCGCCCTTGTGGAAGACGATAGGGCTCTTCGTGGTGTCGAACTCGCCGCTGTACTCGGAGTGCACGTGGTGGTCACCAGCGCGCCAGGCCCGGTTCTTGGTGTTGCCCCGGTCGCTCGTGTCGTCGCCGGGTCGGCGCTCGTCGTCGGCCCACGCCGCGCCCGCGCCCACGAGCGGGCTGGCGGCGGCCAGCGTCGCGCCGACGCCGGCGTACTTGACCAGCTTGCGCCGCGACAGCTGCGCGCGCTCGACCTCTTCGGCTTGCTTGTCTCTCACGTGAGAGCCTCTCCTCGATCAAGCGAATGCTCTTTCGATCAAGAAGCCTTGAAGAGCTCGGTGAACGCCCGCAGTACGACGGGCGGGCTCCCGATGAACACCCTGGCCGAGCCCGTTGAAGGGCGTGGTGTGCGGCGGTCGCGGGTCACGCCACGACAGCGCAGCGTGGGTCAGGGCAACGGCCCGGGTCAGGGCAACTGTCGCGGATCGCGGGCCGACCGCGCCGCCGACGGCTGGCGCGGTGCGGTGGGCACCGACGGCGCGAGGTCGACGGCGGGCAGTCCGGCCCGGCCCGTGACCGGAAGGATCAGGTGGCTGCGACCGAGGTCGACCCGGACTGTCGCGTCCTGGTCGTCGGTATCGGTGAACTCCGGGTCGCTCTGGCCGAGCACCAGGCCGAGGACGTGCCCGGCCGGCACCACCGCGTCGTACGCGCTCAGCGGCACGGTCACCACGTACCACCGGTCCGGCCGCAGCGGCGTGGTGAACCGCAGCGTGCGGTGGTGCGCGGCGTCCAGCCAGCCCCGGGTCAGCACCGCGTGGTCGGAGACCTCGGTGATCTCCTCGGTGTCGTGGTAGCAGGCGTCGTCGACGTCTGTGGATGCACCCCAGCAGGACTCGGTGTCCAGCGTCCGCACTCCCCCGAAGCTGATTCGCTCGGCGGTGCCGTAGTCGACGAGCCGGACGCTCAGCGCGGCGGTCGGCCGGTCCACCCGCACCCGTAGCCGCACGGACGGGCTGCCCGAGATCCGCAGTGGAGTGCGCAGGGTGCCGGAGAGGAAGACCAGCCGGCCGGCGGTCGCGGTGTTCGGCTCGGCGGTCACCTCCTCCTCGGTCAACGACTCGTCGACGTACGCCTGCTCCTCGCCCGGTCGCGCGCCGCGCCCGCCCAGCGTGCCTGTCACGCCGTCGCCGACGCCGAGGGGCACGCGGACGTCGCGGGCGCCGGGGGCCGGCCAGTCCCGCTGCGTCGTCCACGTGTGCGGCGCGGTCTGCAGGTCGACCCGCGGCTCGTCCAGCACCCCGTTGGGCAGCCCCTGCAACCAGTAGTCGAACCAGCGATGCAGGGCGGCCACCCACTCGGCGCGTCGCACGTCGAACGGATCCTGGTGACCCGACTGGGAGAGCCACAGCTTGCGGGGCACGCCACGCTCGGCCAGCTCCTGCCACCAGTCGGCGAACTGGTTGGTCGTGACGTTGAGGTCGTTGAGGCCGTGCGCCGCGAAGACGCTGGCCTGGACGCGGTCGGCCGAGGGCCGGTAGTCCCGCTGCGCCCAGAACCCGTTGTAGTTCCCGGTCTCCTCCGCGCTGTCCCCGCGCAGCCGGGCCAGTACCTGCGCGCAGACGTCCTCCGGGCGGCCGTTGACGGCCTCGTGCAGGTAGCCGGGATAGTCGGGGGCGGTCAACAGCCCCCGGTACCGCATGTAGTCGTACCAGCTGGAGATCGCCGAGATGGGCACGATGGTGGCCAGGCCCGGCACCCCGGTGGCGGCGACCCCGTTGGCGACCGAGCCGTCCCACGACTTGCCGATCATGCCGACCCGGCCGGTGCTCCAGCCGGCGTCCACCTGTCGACCGTCGGCCGTGAAGGCGCGGGCCCGGCCGTTGAGCCAGTCCACCACAGCCCTGGCGCTGCCCACCTCAACCGGCCCGCCGACGTCCTCGCAGCCGGTCGAGCGGGCCGTGCCGGCGAGGTCGACGGCGACGAAGGCGTATCCGCGCGGGACGAAGTAGTTGTCGTAGAAGAGGGGCACCTTGGCGATGACACCCGCCGCGTCGTACGTCTTGAGCTCGCCCTCGTTGCCCCGGCCGCAGCAGAGGTAGTAGGGCGAGGCTTCCATGATGACCGGCACGCGGAACCCGGCCGCGGCCGCCTCCCGGGGCCGGACGACGTCCACCGCCACCCGGTCACGCGCACCGTCACCATCGCTGTCGACACGGGTCTCGACCCAGACGCTCTCCCGGATGGCGTCGGCGTAGGAGTAGGCGGGAACGGTCCCGGTTCCGACGACGTGCGGCGGGGTCGGGCGGTGTCGCGCCGTCGGTGCGGCCGCCGTCGCGGCGGCGGGTTCGACGGCGGCGAGCACCGCGACCAGCAGGCTGGCCAGGACGGTGGCGATCCGTGCGCGGGGTCGGGCGGTCGACATGGGTGTCCTCCCGGTTACGACGCGTGAGGACATTCCATCGCATCGATGTTCTCCTGCCTAGTGTCCTCGGCGGCGCGTCGTCGTCAGATCCGGGCGCGCGGCAGCCAGCCGAGAAAACGGAGTCGTGCTCGGGGCAGGGGCAGCGTCGGCAGATCCTGGGCGGCGGCGACGAGGCAGGAGCCGAGATAGACGGCGAGAGCGGCACGCGCCCCGCCGAATTCGGCGAGCAGTTGGCTCTGCTTGGTCGCGCAGGGCCATTCGCGGCCACATCCGGTGCAGGTCCAGCTCGGTGGACTGGGCAGGTGCTCGGGCAGCTTCGTGCGCCGGTACCGGCCCACGACACTGTTGTCCGCGCGCACGTCGCGTCGCCGAGGCTCGGGGCCGCCGTTGCGGTGCGCGGGTGGTCGGGGGGCGGGCAGATAGCGCCGGACGGTGCCGAGGAGCGCTCCGACGCGAACCAGGGCGTCCGGTCCCACGTGGTGGGCCAGCAACGCCGTGAGCAGGTAGTGCCCCAACACGTCGAACGAGTCACGGTTGAGCCGCAGGTCCCGGCACAGGTCGACGAACTCGGGCGTGGACAACGGCACCCGGTCGTCGAGCGCGCGGCGCAGCACCGTCCGCAGCGCGGCGCCGAGGTTCACCAGCGCATCACCCTCGCCCAGTCCCAGGCTGTCCTCGTCCGCCACCCGCGCCAGCGCTTCGGCCACCGCCAGCCGAACGACGCGCTCCGGATCGGTACTGTCCAACGCCTCACCTCCGCCTGCTGGCCGGATCCTCCGGCAGCGGTCCGGACGCCGGCGGCGTCCGGGGGATCATGAACAAGATTTCGTCGCGGCCGCCGGGACGACTAGGACAGCGGGCGCAGGATCGCCGCGCCCGATAGCCGAAAAGCGAAGCCGACTTGCAATTTGTCGGATCGTCGGCAGCGCGCCGCCGACTGCCGTATGGTGGAATTCCCATCAATGGATATCTGAGTTGTTGGGAATGCTTAGAGTTCCGCCCACCGTGACAACGCTCGACCGGTCACCACCCGTCCCTCCGCCGACACCCGAGATCCACTGGGATCCTCCTCCGGCCGCCCCGATCCCGGGCGACCCCAAGGAGGCCGCCACCACCGCCGTACCGCCGGTCAGCAACGTGCCGCGATCAGCGGCGCACGCGCCCGGATACGTCCCGACCACACCGCCGGCCCTGGTCCCCACCCGGCGGTTTCCTCCCGGACGGAGACAGCGGATGACGTCACCAGTGCAGACCCGTGGATTCGAGAGCCGCGACCCGGCGGCCATCCACCGCTTCCTGGCCAGCACGTACACCCCGCACCTGCGGATCCGCGCCGGCGAGATCGGGTACCACCTCGTCCACCAGCGCGTCGACACCGGGCCGTTCGCCCTCGCCACGACACGGCAGACCGCCCATCTCGACATCCAGGTGGGCGACCTCGACGGACTGGTCGTCTGCCGCACCCGCACCGCCCTCATCAGCCGCGCCTGCGAGGGGTCACCCCATCGCTTCGGCCCCGGCGAGACCTTTCTGGTCACCCGCCCCGGGCAGCCGTTCCACCTGCGGTGGGAACCCGGCGAGGTGGAACTCTGCGTCCTGGACCTCGGAGTGCTGACGCAGGTGGCGACCGCCGCGCCGGCCCGCCGGCCGGGCCAGATCCGATTCACCGACCTCGGCGGAGTCGACGCGCCGCTCGCCCGGCAGTGGCACCTGACCACCAGTTACGTCAGCGACATCGTGGCGAGCATCCCGAGCGCCAGCGCCCAGCCGTTGGTGATCGGCAATGCCGCACGGATGCTCGCCGCGGCGGCGCTCGCGATCTTTCCCAACACGGCGTTCACCGACGAGACCGCCGAGGACCGCCGCGACGCCAGCACCGCCACCCTGCGCCGCGCCGTCGCCTTCATGGAGGAGAACGCCGACCGGGACATCAGCGCCACCGACGTCGCCAGCGCCGCCGCCGTCTCCCTGCGCGCGGTGCAACTCGCCTTCCGTCGCCATCTCGGCACCACCCCGATGGCGTACCTGCGTCGGATCCGACTCGACCGGGCCCACCACGATCTGGTGCGCGCCGACCCTCGACAGGAGACCGTTTCGGCGATCGCCAGCCGGTGGGGGTTCGCCAGCCACAGCAGGTTCACCGCCCGGTACCACGCCAGCTACGGGGTGCCGCCGCGCGAGACCCTCAATGCCTGAGGCGGGCCGTCACCGCCCGGGACGCCACCTGGCTCACCGCATCGCGCGGGCCAGGCGGCGCACGGCCTCGTCCATGAGGTCGGGCGCGGCGGCCGCGTAGGTGAGACGCAGATGAGGGGCCGGTGGCTCGGCGGCGTACCAGGGACGACCCGGGAAGATGACGACCCCCTGGGCGGCAGCCGCTACGCCCAACGCCACGTCGTCGGTCCCGTCCGGCAGGCGGGCCCAGAGGTGCAGACCCCCACGCGGAATCGTCTGCGGGCAGAGGCTGGGAAGGTGCCGCCGCAGCGCGCTCACCAGCGCCTCGCGCCGTGTCCGAAGTGCCGTGGCCAGGGCCCGCCGGTGTCGCGGCCACCCCGGGGAGGTGAGGAACTCCAGGGCCGCCTGTTGCAGCGGGCCGGCGACGAAGAAGTCGTCGAGCAGCCGCGCCGCGCGCAGCCGAGCGCCGGCCGGCCCGCGTGCGCCGATGGCGGCGACGCGCAGTCCAGGCGCGATCGATTTGGTCAACGAGCGCAGGTAGATGACATGCCCGTCGGGGTCATCGGCGGCCAGCGGCGGTGGGGCCGGGCCGTCGATGGTCAGATCTCGGGCGTAGTCGTCCTCGATCAGGAACGCCCCGGCGTCGCGTACCGCGTCGGCGACCTGCGCGCGGCGGTGCGCCGCCAGCGTCGCGCCGTGCGGGTTGGCGTGCAGCGGTTGGCAGTAGAAGAGTCGCGCGCCGGTGCGGGCGAACGCGGCGGCGAGCTGATCGGGGCGTACCCCGTCGGCGTCCGCCGGCACTGGCACCACCCGGAGTCCGGCCGCGCGGGCCACCGCCAGCGCGCCCAGGTAGGTCGGTGACTCGACGAGCAGTGTGTCGCCGGGGGCGGCGAGCGCCCGCAACGCCGACGACAGCGCGGCCTGCCCGCCGGAACAGATCACCATGTCGTCGGCCCGCAGTCCGTGCCCGGTCTCGCGGGCGAACCAGGCGCGCAGGTCCTCGCGACCCTCGACCGGTCCGCGCTGCCAGGACGCCGGCTGGCGGGCGGCCCGGGTAAGGGCGGCGCCCAGCGCGGCAGCAGGCTGCAACTCCGCGTCCAGGTAGCCACCGGACAGCGACAGCGCGCCGGCGCGTGGTAGCGCCAGCAGTGCCTGCATCTCGTCCTCACCGGAGGGGCGCGGGCCGAGCGCGACGGTCTGCCAGGACAGGTCGGACACGCGCCGCCCGTCGGACGGCGCGGCCACGAAGGTGCCTCTGCCGGGTCGCGCCTCGATCAACCCCTGGGCAACCAACCGCCGGATCGCCTCGGCGACGGTGACCGGCGACGCCTGGTGCCGGGCGGTCAGCTCACGGACCGAGGGCAGTCGGGCGCCCGGACCGGAGGCGGTCGCCAGTCGGCGTAGATCTTGGATAACGCGCTCGGCTGCGTTACCGTTTTCCATGAGTGAGGATAGTAGCGCTACTGCGACCCGGACGATAACAACCGACCGGGTCGGCGGCCTCGCCCTCGGCGCGCTTGGCGTACTCGGCTTCAGCCTCTCCCTGCCCGCCACCCGCATCGCCGTGCATCACCTCGACGCATGGTTCGTCGCGTTCGGCCGGGCCGTCGGCGCGGGCCTGCTCGCCTGGGCGTACCTGCGCCTCAGCGGCGCACCCCGGCCCACTCCGCAACAGTGGCGGCGGCTGGGGATCGTCGCCCTCGGCGTCGTCGTCGGCTTCCCGTTGTTCACCTCCCTGGCGCTGCGCACGCAGACCTCCGCGCACAGCACAGTGGTCATCGCCGCGCTGCCCGCGATGACGGCCGTGTTCGCGGTGCTGCGCGCCGGCGAACGTCCACCGCCGCTGTTCTGGGTGGCGAGCGTCGGCGGGCTGCTGGCGGTGCTCACGTTCCTCGGCGCGAGTGGCGCGGTACGCGGGGTGATCACCCCGCCCGATGCGTTTCTGCTCGTGGCGGTCGTACTCTGCGGCCTGGGCTATGCCGAGGGCGGCGCGCTCGCCCGCGAGTTGGGCGGCGCCCGGACGATCTGCTGGGCGTTGCTGCTCGCGTTACCCGCCACCGCGTCCGTCACTGTCGCCGCCGCCGTGGCCGACCCGCCGCACACCGATGCCGCGGGCTGGTCGGCGTTCGGCTACCTCACAGTGGTCTCGATGTTCCTGGGCTTCTTCGCCTGGTACGCGGGCCTGGCCCGGGGCGGCATCGCGCGGGTCGGCCAGGTCCAACTCGCGCAGCCGGTGCTCACCCTGGGGTGGTCGGCACTGCTGCTCGGCGAGCGGGTGACCGCCGCCTCGATGCTGGCGGCCGCGGCGGTGCTGGGGTGCGTCGTGCTGACCCAGCGCAGCCGGCGTCGGGCGCCGGGGGTGCGACGCGCGAAACCCGACTCGGCCTAGCTTGAGTTTTAACCTGCGGCTGGGTGGCATCGACCCCGGCTGATCATGAGGACAGCCCTTGATCGATGATTCCTCTTGTCGAGGGAAGAAA
>NZ_JBFAQS010000031.1:0-45965 GCF_040678875.1 Micromonospora sp. NPDC049274
GGGTGGGTGGGTGGGTGGGTGGGTGGGTGGGTGGGTGGGTGGGTGGGTTTAGGGGGTTGGGGTGCTCAGGCTGGCGCTGGCTGCGTCTCTGGCGGTTTCTCGGGGCATCAGGCGGCCGGAGCGGTAGCCGATGCCGATGCCGGCGATCAGCACGAAGATCGCGCCGAACGTCTGCAGCGAGCCGATCAGGGCACCTCCCAGGCCGAGCAGCGGCGCGGCGATGATCAGCATGATGCCGTCACCGAGGCTGAAGGTGCCCGAGCGGGCCACCGCCCAGCCGGTGAGGAACCAGCCCACGCTGTAGAACGTCGCGCCGAGCAGGACCAGCGACCGTGCGGTGGTCCCGAAGACGGGCGTCTGCTCCTCCAGCCCGGCGAACGGCAGCATCAGCACGGTCCCGGCGATGCTGACCAGCAGCCCGGCGGCGGCCACCCGGCGGCTGCGCGTGGCCGCCAACAGACCGGTGAGGGCCAGCAGCGCGAGCAGGCCGAGCCACACCGCGGCCACCCAGCCGATCAGGTACACGGCCCGGCCGTCGGCCGGATACGGGTCGTTGCCCACCCCGCCGTCGCTGGCCATCGCCACCGCGCCGTAGAGGATGGCGTACGCGGGCAGCAGCCACACCGCGGCCCGCGCGAACCGGCGTACCGACCAGGCCCAGCTGGCGTTCGTGGCCGGCCCGGCCGGGGTCGGCTCGCCCACGAAGGGGAGTACGCCGAACCCGCCGCCGGTGCTGCGGGAGCCCAGTGGGGCGGCCGGGTCGTGCGCGCCGGGCACCGGGGCCGAGGACCACATCCGATTCGCCGGATCCTTCATGCGTCACCTCGCTCGTCCACGAGCGGTGCGGAACGCGCCGGGGCGCCCCGATTGCCTGGTCACCACCCGTCCTAGGACCGATCGTGGCAGGCATCGGAGCGCCCCATGAGTGTTTCTCGCATTCAGGGCCCGCATCGAAGCCCCTGGCCGGCCGGTCGGCCGGCGTGCCGGATCAGCCGCGCTCGCGCTGGTCGGCCGGGTCCTCGGTCAGGCTGGGCGCGGTGACCGGCTCCGGAGCGGGCAGCCCCTGCGGCTTGTTGCCGCCGGTGGCCTGCGCCTCGGCGACGCGTACCTCGTCGTGGATCTGCTGGGCGGCATCCGCCGCGGCCTGCGCCGCCTCCGCGGCCTCGCGCTCCACCTGGCTGGCGTGGTCGGCAGCCTCCGGCGAGGGCAGGTCCCCCACCATCTGGCTCAGCCCGCCGAGCGCGCCACCCATGCCCTCCAGGGCCTTGGTCAGCTCGGCCGGGATGATCCAGACCTTGTTGGCGCTGCCCTGAGCGATCTGGGGCAGAGCCTGCAGGTACTGGTAGGCGAGCACCTTCTGGCTCGGGTTGGCCTGGTGGATCGCGTCGAAGACCGTCCGGATCGCCTTCGCCTGACCCTCGGCCTGCAGGATCCGGGCCTGCCGGTCACCGTCGGCCCGCAACACGGCCGACTGCTTGTCACCCTCGGCGGTGAGGATCACCGACTGCTTGTGCCCCTCGGCGGTCAGGATCGCGGCGCGGCGGTCCCGCTCGGCGCGCATCTGCTTCTCCATCGAGTCGCGGATGCTGGCCGGCGGCTCGATCGCCTTGATCTCCACCCGGGTCACCTTGATGCCCCACCGACCGGTGGTCTCGTCCAGCACGCCGGAGAGGTGCCGGTTGATCTCGTCCCGGCTGGTCAGCGCCCGCTCCAGGTCGAGCGAGCCGATCACGTTACGCAGCGTGGTGACGGTGAGCTGCTCGATGGCCTGCAGGAAGCTGGAGATCTCGTAGGTCGCCCGGACCGAGTCGACCACCTTGAAGTAGAGAACCGTGTCGATCGAGACCACCAGGTTGTCCGAAGTGATCACCGGCTGCGGGGGGAAGCTGACGACCTGCTCCCGCATGTCGACCTTGGTGCGTACGGCGTCGATGAACGGCACCAGCAGGTTGAGGCCGGGGTTGAGGGTGCGCTTGTACTTGCCGAGCCGTTCCACCACGTCCTGGCGCTGCTGCGGCACGATCCGCACCGCCTTCGCCAGCGTTATCACGGCGATCAACGCCACCGCGATCACCAGCACACCCAATATCGTCATCCCGTTCACCCTCTCGCTTCCGGCAGCTCGCCGGCGGAAGAAACGTCGTCCTGCCAGACCAGGGCGGTCGCGCCCCGGACCTTTATCACCCGAACCCGCTCACCGGGCTCGAAAGTCTGCGTCGTGTCGTACGGCCGGGCGGTCCACAGCTCCCCGTCGATCTTGACGAGGCCGTGGTCGGCGTCCACCCGCTCGAGCACCAGGGCCGTGGAGCCCTCGATCGCCTCCACGCCGAACGGCTGCTCGCCGCTCTCCAGCGCCGAACGGCGATGCCGCCGAATCACCGGACGGGCCACCAGCAGACTCAACGCGGACACCACCGCGAAGACCAGAGCCTGCACGGCAACCGGCGCGCCCAGGGCGGCGGCACCGGCCGCGGCGAACGCACCGAGCCCGAACATGATGAGAAAGAGCGTCGTCGTGAAGATCTCGGCGACCGCCAGCACCACACCCAAAACGATCCACACCACCGCGTCCACACCACGATCGTGACACGCAAACGCACGCGCGGCCTCCCCAGGAAGATCAGTAGGCTCATCGACGCCCTTTCCGGCCCGCCGAAACGCCACCAATCGGCGCCCAACCCGAGGAGGTCCCCCTTGACCCTGCTGCCCGAGACCGCCCGTCAGATCGACGCCCGGGTCGCGCAGGCCCAGGCGGACGGCCACGTCCCCTCGCTGGTGCTGGGCGTCGTGCGCGACGGCACGCTGGTGCACCTGGCCCTGGCCGGCGAGCATCCCCGCCCGGACGTCGATCTCCAGTACCGTCTGGGCTCGATCAGCAAGACCATGACCGCGACCCTGATCATGCAGTTGCGCGACGCCGGCCGGCTCGCCCTCGACGACCCGCTGGAGCGCCACCTGCCGGGTACCGGCGTCGGCGCGCTCACCCTGCGCCAACTGCTCGCGCACGTCAGCGGCATGCAGCGTGAACCCGAGGGCGACTGGTGGGAACGCGCGGCCGGCGTGGACCTCACCACCCTGCTCGCCGGGGTCACCCCCGACAAGATCGCTTATCCGCCGCACGCCACCTACCACTACTCCAACCTGGCGTACGGGCTGCTCGGCGGCGTCCTCGAACGACTCACCGGGACGCCCTGGGCCAACCTGCTCGGCGAGCGGATCCTCACCCCGCTGGGCCTGCGCCGCACCACGTACGCGGCCACCGAGCCGTTCGCCCGTGGCTACGTCGTACACCCCTGGCACGACACCCTGCGCGAGGAGCCGCGCACCGACACCGGAGCGATGGCCCCGGCCGGCCAGCTCTGGTCGACGATCGAGGATCTCGCCCGCTGGGCCGCCTTCCTGGCCGATCCCGACCCGTCGGTGCTCGCCGCCGAGACGCTTGCCGAGATGTGCTCACCCGTGGTGATCAGCGACCAGGAGTCCTGGACCCACGGCCACGGACTCGGGCTGGAACTCTTCCGGGAGGGCGACCGGATCTACGTCGGACACGGCGGCTCCATGCCCGGCTACGTCGCCTCGCTCGCCGTGCACCGGCCCAGCCGCACCGCGGTCGTGGGCTTCGCCAACTCGTACGGTTTCCGCACCGGCAGCCTGGGCGGGCTGAGCCGGCAACTGCTCACACTGGTGTTGGACGCCGAACCCGCCCCGGTCACCCCGTGGCGACCGACCGCCGCCCCGCCGTCCGCCGAACTCGCCGAGCTGACCGGCCGCTGGTGGTGGATGGGCACCACCATCGAGGTGTACGCGGACGCCGCCGGCGACCTGCACGCCGGACCGGTCGGCACGCCGAACCTCTTCGTCGCCGAGGGCACGGACCGCTGGCGGGGCCGGGCCGGCGGACAGGACGGCGAGATCCTCACGGTGCGCCGCGACGAGCAGGGCCGCGCGGTCGCGCTGGACATCGCCACCTTCCTCTACTCCCGCACCCCCGACCAGGAGCCCTGAGCGCCTCCCGCGCCGCACCGCCCGCCCGCGCCGACCGCCCGCGTCGCCTCGCGTCGCGTCGCCTCGCGTCGCCTCGCGTCGCCTCGCCTCGCGTCGCGTCGCCTCGCCTCGCCTCGCGTCGCGTCGCCTCGCCTCGCCTCGCGTCGTCGGACCCAAGATCCGCGCAACTTCCCTGATGTTGCTGCCTCGGAGCGCTCGGAGGCAGCAACGTCAGGGAAAGTGCGCGGATCTTGTGGGCGGTGCCGGGGACGGTGCCGGGGGCGGGGACGGTGCCGGGGGCGGGGGCGGGGGCGGGGGCGGGGGCGGGGGCGGGGGCGGATCAGGCTGGTTCGGTGACGAAGTCGATGAGGCGTTCCATGGCGTTGATCAGTGGAGTCTCGACGTCGGCGAAGCTGTTCACCCGGGACAGGATGTGTCGCCACATGTCGGTCGGCTCGGCCACCCCGAGGGCCGCGCAGACCCCCTCCTTCCACGGACGCCCCGGCGGCACCACCGGCCACTCCGCGATGCCCAGCTTGGCCGGCTTGACCGCCTGCCACACGTCGACGTAGGGGTGCCCGGTCACCAGCACGTACGGCGAGGTCACCCGCGCCACGATCCGGCTCTCCTTGCTGCCTGGCACGAGATGGTCGACAAGCACACCCAGCCGCCGGGTGGGGCCGGGGCCGAAGTCGCGAACCGCGGCGTCGAGGTCGTCGATGCCGTCCAGGGGCTCCACGACCACGCCCTCGATCCGCAGGTCGTCGCCCCAGATGCGCTCGACCAGCGCGGCGTCGTGGATGCCCTCCACCCAGATCCGGCTGGCCTTGGCCACCTGGGCGCGCACATTGTCCACCGCCACCGAACCGGACGCGGTACGCCGACGGGCCGCCGGCACCGGGGCGCGGCTCGGGCGGCGCAGTGTCACCGGACGGCCGTCGAGCAGAAACGCCGCGGGTAGCAGCGGGAAGTTGCGCCGTTTTCCGTGTCGGTCCTCCAACACCACCGCGCCCGCCTCGAAGCCCACCACCGCTCCGCAGAACCCGGAGTCGGCGTCCTCCACCACGAGATCCGGCTCGGCGTCCACCTCGGGGGTGACCTTCCGCCGCCGCCAGTCTCCCGCCAGCACGTCCTCGCCGTATCGCCCCGCCATGTCGATCACGCTAACCCCACGCCGCCGGCCCGTGTCATCCCGACACACCGTCACCTGCCACCGCCCCGGACGGACGAGGCAGGCACCCGTCAACTGGCGGGACCCGCGCCTGAGCCGAGGCGTGCCCACGGCTGGGCAGGCGGGGAGCGGATGGGGCGAAGGGGGCAGTTCGGGGCAGGCAGGGCAGCCGGAGCGGCAGTCGAGACAGGGCCACCGATGACCACGTACCCTTTCGGCATGTCCACCCCCGCAACGGGCGCGGCCACGCTTGCGCCGCGCCGGTCGAGCCGGTTCGTTGCCTGGGTGCGCGCGTGGCGCGCCGGGCTGGTGCCGTTCGACGAGGTCGCCGACGCCATCGCCGGTGACGAGGAGCACCTCGTCGCGGACGCCCCCGGCACCTGGACCGACGTCCCGCTGGGTGCCGCGCTGCCCACCCTGGCCAAGCTCTCCCCCGACGAGATCCGTCTGGTGCTGCCCGCGCCGGGTGACCCGCGGGGTCTGCCCGGTCCCGGGGACTTCGCCGGGGCGGCGCTGGTGGCGGGCGAGGCGGTGGTGGCCGGTGGGCTGGGCCTGATCCCGCAGGTCCGCAGCCACACGTCCGGTTCGGGGGACTGTTTCGAGACGGTGCTGTGGCGGGTCTACCCGCTGCCGGCCAACGCCCCGGCGGCCTCGCTGTCGCTGCCCGGCGCCGCCGAGGCGGAGGCCGAGCTGGCTGCCGCGCTGGCCGAGACGACGGCCGCGCTGACCCGTCTCGACGTGGCCCAGTGGCGGCCCGAGTTGGCCGGAGCGCTGGCTGCGCTGCGCCGCCCGGACGGCGCCACCGACCTGCCACCGGGCTTCGACCCGCGGGCCCGCCGGCTCTTCGCCCGGGCCGCCGTGCTGGACCGGGTGCTCGCGCTGGCCGGGCACGCCGCCCCCGGTGGCGCGATCAACAACTACGAGGCCCAGCAGCGCGACGCCGCGCTGCGCCCGCTCACCACGGCCTGCCGGCAGGCACTGGTGGCCGCCTGCAACGCCCCCCTACGCCCCTGACCCACCCCCCGCCGCGCGGCGTCAGATCTCGTCGAGCAGGTCCGCCACCGAGCTGATGATCCGGGACGGGCGGTACGGGTAGCGCTCCGCCTCGGTACGGCTGCTGATGCCGGTGAGCACCAGGATGGTCTCCAGCCCGGCCTCCAGGCCGCAGAGGATGTCGGTGTCCATCCGGTCGCCGATCATCGCGGTGGTCTCCGAGTGCGCGTTGATGGTGTTCAGCGCGGAGCGCATCATCATCGGGTTGGGCTTGCCGACGAAGTACGGCTCCACCCCGGTCGCCTTGGAGATCATGGCGGCGACCGAGCCGGCGGCGGGCAGCGCGCCCTCCACGGACGGGCCGGTCACGTCGGGGTTGGTGCAGATGAACCGCGCCCCGTCGTTGATCAGCCGGACCGCCTTGGTGATCGCCTCGAAGCTGTAGGTGCGGGTCTCGCCGAGCACCACGTAGTCCGGGGCGAAGTCGGTGAGCACGTAGCCGACCGCGTGCAGCGCCGTGGTCAGGCCGGCCTCGCCGATGACGTACGCGGTGCCGCCCGGCCGCTGGTCGGCGAGGAACTGGCCGGTGGCCAGAGCGGACGACCAGATCGACTCCTCCGGAACGTCCAGGCCCATCCGGCTCAACCGGGCCGTCAGGTCCCGCGGCGTGTAGATCGAGTTGTTGGTCAGCACCAGGAACGGCTTGCCGGAGGCGCGCAGCCGGTTGATGAACTCCGGTGCGCCGGGAACCGGCTGGCCCTCGTGCACCAGCACACCGTCCATGTCGGTGAGCCAGCTCTGCACGGGTTTACGGTCATGCATCGGTGCTCCCAGCGGGCGTCGGGCGGCGGGTCGGTACGCAGCACACGGTGGGGCAGGTGTCCCACATCGGCAGCTCGCCGAGCCGGCGACGTAGCTGCGCGCCGTCCGGGTCGGTCCGCTCGGTGACCAGCTCCCGGACCAAGGTCACGAAGCGCGGATCGGTGCCCGGGGTGCCGGCCCGGACGAAGTCCAGGCCGAGCTGCTTGGCCGTCTCCAGCGCCTCGGTGTCGAGGTCCCACACGACCTCCAGGTGGTCGGAGACGAAACCGATCGGGCTGACCACCACGCTCGTGGTGCCGCCCTGCGCGAGGGCGGCCAGGTGGTCGTTGATGTCCGGCTCCAGCCACGGCACCTGTGGTGGGCCAGAACGGCTCTGCCAGACCAGGTCGTACGCGAGGCCGGGGGCGGCGGCAGTGGCCACCAGCCGGGCGGCCTCGCGCAGTTGCGCCTCGTACCGGCCGCCGTGCGGGCCGGCGTTGGCCGCCATCGAGCTGGGGATGGAGTGGGCGGTGAACACCAGTCGGGTGGTGTCCCGCTTGGCCGGGTCGAGCTGGCCCAGCGCGACACGGACGGCGTCGGTGTGCGGCTCGATGAAGCCGGGGTGGTCCCAGAACTGGCGGAGCTTCTCGATCACCGGGGCGTCCGGGCCGACGGCGGCGCGGGCGGCGGCGATGTCCTCCTGGTACTGCCGGCAGGACGAGTAGCCGCCGTACGCGCTGGTGACGAAGGCCAGCGCCCGGGTCACCCCGTCGTCGCGCATCCGCGTCACGGTGTCGGCGAGCATCGGGTCCCAGTTGCGGTTGCCCCAGTAGAGGGGCAGGTCGAGACCGTGCGCGGCGAAGTCGGCGCGGACGGCGGCCAGCAGCTCGCGGTTCTGCTGGTTGATCGGGGACACCCCGCCGAAGTGCTGGTAGTGCTCGGCGACCTCGGCCAGCCGCTCGGGCGGCACACCTCGGCCGCGGGTCACGTTCTGCAGGAACGGCATCACGTCCTCGGGCCGTTCGGGCCCGCCGAAGGACACCAGCACCACCGCGTCGTACGCCATGGGGTCATTCTTGCCCCTCGGCCGTGACGGCCCGGCGACGCCCCCTGGTCCGGACGCGTGGATCACGCGGCCGGCGGCCAGGGAGCGGCGCGGCGCGGCGTCAGGAACCGATGGCGTGGTAGCCGCCGTCGACGTGCACGATCTCGCCGGTGGTGGCCGGGAACCAGTCGGAGAGCAGCGCCAGGCAGGCCCGGGCGGCCGGCTCCTGGTCGGTGAGGCTCCAGCCCAGCGGCGCCCGCTCGGCCCAGGCCTCCTCGAACTGGTCGAAGCCGGGGATCGACTTCGCGGCGATCGTCCGCAGCGGCCCGGCGGCGACCAGGTTGCTGCGGATGCCCTGCTTGCCCAGGTGCAGGGCGAGGTAGCGGGACGCGGACTCCAGGCCGGCCTTGGCCACGCCCATCCAGTCGTAGACCGGCCACGCCTTCGTCGCGTCGAAGGTCAGGCCGACCACCGCGCCGCCTGCCGACATCAGCGGCAGCGCCGCCATGGCCAGCGACTTGTACGAGTAGGTGGAGACGTGCAGGGCGGTCGCCACGTCCTCCCAGGGCGCGTCGAGGAAACCGCCGCCCAGGCAGCTCTGCGGGGCGAAGCCGATCGAGTGCACGACCCCGTCGAGGCCGTCGACGTGCTCGCGGACCCGGTCGGCGAGGCTGGCCAGGTGCTCGGTGTTCGTCACGTCGACCTCGATCACCGGCGCGGGCTCGGGCAGCCGCTTGGCGATCCGCTCGACCAGGGAGAGCCGGCCGAAGCCGGTCAGCACGACCTGCGCGCCGTTCTCCTGGGCGAGTTTCGCCACCGAGAAGGCGATCGAAGCCTCGGTGATCACACCGGTGACGAGCAGCCGCTTACCGGCGAGCAGTCCGGACATCGCTGATTTCCTCCGTAGTCAAAAGGGTTAGTGGCCCATGCCGAGGCCGCCGTCGACCGGGATCACGGCGCCGGAGACGTACCCGGCGCTGTCCGAGGCCAGCCAGGTGACCACTGCGGCGACCTCGTCCGGGCTGGCCATCCGGCCGGCCGGGATGGACTTGAGGATCTCCGCCTTGCGGTCGCCGGAGAGGCCGGCGGTCATGTCGGTGTCGATGAAGCCGGGTGCCACCACGTTCGCGGTGATGTTGCGGCTGCCCAGCTCCCGGGTGATCGAGCGGGCGACGCCGACGAGGCCGGCCTTGCTGGCGGCGTAGTTGACCTGCCCGGCGCCGCCGGCGAGGCCGACCACCGAGGAGATGAAGATCATGCGGCCCCACTTGGCGCGGAGCATCTTGCCGGAGGCGCGCTTCGCGACCCGGAACGCGCCGGTGAGGTTGGTGTCCACCACGTCGGTGAACTGCTCCTCGGACATCCGCAGCAGCAGCGTGTCGGCGGTCATGCCGGCGTTGGCGACAAGCACCTCGACCGGCCCCAGCTCGGCCTCGACGGCGGCGAACGCGGCGTCGATGGAGGCCGCGTCGGTGACGTCGGCGCGTACGCCGAACAGCCCGTCGGGGGCGTCGCCACTGCGGTGGGTGACCGCCACCCGATCGCCCTGCTTGGCGAAGGCCTGCGCGATGGCCAGGCCGATCCCCCGGTTGCCCCCGGTCACCAGCACGGTTCGGGACACGGTTCCTCCTTGCGAATGGTCAGCACGGACGCGTCGGAGCCTAGGCGTTACCCGCAGGTAAGCGCTAACGGGCGTCGCGTCACACTGGGGTACGACACCGGAATCAACCCCTGGTGGCACGCCTCGCAACGGGGTCGGCCCGTAGCCTCCGGGTGGTGAACCGGCAACCGATCGTCATGGCGCTGCGGGCGCTGCGGCAGACCCTGTGGGGCCCCGACGCCCCGCCCGGTCGACAGCTGCTGGCCCGTTGGCCCCGGGTGGCCCCGTACGCCACCCCGGTCGGGCTGCTCGCCGCGCTCGGCCTCTTCCTGATCACACTGAACGTGGAGAGCAGCTGGGGCCTGCCCACGCCAGTCGCGCTCCTGTTCGCGGGGATGACCGTGGCGCCGCTGCTGGCGCTGCCCCGGCGTCCGCTGCTGGCCTGGCGGCTGACGGTGCTGGCCCTGCTGATCTGCACGTTCAACGCGCCAGCCAACCGGTCCTGGCCGTGGACCCCACCGCTGGTGCTCGGATCGGTCGCGGTGGTCGCGGTGGTCGTCGCGCGCGTCGACAGGCCGGTGCTGGTCTGGTTGGTGGTGATCAGCACGGTGCCGGTGCTGACCTTCGTCCACCCCGACAATCGGGTTCCGGTCCTGCTGCTGCTCGGTGCGCTGGCGATCGTCGGTGACCTGATCCGGCGCAACAGGCTGTCCCGGCGGGCGCTGGCCGCGCAGACCGAGCTGAGCGAGCGGGAGCAGGAGCGCCGCGCGGTGCTGGAGGAGCGCACCCGGATCGCCCGCGAACTGCACGACGTGGTGGCCCACCACATGTCGCTGATCGCGGTGCAGGCCGAGACCGCGCCGTACCGGCTGACCGACGTGCCGGCGCCGGCAGCCGCGGAGTTCGCCGCCATCGCCGGCTCGGCCCGCGACGCGCTCACCGACATGCGGCGGCTGCTGGGGGTGCTGCGCAGCGAGGCCACCGGTCCGCAGACCGCACCACAACCCGACCTGGGCGACCTGGGCGCGATGGTGGACGTGGCCCGCCGCGCCGGGCTGCCGGTGACGCTTGACGTCGACCCGTCGATCGACGGACGGGTGCCCGCGCCGGTCGGGCTGGCCGCGTACCGCATCGTGCAGGAGGGGCTCGCGAACGCGGCCCGGCACGCGGCCGGCGCCGCGGTGCGCGTCACCGTCCGCGCCGGAGGGTCCGGTCTGGGAGTACGCGTCGAGAACTCCCCGGCCGACGCCCGACCGACCACCGACGGCGGTCCGGGGCACGGGCTGACCGGCATGCGGGAGCGGGCCACCTCGTTGGGCGGTACGTTCACCGCCGGGCCGCTGCCCGAGGGCGGTTACGCGGTGGCGGCCGAACTGCCGTACGAGGCGGAGAGCGGAGACGCATGATCAAGGTGCTGATCGCCGACGACCAGGCAATGGTCCGGCAGGGCTTCGGCGCGTTGCTGGCCGCCCAGCCGGACCTGCTCGTGGTGGGTGACGCCGCCGACGGCGCACAGGCAGTCGCCGCCACCCGCCGGCTCGACCCGGACGTGGTGCTGATGGACGTGCGGATGCCGGTCATGGACGGGCTGGAGGCCACCCGCAAGCTGCTCGGTGACCGGTCGGCGCAGCGCCCCCGGGTGCTCATCCTGACGACGTTCGACCTGGACGACTACGTGTACGAGGCGCTGCGCGCCGGGGCCAGCGGCTTCCTGCTCAAGGACGCCCCGGCGGCCGACCTGGTGCAGGCGGTGCGGATCGTGGCGGCCGGGGACGCGCTGCTCGCCCCGGCGGTGACCCGCCGGTTGATCGCCGAGTTCGCGGCCCGCCCGGACCGACGCCGGCCCCGCCCCACCGACCTGGCCGGACTGACACCCCGCGAGACCGAGGTGCTGCGGTTGATCGCCCGGGGCCGCAACAACGCGGAGATCGCCGGTGACCTGGTGGTGGCCGAGCAGACCGTGAAGACGCACGTCGGGCGGATCCTCGGCAAGCTGGGGTTGCGCGACCGTGCCCAGGCCGTGGTGCTGGCGTACGAGACGGGTCTGGTCGCCGCCGGCGAGTAGTCCCCCGGAGCCACCCGGGAAACGGCTCCCCGGTGCGACGACCGCGACCCGTGCGTCCCCGCACTCTCCTCCGGACGACATATCCGGAGGGAGAACGTGATGCGACGACGAGGTGCCGCCCGTTTCGCACTGAGCGCACTGCTCGGCGTGAACCTGGTCCTGCCCAGCCGACCCGAGCCGGTCGCCGCGGCGGGGTTCGTCGAGGCGTACCCGGTCAGCGCGGCGGCGATGCGCGCGGCCGGCCCCCCGTACGCGGACTGGGCGGCCGACGGACGCCGGTTCCTGGTCTTCGACCCGCGCGGTGACGGCCGCGCCGTGGAGGTGCTCGG
The DNA here is from genome assembly GCF_040678875.1 of Micromonospora sp. NPDC049274. Lineage (NCBI taxonomy): Bacteria > Bacillati > Actinomycetota > Actinomycetes > Micromonosporales > Micromonosporaceae > Micromonospora > Micromonospora sp. NPDC049274. The sequence goes on from NZ_JBFAQS010000031.1 coordinate 11,989, forward strand.
CGACCTGGCCGACGCGGACCGGATCGCGGTGCTGGTGCCCGGGGTGGGCAGCACCCTCGCGGACTTCGACCGCGGGTTGGGCGGGGTGGCCCGGCGGGCGCCGGCGGTGCAGGCCACGCAGCTCTACGCGCAGGTGCGGTCGACCGACCCGACGGCGCGGGTCGCGGTGCTGGCCTGGCTCGGCTACGACCCGCCCGACGGGGTGCTGACCGCCGTCAGCGACGCCAGCGCCCGGCGTGGGGCGGCCGGCCTGGCCCGGCTGCTGCGGGAGCTGGCCGCACGCCGTCCCGCCGCGACGATCACGGTGATCGGGCACAGCTACGGGGCGTTGGTGGCGGCGCTGGCGGCGACGCACGCCCCGGCGCAGGTCGCCGATGTGGTCAGCCTCGGCGGCGTCGGCGCCGGGGCGCAGCGCGCCGCCGACCTGCGCGACGGTCTGCGGTTCTGGGCTGCCGAGGCGCCGTCGGACTGGATCCGCCGGGTGCCACCGGTGCGGCTGCCCGGCCTCGGCTACGGGCGTCGCCCCGGCGATCCGGCGTTCGGCGCCCGGCCGCTGCCGGTGGACGGCGTGGCCGGGCACGACGGCTACCTGGTGGCCGGCAGCGGCACCCTGGTCGCGGTCACGGCGGTCGTGCTCGGCAGCGGCCCGGTCGAGGACGCCCGGTGACCCGCGATCGCGCGGTCGACGCGCTGCGGGCGTACGCGATCGGTGGGGTGGTGCTCGGGCACTGGCTGGTCACCGGCCTGGTGCTGGCCGGCGACGGCGGGCTGCACCAGGCCAGCCCGCTGACCACGATGCCCGACCTGGCCCCGATGACCTGGGTGTTGCAGACGCTCGGCCTGTTCTTCTTCGCCGCCGGCTTCGGCTCGGCCCGGTCGCTGGCCCGGCATCGGGGCGGGACGGGTCGCTGGCTGGCCCGCCGGTTGCGCCGGCTGCTGCTGCCCACGGTGGCACTGCTGGGCGCCGGCGCGGCCGTGCTGCTGGCCGCCACCGTGGCGGGCGCACCGGACGACACGCTCACTGTCGGACTGCACCTGGCGGTCAGCCCGCTCTGGTTCCTGGTGCCGCTGCTGCTCCTGGTGACGGCGAGCGGCCCGCTGCGCGCCGCCGTAAGCCGGTGGGGCGTGGCGCGTTGCGTCGTCCCGGCGGTGGCCGTGGTGGCGGCGAGTGACGTGGCGGTGCGCCTGCTGCCGGACGGTGTGGCCGTGGCTCCGGTAAGCGTGGTGGCGGCGTGGGCCGTGCCGTACCTGCTCGGCCTGGCGTACGCCGACGGGCGGTTGGCCGGGCGGCGGACGGCCGGCCTGCTCGCGGCCGGTGGGGGCGCGGTGCTGGCCGTGCTGCTGGCGGTTGGCTACCCGGTCAGCGCGGTCGGTGTGCCCGGGGACGGGGTGTCCAACCTGAACCCGCCGTCGCTGCTGGCGGTGGCCCTGGCCGTCACCCAGGTCGGGCTGGGTCTGCTGGCCCGGCCCGGCTGGGAACGGCTGCTGGCCCGACCGCTGCCGAGCCGGGCGGTGACCGCGGTTAACCACAACGCGGTGCGGATCTACCTGTGGCACCAACCGGTGCTGATCACGGTGACCGCGCTCACCGCCCGGGGTGGTTTGGCCCTGCCCGGACTGCACACCGCGCCGGACGGCCCGGGTTGGGTGCTGGCCCGGTTCTGCTGGCTGCCGCTGCTCGCCGCGGTGCTGGTGACAATCGTGCGCACGGGTCGCCGGAGCGGGTCGGCGGACCGCCCGGACCGGTGGCGCCGGCCGGGCGGTGGAGCGGTCGCCGACCGGTCGGCCGAGTGCGTCCCGGCGTCGGCGCAGGTGTACGATCATCGACGTTCCGGCCGGGCCGACTTGCAGGAGGTGATCGCTGTGCGAGATAGCGATCCTCCCAGTCGTGGCCGGGCCGATGGTCAGCCCCGCTGAGCCACGACTCAGTCTGGCGAGCTGACCCCGCTCCGCTCCCCCACCGCCTCGGCTGACGCCGAGGCGCGTGCGCCGCGCCGTCCGACCACCGGACGGTCGTCGGGAGCCGCCCGGTCACGACTTCGTGTGCGCGTCCCCACCCCCTGCGGTCCGCCCCCGCACGCGGACCGTCCAGCCGCCACTCGGAGCCGTCATGAGCCGCTACGTCGCCCCGCTGGGCTTCACCCTCGCCGCCGTCTGGGTGGCCGTCGTCTTCGTCCTGGCCGGCGGCGGTCACTGACCGCCGCTCGTCCGAGGTTGTCGGTTGCCGGCGTGGGTGCCTGCCCGGCTGACCCGTAACGCTACGGGAATCCGCCAGGGCCCGGCGAGGAGCGCGACGCCGATCTGCGCGACGCCGGCGACGACCAGCGTTGTTCCCGTGCCGACCAGGCCGATGATCGTTCCGCCGGCGAGCAGGCCGAGCGACACAGCCCCGTCGTGCACCAAGCTCTCTGCGGCGAAGGCCGCTCGTCGTTCCGCGCCGTCGGTGCGAACACTGATCAACCGGTTCACCGCCGCGATACCGAGGGGCATGGCGAAGCCGCCGACCGCCGCCAGGTAGGCGATCGACGCCAGCGACGCGGTGAACAGCGGCAGAACCATGAAGGTCGCACCAAGAACGGCCCAACCGGCGGCGATGGTCGCCAGTGGCGGCAGCCGGGGTACGAGCATCGGCGCGAGCAGTGCGCCGACGACGGAGCCCGCACCGTACCCGGTCATACCGGCCGCGATGAGCAGACCCGGCCGGCCTGTCTCGGCGCCGAGGATCGCCAGGCCGAGCGTGAAGGCGAACCAGGCCAGCCCTCCGATCCCACCCATGACCACAGCGCGACGCACATCGGGATGTCGGGACAGGACGTGTCGCAGGGCAGGAGCGTCGCTCGTTGCCCCACCCGGGGCGACGGGGGCACGGCCCCGTACGGTCAGCAGCGCGACCACACCAAGCCCGACGCCGAGCGCCTCGGCCCAGAGCAGCCGGAACGGACCGTCGAGCGTGATCGCCCAGCCGGCCAGCGGCGGTGCCAGGATCATCGTGGCGCGATGGGCGAAGTCCTGCCAGGCGAGCATCCGGGCGGCGAGTTCGGTGCCCAGTCCGTCGCAGATGTCGGCGAGCAACGCCCGCTGGGCCGGGCCGCTGAGCGCGGTGCCACAGCCGGTGATCAAGCCCGCGGCGATCAGGTGGATCGGGCCGACGGTGCCGAGCACGGCGCCGACGGGCACGACCAACAACCCGATCACCTGGACGGCGAGCACGCCGGCCAGCGCACGGCCGGTTGTCAACCGCTGCCGGATACGGCGAGCCCACCAGGCCGAGGTGAGCATGGGTAACCCGACCGCCCCGCCGACCAGCCCGGTGGCCCAGGTGGAGTCGGTCTCGGCGAGCGCCACGAGGGGCAGCGCGAGGGCTGTCGTGCGCTGCCCCATCCAGGTCAGGAATGTCGTCGTCAGCATGACGGCGATGTCACGTCGAGCGGTCATGGAACCAATCCTGATCTTGCCTGGGACCGTCGGGTAGATCGCGGATCGGCCGAGTAGCTCATAATCTTGGCTTATGAACTCATCCCCATCGGTCGAGGACCTGCGGCTCGTCGAGGCACTCGCCCGACACGGCTCGCTCGGAGCGGCGGGGCGGGAACTGCTGATCAGCCAGCCGGCCGCCAGCAACCGGCTGGCGGCGCTGGAACGGCGGATCGGCGAACGGCTCTTCGATCGGGACACCACCGGGGCGCGGCCCACCCCGGCCGGCAGGGCCCTCGCGGCAGAGGCGGCACACGTCCTCGCCCATCTGGAAGAGATCTTCGATCGCACCCGAGTGGCAGCGCACACCGGGACGCTCACGATCGGCACCTTCGGCAGCCTCGCTCCCTGGCTGTTTCCGGCGCTGGAGGAGTTGTTGGCCGGAAGAAACGTGCACCAGGTCACCGACCATGGCGACCGACTGGTCGACTGGGTCGGCGAGGGCTCACTGGATGCGGCCTTCGTCGCGATCGCCAATCAGATGCGGCTGCCCGGCACCGTGAGCGCGCTGCCTGTCGGCGCCGACAGGCTGGCCGTACTCACCCCGCCGGACTTGACGCTCCGTGCCGGACGTCGGCCGTTCGCCGGACTCGACGTCATCGCGTACACCTACGACATGTCCACGGCTGCGCTGCACCGGCGGCTCTCCGAACTGGGTGCTCGACCACGCGCGGCAGCCACTGCCGAAACAGCCGTACGAATGGGCCGTCTGCTGCGGTGCCCGGTCGTCCTGCCCCGGGGAATGGGCCTCGCCTACGCCGAACCGCAGGAACGGGTCGGGGCCGTAGCGGTGGCCGGTCGGCTCATGCTTCACCTGGTTACCCGCCGGCCCACGCCACCCGTCCTGGCCCGCGCCGCGCTCAGCCTGCCCGCCCGCCTGGCCCTGGACCCATTGATGAAACCCTGAGCCGGCTTCAGACGATCCGCGACGACCAGAGCAGACTGAGCGCGCCGGCACAGAGCGCCAGCAGCAGCGCCAACCCCGCGTACCACTGGGTCACCTCGCGCGGCTCGGTGCGGAACCCGATCGAGCTGCCCATGTCCTGGTAGACCTGCTTCAGCTCGCTCACCGAGGCCGCCTCGTAGAAGTAGCCCTCGGTGGTCTCGGCCAGCTCGGCGAGGGCCAACCGGTCCACCGGCACCCGCTGGAGCTGCCCGCCGATGTCGACCTGACCGGTGTCGGTGCCGAACGCGATGGTGGACACCGGCACGTTTGCCGCCTGCGCGGCGGCCGCGGCCTCCTCCACCGAACGGCCGGAGGTGCGGAACCCGTCGGACAGCAGCACGATCCGCGCCGGTGGGATGCCCGCCGCGCCGTCGGCCGGCACCGACCGGATCGCCTCCAGACAGGTGAACACCGCCTCACCCGTCGCGGTCGCCTCGGCCAGCACCAGCCCGTCGATGGCCGTGGTCACCGCGTCCCGGTCCTTGCCCGGCGGCACCAGCACGTTGGCCGCCTTCGCGAACGAGACGAGGCCCAGGTTGTAGCTCTCCGGAAGCTCACCGACGAACTGCTTGGCCGCCTCCTGCGCGGCCTCCAGCCGGTTCGGCGCCACGTCGTCGGCCTGCATGGACAGCGACACGTCGATGGCGAGCATCACCGTCGCCCGCTCCAACGGCTCCTTCGTGTCCACCGCCGGACGGGCCAGCGCCGTCGCCAGCACCAGCAGGCAGAGCAGGAACGCGGTCGCCGGCACGTGCCGCCGCCAGCCCAGACCCTTTGGCGCGACGGTCCGCAACAGGTCCACATTGGTGAACCGCATCGCGTACGCCCGGCGGTGCAGCTGCCGCCACACGTAGAACGCGGCGAGGGCGAACACCGGCAGCACGGCCAGCAGCCACCACGGTTGCAGAAAACGGATCATCGTGTCGTCCCCCGGGTGCGCGCGTGCCGCTGCGCGGCCACGAAACGCACCATGTCCAGCAGCCAGTCTCGGTCGGTACGCAGACGCAGGTGGGCCGCCCCGGCGCCACGCAGCGCAGCGGCGATCGCGGCCCGTTGGGCGGTGGCGGCCTCGGCGTAGCGCTGCCGCAGCCGCGGGTCGGCGGTCTGCACCTCGTGCAGCTCACCGCTCTCCGGGTCGACCACCGGCAGCACCCCCACGTCGGGCAGCTCCAGCTCGCGCGGGTCGACCACCTCGATCGCCAGCAGGTCGTGCCGGACGCGCAGCTTGCGCATCGGCCGTGCCCACTGCTCGGTCGGTGCCAGGAAGTCCGAGACCACGACCGCCACACCGCGCCGCCGGGGCGGGCGGTTGAGCATCTCGACAAGCGCGCCCAGATCGCCCCGGCCGGGTTGGATCGCGGTACCGGCGACGGCCCGCAACAGGCCCTGCGCCTCCTTGCGTCCGGAGCGGGCCGGCAGCCGGGTGAGCACCCCCGGGCCGACCGGCGGCGGGCCACCCCTGAAGCGTCGCGCCGGCGCGGACGCGCCACCACCGGTGCCGATCACCGCGCCGATCCGGTTGCCGCCGCGGACGGTCAGATGGGTGATGGCGGCCGCGGCTGCCACCACGACCTCCCGCTTGAGCCACTGCCCGGTGCCGAAGTCCAGGCTGGCCGAGAGGTCCAGAGCCAGCCACGTCTCCAACTCCCGGTCCGCGACCGTCCGCCGCACGTGCGGGGTCGTGGTCCGTGCGGTCACCGGCCAGTCCATCCGGCGTACGTCGTCGCCGGGGCGGTACTCCCGCGACTCGCCCGCCTCGCTGCCCGGCCCTGGGAGCAGGCCAGCGTAGTCACCCTGGAGCAGACCGTCGAGCTTGCGGGTGACAAGCAACTGGAGTCGGGACAGCACGGCCTCGCTGCGGTCGGGGGCGGGACGAGGGGTGGGTGAGGTCACGGCCGCTGCCCGGGCCAGCCGGCGCCCGGCGGCGGGGTGCTCGACGGTGGGGTGGCCTGCTGCCGGGGCGCGACCGCCGGAAGCGGGATGGTCGACATCACCCGGTGCACGATGTGGTCGGCCGGTACGTCGTCGGCGAGCGCGTCGTAGCTGAGCACCAGCCGGTGGCGCAGGATGTCCGGGGCGATGTCCTGCACGTCCTGCGGCAGGGCGTAGTCGCGCCCGCGCAGCAGCGCCAGCGCGCGGGTTGCCCGGACCAGACCGAGCGAGGCGCGCGGGCTGGCCCCGTACTGGATCAGCTGGGCGACGTCCGGCATGCCGTGCTCGGCGGGCGCGCGCGTGGCCAGCACCAGACGCACCGCGTAGTCGACGAGCGCGTTGTGCACGAATACCTGGTCGGCCTTGCGTTGCAGGGCGATCAGCTCGGGGGTGTCGAAGACCGCCGTCGGCTCCGGGGCGGTCACCCCCATCCGGTAGACGATCTCCCGCTCCTCGGCGTCGGTCGGGTAGCCCACGACGATCTTCATGAGGAACCGGTCCCGCTGCGCCTCCGGAAGGGGGTAGACGCCCTCCTGCTCGATCGGGTTCTGGGTGGCCATCACCAGGAACGGATCGGGCACCCGGTGGCTCTCGCCGCCGATGGACACCTGACGCTCGCTCATGACCTCCAGCAGCGCCGACTGCACCTTGGCCGGAGCGCGGTTGATCTCGTCGGCGAGCAGGAAGTTGACGAAGACCGGGCCCAACTCGACGTCGAACTTCTCACTCGACTGCCGGTAGATCCGGGTGCCCATGATGTCGGCAGGCACCAGGTCCGGGGTGAACTGCACCCGGGCGAAGGAGCCGCCGACGACCTTGGCGAGGGTCTCCACGGCCAGGGTCTTGGCCACGCCGGGCACGCCTTCGAGCAGGCAGTGGCCGCGGGCGAGCAGCGCGACGAACATCCGCTCGACCATCCGGTCCTGCCCGACGATCACCCGTTTGATCTCGAACAGCGCCTTCTCCAGCAGGGTGGCGTCCTGCGCCGGTGTGGTCACCGGCGCGGGAGTCTCCGGTGCCGCCCCGTTCGGCGTCGGAGCGTCGGGCATGGTCGGCTGGGCCACCGGTCCTCCACAGCGTTTGTCGGTCGTCGCGGCTGGTGCGGTATCAAGACTCGCATGCCTTCCTGAGTGTCGAGGGGGGGAGAAGCCGATTTTCGTCGCGCCGTCCCGGCAGCCGAATCGCGCATCACGGGTGGACAGGAACCGGCCCGCCGTGTGTACGATTCACCCCGTCGCCGGGCGGCTCCCCCCGTGGCCGCCCGGCGCTCAAGCTCTCCGCCCGGCCGCCCTAGACTGGCCCGGATGAGCCTTCCCTCCCCTGCCGACGAGCCCCTGGTCTGTTCGGCCCGTGGTTGTCGCGCCCCGGCCGTCTGGGCGCTGGAGTGGAACAATCCCCGCCTGCACGCCGCCGATCGGCGCAAGACCTGGCTGGCCTGCGCCCAGCACCGCGGCAGTCTCGGCGAATTCCTGGAGGCTCGCGGCTTCCTTCGTGCCGTCACCGCGGTGCCCGGATCGCCTACCCTCGACACGTGAGCGAGCGCAGCGAGCGACCGATGACGCACGGCAGCGTGGCGCTTCGCGCCGCCGACGGGCAGGGCAGGGCCGCGACGCACGGTGCACACCGCGCGCGGCACAGCAGCGCGCGGAACGGCGGCCGTCGGTGAGCGCGGAGGACCGCGTCGACCCGGCGACGTTCCCCGGGGACGCCTCCCCGCCCTGGCCACCCACCCCGGCCCCCGCACCGCCGCCCGGCGCGTTCCCGGCGCCCGGCACGCTCGGCCCGGACCCTTCCCCGCCGGACGTGTCGTCGCCGGCCCCGCTGCCGCCGAGCGCCCTGCCCCCGCCCGGCGGAACCGCCGCCGGATCACCCCCGCCCGACCTGCCGTCCCCCGGTCTGCTGCCGCCCGACCCCGGCATGCTGACCCGTTCCGGCCCCCAGTCGTCGGGGCGGGGGCCGCTGGAGCCCTGGCCGGACACCGTCCAGTGGCAGCCGATCTCCACCGACCTGATCTGGGTGGAGCTGATCCGGCTCGCCGTCGTGGTGGCCGTCGGTCTGGCGGTGACCGCGGTCGGCTGGGCGCTGAGCGGCCACTGGCTGTTCGGGCTCGCCCTGGCTCTCGTGGTGGTGCTCGGCGTGTGGCGGGCCACGGCCGTCGTCCGCGCCGTACGCGCCTGGGGTTACGCCGAGCGCGACAACGACCTGCTGGTGCGGCACGGGCTGCTGGTCCGGCGGTTGTCCATCGTCCCGTACTCCCGCATGCAGTTCGTCGACGTGAGCGCCGGCCCGCTGGAGCGTGCCTTCGACCTAGCCACCGTGCAGTTGCACACGGCGGCGGCCGCCAGCGACGCGCGGGTGCCGGGCCTGCGTCCGGCGGAGGCGTCCCGGCTTCGCGACCGGCTCACCGCGCTCGGCGAGGACCGGGCGGAGGGCCTGTGACCGCCCGCGCGGGCGACCGTCGGCGCCGACGAGAGCCGGCCCGATGAGCGACGGCCCCGCCGAGCCGGGCACCCGGCCGCCGCTACCGGCAGGACCGCTTGGCCCACCGCACCCCGCCGGACCGCCCGGGGCGGCACACAGCTGGCCGGCGTCGCCGGGCGGAGGTGACGGCGAGCCACGGCAGCGACTGCACCCGCTCAGCCCCCTGCTGCACGGTGCCAAGTCGCTTGTCGTGGTGATCGCGGGCCTGTCCTGGTCGACACTGTCGCGGGTGGGCTTCGGCTGGTTCGCGGCGATGGTGGCGGTGCTGGCGATCGGCGCGACAGTGCTGTCGGTGATCAGCTGGTACAACACCGGCTACCACGTGGTGGGCCGCGAACTGCGGGTGCACGAGGGGCTGCTCTGGCGGCGTACCCGGGCCATCCCGCTGGAGCGGTTGCAGGCCGTGGAGGTGGTCCGGCCCCTGCTCGCCCAGCTCACCGGCCTGGCCGAGCTGCGCCTGGAGGTGGTCGGTGGGGGCAAGACCGAGGCGCCGCTGGCGTACCTTCTGGTGGCCGACGCGGCCCGCCTGCGCGAGCGCCTGCTGGCGCTCGCCGGGCGGACGACGCCGCCACCCCCGCCCGGCGTCACCGCCGTCCCGACGGAACCCGGGACAGCGGCGGCCGCGCCGGGCCGGCCGCTGCACGCGGTACGCAACAGGAACCTGCTGGTCAGTCAGTTGCTCACCCCGCAGGCGTTCCTGCTGCCGTTCGGCCTGGCCTTCGTCGTGCTGCAGTTCGTCACCGCCGGCTCGTGGTCGTTCGTCGCGGTGGCGAGCACGCTGACCGCGATGGCCGGCGTGCTGCTGCAACCGATCCGCCGGGTCCTCGACGACTGGAACTTCCGACTGGCCCGCGACGGCGGCATCCTGCGGGTGCACAACGGCCTGCTGGAGACGCGCGCGCAGACCGTGCCACTGGACCGCGTCCAGACCGTGCGGGCCACCTGGCCGCTGCTGTGGCGGGTCAACGACTGGCTGCGCCTGCGGTTGGAGGTGGCCGGCTACTCCGTGGCGGAGGCCGACGACCGCAACCGGCCGGACCGACTGCTGCCGGTCGGCGACCTGCCGACCGCCACGATGATCGTCGCCGAGGTGCTGCCGGGCGTACGCCTGGACGCGTTGGCGCTGAGCCCACCACCGCCCCGGACGCGCTGGCTGCATCCACTCGGGCGCGGCGCGCTCGGTGCGGGCCTGTTCGACCGGGTCTTCGCCACCCGGTCCGGACTTCTCACCCGGCAGGTGGCGATCGTGCCGTACGCGCGGATCCAGAGCGTGCGGGTGGTGCAGGGGCCGGTGCAGCGCCGGCTGGGCCTGGCGACCGTACACGCGGACACGGCGGGCGGTTCGGGCGCGACAGCCCAGGACCGCGACCTGTCCGAGGCATGGGCCCTGGCAGCCGAGCTGACAACCCGCGCGCACGCGGCCCGCGCAACCCCCTAGACCGCGTCGATCATGAAGTTATTGCCTCGACACGCCGGTCGGGACGGCAATAACTTCATGATCGACGGGGTCGTGGGTGGGGGGTTCGGGGTGGCGGGGGTGGCGGGCGCGCCAGGCTCGCTCGGCTAGGCCGACTACCAGGTAGGTGAGCCCGACGTACGTCCAGCCCACCAGCACGTCGATCACGTAGTGCTCACCGGAGTAGACCAGGGTGAAGGTCATCGCCAGGGGGTACGCGAGCAGCAGCGGCCACCAGCGGCGGCGGGTGGTGCGCAGGAAGAACAGCACCACGAACAGCGCCCAGGCGGTGTGCAGCGACGGCATCGCGGCGACCGGGTTCGAAGCGATCTGGCCGGCGTTGAGCACGTTGCCGGCGCCGTGCATGCCGAACGCCTTCCAGCCCCGGGTGGAGATCCGGGCGACCTCGGTGAGCAGGCCGTTCTGCGCGGCCCACCAGGGCGGGGCGGCCGGGTAGAGGAAGTACGTGGCCAGGCCGGCGGCGCACAGGAAACCCCAGCGACGCATGTACGCGGCCCAGCGGTGCCGGTCCCGCAGCCACAGCACCGCGGCGGCGGCCAGCGTCACCACGAAGTGGGAGAAGTACACCCAGCTCGCGGCGACGTCCCACCAGTGCACCTGCGGGAAGTAGAGGTGCTCCTGCAACCAGACGGTGGGCACCTCCCCGCCGGTGGCCCAGCCGAACATGAACCGGTCGGCGACGATCAACTCCATCGCGTGCGGGGTGGAGCCGTTGTCGGCGAACCCGCGCGACAGGTTGTAGACGACGAACAGCAGGACCACAGGCACCCAGTCCCGGGCGAAGCGCAGGTGGCTGCGCCACGGCCGCTCGCTGTTCCAGGCGATCGTCGCCAACCAGATCCAGACGAAGGCGTACGCCGGGTCGGTGGGCAGCCCGATCGCGAGCCAGGCGGCGACGAAGGCGACCGCCCAGACCGTCATGGCGACGATGCGCCGACGGCCCCCGTCCGGGGACGCGGGCGGGTCGGTCCGGGCGGGGGGCTGGGGGTCAGTCACGACGGCCATCGCGGTCAAGGTTAACGACGGGTACGGCATCGACCGACGGGGACCACCCGCAGCGGCTGTCCACGGGTGCGCCCGGATCGCCGGGCGCGTGCCCGACGCATCCGGCGAACACCTAGGCTGACGACCATGCAGGAGCAGCCCGAGCCGGCCCTCGCGCCGGGTCTGACCGCCCAGGTCGAACTGACAGTCACCGAAACGGACACCGCCCAGGCGGTCGGTTCGGGGGACGTACCGGTGCTGGGCACACCCCGGGTGCTCGCGCTGGCCGAGGCGGCCACCGTCGCGGCCACGGCGGCCACCCTGCCGGCCGGGTCGACCACGGTGGGCACCCGGGTCGAGTTGGAGCACCTCGCGCCGACAGTGGTCGGGCGCACGGTGCGGGCGCAGGCGCTGCTGGCGACTGTCGACGGTCGCCGGTTGTCGTTCGAGGTCACCGTCGCCGACGGCGACCAGACGGTGGCCCGGGGCCGGGTCGACCGGATCGTGGTGGATCGGCAACGCTTCGTCGACCGGGCCGGGCGGTCGTCATGAGCGCCGGGTTCGCCGAGGTCGCCGACCGGGTGTACGTGCTGCGCGAACCCCTGCTGCGGGTCAACGTCACACTGGTCGTCGGCGACGACGAGGCGCTGCTGGTGGACACGCTCTCCTCCGCCCGGCAGGCCACGGAGCTGGCCGCCGCCGTCGGGCGGGTCACCGATCGCCCGCTGACGCTTGTCAACACCCACCACCACTACGACCACTGCTTCGGCAACGCCGTCCTGGCCGGGGACCCACCCCGCCCGGTGTACGCCCACGAGCGGGCCGCCGCGGCCCTGCGCGAGGAGCCGGAGCGGCTGCGCCGGGAGGCGTACGAGGAGGTGCGTACGGAGCACCCGGAGCTGGCTGCCGAGCTGGCCGACACCCCGCTGCTCGCTCCGACGCACCCGGTGCACACCGAGACGACGCTCGACCTGGGCGGCCGGCGGGTGCTGCTGCGGCACCCGGGGCGCGGGCACACCGACGCCGACCTGGTGGTGCACGTGCCCGACGCGGACGTGCTGGTCGCCGGTGATCTGGTGGAGCAGAGCGGCCCGCCCGCCTTCGAGGACTCGTACCCCCTGCAGTGGCCGGACGCGGTCGCGGACCTGCTGCGGCTGACGACAGCGCGCACCGTGGTCGTGCCGGGCCACGGCGACCCGGTGGACGTCGGGTTCGTCCACGCCCAGCACGCCGAGCTGGTGCGACTGGCCTGGCTGATCCGGGCCGCGCACACCGGCGACGCGCCGCCGGAGCGGGTGGCCGCCGAGGCGCCCTTCGGCGCCCGCGCGGCCCTGATCGCCGCCCGCCGCGGCTACATCGAACTCAACGGCACGTCCTAACGACCGAAGCGGCGGGTGACGTCGGTGCGGGTGGGCATGGCGGTGGCACCGCCCGGGGACTCGCAGACCAGGCCCGCCACCCGCAGCGCGAAGGCCACCCGCTCGACCCAGGCCGCCGGGTCGTCCGGCTCGCCGTCGAGGAGCAGGTCGGCGATCAGCGCGGCCATGACCGAGTCGCCGGCGCCTGTGGCGTCGATCGCGTTGACCTTGGGGGCGGGCACCCGTACCGGGTCGGCGCCGGCGGCGGCCAGCACCGCGCCGGCCGCGCCGAGCGTCACCACCACCGTGGCCGCGCCCAGCTCCCGCAGGTACGCGGCCACCCCCTCGACCGGCTCGCCCGGGTAGAGCAGCTCGGCGTCGGCGGTACTCAGCTTGACCAGGTGCGCGCCCGCGGCGAACTCGGCCACCACCTCGCGCAGCCCGTCCAGCGCGGCCGGCCCGTCCAGCAGGCGGGGGCGTACGTTCGGGTCGAAGACGCGCAGCCCGGCGGCGAGCGACCAGGCCCGGCGCGCGGCGGCCAGGGTGTCGGGTCGCAGCAGCACGACGGAGCCGCAGTAGAGCACGTCCGCGCCCTGGACCAGCGTCACGTCCAGGTCGTCGGGGCCGAGCAGGCCGTAGGAGGGCGGCTCGCCGTAGAAGCGGAAGTCGGGTTCCGGCCCGGCGTAGGTGACCACCGCGAGCGTGGTCGGCGCCGGCACCGTGACCGCACCGGCGACACCGACGCCGACCTCGGTCAGGAAGCCGCGGATGCGCCCGCTCAGCACGTCGTCGCCGAGCGAGCCGACGAACTGCGCCGCACCGCCGAGCCGGGTCACCCCGACGGCGACGTTGAGCGGCCCACCGCCGATCGCCTGCCGGTAGACCCGTTCCCCGTCACGTTCGGTGTCGAGCAGGTCGACGAGCGCCTCGCCGAGCACCACCGCGTACCCCATCGGAGCCCCCTCGTCGTCGCCCGCCGCCGGCCACGACGGCCGCCTGGAACCAGGCTGGCACAGCGCGCGGCCCGGTGAGCGGCGAAGACGCGGCGCCGCGATCAGCCGGCGTGGTGGATCGGCCCGTCGAGCGCGGACAGGGGCCGGCCGCTGCCACCCCAGCGGGCCGCGACGATCTGCGCGGCTACGCTCACCGCGGTCTCCTCGGGTGTACGCCCACCGAGGTCCAACCCGATCGGTGAGGCGAGCCGATCGAGCTGCTCCGGGCTGAGCCCTGCCTCGCGCAGCAGCTTGTGCCGCTCGTCGTGGGTGCGCCGCGACCCCATCGCACCGACGTACGCCACCTGCTGGCGCAGGGCCAGCGCCAGCAGCGGCACGTCGAACTTCGGGTCGTGGGTGAGCACGCAGACGACTGTGCGCGCGTCGATCCGGCCGGCGTCGACCTCGGCCCGCAGGTAGCGGTGCGGCCACTGCACCACCACCTCGTGCGCGTCCGGGAAGCGCCGGCCGGTGGCGAAGACGGCCCGGGCGTCGCAGACGGTCACCCGGTAGCCGAGGAACGCGCCGATCCGGGCCACCGCGGCCGCGAAGTCGATCGCCCCGAAGACGATCATCCGGGGCGCGGTGGCGTACGCGGCCACGAAGAGGCTGAGGCCGGCGCCCCGGCGCTGCCCGTGGTAGCCGTACCGGAGCACGCCGCTGTGCCCGGCGGCGAGCAGCCCGAGCGCGTCGTCGGCCGCGGCGTCGTCCAGCCGGTCGTCGCCGAGCGAGCCGGTCACCTGCCCCCCGGTGAGCGCCAGCCGTCGACCCAGTCGCCCCGCCGGGTCGGTAGGCGTCCCGCCCGGGGAGTCGCCGGCGTCGGCCGCCACGCAGGTGACGACCGCGGCGGGTTCGCCGGCCCGCCGCGCGGCGGCGACCGCGTCGAGCTGCGCGAGGGCGCCGTCGTCGATCCGCTCCACGAACACGTCGAGCATCCCGCCGCAGGTCAGCCCCACGGCGTACGCCTCGTCGTCGCTGACGCCGTAGTGGACGAACTCAGGTACGCCGGTGTCGAGCACGTGGCGGGCGCGCTCGTAGAGGTCGGCCTCGACGCAGCCGCCGGAGACGCTGCCGGTGACCGTGCCGTCGGCGGCCACGAGCATGGCGGCGCCGGGCGGCTGCGGCGCGGACCGCCAGGTGGCCACGACGGTAGCCAGGGCCACCGTCTCGCCGGCGCGGCAGCGGCGGTGCAGCTCGTCGAACACGTCGGGCACGCGCTGCCGCCTCCTTCGTCTCGCCGCCGGCCGGTCCCGTCGTACGACCGACGGGGCGAGGTGCGCCGCGCCGAGGCGGGAGATCTGCCCGGACGGTCCTCGTCGCCGTGGGGATGCAGATCATCACTATAGGAGAGAACCCGTCGATCCGATCGGGAGACGGGCGAGCCCGCGGGCCGCACCAGCCGTGTTTGACACATCGAGGATCGACTATTGCGCTGACGGCGGTGGCGTGATGGGATGACGCGTACCGGGCGGTGCGAGGGCTGCCGCGCCGCCGGTTGCCGGGTTGAGTTCAACGCGAGGGCACCGGTCCAGGACAGGACCGTTGATGGCGTGTGTCCGCTGGCCGATCTTCTGCCGGGGCACGTCACGGTGATCGTCGTACCCGCCCCCACGGCGCTGCGACGACACCACACCCCACCCGATTGCGGCGGGGCGGCCTGGGCGGCACGCCTCGCGAGTCAGGAGAACCCGTGAACCGTTCCCGTACGGCCGCAGTGCTCACCGCGGCCCTAACCTTCGCTCTGGGCGCCGTCGCCCTGGCGTCCAGTCCGCAACCGGCAGCCGCGCACGGCGCGGCGATGACACCGGGCAGCCGTACCTACCTCTGCTGGCAGGACGGCCTGAGCCAGACCGGCGAGGTCAGGCCGAACAACCCGGCGTGCTCCGCCGCGGTGGCGCAGAGCGGGGCGAACTCGCTCTACAACTGGTTCAGCGTGCTGCGCTCGGACGCCGGCGGTCGGACCACCGGCTTCATTCCGGACGGGCAACTGTGCAGTGGCGGCAACCCCGGTTACAAGGGCTACGACCTGGCGCGCACCGACTGGCCGCTGACCCACCTGACCTCCGGCGCGCGGCTGGACTTCCGGTACAGCAACTGGGCGCACCACCCGGGCACCTTCTACTTCTACGTCACCAAGGACAGCTGGAGCCCGACCCGGGCGCTGGCCTGGAGTGACCTGGAGGAGCCGTTCCTGACGGTGACCAACCCGCCGCAGCGCGGCAGCGTCGGCACCAACGACGGGCACTACTACTTCAGCGGCAACCTCCCGTCGGGCAAGAGCGGCCGGCACATCATCTACTCCCGCTGGGTGCGCTCGGACTCGCAGGAGAACTTCTTCGGCTGCTCCGACGTGACCTTCGACGGCGGCAGCGGTCAGGTGACAGGCGTGGGTCCGGGCGGCTCGAACCCGACCACTCCGCCGCCCACCACCGCGCCCCCGACCACGGCGCCGCCGACGACCGCTCCGCCGACGACCGCTCCGCCGACGACGGCGCCACCGACCACCGCGCCGCCGACCACCCCGCCGCCGGGTGGCAGCGACTGCATGGCCGTCTACAAGGTGACAAGCGCCTGGCAGGGCGGCTTCCAGGGGGAAGTCACGATCATGAACCACGGCAGTACGCCGTTCGCCGGCTGGACCGCGAGCTGGACCTGGCCCAACGGGCAGGCGATCAATCAGATCTGGAGCGCCACCCAGACGACGTCCGGCGCTTCGGTGACGGCGACGAACGTCGGGTACAACGGCACCATCGCACCGGAGGGCACCACCACGTTCGGCTTCCTGGCGAGCAGCACAGGAACGAACGGCATTCCGACCGTCAGCTGCGCTCGCCGCTGAGGTTTCCCTGAAATGATCAAGAGGTTTGCGTCACCCGAGCGATTCCGGGTGACGCAAACCTCTTGATCGACAGGGTGGGACGGGGTCAGCGGACCATGGAACCGACCACCGGCTTCGTCAGCAGGGCGGACTGGTTGCGCTGGATGCCCGGGTCGAGCGTCTTGGCCACGAAGATGGCGTGCCAGATGCAGAAGATCAGCACCGTCCACACCTTGCGGGAGTGGTCGGCCTCCTCCCGCTTGTGCTCGTCGAGCAACCGCAGCGCGTACGACAGGTCGAGCAGGTCGCCCGCGCCTGAGGTGCTCAGCACGTGCCGGGCCCACTCGTACATCTCGCCGCGCAGCCAGACCCGGGTGGGCGTCGGGAAGCCCAGCTTCTTGCGGTTGACGATCGCCGGCGGCACGACACCCTGCAACGCCTGACGCATGGCGTACTTGGTGGCGTCCGAGCGCGGCGGCAGCTTCAGGTCCACCGGGATCTTCGCCGCGACGTCGAAGACCTCACGGTCGAGGAACGGCACCCGCACCTCCAGCGAGTGCGACATCGAGATCCGGTCGGCCTTGACCAGGATGTCACCGCGCAACCAGGTGTAGAGGTCGACGTACTGCATCTTGGTGACGTCGTCCAGCTCGGTGCACTCGGCGTAGATCGGGGCGGTCACGTCGGTGTAGCGCACCGAGGGGTCGTAGCGCCGCATCAGGTGCTGCTTCTCCTCCTCGGTGAACATCCGCGCGTTGCCGTAGTAGCGCTCCTCGATCGGGGTGGTGCCGCGCTCCAGGAAGCTCTTGCCCTTGACCCCCTGCGGGATCGCCTTGGAGACGGCGCGCAGCCCCTTCTGCACCCCACCGGGCAGGCCGTTGACGGTGCCGAGCGACAACGGCTCCCGGTAGATCGTGTAACCGCCGAAGAACTCGTCCGCGCCCTCACCGGAGAGCACCACGGTGACGTGCTCGGCGGCCTTCTTCGCCACGAAGTAGAGCGGCACCAGCGCCGGGTCCGCCACCGGGTCGTCCAGGTGCCAGACGATCTTCGGCAGCGCGTCGATCATGTCCTGCGGACCGATCTTGGTGGGGATGGTGGTGACGTCCAGGTGCCGGGCCGACTCCTGCGCGACGTCGATCTCCGAATAGCCCGGCACGTCGTAGCCGACAGTGAAGGTGAGGATGTTCGGGTTGAACTCGCGGGCCAGCGCGACGACAGCCGTCGAGTCGATGCCGCTGGACAGGAACGAGCCGACCGGCACGTCGGAGCGCATGTGCATGCGGACGCTCTCGCGCAGCGTCTCCCGGATCTCGTGGTACAGCTTCTGCTCGTCGTCGACAGGCGCGGGCCGGAACACCGGCCGGTACCACCGGCGTACGTCGATGCGCCCACCCGGGGTCCAGCTCAGGTACTCCCCCGAACCGATACGGCTGATGCCCTTGTGCAGGGTGCCGGGCTCCGGAACGTACTGCAGGGTCAGGTAGTGGCTCAGGTTCGCCGCGTCGACACCCGCGTCGCCCTGGTAGTTGCTGTGCGCGAACGGCAGCAGCGCCTTCTTCTCCGACGCCAGGTACAGGCCGTCGGCGGTCTCCAGGTAGTGCAGCGGCTTGATGCCGAAGTAGTCGCGGGCGCCGAACGCGCGCCGTTCCTGCCGGTCCCAGATGACGAAGGCGAACATGCCGCGCAGGCGGGTGAGCACCTGCTCGCCCCAGAAGTGGTAGCCGGCGACGATCACCTCGCCGTCACCGGCGGTGGCGAACTGCGCGCCGAAGTTCCGGACGAGCTCGTCGCGCAGCTCGATGTAGTTGTAGATCTCACCGTTGAAGGTGAGCAGGTAACGGCCGTTCGCGTAGGGCAGCGGCTCGTGACTCGACGCGACGTCGATGATGGCGAGCCGCTTGTGGGCGAACACGCCGTCCGCGTACCGGCCGGAGGCGTCACCGACCACCTCGACCCCTGTCTCGTCGGGGCCGCGGTGGTGCAGGCATTCCAATGCTCCGGCGATGTGGTCGCGGTGCGCGGCGGCGTTACCGTTCGCGCTGAAGAAGGCCAGGAGTCCGCACATGGTGGTCATCTTTCCACGCGGTCCGTCGGCCCGTCGCAGCCGTCCGTCGATCCGGAGCGCTCCCGGCCGCCACCAACACGAACCGGCCACGCGGTACCGTCGGGACCAGCAACGACGCGGAGGGAGCGGCGCAATGACCGAGGAACGCACCGACGGTACGCCGACAGACGGCACGGAATCGCACGATCCGGACTTTCCGGAAGCGTTCCTGTCCTTCATGCGGCAGGGCTGGCGGGACACCGACCTCCCGGTCACGCCCCGTCCCGAGGCGCCCAACTACGCCAAGCGCCGCGCCGCGCTGTCGGCGGCCTTCCCCGGCGAGACACTTGTCATCCCGACCGGCGGCGAGAAGGTCCGCGCCAACGACACCGCCTACCCGTTCCGGCCGGGCAGCGACTTCGCCTACCTGACCGGTGACCACGACCCGGACAGCGTGCTGGTGCTGCGCCCCAACGGCTCGGGGCACGACGCGACGCTGTACATGCGGCCCCGATCGTCCCGTGAGACCGACGAGTTCTTCCGCAGCCGGCACGGCGAGCTGTGGGTCGGCCGCCGGCACACCCTCGGCGAGAAGTCCACCGAGCTGGGCCTGCCCACCGCCGACCTGACCGGCCTGGAGGCGACGCTCGCCGACCTGGCGCCCGGCCGCACGCGGGTGCTGCGCGGCTTCGACGCCCAGGTCGACGCTGCCGTCCGCCCGTACGACGGGGTCCGCGCCGAGGGGCAGCCGCCCCGCGACCGGGAGCTGGCGATCGCCATCTCGGAGCAGAAGCTGGTCAAGGACGAGTGGGAGATCGGCCAGCTCCAGGACGCCATCGACGCCACGGTGCGCGGCTTCGAGGACGTGGCCCGGATCCTGCCGGCCGACCGCGCCGTCTCGGAGCGTCTGCTGGAGGGAATCTTCGCGCTGCGCGCCCGCCACGACGGCAACGACGTCGGGTACGGCTCGATCGTCGGCGCGGGCGAACACGCCACGATCCTGCACTGGGTGCACAACCACGGCGCCACCCGTCCGGGTGACCTGCTGCTGATGGACATGGGCGTCGAGGGCCGCAACCTCTACACCGCCGACGTGACGCGGGTGCTGCCGGTCACCGGCCGGTTCACCGCCCTGCAACGCCAGGTCTACGACATCGTGTACGCCTCGCAGCAGGCCGGCATCGACGCCATCCGCCCCGGCGTCAAGTTCAAGGACGTCCACCTGACCTGCATGCGGGTGCTCGCCGAGGGCCTGGCCGACCTGGGCCTGCTGCCGGTGAGCGTGGACGAGGCCATGGACGAGAAGTCCTCGGTCTACCGGCGGTGGACGCTGCACGGCTTCGGCCACATGCTCGGCATCGACGTGCACGACTGCTCGAACGCCCGCAAGGAGACGTACCGCGACGGCGCGCTGGGCGAGGGCTACGTGCTCACCGTCGAGCCGGGCCTGTACTTCCAGCCGGAGGACGAGCTGGTCCCCGCCGAGCTGCGCGGCATCGGCATCCGCATCGAGGACGACGTACTCGTCACCGCCACCGGCGCCGTGAACCTGTCCGCCGGCCTGCCGCGTACCGCCGACGAGGTGGAGACGTGGCTGGCCGAGCAGCGCGAAGCAGGTCCCCGCCTGCCCGCCTGACCTCCTGCCGCCAGCCGCGCCCCTCCCTCGACCCCGACCTCCGGGCGTCGGCGGGAGGGGCGCGGCGTTGCCCCCACCCCAGGCACTCGCCTAGATCCACTCGGGTTCCTTGAATCCGGGGCTTCCGACCCGCTCGGACAGCGCGCTTCCAAGGAACCCGAGTCGATCACGCCCGAGAACGGCGCCGCCCCACCGGCCAGCCCTCGGCCCCGCCGGACCAGCACCGGCCCCATCGGCCAGTGCTGGGCTGACCGGGCTGAACCTGGGTCGCCAGCACATCTGGTCGCGCCTGCCTGGCGGGCCCGGGACCCACCGACGTCGGCTGGGCGCATTGATCCACTCCAGATCGCCGACGTTGCGGTGTCCGGGCGCCGGGATACCGCGATATCGGCGCAACGGAGTGGGTCACGCCTCGCATTCGCCTAGATCCACTCGGGTTCCTTGAATCCGGGGCCTCCGACCCGCTCGGACAGCGCGCTTTCCAGGAACCCGAGTCGATCACGCTCGGCGGCAGCGCTCCGCGGCGGCGCTCCGCGGCAGCGCGTGGCAGCTTGGTGGCAGCGACAGTGCCTCGCGCCTCACGCTCCGCCCGCGACGAGTGTCGCGACCCCGCGTTTGGGCTGCTCACACCCCTTCCTGTCACCCCGGACGGTTACCGGGTCCCTGACCTAACGTGAGGCGTATGCGGGGTTTTCTCGGATACGTCCGCCTCGCGAAGATAGTTCTCATACGGTGAGCATCGGAGGCTACAACCTATTTGTGGCTGGTCGTGGCGCTGCGGGCGGTGCGACCCCGTCTGGTAGCAGGAAGGGCGGAAGGCTCTGATGTCAAACGACGTAACGAGTACCGACGGCGGAGCCTCGACGGCTCCGCCGACACGACGACGACGGGCCCTGTGGGTTGCCGGCGTCGCCGGCCTGACCGGGGTGGTCGGACTGGCCGCCCTCGGTGGTGTGGCCGCCCGAGACGACAAGCCCACCCCCGACCGGGTGTCCGACGCCCAGCCGTCGACCAATCGGCAGAACGTCAGCGACGCCGGCGGAAACACCGGCGGCGGCAAGGAGAGCAGCGGCAAGGAGAGCGCCGGCAACGGCGACGAGTGGAGCGACGGCGAGTGGAGCGGCTTCGAGGACCGCGCCGGCACGGACGACAAACGGGACGAGAAGGACCGCACCAAGCAGGTGCCCTGCGACTCGGACAAGCTGATCCAGGCGATCACCTTCGCCAACAGCGGCGACGGCGGTGTGCTGGAGCTGGCCAAGGGTTGCACGTACACCCTGACCCGCAGCCAGGACGGCAACGGCCTCCCGGTGATCACCGAGCCCATCACCCTCAAGGGCGAGCACACGACAATCGGACGTGAGGCCACCGCCGACTACTTCCGCATCCTGAACGTCGGCGCGGGCGGGCAACTCACCCTCAAGGGCCTGAGCATCAAGGGTGGGCAGACCATCCAGCAGGCGATGGCCGTGGAGCCGGCGACGGTGTGGGGGCCGTACTCGGCCTCGGTCCGGGCCGCCGCTGCGACGGCCAAGCCGGCGACGGCCACCGCATCCGGCACCGCAGCCAAGCCGGCAACGGCCACGGCAGCGAAGCCCGCGGCGACAACCGCCCCGGCCACGGCAGCGGCAGCCAAGCCGACGGCACCGGCAGCGGCAGCGGCAGCGGCAACCAAGCCGACGGCGGCAACCGGCCAGGCCACGGCAGCGACCAAGCAGGCGGCGGCCCAGCAGGCGGCGGCCCAGCAGGCGGCGGCCCAGCAGGCGGCGGCCCAGCAGGCGGCGGCCCAGCAGGCAGCGACCAAGCAGGCAGCGACCAAGCAGGCGGCGGCCCAGCAGGCGGCGGCCCAGCAGGCAGCGGCAGCCAGGCAGGCAACCGCCAAGCAGGCAGCGGCCAAGTCAGCGACCGCACCGGCCCAGCAGGGAGCGACAATCGCCAAGGCCCCGCCGGCCGCGGCGAGCACGGCGGCGGTCGTGCCGCTGGTCGAGGAGCCCGGGTTCAACGACGGTGCCGGGGTGCTCGTACAGCCCGGGGGCCGGGCGGAGATCCTGGACAGTGAGCTGCTCTACAACCAGTCCGGCGGCAGCGGCGGCGGGCTGGCCAACTTCGGCAGCACCAGGCTCAGCAAGACGACGGTTGCGCACAACACCGCGTTCTTCGTCGGCGGCGGCATCTTCAACGCCGGCGTACTCCAGGTCGACGAGTCGAAGGTCAAGGACAACACCGGAATCATCGGTGGCGGTGGCATCTCCAACGGCGCGCCGGCGATTCGCAGCGAGGGCGTTGTGGGCGGTTCGGTCTGGGTCTACAAGAGCGAGGTCACCGACAACGAGACGCTCGGCTTCGGCGGCGGCGTGCTGGATGTCGAGGGCACCACGACGCTGCACCAGACGACGGTTGGTGACAACACCGCGGTGCTCGAGGGCGGTGGCATCGCGGTGGCGGACAGCCAGCTCACCCTCAAGGACGCCACGGTGGTCAGGAACAGCACCGCTCGCGAGGGTGGCGGCCTGTTCGTGAGCTCCGACAGCGTCGCGACGATCGAGAGCAGCAGGATCAAGGACAACACCTCGGTCTTGTGGGGCGCCGGCCTCTACAACGACGACGGCGTCACCACGCTGCGCGACAGCGAAGTGGTGGGCAACCGGGCCGTCGGTTCGTCCGCCCGCGGCGGCGGCATCGTCAACGCCGACGGGAGCGAGGTCAGACTCCACCGGACGACTGTGGCGTACAACTTCTCCACCCTTGAGCCGGGGGGCATCTTCAACAGCATCGGCGGCACGGTGCTGCTGGACGACGAGTCCGCGGTCACTGCCAACCGACCGACCAACTGTTTCAACGTTTCGGACTGCTTCGCCTGATCGGGTGGGGCTGAACCACATAGAGGGCGCGCCCCTCCGAGCCGGTCACGGCACGGAGGGGCGTACCCATTTGGGCTGGTCAGAGGGTCGGCGGCCCGGCTTGGGGGCGGCGTGTCCGGCCGGGGTTTCCCGGCCGGCGAACGCGAACATGAACCTAATGTGGGGTTGTTTCGGATACGCCCGCGAGGCGAGGAACATTCTCATACGGTGTTTTTGGGAGCTACAACCGATTTGTAGCAGGGGACGACCGCCTGGGGGCGGCGACCCTGTCTGGTACGAGGAGAGGGCAGAGAGCTCCGATGTCCAACTACCTAACGAACAACGAAGCCTCCGGGCGGGCGACGGCCAAGAGCCGCCGCAAGCTCTGGCTCGCCAGCGGCGTGGCCGGTCTGACGGGCGTGATCAGCCTCGCGGCGGTAGGCGTCGCGGGCAGCGCCGGAGCGGTTGGCCTGAACTGGAACACCGCGCAGGTCAGCAAGGACGGCGACCAGCACGGCGACGAGGGCCGCGACTGGGACAAGGACAAGGACCAGGACAAGGGCAAGGACCGCGACAAGGACCACGAGCGCGGGAAGGAGGTGCCCTGCGACACCGACAAGCTGATTCAGGCGATCGTGTTCGCCAACAACAAGCACGGCGGTGTGCTGGAGCTGGCCAAGGGCTGCACCTACAACCTGAGCCGCAACGACTACGAGGGCAACGGCCTGCCGATCATCACCGAGAACATCACGCTCAAGGGTGAGCACACGACGATCGTCCGGGAAGCCACGGCAGACTACTTCCGGATCCTGAACGTCGGCAGCGGTGGGCACCTCACCATCAAGGGCCTGACCATCAAGGGTGGCCAGACCCTCGAATTGGACAACGCCGTCGAGCCGGCGGCCGTCTGGGCGTCCTACTCGGACTCCGAGGCGATCGCGGCGCAGGTGAAGGCGGGCGTTCCGCTGAACCAGGCGCTCGCGACGCGGCAGGCCAACCCGAAGGCGGGCCTGAAGGCCGCGCCGAAGGTGACGCCGAAGGCCGCGCCGAAGGCGGCGCCTGGCGTTGTCACGCCGCTGGTCGAGGAGCCGGACGAGAACGACGGTGCCGGCATCCTGGTCCAGCCGGGTGGCACGGCCGAGATCCTCGAGTCCGAGGTCGTCCTCAACCAGTCGGGCGGCAACGGCGGTGGCGTGGCCAACTTCGGCACCACGAAGATCTGGCACAGCACCGTCACCCGCAACACGGCCTTCTTCTTCGGTGGCGGTGTCTTCAACGCCGGACTGCTCAAGGTCGAGGAGTCGAAGATCACCGACAACACCGCGGTCATCGGTGGTGGCGGTATCTCCAACGGCGCCGCGGAGATCTTCACCGACGACGTCGACGGCGGGACCGTCGAGCTGAAGAAGGCTGAGATCACCGACAACGAGACGCTGGGCTTCGGCGGTGGCTACCTCGACATCGAGGGCAACACCACGGCGTACGAGACGAAGTTCGCCTCGAACACCGCAGTCCTCGCCGGTGGCGGTCTCGCTGCGGCGGACAGCCAGCTCAACCTCTACAACAGCACGGTCGAGAAGAACAGCACCGCCGGTGTCGGCGGCGGCGTGGCCATCGCGTTCGACAGCGCTGTCACGTTCGAGAAGGGTGCCATCAAGGACAACACCGCCGGCTTCTTCGGCGGCGGGCTCTTCAACGCCGGCAGCCTCACCACGCTGCGCGACACCGAGGTCGTCGGCAACCGGGCGATCGGTCCGATCGGGGTCGGTGGCGGCATCTTCAACATCTTCGGCGAGGTCAACCTGTCGAAGTCGAAGGTCGCCTACAACTTCTCCACGCTCGAGCCGGGCGGGGTCTTCAGCTTCTTCGGCGAGGTGAACGTGGACGACAAGTCCGCGATCACCGCGAACCGTCCGACGAACTGCCTGGCCATCCCGGGCGGCACCATCGAAAACTGCTTCGCCTGATCAAGGCGCAGCGCCAGCACGACGGGCCGGCCCCCTTCCGCACCAGGCGGAAGGGGGCCGGTTCACGTCGCTACTTCTGGACGAACACCGCCACGCCGCGCGCCGGTACGGTGAAGGTGCCGGCCGCCCGGTCGAACGACGCCTTCCGCAGCGCCGGATCGGCCGAGTTCACCAGCACCGGGTGCAGCACCACGTCCGCACCCCGCAGACCGGTAACGGTCTGCGTCGCCGTCTCCGGCGTGCCGTTGAAGACCACTGTCAGCGACGTCCACGCCCCGCCCAGGCCACGGGCGTCCAGGGTCATGGTCAGCACACCCGGGGTCTCCTGCTCCCCGGACAGCGGGAACGCCACCCGCCGCTGCACCTGCTCGGCGGTGCTCAACCCGAACACCGGTGAGGACGCCCGGATGCGCAGCAGTTCGGCGTACCGGGCGTCGGTGGTGGTGATTGCCGCGCAGTCGGGCACCAGGGCCGCGTCGGCGAGCAGCGGCTTGGCGTACGGCCACTTGTCCTGGTTGTCAGGCGCCGGCGGCAGGCCGGCACCGAACCCGTTGCCCCGCGCGCAGTCCCAGCGGATCTGGTTGAACCAGTCACCGGAGTTGAACGAGTTGCGGTCCAACGACTTCGACCGCAGCCGTTCGGTGCCGGCGGTGACGAACCCGGTGCCCTGCCCCAGCGCCACGGTGCTCAGCGCCAGCACCTGCATCCGGGCACGGTCCGCAGCGGTGGTGGCCTGCTGCAGCTTGTACGCCAGCGCGTCGTACAGGATCTCGTTGTCGTGCGCGTCGACGTAGGTGACGGCCTCCCCGGGCGCCGCCGTGTAGCCGGCCGGGGAGGCCGTTGTAGTCCACCTGCGCGCCGGTGACCTGCCGCCCGGCGGTGTCGGTGAACCGGTAGTCCCGCAGGTTGCCGGTGAGACCCACCTTGATCAGGTCGTGGGCGTGCAGCAGGCGGGCCTTCTGCTCGGCCGCCGACCCGTTCACCGGGTCGCCGTTGGGGTCGGTGTAGAGCCCGGAGGCGAAGCCCTGCACGCGGGGGTTGGCGTCGAACGGTCCGCCGCCGCGCACGGCGTCGCGCAGCCGGTCGTTGAACGTGCCGATGCCGGTGCCGGCCATGTTGGCCTGGGTGGCCTGCACGAACCGAGCGTCATTGGCGACCTCGCCGAAGTTCCAGCCCTCGCCGTAGAGCATGATCGCCTTGCCGTCCACCCCGTCGCGGGCGACGGTCAGCCGGTCCAGCGCGGCGCGTACGGCCAGGATGTTCGCCTTCGGGTGGTGACCCATGAGGTCGAAGCGGAAGCCGTCCACCCGGTACTGCTTCGCCCAGGTGACAAGCGAGTCGACGACCAGCTTGCCCATCATCGCGTGTTCCGGGGCGGTGTTGGCGCAGCAGGTGGAGTTGGCGACCGTGCCGTCCTCCAACAGCCGGTGGTAGTAGCCGGGCACGACCTGGTCGAGCACGGACGTGTCGTCGACGCCTGCCGCCGAGGTGTGGTTGTAGACCACGTCCATGACCACCCGCAGGCCGGCCTCGTTCACGCCGGCGACCATCCGCCGGAACTCGGTGGTCCGCGCCGCGCCGACCGGGTCGACGGCGTACCCGCCCTCCGGGACTGTGTAGTGCAGCGGGTCGTACCCCCAGTTGTAGCCGTCGGTCTCCGCGACCGCCGCGACGCACTTCTGCTGTTCCTCGGAGTCCGGCGGGAGCGCCGCCAGATCGCAGGCCGGCTGGCGCTGGTCGGCCCGCCTCTCGGGGATCGTCGCGAAGTCGAACGCCGGCAGCAGGTGCAGGTGGGTGACACCGGCGTCGCCCAACGCCCGCAGGTGGGTCATCCCGGCGGTTCGGGGGTCGGTGAAGGCCAGGAAGGTGCCCCGGCGTTCGGCAGGCACGGTGTCGTCGGCGATGGAGAAGTCGCGTACCGACAGCTCGGAGATCTGCGCCTTCGACGCCGGCACGGCCGCCGGTTTGCGCAGCGTCCGCCAGCCCGGCGGGGCCAGCGCCGGGTCGTTCAGGTCGACCAGTTGACTGTGCGTGGAGTCCGCGGCGAGGGCCACGGAGTACGGGTCGGTCACCGACGCGGTGACCATCCGCTGCGCGGCCGGCTGCCACGCCTGCACCTGGTAGCGGTAGTACTTCCCCGTCCAGGCGTGGCTGCCGCGCACCGACCAGACGCCGGTGCGGTCGTCGCGGCGCATCGGCACCGTCTTCGGCGTGGCGGTCGGCGAGTCGAACAGTTGCAGCGCCACCGTCCGGGCGGTCGGCGCCCAGAGCGCGAGGCTCGGCGTCCGACCGGCGAAGGTCGGGCCGAGGGCGACCTGGGTGGCCCGGGAGTACACGTCGTCGAGCACGCCGGGGATCTGCACGCCGGTCGCGGCGAGCAGGGCCCCCGACGCGTCGCGCTCGGTGACCAGCAGCTGCCCCCGCAGCGCCGCCGGCACCTTCGCCAGGTCACCCCGGTCCAGGGTGAAGGCCCGGTAGGACCACAGATGCGGGAACGCCGCGCGCTGGGCCTCGGTGAGCCCGTTGCGCTGCGCCCGCAACGGCAGGCTGGTGTACGTCCCGGACAGCTCGCCGTCGACGACGCTCACCCCGCCGGTCGGGGCGGCCACCAGGGCGTACACCCGGCCGTCGGTCGGTGGGGTCTGCCAGGCCACCGTGGACCTGTCGATCCAGTGCGCCTTCTGTTTGCCGATGTCGGTGTCCCCGCCTGCACTGGTCGCGGTCGACGGCAGCAGCCGCCCCGGGGTGGCGGCGAGCAACCACATCTCCCGGCCGGCGGCGAGGTCGAGCCGCTGGTCGTCGGGCAGATCCTTGGTGTCGCCGTTGTGGATGATGTAGTTCAGCCCGGTGGCCCCGGCCGCCAGTGGCACCCGGAACACCGCGCCGAACGCGTCGGTGGAGGTCGGTTTGAGCGGGGTGGCCCACTCGGTCGGGTTGGCCGCCCCGTCCCACAGGTGCAGGCCCCACCCGTCGTAGTTGCCGTCGGCCCGCCGGTAGTGGATGACCGCGGTGCCCTCCTCGACCGGCGGGTCCGGTTGACCGGTGGCCGCCTGCCTGGTCGGGTAGACCGCCGGGTCGCCCTGCTTGAGCCAGACCTCACCGGTGGCCGTGACGTCGATACTGCGATCCTGGGCGATGTCCTTCGTGCCGTCGGAGTCGACCACCACGAAGCCGACCGACCTCGCGCCCGGCTTGAGCTTCACCCAGGCGAACCGGCCGTAGGAGTCCTCACCGGCGAACGGCTGCCCCTTCGGCCACTCGGTGACGTACGCCGGGTCGATGTCACCCCACGCGTACAGGCCCCAGTCGTCGTACCCCCCGGCCGGACGCTCGTAGTGCACCACCGCCCACTCCCGGGACCCGCCCCGCTCGGGTGTTCCGACCACGGCGACGGACCGCGCGGTCGCGGTGCGGCCACGACCGTCGCGGACGACGGCGCGGTACTCGATCCGGGTGCCGCCTGCCAACCCGTTGAGGTCGTGGTGCACGGTGTACGGCGCGTGGTCGGCGCTGCCCAGCAACGTCCACCTGCCGCCGGCCACCCGGGCCGCCACGGTGACGGTGGCCAGCGGGTCGCCTGTCACCTTCGCGGTGACCGCCGCGCGGGTGGCCACCGACGCGTCCGGTGCGGGAGTGGTGATGGTGACGGCCGGGTTGCCGGTCGGCCGGGCGATGGGGGTGCCCGCCCGGTACACGGCCGCCGAGAGCGGCGGCACGGTCACGGTGAGCCTGCCGTCGCCGCCGGCCTGTTCAAGGTTCGATCCGCCGTAGATGCCGGTGAAGGTGGCGCCGGCCGACCAGGTGTCCACTGTGACAGTCTGCGCGGTCGCGGCGTTGTTCACCGCCACCACGTACTCGGTCCGGTCGGCGGGGGCGATCCGGGAGGCCGCGAACACGCCGGGGCCGTCGGCGGCGTACCGGGTGACCTGGATGCCGTCGCGCAGCGCCGGGTGCGCCTGACGCAGTCGGCCCAGCTCGGCGATCGTCCGGTACAGCGGGTGGCCGGTGTCGAACTGGTCGCTGGCGTGGGTACGGTCGGTGCCGAGCAGGTCGTCGTCAAGATAGTCGGCGACCTTGGACGCGAACATGTCCTGCCGGGCGTCCTTGTCGCCGCCGGGGCCGGTGAAGCCCTGCTCGTCACCGGAGTAGACCACCGGCTGGCCCCGGGTGAGGAACATCAGTTGGTGGGCGAGCTGATCGCGGCGCAGGTGACTGGTCGGGTCGGTGCCGCCGCCGGCGATGAACGACCCGATCCGGCCCATGTCGTGGTTACCGAGGAAGGTGGTCAGCCGGCCCGCGTCGGTGTCCCGGGCGGCGTAGAGGTCGTCGCGGGCGTACACGTCGGCGAGAGCCTTCGCCGAGCCGGCGCCCGCCGTGTAACCCCGCGCGGCCTCTTGGAACGCGAAGTCGAGGGTGGCCGGCAGGCCGCCCCGACGGACGTAGCTGGAGCTGATCTCCGGATCGGCGCTGTACACCTCGCCGAACAGGAAGAAGTCCTTCTTGCCGGCCTTCTCGGCGGCCCGCTCGACGCCCCGGGTGAACTGCGGCCAGAAGTCCATGTTGACGTGCTTGACGGTGTCCAACCGGAACCCGTCGACGCCTGTCGCGCCGATCCAGTCGCCGTACGCCTTCGTCATCCCCCGCACCACCTCGGGGCGCTCGGTCCACAGGTCGTCGAGGCCGAAGAAGTCGCCGTACTCGCTGTTCTCGCCGGCAAAGGTGGAGTCACCCCGGTTGTGGTACATGGTCGCGTCGTTCAGCCAGGCGGGCACCTTCACGGTGGCGTCACCCGGCTCGGGAAGGACCGGCGTGTACGGGCCGGAGTTCCGGTCGACAGTCGGGAAGTCCCGGCTGCCGTCGGCGTAGTTGCGGTCCTCGAAGGCCCGCCCCTGCGCGTCCGTGTACGGCGAGGTCGCCTTGTCCACGTACGCGTACGTGTTCTCGGCGTACTTGATCACGTCGGCGGTGTGGTTGACGATCACATCGAGGTAGATCTTGATGCCGCGTCGGTGCGCGAGCGAGACCAGCTCCTTGAGCTGCGCGTTGGTGCCGAAGTGCGGGTCGACCTGGGTGAAGTCGGTGATCCAGTAGCCGTGGTATCCGGCCGAGACGTCATTCCCAGTGCCCTGCACCGGCCGGTTCTTGAAGATCGGGGCGAGCCAGATGGCGGTGGTGCCCAGACCCTGGATGTAGGCCAGCTTGTCGATGACGCCCTTGAGGTCACCGCCGTGGTAGAAGCCCTTGTCGGTCGGGTCGAGTCCGGTGCGCAGCCGGTCGCCGGTCAGGCCACCGGAGTCGTTACGCCGGTCACCGTTGGCGAAACGGTCCGGCAGGACGAAGTAGAACTGCTCGGCACGCGCGGTGTCCGCGCCGGCGGACAGCAGCGCCTCGGCGGTGGGCTCGTCGCGCCACTGCACAGCACCGGCCGCGGCGAGGGAGTCGACACCGGACGGTCGGGGGTCGGCGTCGGCGCCGACGAGGTGCACGCCATCCGGCGTACCGACGAGGGTGAAGGTGAGCAGGCAGACGAACGCGAGCAGGGCGGTACGCGGGATCGGCGGGGGTTTCATCGACGGCCTTCCTCTGGTCGTGATTGGCCGCACGCTAACCCTTGCCGAAACAATCTGCAATACCTTGCAAACATAGTCGTAACCGAGCAGCATCCTTGCGGAAGCACAGCTCAGAACCCGCCGCAGCGCACCCCGTCGACAGTGCACCCACGCGGTGTCGTGGACGCCCGCTCCAGGTGGAACCGCAGCGGCACCGACCCACCGGCCGGCACGTCCACCCCACTGACGTACGTGAAGCTCCCGTCGGACTGTCGCAGCGTCCCCTGTGGTGCCCCCTCGACCCACACGGTCACCAGCCGCCCGCCGGTGAAGTCGAACCGCACCGTCCAGCCGTGCGCCGCACCCGACGCGTTGACGATCAGCACCTCGCCGATGAAACCCCCGTCGAAGCTCTGCACGACCCGGTACCGCCCGCTCACCGCGGACGGCCGCTGCGGCGCCCGGGTCGACGCCCGCGCCGAGGTCGGCGCCACCGTCGGACCGACAACCGGTGGCCGCGACATGGCCGGCGTGTTCAGCGGCAGCCCGCTCGCCCGTGGCGACAGCCCCGGCAGCACCGGCGAGCGCTCCGCCAGCGGCGTCGACGCCGGATCCGACGGCACGACCGGCACCTGCGGCAACGGCAACCCCGCCGGCGGCGGCCCGTCGTCGGGAGCCGGACTACGCCCCCGGTACGCGCCCAGCGCCACGAAGAGCAGAACCAGCATCACGACCAGGCCGGCGCACGCCACGATCCACGGCGACGACGCGATGGCGGCCGGACCGCGCGACGGTCGCGGCGCGCGACGCATGCCGGACATGTACCTCCCTCAGCGGGCCGTCCGGGCAGCGTAGCGACCGACGGCGCGGCTCGGAAGCGCCCACCGCCGGCACCGGGG
The DNA here is from genome assembly GCF_040678875.1 of Micromonospora sp. NPDC049274. Lineage (NCBI taxonomy): Bacteria > Bacillati > Actinomycetota > Actinomycetes > Micromonosporales > Micromonosporaceae > Micromonospora > Micromonospora sp. NPDC049274. The sequence continues at coordinate 43,389 of NZ_JBFAQS010000031.1, forward strand.
CCCGTTCAGCCGAAGCGGCAGTCGACCCCGTTGACGGTGCACCGCACCGGCCGCTGCGCCGACCCGTCCCACGCCAGGCGCAACCGCACCGTCTGCGTGTCGCCCGGATCCAGCGCCGCCCCGCCGCTCAGCACGAACTCACCGTCACCCCGCGCCGACACCGAGATCCCCGCCTCACCGCTGACCCGCAGGCCCCGCATGTCGTCCTCGAACGCCAACTCCACCCGCCAGTCCGTCGACCGGGCCGACTCGTTCGTCAGCGACAGCACAGCCTCGGTCGCGTTCCAGCCGTCCGTACCGGCCTGGTACCGGGCGGTGACCGCCCCGTTCGCCGCCGCGACCGCCGGGGCGCTCGTCCGGGCCGCCGACGGCGAACCCGTGGTGGCGCGCGGTGACGGCGTCCGGCTGCTGCGCGACGGCCGCGGCGACGCCGTGCGCCGCTCCAGCCCGCCCGGCGTCGGCGCCGCCGACGCCGTGGCCGGCGTGGTCGGCAGGAACACCGGTGGCGCGGCCTGGGGCGCGCTCTCCCGCTCCCGGGTGCGGAACGACAACAGCGCCACCACCAGCAGCACCACAAGCGCCCCGCTGCCGAGCAGCACCACGATCCACGGCACCGACAGCAGCACCCGCGCCGTCCGCGGACCCGCCGCGCCGTCCGGCTCCACCGCCATCAGGTCTCCCCTCGTCCCACCGACGCGACAGCGTAGCCAGCGGCGGCCAGAACGAAAACCTGGCGGGTACGGATCGGACCGACCGGCCCACATGATGCGGAAAACGGCTCACCCCCGTGGACGGTCCGCCCGCGATCAGGCCGTCCGGATGACCGTGCAGATGAGCGGACCCTCACCCGACGTACGCAGCAGGTAGCGGTACCGCTCCCCCGGCACCGAGTGCCCCCGGCTGTCCAGGAACTCCCACTCCACCGACACCATCGTCAGCAGCGCCGACACCGGCTGCACGTCCTCGATACGGGCGTGCGCGGCGATCAGCTCCCGGTCCTGGTAGTCGGGTGCCGCGCCCACGAAGGACAGCGCGACCGCTGCCAACGACGTGAACGAGAAGCTGTACGTGTCGGCCACCACCAACCCGGGCAGGGCGTAACAACCAGCGAGGGACGGCAGGTCGCCCGAGGTCATCGCGGCGCCGTACCGGTCGAAGAAGCCGGTAAGCGTGTCGAGATCCGTGGAGGCGTTCACGACCACAGCAATTGCCGCTCACCCGTCGGGCCAAACCTCAGCGGGGCGGAACCCGGACCTCGATCTCCGCACCCAACCGGGCGCCACCGGTCAACCCCAGATCGTCACCACTCCAGAACCGCCCCGGGTCGTACCAGTTCGGACGCTTACCGGCGGGCAGCAGGCCCATCGCCTCGTAGGTCACCGCCACCACCTCGGCGCAGTACGCCGTCTCCAACGCCCGCTCCCGCGCAGCAGCGCTGGCCGGAGCGGCAGAGTCGCCCCGGGTTGCCTGGGCGGCCCGCGAGACGGCTCGCAGCGCGGCCCGGCCGGGACCCGGCAGCGACGGCACCCGTCCGCGTACCCACCGCCACGCCAACTGCGCGGTCGACGGGAACGGTGTGCCGTCCAACCGCGCGACCGTCCGCAGCACCGCCCGCTCCATTTCCCCGGCCGCCGGCGGGTCGAGCTGCCGCAGCCAGGCCCGCTGCCCGTACCGGTTGGCCCACACGCAGACCGCGTCCCGCAGGTCGTGCAACTGCACACCGCGCTGGTGCGTGCCCGACCACAGGTCCGGCAGCGACCTGCCCAACTCCGCGTGCCACATCAGCGGCGGCATGTCGTCCAGCACCACCGCCATCCCGACGTGGTTGACCGGGCTGTTCGTGGTGAACTGGATCGCCCGGTCCGGCACGCTGCGACCCCGGAACACCCACACGTCACCGGTGCGGGTCAACTCGACGGCCTCATCCAGGCTGATGCTCATGAGGGACTAGCCTAGGCCGATGCGGCAAGGAATGCGGTGGTGGAAGGTCCTCGGGCTCGCCGGCCTGGCCGGGGTCGCGGCGTCCGGCGTGGTGATCGCCCGGGCCGAGCGGCGCCGGCGCGCGTACACGCCGGAGGAGATCAGGCAGCGGCTGCTGGAACGGCACGCCCAGGCCGGCGACGCCGCGAAGCCCGCCGACCCCGCCTGACCATCCGGCCGGTCAAACCTCCCCTGTGGCCAGTCGCCAGACAGCCACCACAGGGCCCACACCCGACGCACCCCGACGCACCTCGCCACGGCACGGGCTGCGCGGACATGATCGACTCGGGTTCCGTGAAGTCGCGGTGTCCAACGCGCCCGGACACCCCGACTTCACGGAAGCCGAGTCGATCACCCCGGCCGGGGGGCGGATGCCCGTTTCCGGCTGGGTGATTTGTCCGGTATCGGCCGTCGTGTCCCGTGGTCGGTGCCACCCGGGCGGCGGAATCGTGGGCCGGGCGGGGTCGTTATACCTGGCAGACCGCCGCGACCCCCGGGCCGCGGCGCACGGCAGCCGCCGGGAACACCCGACCGGCCGCCACGGTTACATCCCCCGCACGGCCGAGCACCACTGGCCGGCCCTGCGTGGCAGCCGCC
>NZ_JBFAQS010000032.1:0-33372 GCF_040678875.1 Micromonospora sp. NPDC049274
AATTGGCACTGGCTTTACAAGCACCCTGTTGAGTTCTCAAAGAACAACCACACACCGATCAGAAGCCCCACATCAGTGGAACCCCGTTTCGGGGCAACCGCTCAAACCTACTTGGTCGAACTTTGATTGTCAACCTCGTATCCGAGGTGATCAATCTGGTTCGTCCGGACCCACGATGACGCACGCCGTACCCGGCGGTCGTTACTGTCGTGGGAAGCCGCAGACCGGCCGATCACCGCTTCGCGGCTCTCCGCCCGGCTCCTGCCGGCTTCAGAACTCTACCCGGTCGGCTTCGCGTTCGCAACTCCGTTTCCGGAGTGTTCCGCACCGCCCGATCCCCAGCCCCGCTCGGCGTTCCCGCCACGATCCTGGTGCCCGGTCTCGGCCAGTTCGTCCGGCCTCCCCCGTGCAGAGAGAAAGTTACGCGGACCGCCCGGAGAAGGCAAATCAGGGTTCATCACTGGTTCGAGCGACCGGATCGGCGCGGTCTGCGCCGCGGTCGGCAACGCGGCGCGCGCCGTCGTGCCAGAGTGTCAGGCATGGATGAGTCCGGGCTGGACGCCACGGTGTTTGCCGAGGAAGCGCTGCTCGGCGTCCTCCTGCCGTTCTGGCAGCTGGTGATCGGCGCGGTCGTGCTGGTGGTCCTCGTGCTCTCGGTGGGAAGACTGGCCCGCCGGGGCAGATCCAGGATGACCACCGCTCTGGTGGTCACCGCAGTCGTCATCGCCGGTCTTGCGACGATCGGCGTCCTGCTGGAGGGCTGAACGCTCAGAGCCGGCGGTTGGCCAGGCTGGGCAGCTCGGCCCGGATCGCGGCGAGGCGGTCGAGGTCCAGATCGGCGACGGCCACCCCGGGGCCATCCGGGAGTTGCGTGAGGACAGTCCCCCACGGGTCGACCACCATGCTGCGCCCAAAGCAGGTGCGGCCGGGCTCGTGGTCACCCGTCTGGCCGGCCGCCGCCACGAAACACTGGTTCTCGATTGCCCGTGCCCGCAACAGGACCTCCCAGTGGTCCCGCCCGGTGTGCAGCATGAACGCCGCCGGAACCACCAACAGGTGGGCGTCACCCTCGGTGGCGAGCCGCCGGTACAGCTCGGGGAAGCGCAGGTCGTAACAGATCGACAGCCCGACCCGGAGACCCTCCACGTCCACGACGACGGGTTGCACGCCTGGCGCCACGCTCGCGGATTCCCGGTAGGAGACCCGACCCGGGATCTCCACGTCGTACAGGTGGATCTTGCGGTAGCTCCCGGCCAGGCTGCCCGCGCGGTCGAAGACCAGCGACGTGTTCCAGGTGTGCTCCGGGTCCGGGCCGGCCTCGTGGAACGACCCGGCCAGCACCCACATGCCCAGCCGCCGTGCGACCCCGGCGAAGAAGCTGCCCACCTCGCCGTCGACCGGCTCCGGCGCGGGCAGACCCGCCGCAGGGCCGAGATAGTCGACGTACTCCGGAAGGATGGCCAGGTCCGCGCCGCCGTCGGCGGCGCGTTCCAGCAGCACCTCGGCGGCGGCCAGGTTGGCCTTGCGGTCATCCCGGGCGTTCAGCTGGCAGACGGCGACGCGCATGAGCCCAGAGTACGGCCGGGACGGCCGACGCGGACAGCGTCAGATGCTGGCCAGCACCAGGGCCCCCGCGGCGAACCCGAGGCCGGCGATCTGGACCGGCCGCAGGCGTTCCCTGTCGACGGCGAGCGCGAGCAGCACCGTGCTGGCGGGGTAGAGCGCGGCGACCGCCGCCACGATGCTGAGGTGACCCCGCGCGGCGGCCGCCATGAAGAGCGCGTTGGCGGCGCTGTCGAGCAGACCGGCGACGGCTGCCCAGCCCAGCACCCGCCGGTCGAGCCGAAGCCGCACCCCGGTGCCGGCGGCGAGAATGAGGCCGAAGGCGATCGAGCTGGCCCGGACCGCCGCCACCGGCCACATGCCGGCGCTCTCGCTGGCCTGGCCGAGCAGCGTGAAGAAGACGCCGAAGAGCGCGCCGGCGGCGAGGGCCAGACCCACCAGCCGCGCGGGAGCACCCGAACCGCTGCCCCCTTCGCCCAGGCTCACCAGGGCGATCGCCACCACGGCGAGGCCGGCGCCGGTGAGCGCCAGCGCGCCGGGGAAGCTCGACGTGAACAGGCCCGCGACGATCGGCACCACCGCGGCGGTGATCGCGGTGACCGGCGCCACCACTGCCATCGTTCCGCCGGCGAGGGCTCGGTAGAGCAGTATGACGCCGCCGGCGCCGGCCGCCCCGGCGAGCAGCCCCCAGGCGATGTCGGCGACCGTCGGTGTCCCGGGCACCACCAGCACCAGCGCGACCAGCAGTGGGACGCTCAACAGCTGGGAGACCACTGTCACCGCGATCGGGTCCGCACGACGGGACGCCTTGCCGCCGGAGAAGTCGGCGGTGCCGAACGCGATCGCGGAAACCGCTGCCAGGAGAATGGGTAGCATGCCACTGTCGTACCACAATAGTGACCGCAAAGGATAGTTTGATGACCGACACAGGTGGCCGCGTGAGCGCGGTGACCGCCGCCGTGGCCCGGCAGGTACGAGAGCTGCGCGCAGCCCGGGGCTGGTCCTTCGAGGAACTGGCCGGCCGCTCCGGGGTGAGCAAGGCGATGCTCGTGCAGATCGAGGGCGCGCGCACCAACCCCAGCGTCGGCACACTGTGCCGGATCGCCGACGCGTTCGGCGTCAACATCGCCCGTCTCGTCGAACCGGACGAGGAGCGGGCGGTGCGGATCAGCTCCACGACCGAGGCGCCAGTGCTCTGGCAGGGCGAACACGGCGGCACCGGCCGCCTGTTGAGCGGGCTGGGCGAGCCCGATCTGGTCGAGCTCTGGGACTGGCGGATGGAACCCGGGGAGGCACACCGCTCCGCCGACCACCCCCGTGGCACCCGCGAGGTGCTGCACGTCCTCACCGGCGCGGTGATCGTCCACGTCGACGGGCAGGACCACGCCGTCCGGGCCGGTGACACGATCGAGTTCCACGCAGACCGGGAGCACGGCTACCGCAACGACGCCGGAGAGCCAGCCCGGCTGATGATGGTGACTGTCACCCCGTCGGGCGAGTGGGACCGCCGAACACGGTCACGCCGGCCGCGTCAGTAGTGAACGGCCGGCGTGACGCGGGGAGGATCAGGCCGACTTCTCCTCGCGGTCCCGCCGGGCCCGACGCCCGGTGAACTCGCGCGGAACGATTGTCGGGTTGACGTTCTCCAGGACGACCTCGCGGGTGATCAGCACCCGGGCGGCGTCGGGGTTGCTCGGCACCTCGTACATCGCGGAGAGGAGGACCTCCTCGATGATGGCGCGCAGGCCACGGGCGCCGGTGCCCCGCAGCATGGCCTGATCGGCGATCGCCTCCAGAGCCGGCTCGTCGAACTCCAACTCGACGCCGTCCAGCTCGAACAGGCGCTGGTATTGACGGACCAGAGCGTTGCGGGGCTCGGTGAGGATTCGCACGAGCGCGCTGCGGTCCAGGCTGCGCACATTGGTGATCACCGGCAGCCGACCGACGAACTCGGGGATGAGCCCGAACTTGAGCATGTCTTCCGGCATGACCTGGCTGAAGATGTCATCGGTCGACCGGTCCGAGACCGACCGGAGCCGGGCGCCGAAGCCGGTGCCGCCCTGACCGGTGCGGGATTCGATGATCTGATCGAGACCGGCGAACGCGCCGCCGCAGATGAACAGCACGTTCGTGGTGTCGATCTGGATGAACTCCTGATGCGGGTGCTTGCGACCGCCCTGCGGCGGCACGTTGGCCACCGTGCCTTCCAGCATCTTGAGCAGAGCCTGCTGCACACCCTCGCCGGAGACGTCCCGCGTGATCGACGGATTCTCCGACTTGCGGGCGATCTTGTCGACCTCGTCGATGTAGATGATGCCGGTCTCGGCGCGCTTGATGTCGTAGTCGGCGGCCTGGATCAGCTTGAGGAGGATGTTCTCCACGTCCTCGCCGACATAGCCCGCCTCGGTGAGCGCGGTGGCGTCGGCGATGGCGAACGGCACGTTCAACATCCGCGCGAGGGTCTGTGCGAGGTGGGTCTTGCCGCAACCCGTCGGGCCGAGCAGCAGGATGTTCGACTTGGCCAGCTCGACGGCATCACTGCCGGAGCCCGGCGCGTTGGCCGCCTCTGCCTGGATCCGCTTGTAATGGTTGTAGACCGCGACGGCGAGCGCCTTCTTGGCCTGATCCTGACCCACCACGTAGTTGTCGAGGAACTGGCAGATCTCCATCGGCTTGGGAAGCTCTTCCCACTTCACCTCGCCGGACTCGGCCAGCTCCTCTTCGATGATCTCGTTACAGAGATCGATGCACTCGTCGCAGATGTAGACCCCTGGGCCCGCGATGAGCTTCTTGACCTGCTTCTGCGACTTACCGCAGAAGGAGCATTTCAGTAGGTCGCCGCCGTCACCGATCCGTGCCACCTACGTTCTCCCTGCACTCATCGGCCGGAGACCCGGCCCTGACCTGCGGGCGCTGCGCGCCGCCCGGCTTAGTTCCCCTCGCCGGCCCAACCGGCGAAGCGGTACGGACCCGACGTTACCCGCTGCCGGGGCATTCTCCGACCCCCAAAACGGGTGTGTCAGAGGTCGGCCGGGAACGGGCACCCCGGCCAACCTCTGACCCGGTATTGCTCAGCTGGCGGAGTGGGTCGCCAGCAGACCCTTCTTGCGGCTGGTCAGGATCGTGTCGACCAGCCCGTACTCCTTGGACTCCTCGGCCGTCATGATCTTGTCACGGTCGATGTCCTTGCGAACCTGCTCGATCGGGCGGTTGCAGTGGCGGGAGAGCATGTCCTCCAGCTGCGTCCGCATCCGCAGGATCTCCCGGGCCTGGATCTCGATGTCCGAGCCCTGCCCGTAGCCGCCCTCGGTGGCCGGCTGGTGGATGATGATCCGCGAGTTCGGCAGAGCCATCCGCTTACCCGCGGTGCCCGCCGACAGCAGCACGGCCGCCGCGCTGGCGGCCTGCCCGAGACAGACCGTCTGGATGTCCGGACGGACGTACTGCATGGTGTCGTAGATCGCCGTCATCGCGGTGAACGAGCCACCCGGCGAGTTGATGTACATGATGATGTCGCGGTCCGGATCGGTGCCCTCCAGCGTCAGCAGCTGGGCCATCACGTCGTTTGCCGACGCGTCGTCCACCTGGACACCGAGGAAGATGATCCGGTCCTCGAAGAGCTTGTTGTACGGGTTCGACTCCTTGACCCCGTACGACGTGCGCTCGACGAACGACGGCAGCACGTAGCGGTTGTGCACGGCCGCGAACTGGGGCGGCAAGCTCAGATCGGTCATCGTCAGCTCCTCAGCTCAGGGTCCCGGCGCCATCCGGAACCTGGGCGGCCCCGATGATCACCTTGTCGATGAAGCCGTAGTCCATGGCCTCCTGGGCGGTGAACCAACGGTCCCGGTCCGAGTCCGCCTCGATCTGCGACTGGCTCTGGCCGGTGTGGTGCGCCACGCGCTCCTGGAACATCCTCTTCGTGTAGAGCATCTGCTCCGCCTGGATGGCGATGTCGGACGCCGTGCCGCCCAGACCACCGGACGGCTGGTGCATCATGATCCGAGCGTGCGGCAGGGCGTAACGCTTGCCCTTGGTGCCCGCGCAGAGCAGCAGCTGACCCATCGAGGCGGCCATGCCCATCGCCACTGTCGACACGTCGTTGTCGATGAACTGCATGGTGTCGTAGATCGCCATGCCCGAGTAGACCGAGCCACCCGGCGAGTTGATCCACAGGTTGATGTCGCGGTCCGGGTCCTCCGCGGCGAGCAGCAGCAGCTGCGCGCAGATGCGGTTGGCGACCTGGTCGGTCACCTCACTGCCCAGGAAGATGATGCGTTCCTTGAGCAACCGGTTGTAGACCGAGTCGTCGAGGTTGCCAATGGAGTCGCCACCGCGCGCGTCAATCGCCCGGAGCGACTTCTTGGGGATGTGCATGTCGGTCATGGCAGCCCTTCGCTCTCCGTACCGTCTTTCCCGACACTAACCGCTGTGCGGGGCGGCAGAGTCCCGGTCGGGGCACTGTTCGCTCTCAGCGCAGTTGCGTCGGGCGCACCCGCGGCGCGGGGCTTCCGGGCGTACCCGGCAGTGCTTGCTGCCCGGGCGTACCCGGAAAGGATGTGGCCGCCACCCACCGCGCAGCGGCGGACGGCGGCCCCACCCGACGATCAGTGCTCGTGGTTGTGCTCCGCCTCGTTGGCGGCGCGCAGCGCGTCCAGGGTGACCTCGTTGCCGGCCGAGTCCTTGATCGAGATGCGCTCCATGACGGCCGCGAGCGCCTTGCCCCGCCGCACGTCGCCGAAGACCGCGGCGGCAGCGCCGGAGCGCACCAGCTGGTCGTAGTACTGCTGCGGGGCCATCCCGGCGCGCTGCGCCCGGTGCACGATCTCGTGACCGAACTCGTCGTCGGAGACCTGGACGTCCTCCGCGTCGGCGAGCGTGTCCAGCAGGAGCTGCACCTTGACGCCCTCGGTCGCCGCCTCGGTCAGCTCGGCGTCGATCTGCTCCTCGGTCTTCTCCTCGGCGGCCAGGTACTCCTCCAGGGAGGCGCCGATCCGCTCCAGCTGGTCGACCATCGCCTGCTTGCGGCTCGCGACCTCCTCGCGGACGACGCCCTCCGGCGCCGGCACCTCGGCGGCCTCGACCAGCTGCGCCAGCGCCTTGTCCCGGGCGGCGTAGATCTGCTCGACCTGCTTGCCCTGGGTGACCCGCCCCCGCAGGTCGCCGCGCAGCTCCTCGATCGTGTCGAACTCGCTGGCCATCTGGGCGAACTCGTCGTTCAGCTCCGGCAGCTCCTTCTCCTTGACCGTACGCACGGTCACCGCCACGTCGGCGTCCCGGCCGGCGAAGTCGCCGCCAACCAACTGGGTGGTGAAGGTGGTGCTGTCGCCGGCGGCGAGACCGACAACGGCCTCGTCCAGGCCCGGCAGGAGCTGCTTGCTGCCCACCTCGTGGGAGATGTTGCTCGCCTGGCCGCCCGGCACGTCCTCGCCGTCGACGGTGGCGTTCAGGTCGATCTGCACGTAGTCGCCCTCGGCGGCGGCCCGCTCGACCGTCTTGAGGGTGGCGAACCGCTCCCGCAGGTTCTTCACCTGCTCGTCGATCTCGCTGTCGTCGATCTGCAGCTCGTCGACCGTCACCTCGATGGTGGACGCGTCGGGCAGCGTGATCTCCGGACGGACGTCGACCTCGGCGGTGAAGTTCAGCGAGTCACCGTCGTTGAACTCGGTGATCTCGACCTCCGGACGCCCCAGCGTCTTCAGGTCGTGCTCGCGCACCGCGGCGAGGATGTTCTCCGGGATGGCGTCCTGGACCGCCTCGTTGAGGACGGTCCCCCGGCCCACCCGCTGGTCGATCACCGCGGTCGGCACCTTGCCCCGGCGGAAGCCCGGGACCTGGACCTGCGAACCGATCTCCCGGTACGCCTTCTTGAGGCTCGGCTCGAGCTCGACGAACGGCACCTCGATGGCGAGCCGCACGCGCGTCGGGCTCAGAGTCTCGACGGTGCTCTTCACAGGCGTACTCCTTGACGGATCTGGGTTTGATTCTGGGCCTTCGATTGGCCCATCGAGTGTAGGCGAGCCGACACGGCCGGCTGCTAGTGCCCGGGGCGACCCGGGCACTCACGACAGTCGGGGTGGCGGGATTTGAACCCACGGCCCCTCGCTCCCAAAGCGAGTGCGCTACCAAGCTGCGCCACACCCCGTGGCGACGTGCAGTCTATGCCGTCGCCGCGCCCCAGGCAGTGCCGGGGCGTCCCCCACCCGGACAAGTCATCCGAAAGACCCCAGAACGGTCTCCCAGTCCGGCACCTGCGCGGCTCGCGCGCGGTGCGAGGGCCTGCGGCGCCGCGGGGCGGGTGGCGCGGCTGTGCATCGGACACGGGCATTGGGTAAGCTGTCGGCGCGTCCCGTTTCGGCGGGGCGAGCGCGGGCGTAGCTCAATGGTAGAGCTTCAGTCTTCCAAACTGACTACGCGAGTTCGATTCTCGTCGCCCGCTCCACCCTCGAAGGCCCAGGTGGACCGCATGATCTCGCTGCCTGGGCGGGTTTGCCTCCCCTGCTCTGGATGTTGCGTGCCATCCACAGCCGCCGTCGACCACTTCCGGCGAGGTGTCCATCGCCTGAGCGATCTCGGGGTGCCCGGCGTCGAGCCGGCGACACCGAACAAGCAGCCTCCGGCACCGACCGGACTGCTGGTCACGCTCCAAAGGGCTGGAATTGGCCATCGGCTTCCGCGTCCGCCGCACGTTCGTACTCACGCTGACGGGTGAATACGCGCCCCCGCTCCACCCGCAGATATTTTCCCTCGTGGGGAAAGGCGATCACCGTCCTGTTCCGCCCACGACTCACCTTGAGGCTTCCGTTTCCCAGCGCATCAAGGAAGGACGCGATGTCGTGCTGGACCTCGTCCGCGAACCACCGCTGCCGCGGATCAGAGATGTCGTAGAGGTCGGTGTCGATGCTGTACCGGAGCTCGGGTGACTCCCCGTCGCGGTCGACGACGAACTCGAGCAGGATGCCGGTCGGGCCGACGCCCACCCGCAGGTGGAAGAGCTTCCCCGAGACCCGGTACGAGCGCACCTCGCCTCCGGCATCGAGGTTGACGTCGAAGCCGCGTTGGCTGAGCCGTGCCATCACGAGATCAATCTCGCTGTCCATCTTCTGAGCCATCAGCTACCAACTCTTGTAATAAGATTTGCCGAACCAATTCAGGTCAATACCGACTTTGCGCAGCTCGAGGTGGAGATGGATGGGTGACAGAGCCTTACCCAGAGGACCCAACTTCTTGTAGTGCTTGGGGGCAGGCCCCAGCGACACCCGCACCGGCGTGCCGGGAATGATCCGGCCGACACGGATGAAGTTGTTGCCCCCATTGATCCACTTTCCGAACTTTGCGAATATGTTCGGCGTGCAGGGAGCCAGACCGAGAGGGTCGATCTCATACGTCGGATTCGGCACGTACGCATGCGGATCAGGCGCTGCTTGCTGACCGAGAGGGTCAGCGGAGGCGTAGCGGGCGGTGTGCGGATCGTAGTAGCGGTGATAGTTGTACGAAGCGCCGGTTTCCGGGTCGTGGACCTGACCGGGAAAGCGCAGCGGGCAGTCCACCCCGGCGCTGCTGACGTGGGTCGGAACACCCCAGATGGTCGTCCGCTGCTGCCAGGCGACGTCACCGGCCGGGCTGACCAGCTCGGTGGGCGTGCCGACCAGGTCGGTCACGATCGCGTAGAACCGCCGGTCCACCTCAGCCTGATCGGCCTGCCCCTCGGTCTGGCTGATCGGCGTGCTCGTGCCGGGGGCGTACTCCCAGGTGCTGGTCCGGCCGCCGTCCTCGCCGCGGCGGGTCTGCTCGATCAGTCGCGGGCCGTCCCAGACGAAGTCGACCTGCTCAGCCAGGCCTCCGTTGGCGTCGAGGCGTTGCTTGGCGACACGACGGCCGAGCGCGTCGTAGCGGTAGCGCCAGCGGGTGCCGTCCGGCGTGGTCACGCCGGTCAACCGGTCGTCGCTGTCCCAGGTGTAACGCCAGGTGGACGGCTTCGTCGAGCGTTCCCTGCGCTGCCGCAGCGTCATCCTGCCGGCCGCGTCGTACTCGTAGCGCACATTCCCGGCCCGAAGGATGAGAGTGCCTGTGTAGTCCCGCCCGCTCCCTCCCGAGCCACTGTCATCCGACCCGGGCCAGCTTGCGGTGGCGATGGCGCCGGCGTCGTCGTACGCATACGACTCGGTCCAGTCACCGGCCCGAACGGAGGTGATGCGGCCGGCCCGGTCCAGCTCCAGCCGACGCTCACCGGTGAGCTGGTCGGCGATGTCGGTCAGATAGCCGTCGGCCCGATACCGGTAGGCGCGGTGAGCGACCAGGTCCGGCACCGCGGCTGGTCCCGCAGGAGCGGCGGTGAGGATCTGCGAGAGCAGCCGGTGGTTGGCGTCCCAACTCTGGGTCAGGGCGAGAGCGCCGACCGTCCGTCGGGTTTCCCGCCCGGCCGCGTCGTGAGTGAAACCCACCGTCGCGGTGCCGGTGCGCAGGGCCACCGGCCGGTCCCCAGCGTCGTACTCCCAGACGCTCTCCACTCCCGATGGCGTACGCCGGTGCGTTCGCCGGCCGAGCACGTCGTAGGAGCAGCTGAGCACCTGGCCATCCCGGATCTCGGCGAGCACCCGACCCAGCGGGTCCCGCTCGAACCGAAGGTCGGCGTCGGGTGAGCTGGCGCGCAGCAGCTGGCCCGTCAGGTCGTACGCGAAGGTGGTGACGCCCTCGACTGTGCGCTTCTCCACGACGTCACCCAGCAGGTCGCGGACCCACTCGGTGCTCTGCCCGGCGCCGTTGGTGCGGGCCACGAGCTGACCGGTGGCGTCGTACCCGTAGGTCTGGGTCCTGCCGTTGAAGTCGGTCTCGGCAATCAGCCGACCAGCCGGGTCATAGTCGTAGCGCCAGGTCAGCCCCTGCGCATTGGTGACAGTGGTGAGCCGCAACTCGGTGTCGTAGGCGAAGGACAGCCGCGCGCCGTCCGGCCCGGTGCGCGCCACCGGCAGGTCGAAGGGCCCGATCTCGAACTCGGTGGTCGCCCCGGTCTGGTCGGTGTGGGTGACCAGATTGCCTTCCGGGTCGTAGGTCCACTCCTCGCTCGTCCCGTCCGGGGCTCGTAGCCAGGCGAGACGGCCCTCGACGGTCCAGCCGAAACGGGTTGTGCCGCCGACCGGGTCGGTCACCTCGGTGGGGCGTCCGGCCGAGTCCCGCCGGTAACTCGTCACCGCGCCGGTCGGCTCAGTGGCCCGGCTGATAAGCCCAGACGCATCGGTCGTCACCAGGAGGGTGTCGTTGAGCGCGTCGGTCACCTCGGTGAGGTGCCCGGCTTCGTCGTACCGGTAGCGGGTGACAGCGCCGATCGGGTCGGTGACCATGGTCAGGTTGCCGCGCTCGTCGTAGGAGCGCAGCCAGATTGATCCGTTGACGTCGGTGACGACGGCCGGCTGACGCAGATCGGTGTACGTGGCAGTCGCCCGCGCACCGTCCGGGCGGGTGACCTCAACCAGGTTGCCGTCGTCATCGTAGGACCAACGAGTCGTGCGGCCGAGAGCATCGGTCTCGGTCAGCTTCCGGTCGAAGCTGTCCCAGGTGAAGGCCGTGGCGTTGCCGAGTGGATCAGTGACTCGGTGGACCTGGCCGCGTTCGGTCAGCTCGTAGGTCGTGGTGGAGCCGAGCGAGTCGACCACCGCGGTCCTGCGCTCGGCCGGGTCGTAGCGCAACTGCGCCGACACGTAGCCGCCGGAGCCGGCGGCGGCCACGCAGCGTCCCTGCTCGTCGTAGGTGTAGTGATACTCCTGCTCGTTGCGGTCCTGCCAGCGGGTCAACCGACCGTCGTCGTCATAGGCGAACCGCAGCGGAAGCCCCGAACCGTTGATCACCTCGGCGAGGTGGCCATCGTCGTCATAGGTGAACCGCACGAGGGTCCGTGCGTCACAGGAGGGGTCGGCGTCGAGCAGGCTCAGCGCCGCCACCTGTCCGTGCAGGGTGTCCACCGCGATCCGGTACCCGCCGCTGTGCCGGATCTCGGTGACCGCGCCGTCGCTCCACTCCAGCCCGATGCGGTGACCGTTGCGGTCGGTGACGGCATCCAGGGGCAGCACCCGTACGGGACTGCCGTCGCCCTCCGGCTCCGGAAGGTCGGGCACCTGCCGGAAGTGCAGGGTCCGACCGGTCTCGGGCTGGTCGACCCGGTATCCGTCAGCCGTCGGTGTGAGCGGCCAGCGGGGACCTGTCTCCGGCAAAGCCTGCCCGCCGTCCACGGGCGTCGGGTAGGTGAGGACCATGCCGTCCTCGGCGACGAAGCAGACCCCCTCGTCGTCGACCTCGACACGCTGGTCCAGAGTCGACGCCCAGGACGGCCCGAACCACCGACCCACCCGGTACGACGACAGGTGACTACGAGACAGCAGTAGAGGGAGCAGACCGGGCAACTCGACGTCGGTCTGGGTCAGCACCACCTCGCCGCTGGCCACGTCGATCGGATCGGCAGCAACCTTGCGCGCGCCGAAGGGAATACTCGGACGGGGCAGGTTCGGGAGCGCCGCACGCGCCTTGGTCAAACCCCTCGCGAGCGCCGGCAGCCCCCGCTTGGCCAGGGCCAGGGCGGGCTTGGCCAACTTGGCCAAACGACCGATAGGCACGACCGTCAACACCGTATCGATCAACAGATTGGTCAGACTGCCCTTACCCGTCGCCGCATAGAGCGACGCGTCGATCAGCAGAGCCGCCGCACCCGCGGCGATCGCGATCGGTCCCGTGATCGGCGCTAGGATCGGAATGAAGGACAACAAACCGGCAACCAGCGAGACGATCTTCAAAGCGCCGGAAAGCTGCGCCAGCAGCTCCTGATTATCGCGCACGAAGTTGGTGAACTGACCCTTCAGATCCCACCACTTCGGATTCTCCTTGAAACGCAAACCCTTGGCGTCGTTCACGACCCGCACGCAGTCGCGCACCGCCGTGGCCAACTCACCCCGCAGGGTGCCCGCCTGGGCCACGCACTCATCCCAGTCCCGCTGCGCCTGCGACAACGCCGAACCCGCCGCACCACTGTCCGACCGGTACGTGTCCGGCTCGGCAGCAGCCTCGCCCGCCGGCCGGTCGGCAACCTCCCGCTCATGACGCTTGTCAGCCTGCTCCGCCCGATCCGCCCGCCCCCGCGCGGCCTGCAACGCCGCCCACAAACCCGGAGCACGCTGCGCCAACGGACGCATCCGATCCTGCAACGACGACAGCGAGGCTGCGAACGCCGTCAACCCGCTCGACACCCTGCCGAACGCATCACCGGTAATCCGCAGATGATCCGGCATCTGCGCGTTCAGGCCCTCCCGAAACAGATCGGCCTCCGGCCCCACGAACTGACTCGTGTCCAAGCCGGTGATCTGACCCGCAGCCTGCGTCGCCGCCGAGCCGAAACCCTGCCACCGCACCGCCGACGACCGAATCGCCGACGGGTCGCCTTCCATCCGAAACAGATGCGCCGGAAACTCCGCCATGCCGCCCGGACCTCCCCGTGTCCACGCCAACAAGCCCGTATCCGCAACCCGCAAGACGCCGCAGCGCGGGAGGCAACTACCCGCCCGGCACCACGCAGCACGGGTGCGGTCGTTCCACAGTCATTCGAACATAGACATGCAACGAATTCCGCCCATGCTTCGGTCGCATCTCGCACCATCTGAGCAATCGCGCCGGCACGCCAATCGACATAGCGAAGACTGGACCCGGGGGGCCACGCCGAGTGCGCGGATGTTGCCAGGCGACCTCGCCGTCCGGGCCGACCAACTCGGTGTGGACGCGGCCAGCCAGGTCGATCACCCGGGTGGCCGCATCGCGAACGTCGGCGAGACTCCCCATCGCCGATCGCGCCAGCGCAGAGGGCTGGCCGGCAGAACTCACGAAACGACTCGGAAGCTGACGGTTAGCAGCTTCGCCAGTCCCAGGAGGGATCGGCATCCAACCGTTGAAGAACTTCGGCCCAACTCAGGATCTCGCCGTAGTTCGTGTCGATCAACCCATCGATGCCCTGGGTGACGTCATGGAGGAGATCACGGATGCACGAGATGTCGGAATATTCGACAGTAATAGCGCTGAAATCGCCGAGCTCACCCCGGATCCGATCGATATCTTCCTCATCGAGATCTTGGATCACGTCCCCGGAGAAATCCAGCCCAAAACGGCACGTTTCCCGATCAAGGTAATCGAACAACTCTCCCTCCTGGTACGCGCCGGCCCTCCGCAGCCGATCCGCCAATTCCTTGCCGCTGCTGGTGGGAGTCAGGAGCACAACAGTAGGGCGCACAGCAGGTGCTCCCCTCTCAACGAACGAAGGGGTCAGCTTCGGGTAAGCGCCGACCCGGAACATCTGCTCGTCCGGCGCCCCGTACCGCCACGGCGACGCGCCCGGACACCGATCGACGCCCGGACACGGCCGCGTGAATGGATCAGCCCTGCAGAGTCCCCCGCACCTGGCCGCGCATCTCCTGCACGGACGTGGTGGTCTGACCCAGGGCCTGCTTCACCGAGTCGAGGATCTGCTTCACGGTGTCCGCAGCGGTGTTCCACTGCGTCTGGATGCCGTTGTAGATCTCCATCTCGTCGCCCTCCCAGTTGGCTTTCACCCGGGTGACGAAGTTGGTCAGATCATCGAGGCTTGCCTGGACCCCGTTGGCGACCGAAGCGATGTCGCCCTGCGCCGACCCAGCGGTCGACTCGTCGTAGCTGAAGACGTCACCCATGATCCCCGTAGCCTCTCGTCAGCCCCGGAACTTCGCGCCATCCCAGTTGGACGACCCCATGGTCGACTGCAACTGGCTGGTCTGCTCCGAGTGGTAGGTGTCGTAGAGCTGCCCGGCCGAGCCCACTCGGCTGGTGATGTCCGTCAGTGCCTTGTTGAGATCGGCCATCGCGGTGTTCCACCGCTGCGTCAGCTGGTCCCAGCTTTGGAACGCGGCGCCCTTCCAGACCGCCGGCAACGGCTCGATCGCGCTGATGAACGAGCTCGCCTGGCTGTTCAACGCGGCGACCGAAGTGTCCAGATTTGACGAATGCTGGTTGACGGCATTGTCGGTGATCGAAAACTTCGCACCCATCCGAAGCCCCTCCCGTGAACTCGACCCACAGTCATTCGAACATAGACCCGCAACAACGTTCCGGTGTTACCCCAGTCGCATATCTCGCACAATGTGCGCGGCCATGTCGAGAACGATCTTCTCGGTTCCAGGCGTCAGATCGGCCCAGCGCAGTGCGCCGTCGGCCCGTAGTGCCGGGTCGAACGGCAGAACGACTGTCGCGACGCCACCGGATTCGGCCGACGACGGCACGGTCGTGGCGACGGGTGGCTGCGCATCGCGGCGGACCAGCACCTGCAGGCCCACCCGGTCGAACGGCTCACGCAGCAGCGGGGCAATCCAGGACCGGCAGTCGGCGAGCCACCGAGGGCCACGCTCGTCGCTCGGGGCGACGAGCACCACCCGGTCCGCCCGGGTCAGCACCGCCGGTACGACCGGATCACCGGTCAGCGGCGGGGTGTCGACGACCCGCACGGGAAACCAGCGGCTGAGGGTGGCCGAGACCGTGCCGTACTCGGCCGCCGTCACCGGTGACTCGACGCCGCCCGGCGGGCCGGCCAGCAACATCGCCCGCTCGGCCAGCGCGAGGCGCTCGCGCAGCCACCGGTGACCCACCGCCGGCCGGCGGCCCACGGCGACGCCCCGCAGACCGAGACCGGTCAACACCGCGTCTGTGGAACCGGCGGACCGGATCGCCAGCCGGCCGTGCAGGCCACCACCGTGGCCGGTGTCCACGGCGAGAACCGCGGCGGCCTGGTACCGGGCCAATGCCGAGGTCACCAGGGCCGCCACCGTCGAACGGCCGGTGCCGGAACCCGGCCCGACCACGGCGATCGTCCCCGGACTGAGCCGGGCGGAGAGGATTTCCGCGCGCTCCCGCTCGGCGCGCACCTGTGCGGTGATGCGGGGGTCGAGGGCTCGCACCATCGTTCGGCCGACATGTCGGTACTCGGTCATCGGGTTCTCCGGTATAGACGTGAGTTGTTAGCCTTACTGGGCGATGACGGGGAGGCAGGATGACGTACGTTCAGTATCCTTATGCGACGCTGGTCAGCCTAGGCGGAAATCTCACCACCCTTGCCGATCAGCTGGAGACGGACCACCGTGGGGTGGTCGACTGCGCCGGTCTCAGCGATGATCATTCCGATATCCAGGGCGCGATCTCCGATTTCCGCGACGAGTGGAAGACCAGCCTTCTCGAGTTGATGAACAACATCGGTGAGTGGGGTGGGCTCTCCAGCGCGATCGGCAAGATGGTCGCCGACTTCGACAGCCAGACCGCCGCGGCGCTGCGCCCGAGCGAATCGTAGGGGCGCGGCGTGAGCGACGTTTCCATGCTCGACCCGCTGCCCTCCCACGACCTGAAACTCAATCCGCATGCGCCGCATCCGGATTTTCCGTGGTTCATCGGGGTTCCCTCGGACTGGGCGTTGCTCGACACCAACCCGGAGTCCTGGCAGCGCAGCGCCGCCCGGATGGTCGACGACCGGTTCTTCGGGCAGCGGCTACGCGCTGCCGAGCGTCGCGGGGTGCTCCAGTTCGTCGAGCAGCTCGTCGCCGACTGTCAACGGGCCGGCACCGCGTTGAGCCTGGTGCGGCTGGGCCGGATGTCCACCGGCGCGGTCGGCAGCGCCGGGCTGCACCTGGGCTGGTTCGACTCCGCGCCGCAGCCGGCAGGCCTCGCGCTGGTCCGGCAGACACTGCCGCGCACCGGCACGGCGGAGGAGGTCGACACCCCCCTCGGGCCGGGCATCCTGCACCGCGACGTCGCCTCCACGGTCCCACCGGGCGGGCTGACCCGGGTCCGTTCGACGGTGCTGCAACTCTTCCTGCCGTTGTCCGGCACCACCTGGACGGCCGTGCTGAGCGCCGCGACGCCACATCCCGAGCTGGAGCAGATGCTCACCGACGTGATCGTCGCGGTGGCCCAGAGCATCACCCCCGCCGACCCGGCCGACGTGGCAGCGGCCCACGAGGCGCGACGAGACCACGAGGCCGAACGGGGCCACGAGACCCAACGAGACGGCGAGCATGACTGAGCACGGCCGTGGCTGACAGCCGGGACCGGGTGGTGGTCGAGGCGCACGCACTGCGCACCGCCACGGCCAAGGCCGCGTTGCTGCACGGGTCACGGCGCGGCCCACGCGATCTGCGCCGCCCCTACGCGGCAGTGATCGCGAGCCTGGTCGTCGGCGCCCTCCTGCTGGTCGCGGTCTGGGCCGTCACCACCATCGGCGGACTGCTCGCCGAACAGCGTCAGAAACGCGGGCTGGCCCCCGCTGTGGCCCCGCAACAGCCGCCGGACGGCGTACGGCCGTTCCTCGTGCGAGCGGCGGAGCCGACGATCCGGTCGGAGCCGGCCGCGACGTTCGTGCCCACCCAGCGCCGGCCGCTTTGAGCGGCTGAGCAGCGGATGGCGCTCACCACCCGCTCAGCGGGCCGCCCAGTCGAAGCCACCGAATACCGCGATCACCAGCGGCGCGAGGCTGACCACCGCGAGCACCTCGGCGAGGTCGAAGAGCTGTCGCAGCCGGGCGGCACCGACGTCGTCCAGCCGGGGACGACCGGCCCAGAGCACCACCGCCGCCACCACCAACGCGCCGACCGCGGTCAACCAGGCCGTCACCACGTCGTCGGCGTCGGCGAGACGGACGACGCCGAGCACCGCCACGGTGGCCGTCGTCACCGGTGGCACGAGCATGGGCAGCACCTGACCCAGCCGGGTGAAGACCCGCGATCGCAGCGCGAACACCAGTCCCAGCACACCGCCCAGCACCACGCCGACGCCGGCCGGCCCGGTCAGCAGCACGACGCAGGTGGCGGTCGCGGCCAGCGCGACACCCACCACGGCACCGGACAGCACGGCCTGCCCACGGCGGACCGCCGCCGCGACCAGGTGCCGCCCGACCCACTGGCTCTCCTCCTGGCGGCGCAACAGATCGACGAGACGGGCCGAACTGAGCGCGAGCTGGGGTGCCAGCCCCACCGCGAAGACGACCACTACCGAGCCCACCGCCGCCGCCTGCTGCACGTCGAGCCCGGCGGCGAGCAGCGCGGTGCCGAGCCCCCCGAGAACCGCTACCGCGACTCCGCCGGCCGCCACCCCGTACCAGCGTTCGCCGACCAGGGCGAACAGGGCTGCGCCGAGCCCGCCTCCGACGGCGCCAGCGGTGAACCAGGCCGACTCCGGCCAGTCGGCGGCGCGGGCCAGCGCGACGCCGGCGACCAGCCAGGCTGGCAGGGCCGCCGCAGTCAGGAGCGTGCCGCCGGGCGCGCCACGTACGCGGCCGGCCAGCACCGCCAGCGCGGCCACCGTGGCCAGCAGGGCCGGGGCAGCGGCCTCCGGCACGGGCATGGTGGTGAGCGCGTACGTGAGGGTCAGCACCACGACACCGGCAAGTGCCGCTGTGCCCGTCAGCCGGGCGGTGTCGCGCCACTCGCTGCCGTCACCGTCCAGAGTGGCCTGCACCTCGTCCACCACGTCGTCGACGAACGGCGGCAGGGGCGCCTGCTCGGGCGGAGTCAGGTAGAGCGTCTCGGCGTCGATGATTCCGGCCTCGTCCAGCGACCGACGGGGATCCAGCCCACCACCACCCAGAGTGGACAGGCTCCAGCGGCCGGCGGTCTCGGGCGCGAGCGAGAGCAACTCACACATCTGCGGCACGAACTCCAGCACCGGACGGGCCGCAGGCAGGCTGATGTCGAGGCTGCGCCCGCCGGCCACCACTGTCACTCGGGTGAATCGGGTTGCCATGACCCTCCGTCCCCGCACGGTCGGCTCAGTGTGTCGACCGGTACTACTGTAGGCAGTCGGAGCACTACCGGTAACCCGGCCGATGCATCTGTCGGTCCGGCCCGGAAGGGGTCGCGATGACGCAGCGGGTGATCCACCGACCGGCCCGGATCTCGCCACCGGAACCGGAGCCGACCGCGCTCGACGTGGTCTCGCCACCGGCGCTGCCCGACGGTGGCGGCGGGTTCGCGGGCGTCATGCAGGTCTTCCTCCCGATCATGGGTGGTGCCGGCATGTTGCTCATGATGATGGCCAACAAGAACCCGATCATGATGATCGCCGGGCTCGGCATGCTCGTCGCCACGGTGTTCGGGGGGATCGCCGCGTACGTCACCCAGCGCACCGGCGCAGCGCGGCGCTTCGCGCGGCAACGGCAGCGGTACCTGGAGTACATCGACCGCGTACGCGACCAGATCAGGGCCGACGCGGTGACCCAGCGCGCCGCCGCCCAGCACCGGCACCCCGCCCCGGAGGTGCTGCCTGACCTGCTGCGTGACCCGCACCGGCGGTGGGAGCGGCGGCTCGCCGACCCGGATTTTCTGGTGCTGCGGGTCGGTCAGGGCCAGGACCGCCTCTGGCGCCGGGTCACCCTCCAGGCCGACGAGAACAACCCGCTTGTCGACCTGGACCCGGTGACCCTGGCCGCCGCGCGGCTGGTGGTGGACCGGGATCGGCTGCTCGACGGCATGCCCGTCGCGGTGCCGGTCACCGGCGTGGTGTCGGTGGTCGGCAGCCCGGCAGCCACCCGCAACCTGATCCGGGTGCTGGTGGCGCAGCTCGCCACCCTGCACGCCCCGGACGACGTACGCCTCGCCTGGCTGCTCGGCGGCACCGCCGGGCCGGAGTTCGACTGGCTGAAGTGGCTTCCACACTGCCTGCACCCGAGCGAGTACGACGGTCCGGCCCCGCAGCGACTCGTGGCCGCCGACCCGATGTCGCTGGCGTCGCTGCTCACCGCGGAGCTGTCCCGGCGCGTCGGTGAGGTCAACCGGGCCCGGCGACTGGGCGACCCGCAGCACCGCTTCCGGGGTAACCGGCTGGTAGTCGTGGTCGACCAGATCTCGGCCGGGCGGGCCGACCCGCTCGCCCATCTGGAGGCCGGCCTGGCCCCCGAAGACCTGGGCATGGCGGTGGTGGTGCTTGTCGACGACCGGCAGCACGAGCCGTCCCACGTGGACGTGCGGGTGCTCTGCGAGGACGACCGCGTCACCGTCCAGGACCTGCGGAAGGTCACCGACAGTCGGGCACCGACGATCCTGGCCCAGCGCGAGCGGATGCGCGGCGCGGCCACCGGCACGGTCGACCGGCTCGACCTGACGGAGATGGAGCTGCTGGCCAGGCGGGTCTCGCCGCTGCGGCTGGTGGCCGACACGGTGGACGACGCACCGCTGGAGGCGACAGTCGACCTGCGTGGCCTGCTCGGCATCGTCGACGAGGCGAGCTACGACGTGCGCTCGCTGTGGGCGCCGCGGATGCTGCCGGACTTTCTCACGGTGCCGTTCGGGGTGGGTCCGGACGGCAATCCCGTACACCTGGACATCAAGGAGGCCGCGTTGGGCGGCATGGGCCCGCACGGGCTCTGCGTCGGCGCGACCGGCTCCGGAAAGTCCGAGGTTTTGCGGACCATGGTGCTCACCCTGGCGATGACCCACCCGCCGGAGCGGCTGAGCCTGGTCCTTGTCGACTACAAGGGTGGCGCCACCTTCGCCGGGTTGGAACACCTGCCGCACACCTCGGCGATGATCTCGAACCTCTCCGACGACGCCGGGCTGGTGGACCGGCTGCACGACGCCATCCAGGGGGAGATGAAACGCCGCCAGCAGATCCTGCTCGACGCCGGCCAGTTGGCAAACATCACGGAGTACAACCGGCGGCGTGACGCCGGCCGTCCGTTGCCCCCGCTGCCCAACCTGATGGTGATCATTGACGAGTTCAGTGAGCTGCTGACCGCCAAACCGGAATTCATCGAGCTGTTCATCGCCATCGGCCGAATCGGCCGTTCGATAGGCATCCACCAGTTGCTCGCCTCGCAGCGGCTGGAGGAGGGCCGACTACGGGGGTTGGAGTCGTTCCTGTCGTACCGGCTGGGATTGCGCACCTTCAACGAGCAGGAGAGCCGCACAGTGCTGGGGGTGCCCGACGCGTACCGGCTGCCGCCGCTGCCCGGCTCGGGTTACCTGAAGGTCGACACCACTGTCTTCGAACGGTTCAAGGCGGCGTACGTGTCCGGCACGTACCGGCCTCCGGCCGGCGAGGAGGTGGTGGACGCCGCACCCGACCCGATGGTGTTCCTGATGTACAACATGGCCCGACACCTGCCGAAACCGTTGACGACCGACGACGCGCAGGCCGACGAGAGTGTCACGGCGCCGAGCACGCTGGACGTGGTGGTCGACCGGTTGCGTGAGCACGGCCGTCAGGCGCACCAGATCTGGCTGCCGCCGCTGCCGGCGGCGCTGCCGCTGGATGCGGTGGTGGGCCCGTTGGAGACCGATCCGGCGTACGGCCTGGTGGCCCCGATGGAACGGCGCGGACGGCTGCGTATCCCGCTCGGCCTGCTCGACCGGCCCACCGAGCAGAAGCAGGAGCCGTTCGTCCTGGACATCTCCGGCGGCGGGGGGCACGTCTGCATCCTCGGCGCGCCACAGACCGGCAAGTCGACGCTGCTGCGCAGCCTGGTGGCCGGCGCGGCGCTGACCCACACACCGCAGGACATCGCGTTCTACTGCGTCGACGTCGGTGGCGGCGCGCTGAACGCGCTGGCCGGCCTGCCACACGTCGGCGGGGTGGCCGGCCGTCTGGACCCGGACCGGATCCGCCGCACGGTGACCGAGGTCAGCATGCTGATGACCGAACGGGAAGAGCTCTTCGCCGCGCACGGCATCGACTCCATCGACACGATGCGGCGGATGCACCGGGAGGGCCGGCTGCCCGAGTTGCCCGCCGCGGACGTGGTGCTGGTGATCGACAACTACCCGGTGCTCAGGGCGGAGTTCGAGGATCTCGCGGACCTCGTACAGGACATCGGGGCGCGCGGGCTCGGTTACGCCGTACACCTGGTGTTGACCGCCGGTCGATGGTCGGACCTGCGGATGCAGCTCCAGGCGGTGATCGGCTCGAAGATCGAGTTCCGGTTGAACGACCCGCTGGACTCGACGATCAAGCGGCAGGCCGCGGAGAACCTGCGGGCCGACACCCCCGGCCGTTGCCTGACCCAGGACGCCCTGACCGCGCACATCGCGCTTCCCCGCATCGACGGCAGCGACGACGTGGGCACGTTGCCGAAGGGGCTGGACGATCTGGTGTCGCGGGTGGCGACGGCCTGGACCGGCCCCTCGGCCCCGGCCATCCGGATGCTACCCACCATGATCGGGTACGCCGAGGTGGCCGGCGGGCTGCCCGCCGAAGGGCGGGTGCGCCTCGGGCTCGACGAGGCGGAGCTGCGGCCGACCATGCTCGATCTCTTCGGCACCGACCCGCACCTGCTCGTCTTCGGTGATTCGGCAAGTGGCAAGACGTCCCTGCTCCGTCTGCTGGTCCGGGACCTGACCGCGCAGTTCACCGACGACCAGGTGGTCTTCGCGGTCATCGACCTGCGGCGCACCATGCTGGACGCGGTTCCCGAGGCGTACCTCGGCGCGTACGCCGGCACCGCGACCGCCGCCCAGGGTCTGGTGCAGGGTGTCGCCAACGAGGTCCGCAAGCGGCTGCCGCCGGACACCCTTACCGTCGATCAGTTGCGAAGTCGGTCGTGGTGGAAGGGGCCGGAGATCGTGGTGCTCTGCGACGACTACGACCTGCTTCCCACCGGCGGCGCCGGGCCGTTGGCGCCGTTCCTGGAGTTCCTGCCGCAGTCGAAGGACCTCGGTTTCCATCTGGTGCTGGCCCGCCGCAGCGGTGGCGCCGGCCGGGCCGTCCACGAGCCGGTGCCGCAGCGGATGAAGGAGGTCGGCTGTGCTGGCCTGCTGCTCTCCGGCGAGCGGCAGGAGGGCCAGCTCTGGCCGCAGGCTCATCTCTCGGTCCAGCCACCGGGGCGGGGACGGCTGGTACGCCGTGGTCGTCGCACCACCCTCGTCCAGTTGGCGTACGCCGAGTAGCGCCCTGGGCATCCCGTTCGACGAGGTGCACGGCGAGTCCCAGGAGCACTCGGGCGGCTGATGCTGACCCGGGGCGACAATTCGCCTGTTTCCGGCTCCCGGCCGCCGGGTAGGGCAGGCACATGGACACCAACACCACAGCCCACCTGGTCGGCGGCCCCCGCGACGGCAGCACCCACGACACCGGCGGCGACGCCCTCGTCGAGGTGGAGATCGATGGCATGATGCACCGTTACATCAAGACCACCAAGCAGCACGACGACGGTCGACCGCTCTACAACTACGACGGGATGGTCGCCCCGGACGGCGGCGAGCCCGGCGTCGAGGACCCGGCCGCCCGGGTCGCCTCGCCCCGGGCCGACGCCGAGGGGCACGGCGGCGACCGCTGAGCATCCGCGGGTCTTGCGGACCCGAACGACGGACACGCCGGCCGGCTGCGGATGAACCGGGGCCGGCCGGGTAAGCGGCGGCCTTGCCTGGTGGGGAGACGACCAGTGTCGCGGTGTCCCGCGACGCTGACGCACGGGCGGGCGGCGGTGGCCGGCCCGCCCGTGCGCGCCCCGGGTCAGTTCGAGGTGATCCAGTTCCAGGCCGAGACGACCCACTCGGTCTGCTGCAGCCAGGCCACGCCGAGACCGACGAGGAAGACGGCGGTGGCCAGGTGGGCCCCCCGCGCGCTGCGCCGGACCCGCCCGAGCTGCCGCTCCAGCACCAACCGGCCGATCACCCGGGCCAGCGCGAACAGGCCGACCGCCACCAGCAGGCTCAACACGAGCACCAGCAGCGGACCGGACAGGTTGCCTCCACCGGAGAGCGCCCAGATCCCCCAGCACACGAACGCGAACAGGCCACCCGCCGCGCTCCACTCCCCGCCGCGACGCAACTGGGCCAGGCGCCAGCTCAGCGGCCGGCGCGGTGCCGGTTCACCCGGCCAGCCCGTACCTGTCGGCTCCTGCTCCACCACCGGGAACGGTTCGGTCCGTGGGGTGCGCGGCTGGCCCACCGGCGCGACACCCCGGCGGAACCCGTCCCGCTGCGGCGGCACCCCGACGCCGGCCTGCGGTGGGACCTCCACGGTTCGCTCCGCCCACGGCTGCGTCTGGTCTGCCATCTCGTCCTCCCCCTGACCGGCGGCACCACCACCGCCCGAATCCGAGGGTAGCCAGCCGGCAAATCGGTCGCCGACCGCCGTCCGGCGCGAACCCGGCACGATGTGCCGATTTCCACATCGGGCGAGGTACGGTCGGCTGATGGGTGATCCGGAGCGACGCAGGCGACGGCTGCGCCACCAGTCCGACTCCGATCCTGCCGTGCGCGGCGCCGACGGTGCGACGGTCAGCACCGCCGGCGTACACGACGGCGTGGAGTCACCGCCCCGGCGTCGGGGGCCCAGCGGCGACGACCGCGACGGCGAGCGGGGGTTACGAGGGCTGGTCGGCTCCGGCTCGTCCCAGGTGGGGCTGAGCTCCGCGCTGCGGGCCCGGGACGCCGCCCGACCTACCGACGACGACCTCGCCGAGGCGGAGGCCCGGGTGGTGGTCGTCCGCCGCAACTGGGTGCCCCGCGAAGAGCTGCCCCGCCCGCCGCGCTGACCGCGCCCGATCGCGTCAGCCTGGCTGACCGCGACCGGCCCGGCCGACGTCGAGCGGGGCGCACAGGCGTCAGGGCAGGTCGGGCAGTTGCCGGGTCTGCTCGTACGTGGCGACCTGGATGATCCGGCGGGCGTGCCGCTCGTTGCCGGAGAACGGCGTGTTCAGGAACGCCTCGACGATGCCGGTGGCCTCGTCCAGGGTGTGCTGGCGGGCGCCCACAGCGACGACGTTCGCGTCGTTGTGCTGGCGGGCGAGCTGAGCCGTCTCGACGCTCCAGGCGAGCGCGGCGCGTACGCCGACGACCTTGTTCGCGGCGATCTGCTCGCCGTTGCCGGACCCGCCGATGACCACCCCCAGGGAGGTCTCGTCGGCCACCACCCGGTCACCCGTGTGCAGGCAGAACGTGGGGTAGTCGTCGTCCGGGTCGTAGCTGTGCGGGCCGACGTCGACCACGTCGTACCCCTGCTTGGCCAGGTGATTGGCCAGGTGCACCTTCAACTCGAAACCGGCGTGATCGGATCCCAGGTAGACGCGCATACCGGGCAGTCTGTCAGGCCGCGCTCTCCGACGCCGCAGGGGCGGCGCCGGAGAGCCGGGTTCGTCACACGGTCGTGCGGGTGGTCACTCAGCGCGACAGCTCGGCGACCACCAGGCCGCCGCGCGCCTTCGGGGTGAACCAGGTGCTCTTGCGGGGCATCTTCTCCCGAGCCAGGTTCACCGCGACGAAGTCCGCCACTGTCACCGGCGCGATGAGGACGGCCAGCTCGGCCCGTCCGGCGTCGACCTCCCCGGTGAGCCAGCTCGCCGGGTAGTCACCGCCCACGTAGGTGATCCGCTTGTCGCCCGGGTCCAACCCCAGGGCGTCGCGCAGCAGTAGTCGCTCGACAAGCGCGTGGTCCAGGTTCTCCAGGCGGGCGTCGGCGGTGGCGGGCAGGCGCACCGCGTACCCCTGGCCGGCCAGCCGCAGTCCGACGGTGCCGCCGGCCGCCGGGACCTCGACCGGACCGTCGATCGGCGTGACCTCGGCCCCCGCGGCGCGCAACCGGTCGAGCAGCTCGCCCGGCGTGGTGGTCAGCTCGCTGACCAGCCGGTTGTACGGCTGGATGGCCACCGACGCGGGCGTCGTCACCACGGCCAGGAAGCGCGACAACCCGCCGGTCTGGGCGGCCAGGCTGCGGTGGTTGCCGTCGGCGACGACCAGCTCGCCGCCGCCGGCGAGAGCGGTAAGCGCATCCTGCTCCGGGCCGGGGCCGACCAGCCAGATGGCGTGGGTGCGCCCCGCCTGGTCGGTGTCGGTCGCGGCGGGCGCCCCGGCCGCGTCGGTCGCCGCCGCGAGCGCGGCGTGCAGTTCGTCGCCGCTACCGGTCTGCAGCAGGAGTACGGGTGAGAGCAGGTGACCCAGCGCCTCGGCCAACGCGACGCGCTCGCGCACCTTGGCGATGAAGACGTCCTCGTTGCGGATGACCAGGCCCGGCTCATCGGCGCGGGTGGAGATCTGGTCGGTGTCCACCATCGCGAAGAGCCCGTACGCCGTCTCCTCGCCCGGGGCGGTGATCCGGTACAGCACGACCACCTGCTCGGCGGGTGTGTAACTGCCGTCGGCCTTGGCCTCGGCGAGCCGGGCCACCGAGGCCGGCAGCGCGTCGAGGAACGACGTGCCCAGGCTGTCGGGGGCCCGGTGCGGCATCTCGATGCCGAGGGCACTGTGCGGGTTCGCCTCGATGATCGCAGTGATCTCCGCGTCGTCGGCGAACTCGTCGTAGTTCTGCGCGCCGGTGCCGCCAGTGGTGATCCAGGCCCGGGCGATCGGATGCACGACCGTCATGCCCACTGACGCTACCGGCGGCGACGTCGCGGGCGACGGGGACCCGCGCGGCGTCCACCAGTTGAAAGTGCCGGGCCGGGACGTGGTGGTCAGCCGGCGCGGCCGGACGCGCCGTTGTGCCGCCGGTGTCGACCGGCCACGACCGGTCCGGCGTTACTCCGCCGGCCGTTCGCGGCGGGTCCGGTGATCGCATTGCGGCGAGGGGCGGCGGGCGGCCCCGGTACGGGACGCGGTTCCGGCGGCGGCGCCGGAACCGGTCGCGGGTTCAGCGGTGGCGTCGGCACGGGACGCGGGGCGGTGGGTGCCGGCGGGGGTGGGGCGGGCTCGGCCGGCGCGGCCGCCACGACCGGCTCCACGGCCGACGGTACGACCGGATCCGACACCGCCGGCACGAGAGGCGGCGTCGCCACCACCGGCTTCGACACGGCCGGCGTCGCCACGACCGGCATCGCCACGACCGGCGCCGTCGACACGATAGGCATCGGCACGGCCGGCGTCGTCGACACGATAGGCATCGGCACGGCCGGCGTCGTCATCGCCGGCGTCGGTGTGGCCGGGCCGGGCGTCAGGCGCGAGGTGACCGGCACCCGGGCCACGCCGACCACGATGGGCGGGGCGAGCAGGTCCACCACATGGGCGGGAAGGTCCGGGCGGACCGTCGGCCAGCGGGAGTCGTCGACCGACCAGTACGCCGCTCCGGGAGTCTCGTTCACCCCCTGTCGGGTCAACTGATCGTCACCGGACGCACGGTGCTTGGCCATCGGGATTGCCTCCACGAGCTGCGGGGTGCGGCCCTGCGGGTCGCTGCGGCGGACACCGAGGGAAACGACGCCCCCCGCCCAGCGGTGACGCCGTGACCGCGAGGCGTACCCGCCGACCGGCGCGGCGCGCCCCCGCCGGACCACGAGACGGTGGCCGGCGGGGGCGCGTGCGATCGCGGCTCAGTCGAAGATCGGGCCCAGGTCGCGGGTGCGCTTGAGCTCGTAGAAGCCGGGAGTGCCGGCGACCAGCAGCACGCCGTCCCAGAGCCGGCCGGCCGCCTCGCCCTTCGGCCTCGGCGTGATCACCGGGCCGAAGAAGGCGACAGGCGTGCCGTCCGGGCCGGGCGCGTGGATCACCGGGGTGCCCACGTCCTGGCCGACCGGCCGCATACCGGCCTCGTGGCTGGCGCGCAGCGCCTCGTCGTACTCGGTGCTGTCGGCGGCGGCGGC
Organism: Micromonospora sp. NPDC049274; assembly: GCF_040678875.1. Classification (NCBI taxonomy): domain Bacteria; kingdom Bacillati; phylum Actinomycetota; class Actinomycetes; order Micromonosporales; family Micromonosporaceae; genus Micromonospora; species Micromonospora sp. NPDC049274. The sequence goes on from NZ_JBFAQS010000032.1 coordinate 27,116, forward strand.
CAACGCCGGGTCCAGCCCGACGTCGGTGAGGGCGGCGGCGAACAACTCCGGGCCGAGCTGCTCCTTGCCGAGGTGGATGCGGGTGCCCAACGCGGTGTAGAGCTGACGGACGGCGTCCGCGCCGTGGGCCTGCTCCACGGCGATGCAGACCCGCACCGGGCCCCAACCGTTGTCCATCAACTCGCGGTACTGCTCGGGCAGGTCCCGGCCCTCGTTGAGCACCGACAGGCTCATCACGTGGTAGCGGATGGTCACTTCGCGGACCTGCTCGACCTCCAGCAGCCAGCGAGAGGTGATCCACGCCCACGGGCAGATCGGGTCGAACCACATGTCCACGGCGACACGTTCGGTCACGGTGCGGTCCCTTCGCGACGGGTGACGCCGGACGTCCGACGTCTCCTCCGATCCTCACCCCGGAGCACATCGACCGGTACCCGAATGAGAGCGTGACCTCGGCCACCGCTGGCTGCCCGTCCGTGGAAGACTCGGATCGGGCCGGACGTCACGAGCGGTCGGCAGACGGGCGCCGCCGGGCGTACGGCGAGACGTGGGATGGAGACGAACAGTGCCGGGAGTGCGTAACCTGACGCAGGTCGAGGCGACCGAGCGGGCCCGCCTGCTCGAGGTGACCGGGTACGACATCAGTCTGGACCTGTCGAGCGCCGTGCTGGCAGCCGGCAACCGCACCTTCCGGTCGACGACCGAGGTCCGGTTCCGCTGCGCCGAACCGGGGGCGAGCACGTTCATCGAGCTGGCCGCCGAATCGGTGCGGTCCGCCACACTGAACGGCGCCCCGGTGGACCTGTCCGACTGGTCGGCCGAGAAGGGCCTCACCCTGTCCGGGCTGGCCAGCGAGAACACCCTCGTCGTCGACGCGGACTGCGCCTACTCCAACAGCGGCCAGGGGCTGCACCGCACGGTCGACCCGGTGGACGGCGAGACGTACCTCTACAGCCAGTTCGAGACGGCCGACGCGCAGCGGGTGTTCGCCTGCTTCGACCAGCCCGACCTGAAGAGCGTCTACACCTGGCACGCGACGGTGCCGGCGCACTGGCGCGTGGTGTCCAACATGCCGGTGCAGCGCGAGGAGCCGGCCGGCGAAGGGTTCAAGACCCTCCACTTCACCGAGTCGCCCCGGATGAGCACGTACATCACGGCGCTGTGCGCGGGCCCGTACCACGAGGTGCGCGACACCCACGACGGCATCGACCTGGGGGTGTTCTCCCGGGCATCCATGTCGCAGTACCTGGACGCCGACAACCTGTTCCTCATCACCAAGCAGGGCTTCGACTTCTTCCACGAGAAGTTCGGCGTGCGCTACCCGCTGCCGAAGTACGACCAGCTCTGGGTGCCCGACTTCAACGCCGGCGCGATGGAGAACTTCGGCTGCGTCACGCACGCCGAGTCGCACTACCTGTTCCGCTCGCAGGTCACCGACTTCGAGTACGAGCAGCGCGCCAACACGATCCTGCACGAGCTGGCCCACATGTGGTTCGGCGACCTGGTCACCATGCGCTGGTGGAACGACCTGTGGCTCAACGAGTCGTTCGCCGAGTGGGCGAGCCACTGGTGCAACACCAACGCCACCCGGTTCACCGAGGCGTGGACGACGTTCCTGTCCATCCGCAAGAACTGGGGCTACCGGCAGGACCAGCTCTCCTCCACCCACCCGGTCTACACCGAGATGCCGGACATGGAGGCCGTCGAGGTCAACTTCGACGGCATCACCTACGCCAAGGGCGCGAGCGTGCTCAAGCAGCTCGTCGCGTACGTGGGTGAGGAGCCGTTCGTGGCCGGGCTGCGGGCGTACTTCGGCAAGCACGCGTGGGGCAACGCCACCTTCGACGACCTGCTCACCGAGCTGGAGGCGGCGTCGGGCCGAGAGCTGCGCAAGTTCGCGGCGCAGTGGCTGGAGACCGCGCAGGTCAACACGCTGCGCCCGGAGGTGACGATCGGCGCCGACGGCACGTACGAGCAGGTGGTCGTCCGGCAGGAGGCGCCGACGGCGTACCCGACGCTGCGCACCCACCGGATCGGCGTGGGCCTGTACGACCTGACCGACGGGCGGCTGGCCCGCCGCGAACGGTACGAGGTGGACGTGACCGGCGAGCGGACCGACCTCGCCGACCTGCGCGGCGTCCGGGCGGCCGACGTGCTGCTGCTCAACGACGACGACCTGAGCTACACCAAGCTGCGCCTCGACGAGCAGTCGATGGCCACGGTCGTGCAGCACATCGGCGGCTTCGACTCGTCGCTGGCCCGCGCCCTGTGCTGGACGGCCGCGTGGGACATGACCCGCGACGCCGAGCTGGCGACCCGCGACTACGTGGCGCTGGTGCTGGCCGGGCTGCCCGCGGAGACCGACATCAACCTGGTGCCCGCGACCCTGCGCCAGGCCACCACCGCGCTCACCCTCTACGCCGACCCGGCGTGGGCGCCCACCGGCTGGGCGGCCCTCGCCCGGACGGCGAAGGACGCGCTCGCCGCAGCCGAGGCGGGCAGCGGCTTCCAGCTGGCGTGGGCCCGCGCGTACACCTCGGCCGCCCGGTCCGAGGAGGACCTGGCGACGCTGCGCGGCTGGCTGGACGGCACCGGTGCGCCGGCCGGCCTGACCGTGGACACCGAGCTGCGCTGGACGGTGCTCGGGGCGCTGGTTGCCAACGGCGCGGCCGGTGCCGCCGAGATCGAGGCCGAGCTGGCCGGTGACCGCACCGCGAGCGGCGAGCGGGAGGCCGCGTACGCGCACGCGCTGGTGCCGACCGCGGAGAACAAGGCGGCCGTGTGGGCGCTGTTGACCGGCCCGGACGCGCTGCCGAACTGGCGGCACCGGGCGCTGTTGCAGGGCCTCACCCACCCGGCGCAGGTGGAGCTGGTCGCCCCGTACCGGGAGAGGTACTTCGCGGCGGTCGGCCAGGTGTGGGCCACGCGGGACAGCGAGCCTGCGCAGGAGTTCGCACAGTTGGCGTACCCGACCTACCTCGTGGACGACGACACGGTGGCGGCCACCGACGCGTGGCTGGCCGGCGACGGCAAACCCGGCCCACTGCGTCGACTGGTCGCCGAGGGCCGCGACGGTGTGGTGCGGGCGATCAAGGCCCGCGCGAAGGACGCCGCGCAGAGCTGACCAGCGAGTACGCGGCCCGGGGCCGGCGTGGATGTGAGTCCACGCCGGCCCCGGGCGTTATCGTGACGAGAGGAGGTGGACGTGATGGCACAGCCGACCTACGAGTGGCGGCCTCCGGATCGGGGCTGGCGCGAGCAGGATCTGTTCGACCTGCCTGCCGACGGTAACCGCTACGAGATCATCGACGGGAGCCTGCACGTGACCCCTCCAGCCGGCCCAGAGCACCATGAGCTGGCGGACGAGATTCGGATGGCGATTCGCCAGGCGGCTCCCACCGGTTGGCGGGTGATCCGGGAGATCGGGGTGCAGGTCCCCGGCGGCAATCTCATCCCCGATCTGACGGTGTTGCTACCAAGCGCACCGCGCGAGCGCATGTGGGCCGAACCCAAGAACATCGCGCTCGTCCTTGAAGTCGAGTCGACGGGGAGCCGTCGCCACGATCGCTTCACCAAACCCGCCCTCTACGCCGAGGCAGGCATCCCGCACTACTGGCGGGTGGAACGGGGCGACTTGGGCCCGGTCGTCTACCGCTATCGGCTCGGCGAAGGCGACCATTACGAGCTGTTGGGCACCATCGGTCCGGACGACGCGGTGACCGTGGACGAGCCGTGGACGATGAGGTTGGACCCGAGCGTCTGGCCCCGCTGAGACGTCGAAGCCCGGCCTGCCGAGGAGCGGGCCGGGCTTCGTCGTACGTGTGAGGCGTCAGCCCTTGCCGGCGTGGCTGGCCAGCTGGTCGAGGCCGTTGATGATGCCGCCGGCCAGGTCACCGCCGCTGAACGCGCCGACCATGGAGAGCGCCGCCAGCTTGGCGTACGTGTCGGGGATGCGCTTGCGGGCGTGCCGCCCGGTGACGATCTCCAACTTGCGCTGGTTGGGCGACACGGCGATCAGCACCGACTTGTCGGGGTCGGCGAGCTGGCGGTGCAGCCGCTGGGCGTGCTCGCGGATCGGCTCGTCGAGGCCGCCGACGAACACCGAGAAGACCAGGCCGGTGCCCTGGTCGGCCAGGCGCAGGGCCTCGTCGATGCGCAGCAGCTGACGGGTCGAGAACGGCCCGTCCAGCACCTCGGGCGGATTGTCCGTCCCGGTCTGCTTCTCACCAACGGTCACTTGCGCCTCCGGTTCCACCGGCCGGCGCCTCGACGCTGGCCTGCTCTAGCTTGTGGCTGGTCAGCGCGGGGGCCTGCGCGCCCGCCGCCAGCGCGGTGCCGGCCGAGTCGGCCAGCTGCTCCGGGCGGCCCAGGAACCAGACCGGAGTGAAGTCGAAGGGCCGGCCCGGCCGGTAGCGCTTGGCGCCACCACGGCCACCGGCGCTACCACCACGGCTACCGGCGTACGACAGGCCGGCGATCACCAGCACCGCGGCCACCGGGATGCCGACGAAGACCAGCAACGTCTCGGTAACAGACAATCCCAACGCCCCCAGGCGGAAGAAGGACCTCGAACAATCGGGTCGGATGGACGATCATGATGGCGACCGGCCAGCTCCGTCACCATTCACGTTAGCGGAGTCGACGGCCCGCCAGATCGCGGGGTGCCGATCCCATCCGTCACTGGCGTGCTCCAGTTGCGCAGCGGTTGCGATGAGTCGCGCGTCGTCGCCGTACCGGCCGGTGAGCAGCACCCCGACGGGCAGCCCGTCGGTCGTGGCGCCCACCGGCAGGGACACCGAGGGATCGCCGGTGACGTTGAAGATGGCGCAGTAGGGCGAGAAGCGGCGTTGCCTGTCGAAATCGGCAGCCGGGTCACCGTCGGCGGTGAACCAGCCGACGGGTGCCTGCGGCGCGGCCAGGGTGGGGCAGAGCAGCAGGTCGCAGCCGGCGGTGCGGGCGGCGCCGAGCCGTACCTGTGCCTGCAGCTCGCCGAGGGTGGCGGCCAACGCGCCCGCGGAGACCGTGGCGCCCCGGGCCCGTAGCAGTCGCGTCAACGGCAGCAGCTCCGCCTCGCGCTGCGGGGGCACGGGGGCGAGCGCCAGCACGTACCAGATGATCTCGAACAGCGGCCATGCCTGGGGCCCCAGCGGCGGCGGCACCTCGACCACCTCGTGGCCAGCGGCGGTGAGCAGGGCGGTGGCCCTGTCGACGGCGGCCACGCAGTCGGGGTGCACCGGCTCGTCGGCGAGCATCGGCGTGGTGAACCGGCCGATCCGCAGCCGGCCGGGCTCGGCCCGCCGGGCGACGGCCAGGTATCCCCCGGGCGGCGCGGGCGGCGGCAGGTAGGGCTCGCCGGGCACCGGCACGGCCATGACGTCGAGCAGTGCGGCGACGTCGGCGACGGTCCGCCCGAGCGGGCCGCTGGTGGGCAGTCCGAACGCGCCGGAGCCGAGCGGCCCGCCGGAGACCAGGCCCCGACTGGGCTTGTAGCCGATCAGGCCGCAGAGCGACGCCGGGATGCGCAGGGAGCCGCCGCCGTCGGACCCCTGTGCGATAGGGACCAGCCCGGCCGCGACCGCCGCCGCCGCGCCGCCGCTGGAACCACCGGCGGTGTACGCGAGCTGCCACGGATTGCGGGCCGGCGGTGCGACGCGGCCCTCGGAGTAGAGCGAGCAGCCCAGCTCGGAGGTGGTCGTCTTGCCGAGGCTGACGAGGCCGGCGGCCTTGATGAACCGGACCACGTCGGCGTCGACCGGTGGAACGAAGTCGGCGAACGCGGCCGAGCCGAAGGTGGTGCGTACCCCGGCGGTGAGGGTGAGGTCCTTGATCGCGGTCGGTACGCCGTGCAGCGGGCCGCGCCCCTGCACCGGGGCGGCGTCGGCGGCGCGCGCGGCCTGCCGGGCCAGGTCGGGGGTGACCGTGACGAACGCGCCCACGGTGTCGCCGAGCGCCGCCACCCGGTCCAGGCAGTGCTCGACCAGGTCGACGCTGGTCAGCTCGCCGCGCGCGATCGCGGCGGCCTGCTCCAACGCGGTCAGGTCGTGCGGCTCGGCCATCCCGTCATCCTGCCCGCTGCGAGCTGCCGGAAGCGGTCGACACGGCGGCCCGATCCGCCCCGCTCCACCCGCCCACTCCGCAGATCTTGGACAGTTTCCGTTCGCGGGGCGGGCTCAACCGGTGGTTGCAACACCCTTCCGTTTTCTTCGTTGGGGTGGTTATGGCGTCGAGGTTGAGCCCGCTGGAGCGGGAACAGATCG
>NZ_JBFAQS010000033.1:0-22484 GCF_040678875.1 Micromonospora sp. NPDC049274
TCTGTTCCCGCTCCAGCGGGCTCAACCTCGACGCCATAACCACCCCAACGAAGAAAACGGAAGGGTGTTGCAACCACCGGTTGAGCCCGCCCCGCTGACGGGAACTGTCCAAGATCTGCAGCGCGGCACGGGCGGCGGGCGGTGGAGTGGGGGCGGTGGGGCGGCGTTTGGGTGCGTAAGGATGGGGGTCACCCCCCTTCCGAGGAGTGCCGATGGCCACCGACCTGACCGCGCCGCGTACCGCCGCCCGGCTCGACGTCGCACCGATCCAGCGGCGCACCATGCGGCTGCTCTTCACCACCCAGATCATCGGCGGCATCGGTGTGACGATCGGCATCTCCGTCGGCGCGTTGCTCGCCGCCCGCGTCGCCGGCACCGCGGTGGCGGGCGTCGCGCAGAGCGCCGGAGTGGTCGGTGCGGCGCTGCTCGCCGTCCCGGTCACCCGGATCATGACGCGGCACGGCCGTCGTCCCGGCCTGGTCCTGGCGTACACGGTGGGCGCCGTCGGTGGCGTCCTGGTGGTGCTGGCGGCGGCCACCCGCTCGGTGCCGCTGCTCCTCCTCGGCATGCTGCTCTTCGGCGGTGGCACCGCCGCGAACCTGCAGGCCCGCTACACGGCGGTGGATCTCGCCGAGCCGGCCCGCCGAGGGCGCCAGCTCTCACTCATCGTCTGGGCCACCACCATCGGGGCGGTGGCCGCACCGAACTTCGCCGCCCTGGCCGACCGGGTCACCACCGGCTGGGGACTGCCGCCGCTGGCCGGCCCGTTCGCGTTCAGCGCGGCGGCATTCGTGCTGGCTTCCGTCGTACTCCTCGGCTTGCTCCGGCCCGACCCGCTGCTCACCGCGCGGCGGCTCGCGGCGGCCGACCCGCCGCCGACCCCCGCCGGTGCCGCGTCGGACGCCGCCGCCCCGAACGCGGCCGCTGCGGGCAATGCCACCCCGGGCGTCGCCGTCGCGGGAAGTGCCGTGCCGACGGCCGCCGGGTCGAACGGTGTCGCACCGGCTGCCGCGGTGGCCGCCGAGGCGCCGGCGGGCGATGGAGCCGGGCCGGCCACCGCGGCGGTCGGCGTGCGCGCGCCGCGCGCCGCCGGGATGCGGCTGGCCTGGTCGGTGGTACGCGGACAGCCCGCCGCCCGACTCGGCATCGCTGCCGTGGCGATCGGTCACCTGGTGATGGTGGCGGTGATGGCGATGACCCCGGTCCGGCTCGGTGAGTCGCACGCCGACGCCGACGTGCTGCGGCTGGTCGGGATCGTGTTGAGCCTGCACATCGCCGGCATGTACGCGTTCTCCCCGGTGGTGGGCTGGCTCACCGACCGGCTCGGCCGGCGGGCGGTGATCCTCGGCGGGGTCGGGCTGCTGCTGGCCGCCTGCGCGGTCGCCGGCACCGCCGGGCACCACACGCCCCGGCTCTCGGTCGGTCTGGTCCTGCTCGGGCTGGGCTGGTCGGGGACGATGGTGGCCGGCTCGACGCTGCTCTCCGAGTCGGTGTCGGCAGGTGTGCGGCCCAGCGTCCAGGGGTTCTCCGACCTGATCATGGGATTGGCGGGGGCCAGCGCCGCGGTGCTCAGCGGGTTTGTCATGCAGCTCGCCGGTTATCCGGTGCTCACCCTGCTCGCGGCGGTCGCGACAGTGCCCCTGGTGGCGCTAGCGTTGCGCCCGGTGCCGACGGGGGCACCGGGCGAGGAGGGTTGATCACGTGCGGCTGACGGACTTCTGGGCGCGGCTGGAGGAGGCGTTCGGGCCGGGCTACGCGGCCAGCATCGCCCGCGACCAGGTGCTGTCCCAGCTCCATGGGCGGACCATCGAGCAGGCGCTGTCGTCGGGGGAGCAGACGCACGTGGTGTGGCGGGCGGTCTGCGCCGCGTACCCCGACCGCGTGCCCGCCCGACTACGCTGAGCAGCCTTTTCGCCGGTTCCGCGTGTCGCTTGTCGAGTCGTACACCTGTTCGGCTATTGTCCACAGCGGGGTGCTCGTCCACAGCTCGCGGCCCGTCGGCTGGTTTTCTGTCGGACCCAGCGCCTAGCGTGTCTCGCGTGACGAGAAGCTCAGCAGGAAAGACGCCGGCGAAGGCAGGGGTGGCAACGATGGCAGCAGGTCCTGACCGGGAGAAGGCGCTCGACCTTGCTCTCGCTCAGATTGACAAGCAATTCGGCAAGGGCTCGGTGATGCGGCTGGGCGACCGGCCGGTTGTCCAGACCGCGATCATTCCGACCGGGTCCATCGCGCTCGACGTGGCGCTGGGCATCGGTGGTCTGCCCCGTGGCCGGGTGGTCGAGATCTACGGCCCGGAGTCCAGCGGTAAGACGACTGTGGCTCTGCACGCGGTGGCCAACGCCCAGCGCAACGGCGGCATCGCCGCCTTCATCGACGCCGAGCACGCGCTCGATCCGGAGTACGCGAAGGCCCTGGGCGTCGACACCGACGCGATGCTGGTCTCGCAGCCGGACACGGGCGAGCAGGCGCTGGAAATCGCGGACATGCTGATCCGCTCCGGCGCTCTGGACATCATCGTGATCGACTCGGTGGCGGCCCTCGTGCCGCGCGCCGAGATCGAGGGCGAGATGGGCGACAGCCACGTGGGCCTCCAGGCCCGGCTGATGAGCCAGGCACTCCGGAAGATCACCGGTGTGCTCAGCAACACCGGCACCACGGCGATCTTCATCAACCAGCTGCGCGAAAAGATCGGCGTCATGTTCGGCAGCCCGGAGACCACCACCGGTGGTCGGGCGCTGAAGTTCTACGCCTCGGTCCGGCTCGACGTGCGACGCATCGAGAGCCTCAAGGACGGCACCGACGTGGTCGGTAACCGCACCCGGGTCAAGGTCGTGAAGAACAAGGTCGCCGCGCCGTTCAAGCAGGCCGAGTTCGACATCATGTACGGCAAGGGCATCTCGCGTGAGGGCTCGCTGATCGACGTCGGCGTGGAGCAGGCGATCATCCGCAAGTCCGGAGCGTGGTACACGTACGACGGCGACCAGCTCGGCCAGGGCAAGGAGAAGGCCCGGGAGTTCCTGAAGGAAAACCCGGACGTGGCCGCCGAGATCGAGAAGAAGATCCTGGAGAAGCTCGGCGTCGGGGTCGGCGCGGGTGACGCCGCCGGTGGCCCGGAGCTGCCGCCTGTCGACTTCTGACCGGTCGCTGACCAGTGGCAGGACGACGCGCCCGTACGGGACGGGGCTGGGATGCCAGCCCACCCCGTACGGGCGACGCCACCGATCCTCCCCGCCCTCGCCGGGGTCGCCGGGGGGCCGAGCAGCAGAGCGATGAGCCGCAGTCCCCGCCTCGTGACGAGTCGGAGGTGGCTCGCGAGATCTGCCTGCGCCAGCTCGCCGTCCGGCCCCGCACCCGGGCCGAGCTGGCCGATGCGTTGGCCAAGCGGGGCATCTCCGAAGAGGTCTCGGCCGAGGTGCTCGACCGCTACGACGAGGTCGGCATCATCGACGACGCCGCGTTCGCCCGCGCCTGGGTGTCCAGCCGGCACACCGGTCGCGGCCTGGCCCGCCGGGCGCTCGCCAACGAGCTGCGCCGCAAGGGCGTCGACGGTGAGGTGGCCACCGAGGCGCTGGGCGAGCTGGACGAGGAGACCGAGGCGGCGACCGCCCGCGCTCTGGTGGATCGCAAACTGCGTACCGCCCGGGGTGAGCCCGACGCGGTCTTCCGCCGGCTGGTCGGGATGCTGGCTCGCAAGGGCTATCCACCCGGCGTGGCCATCCGCGCGGTGAAGGACGCGCTCGCCGCGCAGAGCGCCGAGGCGGCCGAGTTCGCCGAGCAGATCGACGCCGACGCGCTCGCCGACGTCGAGGGCGATCTGGAGCGCGACAACCGTCCGCTCGACTGAGTGGCGCGACGGGTGCGATGGGGGTGACCTGATGCTGAAGGCGTGTCTGAACGGCCAGCGCAGCCGTGCGGCCCATCCGGCCGTGCCGGTGACCCCGAGGGAGTTGGCCGCCGACGCGGCCCGCTGCGCCGCGCTGGGCGTCGCGGCCGTGCACGTCCATCCCCGGGACGCGGCAGGCATCGAGTCGCTGCGCCCGGCGGTGATCGCCGACGCGCTGACCGCGATCCGTGCGGCCCGTCCGGGGCTGCCGGTGGGGGTGAGCACCGGCGCCTGGATCGAACCGGATCCGGCCGCCCGGGTGGCCGCCGTCCGGGCCTGGTCGGTGCTGCCCGACTTCGCCTCAGTCAACGCGCACGAGCCCGGCGCCGAGGCGGTGGCCTCCGCGCTGCACGAGCGGGGTGTGCTCGTCGAGGTGGGGCTCTGGACACTCGACGCCGTCGAGGCGTACCGGTCCTGGCGGGTGCCGGCCGGCCGGATCCTCGTCGAGTGCATGGCCGATGCGGCGCCTGTCGCGTTGGCCGATGCGGCGCGGATCCTCGCCGCGCTACGCCCACCGTCCACGGGGATGCCCGCCGCGCCACCGTCGACGGGGGGCCCCGCCGCTTCAGCGTCGGCGGCGCGGTCAGCGGGGATCGGCCCGCCGGTGCTGCTGCACGCCGAGGGTCCGGCAACCTGGGCGGTGCTCGCCGAGGCGGTCAGCCGTGGGCTGCACACTCGGATCGGGCTGGAGGACACGCTCATGTTGCCCGACGGCGCACCGACACCGGGCAACGCCGCGCTGGTCAGCGCCGCGCTGGCAGCCGGCGCCGGCTGAGCTGTCGGCGTCCTTCACCGTGGGAAGCGGCCGCTCTCCACGATCAGGTAGCTGCCCGCCCGCCGTCGTCGAAGCGGGTGATCGTGCTCGATCCGGGATCCCGTGGGATCACCGGGGCACCGAGGCAGCCATCCGATCCAGGATCGAGCACGATCTTGAAGTGGGTCACGCGGTTGTCGTCGAGGCCGGGTCGTTGGCGTCACACAGTCGGCTCGGCGGATGGCGTCCTCGTCGCTGAACAGGTACGACATCCGGATCGACGCCCGTCAGCTCGCCGCGTTTGTCCCCCGTTGTCCGCAACGACATCAGCTTTGGGTGACGCTACAACTTCGCTCCGTTCGGGGGGTTTGATCATGAGTCCTTGACCAGACCACCCTCGGCGACCTAGCCTCGCCATACAGGCTCACATTGCCCGACCAGCGCAGGCTAAGCGCACAACATAGATCTCGTAACAGAACAGCATCACTTTGGCCGACTCCGCGGCCTTTGGCGGCAGTTCCGGACTGGCCGGTCCGGCGCTCCGCGACAACTGCACCCGGTCGCCGACGATGCCCGAGGGCACCGCCGGCGGAGAGAGCTATCCACGGCCAGCCGCTCCGGTCGGGCGTCCACAGCCGCAGGAGTGTGCCTCGGGCACAGTCGCTGCGGTCTCGACGTTCAGGGGAGGCGGCCATGGCGGGGCGGCGGCACAGGTTCACCGGTAGACCTCACGGGGTTCCGGCATGAACGCCCTCGACGTCGTGCTCCTCGCGGCCGTCCTGATCCTCGCGGTGGTCGTGGTCGGGGCGGTGCTGGTCGGCATTCGGACACTGCGCCGGATGGGCACGGCGCCGGCCCCGGAGGATCCCGCCTTCATCGCGGAGAAGGACCGTCAGGAGCAGTCCCTGGCCGCCCTGCGTAACGCCGCGGACCAGGCGAACAGCACGATCGACGTGGCGAAGTCCGCCGCCTCCGCGGCGCGTGCCGAGGCGGCGGCGGCGAAGGCCGAGGCGAAGGCGGCCCGGGCCGAGGCCCGGCGGGTGCTCGACGACGCCCGCGCCGAGGCGGACACCGTGCTGGAGCGGGCGCACAAGCAGGCCGAGGCTGACGCCGAGCAGCTGCGTACGGCTGCGCGACGCAGCGGCGAGCGGGAGGTCGCGGTGCTCGCCGCCACGACCCGGGAGCAGGCCGCGGAGGTGGAGCGCCGGGCGGCCCGGATGGACGAGCGGGAGCGGCTGCACACCGAGGAGGTGGAGCGGTTCGCCGAGCGGGAGCGGCAGCTCACCGCCGCGAGCGCTGCCCTCGCGGCCCGGGAGTCCGCGCTCGTCCAGCGCGAGACCGAGCTGGCCGAGGCCGAGGAGCTGCGCCGTCGGGAACTGGAGCGGGTGGCAGGTCTCACCGCCGACTCGGCCCGACTGGAGTTGATCGACGCGATCGAGACGTCCGCCAAGCGGGAGGCCGCGCTGCTGGTGCGCGACATCGAGTCCGACGCGCGCAACACCGCCGAGCAGCGGGCCCGACACATCGTGGTGGACGCGATCCAGCGGGTGGCCAGCGAGCAGACCGCCGAGAGCGTGGTCAGCGTCCTGCACCTGCCCGGCGACGAGATGAAGGGCCGCATCATCGGCCGGGAGGGGCGCAACATCCGCGCCTTCGAGTCGGTGACCGGGGTCAACCTCATCATCGACGACACCCCCGAGGCGGTGTTGCTGTCCTGCTTCGACCCGGTACGCCGGGAGGTCGGCCGGCTCACGCTGGAGAAGCTGGTGCTCGACGGGCGGATCCACCCGCACCGGATCGAGGAGGTCTACGACCTGGCCCGCCAGGAGGTGGAGCAGCTCTGCCTCCGCGCCGCCGAGGACGCCCTCGTCGAGGTCGGCATCACCGAGATCCACCCGGAGCTGGTGACCCTGCTGGGCCGGCTGCGCTACCGCACCTCGTACGGGCAGAACGTGCTCAAGCACCTGGTCGAGACCGCGCACATCGCCGGCATCATGGCCGCCGAACTGCGGCTGGACGTGCCCACCATCAAGCGGTCGGCGTTCCTTCACGACATCGGCAAGGCGCTCACCCACGAGGTCGAGGGCAGCCACGCCATCATCGGCGCCGACCTGGCCCGCAAGTACGGCGAGCACGAGGACGTGGTGCACGCCATCGAGGCGCACCACAACGAGGTTCCGCCGCAGACGATCGAGGCCGTGCTCACCCAGGCCTCCGACGCCTGTTCCGGCGGTCGGCCGGGCGCGCGTCGAGAGAGCCTGGAGGCGTACGTCAAGCGGCTGGAGCGGATCGAGGAGATCGCGGCCGGGAAACTCGGTGTCGACAAGGTGTTCGCCATGCAGGCCGGCCGGGAGATCCGGGTGATGGTCAAGCCGGACGACGTGGACGACATCGGGGCGGCCGTGCTGGCCCGCGACGTGGCGAAGCAGATCGAGGAGGAGCTGACCTACCCGGGTCAGATCCGCGTCACAGTGGTCCGTGAGTCCCGGGTCACCGAGATCGCCCGCTGACCCCGGCCCGCGCCGCCCGGCGCGAGCCCGTGATCGACACGTTTTCGCGATATCGGGGTATCCCGTCGCCGGTGATACCCCGATATCAGCGAACGCTTGGGCGATCTGCGTGTCAGATGCCGCCGGTGCCCTCGGCCTGGGACATCAGTGCCGCCGGCGGCGGGTTCTGCGCCGGGGTGCCCGCGGTCTTGCGGCCCCGGGCGAGCCGCCGCTGGATGTACTGGGCGAGCTTCGACAGCGAGTAGTTCACCGCGATGAAGAGCACGGCGATGACGACGTACACCTGGATCGGGTTGCCCAGCACGCCGATGATCTGCTTACCGATGTTCAAGGTCTCTTCGTAGCTGATGATGAACCCCAGCGAGGTGTCCTTGAGCACCACGACCAACTGGCTGATCAGCGCCGGCAGCATGATCCGGAACGACTGCGGCAGCAGGATCATCCGGGTGGTCTGCGCGGGGGACAACCCGATGGCAGCCGCGGCCTCTGCCTGGCCGCCGGGCAGACCCTCCATGCCGGAGCGGAGGATCTCGGCGATGACCACCGAGTTGTAGATGGTCAGGCCGATCACCAGGTACCAGAGGGTGTCGAACGAGATGCCGAACTCGGGGAAGCCGCGGGCCACGAAGAAGATGGTGATGACGACCGGCAGGCCGCGGAACACCTCGACGCAGGCTCGGGTGAGCGCCGAGAGCAGCAGGCTCGCCCCGCGGAGCAGGTACGACACGGGCGTGGCCAGCCCGGTGAACCGCCGCCGGGTGAGGCTCTTGAGCTGGATCCGCAGTACGGCCAGCAGGGTGCCCACCACCAGGGAGGCGACGATGGCCAGCGCGGCCGCGATCAGGGTGTTCTTGAAGCCGTGGCCGATCCGGTCCCACACCTGGGAGAAGTTCTCGTTGGAGGGGTCGATCAACGGCCCCCACAGCTCCATCGAGAGCTGACCCTTGTCGTCGAGCGGCCGGTAGATCAGGAAGTAGGCCCCGACCAGCAGCGCCACGGTGGCGACCAGGCTGCTGATCAGCGTGATCCGCCGCTGGCGCGGGCCGGGAACGTCGTAGAGGACTGTGGTCTGCTGGGTCACCGGGCCACCGCCTGTCGCTTCTCCAGTCGGTCCAGCAGGGCACCGAGCGGCACAGTCATGATCAGGTATCCGATCGAGATGCCGATTGCGACGGGAATGAAGGCATAACCCTCGGCCGACGTGAGCTGGTCCGCGGTCTGTGACAGGTCACCGACCACCCCGAAGAAGCCGACCAGTGCCGAGTTTTTGATCATTGCGATGATCACCGAGCCGAGCGGCACGATGGATGCCTTCCAGGACTGCGGCAGCACCACGTAGCGCAGGTTCTGGCTGAAGGTGAGCCCGAGGGAGCGAGCGGCCTCGGCCTGCCCGGCCGGCACCGCGTTCACCCCGGAGCGCAGCGCCTCGCAGACGAACGCCGCGGTGTAGAGCACCAGCGCGATCAGGGCGAAGCGGAAGTACGGCAGATCGGTGCCGAGCCGCTTGAACAACCCGTCCACGACGGGAATGCGCAGGAAGTCGGCGTTGGAACCGAGCGCCGGCAGACCGAACGCGGCGAAGAACATCACGACGGTCAGCGGCATGTTGCGGAAGACGTTCACGTAGCCGGTGCCGAGCGCGCGCAGCGGCGGCACCGGCGAGATGCGGAGCACCGCCACGATCGCGCCCAGGATCAGGGCGCCGATCGCGGCGAGCACGCAGATCTGGAGGGTGAGCCAGAAACCACCCGCAAAGACGTCGAACTTGTCGATGAGCACGTTCACGGGTCGGTGTTCCTCCCCACCCTCCAGATCGAAGGATCAGATCAGTAGCGGTTGATGGTGGGCGCCGAGCCCAGTTCCGCGCCGAACTTGCCGGCGGTGTCGTCCCAGGCCTTCTTCCACCGACCGTCGGCGACGGCCTTGTCCAGGGTGTCGTTGATGAAGCTGCGGAAGTCGGCGTCTTCCTTCTTCACGCCGATGCCGTACGGCTCCTTGGTGAAGTTGGCGCCGGCCAGCTTGAAGGACGCCTCGTCCTTGGCGATGTAGCCGAGCAGGATCACGTTGTCGGTGGTGACGGCATCGACCTGGCCGCCCTTGAGCGCGTCCCGGCACTTGTCGTAGGTGTCGAAGAGCACCAGCTGCGAGCCGACGTCCTTGACGTACGTCTTGATGGTCTCGGCCGGCGTCGAGCCGGTGACCGAGCAGACCTTCTTGGTGCCGTCCTTGAACGAGTCCGGACCGGTGATCGTCGCGTCGTCCTTCTTGACCAGGATGTTCTGGCCGGCCTCGTAGTACGGGCCCGCGAAGGCGATGCGCTCCTTGCGCTTGTCGTTGATCGTGTAGGTGGCGGCGACCAGGTCGACGCTGCCGTCCACGATCTTGTCCTCACGGACCTTCGACGGCGTCTCGACGTACTCGATCTTGTCCTCGGGGATGCCCAGCTCCTTGACGATGATCTTGGCGATCTCGACGTCGAAGCCCTCCGGCTTGCCGGACAGACCCTTCTGGCCGAAGCCCGGCTGGTCGAACTTGGTGCCGACCTTGATCTTCTGGGCCTTGTTCAGCTTCTCCATGGTGCTGCCGGCGGCGAAGGACTTGCTGCCAGCACCGGAGTCCCCGTCGTCGTCGCCACCACAGGCGGTGAGGCCGAGCGCCAGAGCGGCGACCGCGGCGACTGCCGCAACGCGCTTGATACGCATACTCTTCTCCTTCTTCAACGGAGCCCACCGAGTACGGCGCGCTCCACTACGGACGCCTAGTGCGTGAGGATCTTGGAGAGGAAGTCGCGGGCCCGCTCGCTGCGCGGGTTCGCGAAGAACTC
Source organism: Micromonospora sp. NPDC049274 (assembly GCF_040678875.1). Classification (NCBI taxonomy): domain Bacteria; kingdom Bacillati; phylum Actinomycetota; class Actinomycetes; order Micromonosporales; family Micromonosporaceae; genus Micromonospora; species Micromonospora sp. NPDC049274. Next base: position 9,972 of record NZ_JBFAQS010000033.1, read on the forward strand.
CGCCGGTGGGGCATCCTCGACCAGCTGCCCGTCGGCCATGAAGATGACCCGGTTGGCGGCGTGCCGGGCGAAGCCCATCTCGTGGGTGACCACGACCATGGTCATGCCGTCGCGGGCCAGCGAGGTCATCACGTCGAGCACCTCGCCGACCATCTCCGGGTCCAGCGCGCTGGTCGGCTCGTCGAAGAGCATCGCCTTGGGCTGCATGGCCAGGGCGCGGGCGATCGCCGCACGCTGCTGCTGGCCACCGGAGAGCTGGGCCGGGAACTTGTCCGCCTGGTTGGCGATGCCGACCCGGTCGAGCAGGGCCAGGCCGCGCTCGCGCGCCGCGGCGGGCTTCTCCCCGCGGACCTTGACCGGCCCGAGGGTGACGTTCTCCAGGATGGTCTTGTGGGCGAAGAGGTTGAAGGACTGGAAGACCATCCCCACCTCGCTGCGCAGCTTCGCGAGGGCCTTGCCCTCGGCCGGCAGCGGCTGACCGTCGAAGGTGATGGTGCCGGAGTTGATCGGTTCCAGTCGGTTGATGGCGCGGCACAGCGTCGACTTGCCGGAGCCGGACGGGCCGATCACCACGACCACCTCGCCCCGACCCACCGACAGCGAGACGTCGTCCAGCACGTGCAGCGGCCCGAACCACTTGTTGACCGCGTCCAGCACGATGAGCGGTTCGCCCGTCGTCACGTCGTCCACCGTCCCTGTCGTCTCCCCGGATCGGGGTCGGTTGACCCCTGGTTGGGCAACTGTAGGCGGCGGGCTGTGGCGGAACGCAACTCAGTTGGTCACGGAGCGGTAACACCGGTCACGATCGGTGTCGAGGGTCCGATTTCGGTCATCGAGCGGACCGCAACAGTGGCGGCGGCACCGGATGCCCGCGACGATGGAAGCATGACCGAACCGGTACGCCTGACGAAGTACGCCCGCGGCGGTGGCTGCGCCTGCAAGATTCCGCCGGGCGAGCTGGAGGCCATGGTCGCCGGTCTCGGGCCGGCCACCGGAACGGCGGAGCTGCTCGTCGGCCTGGACCACGGCGACGACGCCGCGGTGGTCCGGCTGGACGAGCGTACCGGCCTGGTCAGCACCGCGGACTTCTTCACACCTGTCGTCGACGACGCGTACGACTGGGGGCGCATCGCGGCGGCCAACGCGCTCTCCGACGTGTACGCGATGGGCGGCGTCCCGCTGGTGGCGCTCAACCTGCTCTGCTGGCCGCGCGACGTGCTCCCGCTGGAGTTGGCGCGCGAGGTGCTGCGCGGTGGCCAGGACGTGGCCCGGGAGGCGGGCTGTCACCTGGCCGGCGGGCACAGCGTCGACGACGACGGTCCGAAGTACGGTCTCGCGGTCACCGGCACCGTCCGACCGGAGGAGCTGATCACTCTGGACGCCGGTCGGGCCGGAGTGCCGCTGTCGCTGACCAAGCCGCTCGGCGTGGGCGTGCTCAACACCCGGCACAAGGCCACCGGCGAGAGCTTCCCGGAGGCGGTCGCCACGATGAGCGCGCTCAACCGCGACGCCGCGCGGGCGGCGGTCGCCGCCGGTATCCGGTGCGGCACCGACGTGACAGGCTTCGGCCTGCTCGGGCACGCCTCGAAGCTGGCCCGTGCCAGCCGGCTCACGGTGGCCATCGACACCGCCCTGGTGCCCTACCTGGCCGGCGCGCGGGAGGCGCTGCGCGACGGGTACGTCAGCGGCGGCAGCCGTCGCAACCTGGACTGGGTCACCCAGTGGACGGATTTCGGCGCGGCGGACGAGGGTGAGCGGTTGCTGTTGGCCGACGCGCAGACCTCCGGTGGTCTGCTGGTCGCCGGTGAGCTGCCGGGTGCGCCGGTGGTGGGCGAGCTGCTGCCCCGCGGGGAGCACCTGGTGGTCCTGCGCTGACGGACACGGCGGCGCAGGCGGACACGGCGGCGCGAGGACACGCGGGCCCGATGGCGCGCCGGGCGCACGATACCCGATAAACTGTCACCTTCCCGCTACTCCGAGCAATGCCGCTCAGGGAAATTTTGCCCGGAATGGTCACAGACCGGTAACTTGCCCCCGGCTGGGGTCAAATGCCCCCCACCATCGTGAGTAAGGCCCGATCCGGAGGCCGGTGGGACGAACGCAGCGAGGAGGCGGAATGACCGAGCTGTGGAACTGGAGAATCGATCGGGTACGACCCGTGGAGGTCTACCCGGCGCTGGCCGAGGCGCTCGGCCGGGTGGTGATGCCGCTCGCGGTGGCGGACCCGGCCCGACTGCCGGCGTACGCGGTGGTGTGTGACGTCTGGCAGGCGCCGGGCGAGTTCTCGACGGTGGTCGACTGCTACGGGGTGCCGGACCGGCTCTCCGAGCACGCCAGCATCGCCGCGCTGGCCCGGCTGCTGGGCCGCAACTGTCTACTGCGCGACGACACGCTCGACGCCGGCCGGCACCTGCTCGTCGCACCGGACGGGACGGTCCGCCCGGTGCACTTCGACGTCCGGGACACCGACGACGGCGAGGTGCTCAGCCGGCGGCGGCTCTGCACGGTGGGCGACCCGGGCTGCCGGGGCTGGTCGCAGTGTCACCGCTCGCGGTGGGCGCCCGACACCGTCGCGCCGGTGCTCGCCGCGGCCTGACCCGCAGCGACCGAGCCCGACCCGCCACCCCGCACGACCAACTGGTCGAGCAGGGTGCGGGTGGCCTCCGTCACGGCGGCCACCGCGGCCTCGAACGCGGCGGCGTTGTGCGCGGCGGGCGCCCGGAAGCCCGAGATCTTCCGGACGTACTGCAACGCCGCCGCCTCGATGTCCGTGTCGGTCACCTGCGGGGTGAACGGCTCGCGCAGCGTCTTGATGCTTCGGCACATGTCGGGTGCTCCTCGGTTCGGGGCGATCCGGCCGACCCGGATACGCTGTCGTGGTCATGACTACCGCAGCGGCGGGCAGCCCGCGCACCTACCAGGTGCGCACCTACGGCTGCCAGATGAACGTGCACGATTCCGAGCGCATCTCCGGCCTGCTCGAACAGGCCGGCTACGTACGCGCGCCCCAGGCCGACGACACCCCGGACATCGTCGTCTTCAACACCTGCGCGGTACGGGAGAACGCCGACAACCGCCTCTACGGCAACCTCGGTCATCTGCGCCCCGTGAAGGACAAGCACCCGGGGATGCAGATCGCCGTCGGTGGTTGCCTGGCGCAGAAGGACCGCGGCGAGATCGTCCGCAGGGCGCCCTGGGTGGACGTGGTCTTCGGCACGCACAACATCGGCGCGCTGCCGGTGCTGCTGGAACGGGCCCGGCACAACGCGGCCGCCGAGGTGGAGATCCTGGAGTCGCTGGACGTCTTCCCGTCCACGCTGCCGACCCGCCGCGAGTCCACGTACGCCGGCTGGGTCTCGATCTCGGTGGGCTGCAACAACACCTGCACGTTCTGCATCGTGCCCTCTCTGCGCGGCAAGGAGAAGGACCGCCGTCCCGGCGACGTCCTCTCCGAGGTGCGCGCCCTGGTCGACGAGGGTGTGCTGGAGGTGACCCTGCTCGGGCAGAACGTCAACTCCTACGGTGTCGAGTTCGGTGACCGGTACGCGTTCGGCAAGCTGCTGCGCGCCTGCGGCGAGATCGACGGGCTGGAGCGGGTCCGGTTCACGAGCCCGCACCCGAAGGACTTCACCGACGACGTGATCGCCGCGATGGCCGAGACGCCGAACGTGTGCCACTCGCTGCACATGCCGTTGCAGTCCGGCTCCGACGACGTGCTGAAGGCGATGCGCCGGTCGTACCGTTCCGAGCGCTACCTGGGGATCATCGAGAAGGTCCGGGCGGCGATGCCGGACGCGGCGATCACCACCGACATCATCGTCGGCTTCCCCGGCGAGACGGAGGCCGACTTCCAGCGCACCCTGGACGTGGTGCGCGAGTCCCGGTTCTCCTCGGCCTTCACCTTCCAGTACTCGAAGCGCCCCGGCACCCCCGCCGCCACCATGGACGGCCAACTGCCCAAGCAGGTCGTGCAGGAGCGCTACGAGCGGCTGATCGCCTGCGTCGAGGAGATCTCCTGGGCGGAGAACAAGCGCCTCGTGGGGGAGACCGTCGAGGTGCTTGTCGCGGTCGGCGAGGGCCGCAAGGACGAGCGGACCGGGCGGCTGTCCGGCCGGGCGCGTGACGGCCGGCTCGTGCACTTCGACGCCGGCAGCTTCGCCGGGTCGATCCGGCCCGGCGACATCGTGCAGACCACAGTCACGTACGCCGCGCCGCACCACCTCAACGCCGACGGAGCGCCACTGTCGCACCGGCGGACCCGGGCGGGTGACGCCGCCGAGGCGGGCCGTTCCCCGCGTACCCCCGGGGTGTTGCTCGGCCTGCCCACGATCGGCGCACCGGCGGTCGCGCCCGCGCCGACGACCGGCTGCGCCGCGCACTGACCCCGACCGGGGTCCGCCGGCACGGCGGACCCCGACCGGCCCACGGTCAGACAGTGATGCGACCGGCGCCGGCGCCGCCCGTCACGATGGACTTGACGGTGCTCGCGGTGTCCAGCTGGTACGAGTACGGGATGCTGGCGACGCTGCCGCCGGTCTGTCCGGCGGGCGAGTTGACGAAGTGGTTGTTGCGGGCGACCAGGCGACCCGGCCCGGAGTCGGCCTCGCCGAGGTGGTACGTGTCGTTGACGTTCTCGAAGTAGTTGCCCTCGACGAGCACGCCGGCGTTCTCGGTGGAGGCCACGCCGTAGCCGCCGTTGGCCCGGTAGTAGTTGTTGTAGACGTGCACCGGGTTGCCGAAGCGCACCCGGGGGTTGCGCTGCCTGCTGCCGTCGAACCAGTTGTGGTGGTAGGTCACCCGCAGGTGGCCGGTGTCCTGTGCGCCGTTGTCGTCGCTGTGGCCGAGCAGCATGGTCTTGTCGTGGTTGAAGACCCGGTTCCACGACACGGTGACGAAGTCCGACCCGCGCTTGATGTCGACAGCGCCGTCGTACCCGTTGCTGAAGGTGTTGTGGTCGATCCAGACGTTGGTGGCCGACTCCTGCACGTTTATCGCGTCGTCGTTCCAGTCCCGGAAGGTCAGATTCCGGATGATGACGTTGCGGTCACCGCTGACGTTGAGTCCGCAGCCGACGATCGTCGCGCCGGAGTTGCCGAGGATGGTCTTGTTGGACCGGACCCGCAGCATGCCCGAGCAGGAGATCGTGCCGGACACCCGGATCACCGCGGCGCCTGTCGCGTTCAGGGCGCTGGTCAGCGCCGAGGCGTTGCTGACGGTGGTGGTCGGTGCGCCGCCGCCGCCTGTGGTGCCGCCGTTCTGGGTGGCCCAGCCCACGAGACCTGTCGGTGGCGGGACGCTGGGCGGCGGATCGCTCGGGATCGGTGGGGTCGTCGGGGCGCCAGGCGTGCCCGACGTGTTCGGGGTTCCCGGGGTGGTCGGCGTGGCCGGGGTGGTCGGGGTGGTGGTGCCGCCGGTGCAGGCGACGTTGTTCAGGGTGAAGCTGGTCGGGTCCGGGTTGCTGGAGTTGTTCCAGCTCGCGTTGAACCCGAACGAGGCGCTGCCGTTGGTGGCCAGGGCGCCGTTGTAGTCGACGTTGGTGGCTGAGACCTGGGCCCCGCTCTGCGTGGCGGTGGCGCCCCACGCCTGGCTGACCTGCTGCCCGGCCCCGTACGACCAGCGCAGCGTCCACCCGGAGACCGGGTCGCCGAGGTTGGTGACCGTGACGTTGCCGGTGAACCCGCCCGGCCACTGGCTGGCGACCGAGTAGGCGACCCGGCAGCCGGCGGCCGCCTGGGCGGAGACGGCGGTCAGGAGCCCGCCGGTGACCAGGGCTGCGGTGGCGGCGGCGGTGGTGGCGAGCAGCGTCATCCGACGCTGTGTTCTGTGCATGCTGCTTCCTCTCGATGAGGCGGACGGACCGTCGCGACGCCCATGCCCGTGGGCGGCGAGGTAGGCCGGGACCCGTGGGGTCCCGGGCCCGCCGGTGCAGTTCGGTGAAAGCGGCTCCCGCGCTCGCGCCGACCACTGCCGAGGCAAGCGCTTTCCCGATGGAAGCATAGAAGCCCTTGGATGTAAATGGACGGGGTGGCCGGCGCTCACGACGTGAGCGCCGGCCACCCCGGTGGCTCAGCAGCCGGCGCCGTTGAGCTTCACGCTCGCTGGGGTGCTGGCCGTGCCGTTGGCGGTGAAGCCCACGGTGACCGAGGCGCCCGCCGCCAGGGACGGCGCGTGACTGGGCGCGGCAGCCGTGACCGTCGTACCCGACTGGGTGACAGTGGCGTTCCAGCCACTGCCCAGCGTCACGCCGGACGGCCAGGTCCAGGTCACCGACCACGGATTCACCGCGGCCGTGCCGGTGTTCTTCACTGTCACCTCACCCTGGAAGCCGCCCTGCCAGGCGTTCACCTGCCGGTAGGTGGCCGTGCAGGCGCCCGGGGGCGGGGTCGTCGGCCCGCCGGTCGGTCCACCGGTCGGTCCGCCCGTCGGCCCGCCGGTGGGTCCGCCACCGGACGGCGCGATCAGGTACGGCTGGAGGATCGCCTGCTTGGTGGTGTTGACGTTCGTCCAGTCGTCAAGCGCGATGCCGCCGGTGTCACCCGAGTTGGGGTTCCACGACCAGTAGGTGAACGACATCCCGGTCACCCCGGTGCCCGTGTACGCCATCAACTTCTCCAGCCACACCCGGTCCTTCGGGTCGGCCAGGGTGCTGCCGAACTCACCCATCATGATCGGGGCGATGTTCTGCTTGTAGAGGTAACCGAAGTACTTGTCCCAGATGGCCGGCATGTTCGCCGGGTAGTCGGGGGCGTCGAACCAGGTCTGCCGGTAGACCGACGTGGCGTACTCGTGCGGCGAGTAGACCAGCCGGTTGGCCACGTTCAGGCGTACCGGGAACTGGCCGGCCTTCGACAGGTTGCCGCCCCACCAGCCGCAGTCCTCGTCGTTGCTCGGGTCGTTGTCCCACACGTTGGAGAGGCCACCGCTGGGGCAGCTCACCCCCTCCACGAAGATCAACCAGTTGGGCTGGACACCGAGGATCGCGTTGCCGGCCCGCTCGGCGGCGAGCCGCCAGTCCCGCGCGGTGTCGCCGCAGCCCCAGCACGCGCCGGTGGCCGCCGGGTTGGTGCCCTCGGCGTGCGGCTCGTTGTGCAGGTCCGCGCCGATCACCGTGGGATTGCCCGCGTACCGCTGGGCGAGCATCTTCCAGTCGTTGATCCAGGTCGCCTCGGAGACCGTCGGCGTGTACCAGAGCGGCGACTGCCCGGCCGACGTCGGCCGGTGCCGGTCCAGGATGATCCGCATCCCCTTGCTGCCGGCGTAGGCGATCACCTTGTCCAGGATCTGCAACGGCGAGAGCCCGATCAGGTCCGGGTTGACGAAGTCGTTGATCCCGGTGGCGGTCGCGCCCGGCTTCAGCGCGTCGTTCGAGTACGGCACCCGCAGCGTGTTGTAGCCCAACCGGGCCATCGTGTCGAGCTGCCCCCGCCACGGATTGCTCGACCAGAGCCCGTGGAAGGTCTTGTTGTCGGTCTCCATGCCGAACCAGTTGATGCCGGTCAACCTCACCGTGGCGCCGGTGCTGTCCACGATCTGACTGCCGTTCGTGTGCAGATAACCGGTGCCGGTGCCCGCGGCGGAGGCCGGGGTGGTGCTGACGGCGGCGGCGAAGAACACGCCGGCCGCGACGGTGGCGAGCGCGGTCAGCGCACCGCCGAGAGCTTTGGGACGGAACATTCGAGCTCCACTTCACAGGCCCGACGTCGGCCAGGGGCCGCGCGGGCGAGCTGCCGTCGGCACGTCACGGCCCCTTTTCGGGTACGCGGACAGTGCGCGACGGTCCATGTCACGCGGACGGGGACACTCGCGGAAGCGCACCGGCCGATCCTCGACAGCGGAACCCCGCCGTCGTCGCCCTCGTCCCGGTGGCCCTACCTGACTCCGTCGCCCATTCTCATCAGCCCGCCTCAATGCGTCAACCTGCCACCCGGCCCGCCCGCCCTCCGCGCCGTGGCTTCCGCGCCGTGGCTTCCGCGCCTGGGCTTCCGCGCCGGGGCTTCCGCGCCGGGGCTTCCGCACCTGGGTCGCGCCTGGGCTTCCGCGCCTGGGCTCCGCGCCTGGGCTTCCGCCCGGGGGCTTCCGTCCTGCGGCCCCCGGCCCCACCCGCGCAAGATCGTGCTCGATCCTGGATGTAGTGGCCTCGATCCACCGGGATACCACTACATCCAGGATCGAGCACGAACATGAAGGTCGATCGCATCGGAGCCCGGCCTCCCGGCGGCCCGCGCGTCCGCAAGCGTTCAAGATCTGCGCAACTACACCGATGTTGCTGCCTTCGGCGCGTCTGAGGCAGCAACATCGGGGATGTTGTGAGGATCTTGGCGCGGGGCGCGGGGCGCGGGGCGCGGGGCGCGGGGCGCGGGGCGCGGGGCGCGGGGCGCGGGGCGCGGGGCGCGGGGCGCGGGGCGCGGGGCGCGGGGGGACACGCGGAAGCCCCCGGTCCCGCTTGGGACCGGGGGCTTCGGACGTCGTCAGGTCAGCCGGCCTGCTCGGCGAGCTGGAGGAACTGCCGCTTGGAGGCGAGGGCCTGCTCGGCCTCCTTGATCCGGCGGGCGTCCCCGGCGCTCTGCGCCCGGGCCAGCCGCTCCTCGGCCTCGGCCACCTGGGACCGCATCTGGGCGAGCAGCGGGTTGTCCTCCTTGGTGGTGCGGCGCCACGCCGAGTCCATCACGTCGCGGACCTTGTCGTCGATGACACGCAGCCGGCGCTCCAGCCCGGCGGCTGCCTCGCGGGGCACCCGGCCGGCCTCGTGCCACTGGGCCTGGATCTCCCGCAGCTTGGCCTGGGCGCCCTTCGGGTCGGCGTCGATGTCCAGGGCCTCGGCCTCGGCCAGCAGGGCCTGCTTACGCTCCAGGTTGCCGCGCTGCTCGTTGTCCCGGGCGGAGAAGACCTCGCTGCGCCGGCTGAAGAAGGCGTCCTGTGCGGCCCGGAACCGTTCCCAGAGCTTCTGCTCGGCCTCCTTGGAGGCACGCGGGGCGGCCTTCCACTGCGTCATCAGCTCCTTGAGCTGGTTGGCCGTGGCCGCCCACTCGGTGGAGTCCTTGATGCTCTCGGCCTCGGCGACCAACTCCTCCTTGACGGTCTGCGCCTGCTTGCGCGTCGCGTCCAGGGAGGCGAAGTGGGCGCCCCGACGCCTGGTGAAGCCGTCGCGTGCGGCGGCGAACCGCTTCCACAGTTCACCGTCGGCCTTCTTGTCGACCCCGCGAATGGTCTTCCACTCGTCGAGGATCTCCTTGAGCCGGTCACCTGCCGTCTTCCACCCGGTGGACTCGGCGGCGAGCTTCTCGGCCTCCTCCACCAGCGCGGTCTTGCGTGCCAGGGCCTCACCGCGGGCGGCGTCCCGGGCGGCACGCGCCTCGGTGGCCTTCTCCTCGGCGAGGGTCGCCAGCTTGTCCAGCCGAGCGGTCAGGGCGTCGATGTCGCCGACCACGTGGGCCTCGGGCAGCGTGGCGCGGATCCGCTTGATCGTGCTCAGCGAGTGCCCGGCGTCCGCCGCGCCCGAGTTGAGCCGCGCTTCGGTCAGGTCCACTTCGGTGACCAGGTCGGCGAAGCGGCGTGCGAAGTGCGCGAGACCCTCCTCCGGTGCTCCCGCCTGCCAGGATCCGACCACCCGCTCGCCTTCGGAGGTCTTGACGTAAACGGTGCCGTCCGCGTCCACCCGTCCGAAGGCAGTCCAGTCGCTCATGTGCCCATCCTCGTTCTCCCGGCGTCGAGGGAGCCGTCCCCCGTCGCCGCCACGGCGCAGCCAAGTTACTTCCGGCATTGTCACAGGTCCGACCCGGTCCGCGTCGAGCGCCTATCGCCGACCGTGACCATACGGTGTCCTAGAGCCTGTTTGACCGGATCGGCGCGGAGACGCACCGGGCATTCCCGCTACGGTGGACGGGTGCCACTGGTCGCCGCCGCCGTCTGCCCGCATCCGCCCCTGCTCGTGCCCGAGGTCGCCGGTGCGGCCGCGGGGGAGCTGGACGACCTGCGGGCTGCGTGTGACCTCGCCGTACGCCGGCTGCTGGCCGTCGATCCGGACGCGGTGGTGCTGCTCGGCGTCGGCCCGTCGACCGGCTCGATCCGGCCCCCGGCCACCGGTTCCCTACAGCCCTGGGGCGTCGACCTGGACGTGCCCCTGGTCCCCGGTCAGCCGGACCGGGGCGCCGTGCTGCCGTTGAGCCTGACGGTCGGCGCGTGGCTGCTGACCCGGCACGCCGCGCGGCTCGCCATCACCGCCGCGCCGGTGAGCGCCGTGCAGGTGACCGCCGACGCCGGGCCGGTCGAGGTGGCCGCGCTCGCCGAGCAGGTTGCCGCGGCCGGTGACCGGGTGGCGCTGCTGGTGCTCGGCGACGGGTCCGCGTGCCGAGGGGAGAAGGCCCCCGGGTACGACGACAAGCGTGCCCTCCCGTACGACAAGGGGGTCGCCGCAGCCCTGGCCGAGGCGGACCTGGACGCCCTGCGCGGCCTGGACACGGATCTGTCGGCGCGGTTGAGGGTCGCCGGCCGGGCGTCGTGGCAGGTGCTCGCCGAGGCGGCCCGGTCGAGTGGCGGCGGGTGGCGCGGCGAGCTGCTGCACGACTCGGCCCCCTACGGCGTGGCCTACTTCGTGGCGTCGTGGGAGCGTGCGTGACCGGCGACGGGGCGGTTCCGGCCGGCACGGTCGTGGCGGTGGTCGGCCCGACCGCGGCGGGCAAGTCGGCGTTGAGCATCGCGCTCGCGCACGCCCTGGACGGGGAGGTGGTCAACGCCGACTCGATGCAGCTGTACCGGGGCATGGACATCGGCACCGCCAAGCTGACTCCCGCCGAGCGGGACGGCGTGCCGCACCACCTGTTGGACATCTGGGAGGTCACCGAGCCGGCCAGCGTCGCCGAGTACCAGCGGCTGGCCCGCGCGGCCGTGGACGACATCCTGTCCCGAGGTCGGGTGCCACTGCTGGTGGGTGGCTCGGGGCTGTACGTGCGGGCGGTGCTGGAACGCTTCGAGTTCCCCGGCACCGACGCGGCGCTGCGCGAGCGGTTGGAGCGGGAGTTGGCCGAGGTGGGCCCCGCGCCGCTGTACGCGCGGCTGCGCGCCGCCGACCCGGTGGCCGCCGGTGGCATCCTGCCCGGCAACGGCCGGCGGATCGTCCGGGCCCTGGAGGTGATCGAGCTGACCGGTGCGCCGTTCGCCGCGTCGCTTCCGCAGCCGACGCCGTACTACCCGTCGGTGCAGCTCGGTGTCGACCTGGACACCAGCGTGCTGGACGAGCGGATCGCGCTGCGGGTGGACCGGATGTGGGCCGACGGTCTGGTGCCGGAGACCCGCGAGCTGGTGGGTCGGGGGCTGCCCGAGGGGCGGACGGCGAGCCGCGCGCTGGGCTACCAACAGGTGCTCAGGATGCTCGACGGTGAGCTGACCGAGGCGCAGGCGCACGATGAGACGGTCCGGGCCACCAGGCGTTTCGTCCGCCGGCAGCGGTCCTGGTTCCGGCGCGACCCACGGATCCACTGGCTGGACTCGGCCGCGCCGGACCTGATCGGCGCCGCCCTGCGTCTGGTGCCCGCCGAGACGCGATAATGGGGGCGTGGAGTTCACCAAGGGCCACGGCACCGGCAACGACTTCGTCCTCCTGCCCGACCCGGACGGTCAGCTCGATCTGACCCCGGGGCTGGTCGCGGCGCTCTGTGACCGGCGGCGGGGCATTGGCGCGGACGGCGTGCTGCGGGTCGTCCGCGCGGCCAAGCACCCCGACGGCGCCGACCTGGCCGGCGAGGCCGAGTGGTTCATGGACTACTGGAACGCCGACGGTTCGTTCGCCGAGATGTGTGGCAACGGCGCGCGGGTCTTCGTCCGGTACCTGCTCGACAACGAGCTGGCCACGCCCACCGGCGCGGCGCTGCCGGTGGCCACCCGGGCCGGCGTCGTGCGCGCGCTGGTCGAGGGTGACGCCGTGTCCGTGGAGATGCGCCGCCCCCAGGTGTACGACGCCTCGACCGCCACCCTGGGCGGGCTGACCCTGCCCGGCACCGCCGTGGATATCGGCAACCCGCACCTGGTCTGTGTCCTGCCGGCGGGCGTGGAGCTGGCCGCGCTGGATCTGACCGTCGCGCCCGGGTTCGATCCGGAGGTCTTCCCGGCCGGCGTGAACGTGGAGTTCATCGTGGCGGGCGACCCGGTCGACGGCACCGACGCGCATTCCCTGATGCGGGTGTACGAGCGCGGCAGCGCCGAAACCCTGTCCTGCGGTACCGGCGCGTGCGCGGTGGGCGCGGTGGCCCTGCGCGACGCCGGGCGGGACACCGGGGTGGTCGCCGTGGACGTGCCCGGGGGCCGCCTGACGGTGACGGTCACCGAGAGTTCCTGCTGGCTGTCCGGCCCCGCCGTCCTGGTGGCGACGGGCGAGATCAACCTCCCCACCTGACCCACCCACCCCCCCACCCCACCCCCCCCCCCCCCCCCGGGCCCCCGGGGGGGGGCCCCCCGGGGGGGGGGGTGTTTAATTTTAGGGCCCCCGCGGCGGGGGTTGGGGAGAAAAAAAAAAAATAA
>NZ_JBFAQS010000034.1:0-18082 GCF_040678875.1 Micromonospora sp. NPDC049274
GCCGGTGCGGCGAGCGGCACCGCGGCCGTGGCGATGGCCACAGCGGCCACCGCACCCGATGCGACAGCGCGTAGGCGCAGCCGTCTGGTGATCATCTGAGGTACTCCCCGTGAGTGACGTGAACGCATGGACGCATGCGGTCGAGCGGCCACAGTGAAGCAGTCGCGCCGGCCCGCGAGAAACGTCTCCGGTCACTTGCTGCTGTCCTTTTAGCACTCAGTGAGACGGTTTTGATGGCATCGGGAGCTGATCATCGTTATCCGTTCGTGACCTCTTGGGATGGTTGAACATGAAACATTGTTCGCGCCACGGGGGTGCATGATCAATCACTCTGCGTGGCCTCTCATTTCACTGCACAGAGTTGAGGTCAGCATGGCCGTCCACGGGGGATCCCGCGTGCTCAAACGTCCAAGACGGCTGGTCGCGGTTGTCGCGTCCGCAGCGGTCGCAGCCAGCCTGTTGTCGGGTTCGCCTGCGGTGGCGAAGCCGAAGGGCCCGGAGATCGCGAAGGCCCCGGCGACGTCGCCGGGGCAATCGGTCAAGGGTGTGAAGCCGTTGCCGACGAAGTTCGTGACGCCCCCGGACGACGCGAAGTCGACGTACAAGCCGACGCGGACGGTGTGGCCGAAGGCCGCCTCGGCGGAGGTCGACCTGGCGGCCGTCTCGGCTGGGGCGCGGGCGGCGACGCCGACGAAGACACGTGTGGCGGGCATGCCGGTGTGGGTGCAGCCGGTGGCCGAGAAGGCCGGCCGGGCCGGTCCGCGTGGCCTGAAGGTGAAGGTCGCCGACCGTCGCGCGGCTGAGGCGGCCGGGGTGGACGGCGTACTGCTGTCGGTTTCTCCGGACGTGTCCTCGGGCTCGGTGCGGGTCGGAGTGGACTATGCGGGGTTCGCCGAGGCGTTCGGCGGTAACTACGGGTCGCGGCTGCGGCTGGTGCGGTTGCCGGCCTGTGCGGTAACGACGCCGACGGTGAGCGAGTGTCGGACGGCGACCCCCCTGGTGTCGATGAACGATGCGGCGGCCCGGACTGTGTCGGCCGAGGTGCCGTTGGCGGCGGACGCGCAGGCCCGGGTGACGGGTGGCATGACCGTGCTGGCGGCGGTGGCAGCGGCCGGCGAGGAGGGCGGCAAGGGCGGCACGTACGCGGCCACGGATCTGAAGCCGTCGGGTTCCTGGACCGGCGGTGGTAGCACGGGTTCGTTTACGTACTCCTATCCGGTGACCGTGCCGCCGGCGGCGTCGGACCTCGTCCCGACGGTGGCGTTGTCGTACGACTCGGGCAGCGTGGACGGGCAGACGGCGTCGACGAACGCGCAGGCGTCGTGGGTGGGTGACGGCTGGTCGACGCCGCGCTCGTTCGTGGAGCAGACCTTCGCCTCGTGCATGGACGAGCCGGGCGGCAGCGCGTCACCGGTGAAGACACCGGACCGCTGCTACGACGGACCGCTGCTGACGCTGTCGTTGAACGGTTCCTCGACGGCGCTGGTGTGGGATGCGACGAAGAAGGTGTGGAAGCCGGAGTCGGACAACGGCGAGGTCGTCACCCACGTCGAGAACGCCAACAACGGTTCGGGGACGTACAACACCGACTACTGGCGGGTGACGCTGCGCGACGGCACGAGTTACGAGTTCGGTCGTAACCGGCTGCCGGGGTGGGCCTCGGGCAAGGCGGAGACGAAGTCGGTGGACCACACGCCGGTGTACTCCCCGCACTCCGGCGACCCGTGCTACAACTCGGCGGGGTTCTCGTCGTCGGTGTGCACGATGGCGTACCGGTGGAACCTGGACTACGTCACCGACACCCACGGCAACGCGATTGCCTACTACTACGACCAGGACACCAACTACTACGGCCGCAACAAGGGCGCCACGGACGTGTCCTACATCCGCGACAGCAACCTGGCGCGCATCGACTACGGCTTCACGGACGGCGGCGCGTACGGCACGGTGCCGGACCGGGTGGTCTTCAACACCGGTGACCGCTGCCTGTCCGGGACGTGTCAGCCGCTGAACTCGGCGAACAAGGCCAACTGGCCGGACGTGCCGTTCGACCTGATCTGCGCCTCGGGAACCGACTGTGACGACTGGAGCCCGGCGTTCTTCTCCACGCGGCGCCTGACCTCGATCGAGGCGCAGCAATACAACACGGCCACCAGCCAGTACGAGAAGGTTGACTCCTACGCCCTCTCGCACAGCATGCCGGCCACCGGTGACGGCACGTCGCCGACGTTGTGGCTGACCTCGATCGCGCGCACCGGCCACGACACGAGCGCCGGCGGCTCCACGGCGGCGATCACGTTGCCGTCGGTGTCGTTCACAGGCATCAAGCTGCCCAACCGGGTCGACATCACCGGTGGACTGCCGTCGTTCTACCGGCAGCGCATCGCCACGATCACCACCGAGACCGGTTCGGTGATCTCGCCTTCCTACGAACTGCCGGTGCCCTGCACCGCCCCGGTCACCACCGACCCGGCGGCGAACACGAAGTCCTGCTACCCGGTCTACTGGACCCCGGACGGGTACGTGAACCCGACCAAGGACTGGTTCAACAAGTACGCCGTCACCCGGGTCACGTCCACCGACCCGACCGGTGGCGCGGCGGCCCTGTCGACCAGCTACAAGTACCTCAACGGCGCGGCCTGGCACTACGACGAGAACGAGGTCGTCAAGACCAAATACCGCAGCTACGGCCAGTTCCGCGGCTACGGCAAGGTCCAGACGTTCACCGGCGACGGCGTCAACGATCGCCGCACCCAGGCCGAGACCGTCTACTACCGCGGCATGTCCAAGAACAACAACAGCACCGTGGTGAACCTGACCGACTCGGTCGGCGGCAACCACGAGGACGTCGACGAACTCGCCGGCAAGGAGCTGGAAACCACCCAGTACCTCGGCGAGAACGGTCGCGTCGACTCCTCCACCATCACCTCCTACTGGGTGTCCGGGGCGACCGCCACGCGCAGCAGAACCGGCTTGTCGGCGTTGACGGCGCAGTGGGTGGCACCGGTCAAGACGTACACCCGCCAGGCCGTGACCAGCAGCGGCTCGGTGACCTGGCGTACCACCGCCTCCGACAGCAGCTACGACGCGAACATCGCCAGCGCCACGTTCGGCGAACTGAAGAACAGCTACACCTACACGGTGCCGGTCGACGCGGCGTACAACCAGTGCACCACCTACACCTACGCGCCGGTGAACACCGGCAAGAACCTCGCAGGGCTGGTCAGCCAGACCGAGACCGTGTCGGTGGCCTGCGGCGGCTTCACCCAGGGCAGCCCGGCGTCGGTGCCGGGCAGCGTCAACACCCTCACCGCACCGGGCACGGTCAACCGACCCGCGCAGGTGGTGAAGGCCGAACGCAGTTTCTACGACGTGGTGGACTTCTCCACGACGTTCCCGCAGGCGGCGGCGCCGTCAAAGGGTGATGTGACCGTCACCCAGACCGCGAAGGACTACGCCTCCGGCGCGTACACCTGGCAGACCACCGGGCGTTCGACCTACGACAGCTACGGCCGGGTCACCGACTCGTACGACGCCAAGGGCAACAAGACCGCCACCGGCTACACGATGAACGCCGTCAAGCTGGTAACCGCCACGTCCACCACCAACCCCGCCGAGCACGGTGGCTCCGTCACGCTCGACACGAAACGCGGCATCCCGCTGGTCAGCACCGACGCCAACAGCATCGTCACGACCCAGCAGTACGACGCGCTCGGCCGCGCCACGTCGGTGTGGCTGAACTCGCGGGCCACCAGCGTCGGTGCGAACCACAAGTTCGGCTACACGGTGTCGAAGACCGGGGTGTCCGCCACCACCGCGGAAACCCTGAACAACAGCAGCGGCTACCAGAAGTCCGTCACCATCCTCGACGCCCTGCTGCGGCCGCGCCAGACCCAGTCGATCACCCCGACGGGTGGTCGGATGATCACGGACACGTTCTACGACACGCACGGGTGGACCCGCGCGTCGTACAACGGCTGGTGGGACGACGGGTCGTTGCCGACCGTCAGCACGCCGGTCTCGGCGGCGGACCTGGGCAAGCAGGTGCCGAATCAGACCTTCACCACGTACGACGGTCTGGGCCGAGCGGTCATCGTGACGGCGGCCAAGAACGGCGTCACGGTGTCGACGACGACCACCGTGCACGGCGGCGACCGCACCACAGTCGTTCCCCCCGCCGGGGGCGTCGTCTCTGCCACCCTGACCGACGCGATCGGTCGGAAAAAGGAGTTGCAGGAGTACAGCGTCCGTCCGACGGTGACGGCGCCGGCGGACACGTTCACCGGTACGTTCACCGTGACCGGTGGTACGGCGACGGTCAGCAAGTACGGCTACGACGAGCGCGGCAACCAGTCGACGCTCACCGACGCCAGTAACAACGTGTGGACCTCGACCTACAACCTGCTGGGCCAGGTGGTGGCGAAGTCCGACCCGGACGCCGGCAGCAGCAGCATGAGCTACGACGCCAACGGCAACCTCGCGCAGTCCACCGACGGGCGTGGCAAGACCCTGTCGTTCACCTACGACGCGCTGAACCGCAAGACCGGTGAGTACGCGTCCACGGTGGCGAACCAGTCGTCGGCGAACCAGCGGGCGTCGTGGGTGTACGACAACAGCAACGGTGTCGCCGGAGTCACCAACGCGATCGGGAAGCTGACCACCACCACCACGTACCGGGGTGGGCAGGCCTACACCAGCCAGGAGAAGGCGTTCAACGTCTTCGGCAGCTCCCTCGGCACGACGGTCACCATCCCGGACAGCGAAGGCGCTCTCGCCGGGTCATACGTGTTCGGGCACACCTACACCTCGGTGCTGGGTCTGCCGCTGAGCGACACCTATCCCGCCAAGGGCAGCCTGCCCTCGGAGACGGTGATCCACGGCTACTCGCCAATCCTGGATCTGCCCACCGTGCTCGGTGGGTTGGCCAACTACGCCAACGGGGTCAGCTACGACGCCTACGGCCGGGTCGACCAGCAGACCCTCGGCGCGGCCACCAACGTGGCCTACGTGACCAACACCTACGACCCGCACACCAGCCGGCTGACGAACCAGCTCGTCACGCGCGCTACCGGCACGCCGACGAACGTGGACGAGCAGGAGTACAGGTACGACCTGGCCGGGAACATCACCCGCAAGATCAGCAAGCGGTTGGGTGCCACGACCCCGGCGGAGACGCAGTGCTACGGCTACGACGGCCTGACCCGGCTCACGGAAGCCTGGACGGGCACCGACGCCTGCGCCGCCACGCCCACCGACACCAACAAGTCCATGGTGGGCAACACCATCGGCGGGGGTAGCGCCTACTGGACCAGCTGGCAGATCGACCTGATCGGCAACCGCACCCAGCAGACCGAACACAACCTGACCGGCGGCACCGACACCAAGACCACCTACGCCTACAACGGCAACGGTCAGAACAAGCCGCACACCCTGACCTCCACCACCACGACCGGCGGAACCACTGGCACCACGTCGTACACCTACGACGACGCCGGCAACACCACCGGCCGCAACGCCGCCCAGGGCAACCAGACCCTCACCTGGGACGACGCCGGCAAGCTCACCGGAGTCACCGGTGGCACGAGCGGCACCAACTCCTTCATCTACGACGCCGACGGTAACCTGCTGCTGCAGAAGGAGCCGGGCAAGAACACCCTCTACCTACTCGGGCAGCAACTCACCCTCAACACCGCCACCAGTGTTGTCACCGGCAGTCGCTACTACGCGCTCCCCGGCGGCGGTAGCTGCATCCGCACCGGCACCGGCACCGCCTACACTTTCGCCATCGCCGACCACCAGGGCACTCCGTCGCTCTACCTCGACAGCACCGCCCAGAACCCGACCTGGCGGCAGTACACCCCGTACGGCGCAGGGCGCGGCGCGGCCGTTGCGGCACCTGACAACCGGGGTTTCCTCAACAAGCCGATGAGCCCGGTCGGCCTCACCATCGTCGGTGCCCGCGCTCTTGACTCCTCCCTGGGACGCTTCGTCTCCGTCGATCCATTGCAAGACGCGAGCCAACCGCAGCAGTGGAACGGCTATTCTTATGCCAACAACACGCCCATCACTGCGAGTGATCCAAGTGGCCAAATTCCCGCCGATTGCCGCGAATTCGATTGCTACGGATACAGTCCTACCAAAGGTTGCCCGTCGGGTTGCGGTAGCACTGAGAACGTAAAGTGGGGTAAGGCGAACGGAAGGTCGTCGACTAAGTCGAGGGGAGGGAAGTCGACCAAGAATGTGAATGTGAAGCTCAAGGGATTCACTACTCCTCACGCCGGAAGCGATGGTCCGGCCTTCGACTCTGCGGCTTGGTATGAACGGCCACCGATCTCATTGGCGGGTCCAAGTGACTTGATTGAGACCGAGCTCGTTGCCGACTATTTCTGCGCCCGTGGGATGTGGACTGCTTGTGCGATGTGGGGCTACTACCTCAGTGCTGCTGGTGGTAATTATGAAATCGACCCGAACATGCTCTTCTCTGAAGACAATTTCGCCGCAGATGTAGACCAAGCTAAGGGGGACGTGTTGGCCGCCTCGCAGCAAGCATGCGGAGGGGCAACCGTTTGCAATGTCCAGTTCGATACGCAATGGCGTGAAACGCTTGTCCCTCATGAGGATACGCCCGTAAAGCAGGACTTCGCGTGGGGTATCGGACGCGCCCGAATGCGTCTCAGTGGAAATGTTGTTCTTACGCGTGGATCAAGTGGAGCCTATTCGTACAGTGGCTCTTACTCCCTTGAGGTTGGGAAAGACTGGAACTTTGACAAGGGAAAGAAGCCCGAAATTAGAGGCCACGAAGTCAGTTTGGAGCCGATGAGAAATCTCCCGAAGTATGGATACGCTCGGGAGTATTTCGTGACCGGCTCCAGAACCTACGGTTGGACTGGTTGATATGGCGTGGCGCGCCTACCGGGTAGCGGTGCCGATGGCTGCCCTATTGCTGTCGGGATGTATCGGGGGTGGTTCGGATGACCAGAACGGCCGTTCCGGCGAGACGGTTGCGGAAGTCCTGGCGGCATATGATCTTCCCCTTCCGGCATGCGCTCAGCAGGCAGCCAGCTTTTGGGACAGTCCGGACAACCTGAATAGGAGTCTTGTCTACAAGGGTGACCTTGACTCATCGTGCCTGGGGCAGATCCTGCCGGTGGTTGGTGTAAAACAAAACGAGTTGCTTCCGCACTTGCAGCTGCCATCCTGGGTTGGTTCGGAGAGCGAAGCGCGGGCCTCAGGGGAGGTTGTTGGCACTACGACGGTTGTCCCAGCAACTGCTTCTCGAAAGGAAATGCAGGTCGACTTGTATGTCGTGAAATCGAGCCCCTTGCGGTTCTTTTTGCATGCCATATACCCGTGACTGTCAGCTCTTAACGAAGAAATAATAAGAGTTGCCTCTAGGGTTTGGGTAAGGTTCGAAGGGGTCGTTGACGTAGACCGTCAACGACCCCTTCGGGCCCTGCGCGTGAATGGCTGATGCTCAATTCTGACTGTTACCCAATAAGGCCTTCTAAGTGACTCCACAAGCCTCAAATTCGACTCTTCGGCCGTTGGGGTTGCCGTGATGTCGGTATACGCCGAAGGGTCGACGAGTGGGAATCCAGGCCCACCTGGCCGAGGCGTATGACGTGGAAGGATCTCGGCGACGGTCGCGACTAGGGAAAAGATCGTCTGCGGGATAACCGAGCGGAAATCTTGCCGCGATCCGACCAAGTTGGTTGAAGTCGCTTAAGACGGCCGAGCGGATCCAGTCAGGTTGCTCAGCCTTTACAGAGCCAGACGACGCCCAGTGGTGGCACCTGGAGTGCCGCCGAGGCCACCAGCCCGTGCCACGGGACGTCCTCGGCGTGCACCTCGCCCAGGTTGCCCACCCCCGACCCGCCGTAGTGGTGCGCGTCGGTGTTGAGCACCTCGGTCCACGTCCCGCCGGCCGGCAACCCGATCCGGTAGTCGTGCAGCGGCTGGGCGGAGAAGTTGGCCACGCACACAAGCGTCGAGCCGTCCGGGGCGATCCGGACGAACGACACGGTGTTGTTGGCGACGTCGTCCCCGGCGATCCACCGGAACCCGGCCGGCTCGGTGTCCTGCGACCACAGAGCCGGGGTGGCCCGGTAGACCCGGTTGATGTCACCGACGAGCCGCTGGACGCCGGCGCGAGCCGGGTCGTGCAGCAGGTACCAGTCGAGGCCGCGCTCCTCGCTCCACTCCCTGTCGTCGGCCAGTTCGGAGCCCATGAATAGGAGCTGCTTGCCCGGGTGCGCCCACATGTACGCCAGCAGCGCGCGGACGTTCGCCAGCCGCTGCCAGGTGTCGCCGGGCATCTTGCCGGCCAGCGAGCCCTTGCCGTGCACGACCTCGTCGTGGCTGATCGGCAGCACGTAGTTCTCGCTCCACGCGTACGCCAGGGAGAACGTGAGCTGGTGGTGGTGGTGCTGGCGGTAGATCGGGTCCTTCGAGGTGTAGAGCAGGGTGTCGTGCATCCAGCCCATGTTCCACTTGAACCCGAAGCCCAGCCCGCCCTCGGCCGTGGAGGCGGTGACACCCGGCCACGCGGTGGACTCCTCGGCGATCATCACGACGCCGGCGTGGTGCTTGTAGACCGTCGCGTTCACCTCCTGCATGAACGCGATGGCCTCCAGGTTCTCCCGACCGCCGTACTTGTTCGGTGCCCACTGCCCGTGCTCGCGGGAGTAGTCCAGGTAGAGCATCGAGGCGACCGCGTCGACCCGCAGCCCGTCGACGTGGAACTGGTCGCACCAGTAGAGCGCGTTGGCGACCAGGAAGTTGCGCACCTCGCTGCGGCCGTAGTCGAACACGTACGTACCCCAGTCGGGGTGTTCGCCCCGGCGCGGGTCGGCGTGCTCGTAGAGCGGGGTGCCGTCGAAGCGGGCCAGGGCCCACTCGTCCTTGGGGAAGTGCGCGGGCACCCAGTCCAGGATCACGCCGATGCCGGCGGCGTG
The DNA here is from genome assembly GCF_040678875.1 of Micromonospora sp. NPDC049274. NCBI lineage: Bacteria > Bacillati > Actinomycetota > Actinomycetes > Micromonosporales > Micromonosporaceae > Micromonospora > Micromonospora sp. NPDC049274. The sequence continues at coordinate 8,955 of NZ_JBFAQS010000034.1, forward strand.
CAGGGCGTCCACGAGGTGGCGGAACTCGTCCGGGTCACCGAAGCGGGACGTCGGCGCGTAGTAGCCGGTCACCTGGTAGCCCCAGGAGCCGCCGAACGGGTGCTCCATCACCGGCAGGAACTCCACGTGCGTGAAGCCCAGTTCGGTGACGTACGCGGTGAGCTGCTCGGCCAGCTCCCGGTAACCCAGGCCGGGCCGCCACGAGCCGAGGTGCACCTCGTACACGCTCATCGGCTCCTGGTGCGGCTTGCGCTCGGCCCGCCGGGCCAACCAGTCCTCGTCGTTCCACCGATACGTCGAGTGGTGCACCACCGAGGCGGTGGCGGGCGGCACCTCGGCGTACGCCGCCAGGGGGTCCGCCTTGTCCCGCCACTGCCCGTCGGCGCCGAGCACCCGGTACTTGTACCGGGCGCCGACCCGGGCGTTCGGGACGAACAGCTCCCACACGCCGCTGGAGCCGAGCGACCGCATCGGCCAGCCGTCGTCCGGACCCCAGCCGGTGAAGTCACCGATCACCCGGACCCCGCGCGCGCTGGGCGCCCAGACGCTGAACGCCACGCCCTCGTCGAAGACCCGGGCCCCGAGCGCGTCCCACAGCCGCTCGTGCCGGCCCTCGCCGATCAGGTGCAGGTCGAGCTCGCCGAGCGTGGGCGGATAGCGGTACGGGTCGTCGTGGACGACGCCGTCGACCTCCACCCGGTAGTCGAGCACGGTCCCCTCGACCTGGGCCTCGAAGACGCCCAGGTCGTGCACCCGCTTCATCGGGTGCCGCTCGTCGCCCACGAGCAGCACGACGTCGCCCGCGCCTCGGCGCATCGTGCGGATCGTCGTCGAGCCGTCGGCGGGGTGCGCGCCGAGCAGCGCGTGCGGGTCGTGCGTCACGCCGGTGATCAGCTGGTCCATCGGTCGTCCTTCGGGGCGGCTTCGGTCGGTGCGGAGGCGGACGGGCGGGGCGCGGCAGACGGGCGGGGCGCCGCCGAGCGGGCCTTCGCCGAGCGGGCAGCGGACGCGCGGGCCGCCACGGAACGCGGGTCGAACGGGCGGGCCACCGCGGGGCGGGCGTCGGACGGGCGGGCCGCCGCCGGGCGCGGAGCCACCGCCGGCTCGGAGCCGGCTGTCGGGTCGGCGTTGGCTGTCGGGTCGGCGTTGGCCGCCTGCTCGGCAATGGCAGTCGGGTCGGTGACAGCCGTCGGTGCCGGCGTCGTCGGCGCGGTGCCGCCGGAGAGCTCGTCCGGAACGTCGGTGACGGTCAGGTCCGCCCGTTCGACGCCGGCGGGCTCCGGAGCGGAGTGCTGCGCGACCGGGCGGCGGACGGTAAGCACGTGCGCCGGTTGCAGGTACGGGTCGAGCCGCACCGCGTTGCGCTGCCCCCAGTCGTAGCTGGTGCCGGTCAGCTCGTCGTACACGGTGAACCGCTCGTGCCAGTCGAACCCGAGCTCCGGCATGTCCAGCGTCGTGTTGCCCCACTGCACCACACGTGGATCGAACGAGCAGATCACGATGACGGTGTTGCCGGTGTCCGGGTCGTGCTTCGACCAGCACAGCAGTGCCGGGTTGTCGATCTCGTGGAAGCGCAGGTTGCGGAGCTGGTGCAGGGCCGGGTTGTCGCGGCGTACCCGGTTGAGGGTGGCCAGGAAGGGCGCCAGCGAGCGGCCCTGCGCCTCGGCGGCGGCCCAGTCGCGGGGACGCAGCTCGTACTTCTCGTTGTCCAGGTACTCCTCCGCGCCCGGCCGGGCCACGTGCTCGAACAGCTCGAAGCCCGCGTACAGGCCCCAGGAGGGGGAGAGCAGCGCAGCCAGCACCGCCCGGATCTTGAACATCGGCGGACCACCGTGCTGCAACGACTCGTGCAGGATGTCCGGTGTGTTCGGCCAGAAGTTCGGCCGCATGTGGTCGGCCGACGCGACCAGCTCCTCGCAGTACTCCCGCATCTGCGCGGCCGTCGTGCGCCAGGTGAAATAGGTGTACGACTGCGTGAAGCCGATCTTGCCGAGGCCGTGCATGATGGCCGGCCGGGTGAACGCCTCGGCCAGGAACAGCACGTCCGGGTCGACAGTCTTGACCTCGGCGATCAGCCAGTGCCAGAAGTCGAACGGCTTGGTGTGCGGGTTGTCCACCCGGAAGATCCGGATGCCCTCGCCCACCCAGTGCAGCACCACCCGCAGCACCTCGGCGCGGATGCCCTCGGGGTCGTTGTCGAAGTTGACAGGGTAGATGTCCTGGTACTTCTTCGGCGGGTTCTCCGCGTACGCGATGCTGCCGTCGGCGCGGGTGGTGAACCATTCCGGGTGCTCGGTGACCCAGGGGTGGTCCGGCGCGCACTGCAACGCCAGGTCCATCGCCACCTCCAGGCCCTGCGCCGCCGCCGCCTCGATGAAGGCCCGGAAGTCGGCAGGCGTACCCAGGTCGGGGTGGATCGTGTCGTGGCCGCCCTCGGCGGCGCCGATCGCCCACGGCGAGCCCACGTCGGTCGGCCCGGCGGTGAGCGCGTTGTTGCGGCCCTTGCGGTTGATCCGGCCGATCGGGTGGATCGGCGGCAGGTAGAGCACGTCGAAGCCCATCGCCGCCACACCCGGCAGCCGTTCGGTGGCGGTCGCGAAGGTGCCCGACCGACCGCCCGCCGCTCCTTCGGAGCGCGGGAAGAACTCGTACCAGGCCGAGAAGAGCGCCCGCTTGCGGTCAACCCAGATGGTGTACGTGTCACCGACGGTCACCAGCTCCCGCACCGGGTGCTCCCAGAGCAGGTCGGCCAGGGCCAGCGCGGGGTCCACCCGCTGCGGCAATGGAAGGTCGGTGTCGACGAGCGCGGTGAGCGCGGCGGCGACGCGGGCCCGGTCGGCGGTCGGCACGAGGTCCCGCGCGGCGGCCAGCACCCGCGCGCCCTCGGCCAGGTCGTTGGCGAGATCGGCCGGACCCTGCCCGGCGGCGATCTTCTTGGTGACCGCGTTCTGCCACGTCAGGTACGGGTCCTGGAACGCCTCGACGGAGAAGGTCCAGGAGCCGACGGCGTCCGGGCGAATCGTGGCGTGCCAGCGGTCCTGGCCGGGCTCGCCGGGGCGCATCCGGGTGAACGGCCTGGTGACGCCGTCCGGACCCATCCAGACCACGTTGCAGCCGAGCGCGTCGTGCCCCTCCCGGTAGGCGCGGGCCGACACCGGAACCGGTTCGTCGACCACCGCCTTGGCCGGGTACCGCCCGCACGAGACGACAGGGGAGACGTCTTCGATCGGGAACCGTCCAGTCACCCCGCCAACCTACTGTGCGAGATCCCTTCGCGCGCGGCCAAGCACGTCTGTCAGTCTCCACGGCCGGGCGGCGAGTGAAGATCCGCGCACTTTCGGGGAAGTTGCTGCCTCACGGCGTGTTGACGCAGCAACTCCCCGGAAGTTGTGCGGATCTTGGCGGTGCGGGTGGGACGGCATCACGCGGGGTAACCACGGTGGAACGCCCGCTTTTGTGGTGTGCGGTCGAAGCCACTCACGCAGACCACCGGGTCCGCCTGAGTGGCTAGCCTCCCGGCGTGGCCGGAACGGGTTCCAGGAAACTGCGGTATCGACGCGGCTGGGATGCAGCGGTTTCCTGGAACCCGTGTTGATCTAGGCCGGTGGCGCGGGGTGGCGAGTGGCCGGCCGGAGACCGCCCGGGCGTACGCCGAGGCGGCGCGCGCCGCGGGCGTCGCCTTCATCAACACCACGTCCGACCCGGTGGCCCGCGATCCGCACCTGCTGGACAGGTTCGAGGCGGCCGGCCTGCCGCTGCTCGGCGACGACCTGGCCAGCCAGTTCGGCACCTCTGTGCTGCACAACGCGTTGCTGCGCCTGCTTGCCGAGCGGGGCCTCACGCTGGTCAGCTCCTACCAGGTCAACCTGGGCGGCACCGAGGACTTCCGCAACCTGGTCGACAATCCCAACACCAAGAAGCAGTCCAAGCTCAACGCCCTCTCGGCAGACCACGCCGTCGACCGACCGGCCGTCGACCGACCCGCCGGGGGCAGGGTTGAGGTGGCTCCGCTCGGTTACCTGCCGCACCTGAACTCGCACAAGGTGGCCCACCTCAACATCGAGGCGCAGGGTTGGGGCGGGACGGCGGTGAGCCTCGACGTGAAACTGCGGGTGGACGACCCGGCCGGCGCCGCCGGGGTGAACATCGACCTCATCCGCATCGCGGCCAGCGCGCTTCGCCACGGGCATGGTGGTTGTTCCGCCGAGGCGACGTCGTTGCTCAAGTCCCCTCCGGGAACGGCGGTCTGAGGCGACCCCTGGACGCGACGGGCACGTCGGCCGGAGAGCCAACCGGAACGCCGGCCCGAGAGCTCAGGCGGCCGGAGAGCTAGGCCGTGAGCATGCGTTCGATCCGCGCGTACTCGGCGGCCATCTCCGGGGTGGCGAGGACGTCGTCGAGGTCGGCCGAGACCTCGAAGTCGACCTCCTCGACGGAGCGGATGGCGAGTTCGTACAGCTCTCCGCGCTCATTCTCCTCCAGGTAGGTGGTCCAGTGCTCCAGCGCGGTGATGACGATCAGGAGCCCCTGGTCCAGGTCGTCGTCCGCGCGGATTCCCTCGTCGATCCGCACCAGCAGTGCGCGCAGCTCAGCGGCGCCGGCCGTCCGGACGTTCTCCCGGGCGCTTGTCAACGCCGCCCACGCGTCCTCGGTCAGCTCGTCGTCCGCCGCCGTCTCCAGCAGGTCCGCGCGGACCAGCCGGGTGACGGTGTCAAGACCGAAGGCGCGCAGCTCATCCTCGCCGGCCGCGACGATGAGCGCGAGAATGGCCGCTTCGAGTTCGTCGTACCGCATCGTGCTCGTCTCCCTCAGCGCGCGGCGACCGAGCGGTACACCTCGACGGTCTGGCGGGCGACCGCATCCCAGGAGAAGTGCTCCACGGCGCGTCGGCGGCCGGCCAGGCCGAACCGTTCGGTGCGCGTCGGGTCGGCGAGCAGCGTGTTGACCGCCGCCGCCAGGTCGGCCACGAACCGCTCCGGGGCCAGCGGGGTGCCGGAGCCGTCGGTGGCCTGCTCGATGGGGACCAGCAGGCCCGTTTCACCGTCGGCCACCACCTCGGGGATGCCGCCGGTGGCGGTCGCCACGACGGCCGTCTCGCAGGCCATCGCCTCCAGGTTGACGATGCCCATCGGCTCGTACACCGACGGGCACACGAAGACGGTGGCGTGGGTGAGCACCTGGATCACCTCGGGCTTGGGCAGCATCTCGGCCACCCAGACCACGCCGGAGCGGTTGGCCCGCAGCTCGGCAACCAGCTCCTGGACCTCGGCGGCGATCTCCGGGGTGTCCGGCGCTCCGGCGAGCAGCACGAGCTGGGTGTCCGCCGGCAACTCCCGGGCGGCCCGCAGCAGGTAGGGCAGGCCCTTCTGTCGAGTGATCCTTCCCACGTACACCACGCTGGGCAGCGCCGGGTCGATGCCGAGCCGCTCCAGCACGTCGGTGCCGGAGTCCGGCGCGTACTGCGTGGTGTCGATGCCGTTGTAGACCACCCGGACCCGGTCCGGGTCGATCTGCGGGTACGCGGTGAGCACGTCGTTGCGCATGCCCCCACTGACCGCGATCACCGCGTCGGCGGCCTCCATCGCGGTGCGCTCGATCCACGAGGAGAGCGTGTAACCGCCGCCGAGCTGCTCGGCCTTCCACGGCCGCAGCGGCTCCAGGCTGTGCGCGGTCAGCACGTGCGGCACCCCGTGCAGCAGCTTCGCGGTGTGCCCGGCCAGGTTCGCGTACCACGTGTGGCTGTGCACCACGTCGGCGCCGGCGGCGCCGGCGGCCATCTCCAGATCCACACCCATCGTCCGCAGCGCGGCGTTCGCGCCGGTCAGGCCGGGTGGTTCGGTGTACGCCGTGACGCCTGGCTCGGTGCGCGGCAGGCCGAAGCAGTGCACGCGGACGTCGGTGAGGTGGCGCAACTCCCGGGCCAGGTACTCGACGTGCACGCCCGCGCCTCCGTAGACCTCCGGCGGGTACTCGCGGGTGAGCAGATCGACGCGCAGCGGGGTGGGTTCCGTCATGACCCCGCACCCTAGTGCAGAAGAGTCCCCGTACGAGTGGTGAAGTCCGACGCGGGTGGATAGCGTCTGGGCATGGCTGCCAAGGTGCTCGCGATCGTCCTGGCGGGTGGGGAGGGCAAGCGCCTGATGCCACTCACCACGGACCGGGCCAAGCCGGCCGTCCCGTTCGGCGGGATGTACCGCATGGTCGACTTCGTCCTCTCCAACCTGGCCAACGCCGGCTATCTCAAGATCGTCGTGTTGACCCAGTACAAGTCCCACTCCCTCGACCGACACATCACCAAGACCTGGCGGATGTCCACGCTGCTCGGCAACTACGTCACCCCGGTGCCGGCGCAGCAGCGTCGCGGCCCGTGGTGGTTCGCCGGATCGGCCGACGCCATCTACCAGAGCTTCAACCTCATCAACGACGAGCAGCCCGACTACGTGATCGTCTTCGGCGCCGACCACATCTACCGGATGGACCCCCGGCAGATGGTGGAGGACCACATCGCCTCCGGCGCCGCGGTGACCGTCGCCGGCATCCGCCAGCCGTTGTCGATGGCCGACCAGTTCGGTGTCATCGAGGTCGGCGAGGACGGCCGCAAGATCCGGGCGTTCCGCGAGAAGCCCACCGACGCGGTCGGCCTGCCCGACGCCCCCGACGAGATCTACGCCTCGATGGGCAACTACGTCTTCACCACCCGCGCTCTCTGCGAGGCGGTCGAGCGTGACGCGGCGGACAAGTCCAGCAAGCACGACATGGGCGGCAGCATCATCCCGATGCTCGTCGAGCGGGGCGAGGCGAACGTCTACGACTTCCGCGACAACGAGGTGCCGGGCAGCACCGACCGGGACCGCGGCTACTGGCGCGACGTGGGGACGCTCGACTCGTTCTACGACGCGCACATGGATCTGATCAACGTGCACCCCGTCTTCAATCTCTACAACTTCGACTGGCCGATCTACACCGAGCAGCCGCCGTGGCCGCCGGCGAAGTTCGTCCACCAGTGGGGGGAGCGGGTCGGTCGCGCGGTCGGCTCGATGGTCTCCCCGGGTGTGGTGATCTCCGGCTCGCTCGTGGAGAACTCGATCGTGTCGCCGAAGGTGCGTGTGCACTCCTGGGCGCACGTCGAGGGCTCGGTGCTGATGGAGGGTGTCGAGATCGGCCGGCACGCGGTGGTCCGCCGGGCCATCCTGGACAAGAACGTGTTCGTCCCCGAGGGCACCGAGATCGGCGTCGACCTGGAGAAGGACCGGCAGCGCTACACCGTCTCCGACAACGGCATCGTGGTGATCGGCAAGGGCCAGAAGGTCGAGCCGTGACCGTCGCACTATCAAGGAGGTAGAACCCCGTGACCCATCCCCGTGCCGGCCAGCCCGCCGAGCCCGCCGACCTGGTCGACGTGCCGCGCCTGGTGACCGCCTACTACGCCGAGCATCCGGACCCCGCGGACCCGGCGCAGCAGGTCTCCTTCGGCACCTCCGGCCACCGGGGCTCCAGCCTGCGCAACGCGTTCAACTCCGACCACATCCTCGCGGTCACCCAGGCGCTCTGCGACTACCGGCGGGAGCAGGGCCTCGACGGCCCGCTGTTCCTCGCCCGGGACACGCACGCGCTCTCCGCGCCGGCCGCCGTGGACGCGCTGGAGGTGCTCGCCGCCAACGGGGTCACCGTGCTCGTCGACAGCCGCGACGGCTACACCCCCACCCCGGCGCTGTCGCACGCGATCCTCACCCACAACCGGGGGCGCACCAGCGGGCTCGCCGACGGCATCGTCATCACCCCGTCGCACAACCCGCCCGACGACGGTGGCTTCAAGTACAACCCCACAAACGGCGGGCCCGCCGACACCGACGTCACCCGGTGGATCCAGGACCGGGCCAACACGATCCTCGCCGCCGGGCTCAAGGAGGTCCGCCGGATCACCTACGCGCGGGCCCGGGCCGCCGACACGACAGGGGAGTACGACTTCCTCGCGCACTACGTCGACGACCTGCCGGCGGCGATCGACATCGACGCCATCCGTGACGCCGGTATCCGGATCGGCGCCGACCCGCTCGGCGGGGCCAGCGTGGCGTACTGGGGGGAGATCGCCGAGCGGCACCGGCTGGACCTGACGGTGGTCAACCCGACTGTCGACCCGACCTGGCGGTTCATGACGCTCGACGGCGACGGCAAGATCCGGATGGACTGCTCGTCGCCGAACGCGATGGCCTCCCTGATCGCCGCCCGCGCCGACTACCAGATCTCCACGGGCAACGACGCCGACGCCGACCGGCACGGCATCGTCACCCCCGACGCCGGCCTCATGAACCCCAACCACTACCTGGCGGTGGCGATCGGGCACCTGTTCCGCACCCGCGCCGACTGGGGTCCGGCCGCCGCCGTCGGCAAGACCCTGGTCTCCTCCTCGATGATCGACCGGGTGGCCGCCGGCCTGGGCCGACCGCTGCTGGAGGTGCCGGTCGGCTTCAAGTGGTTCGTGCCCGGTCTGCTCGACGGGTCGGTCGGCTTCGGCGGTGAGGAGAGCGCCGGGGCGTCGTTCCTGCGCCGCGACGGCTCCACCTGGACCACCGACAAGGACGGCATCCTGCTCTGCCTGCTCGCCTCGGAGATCCTGGCCACCACCGGGCGCAGCCCGAGCGAGCACTGGGCGGAGCTGGCCGAGCGGTTCGGCGCGCCCGCGTACGCCCGGATCGACGCCCCGGCCACCCGGGAGCAGAAGGCCGTGCTCGCCAAGCTCTCCCCGGACCAGGTCACCGCCACCGAACTGGCCGGGGAGCCGATCACCGCCACCCTGACCACCGCCCCCGGCAACGACGCCCCGATCGGCGGTCTCAAGGTGAGCACCAAGTCCGGCTGGTTCGCCGCAAGGCCCTCGGGCACGGAAGACGTCTACAAGATCTACGCCGAGTCCTTCCAGGGCCCCGACCACCTCAAGCAGATCCAGCAGGAAGCCAAATCCCTGGTAGACGAAGCCCTCTCCAACACCTAAACCCCACCCCCACCCCACCCCACCCCACCCCACCCCACCCCCCACCCCCGCGTTGATCATGAAGTTATTGCCACGACACGCCGAGGCGGGCGGCAATAACTTCATGATAAAAGCGGGGGGGGGCGGGGGGGGGGGC
>NZ_JBFAQS010000035.1:0-9098 GCF_040678875.1 Micromonospora sp. NPDC049274
TCCGTGCGGAACAACGCGTCGTTTCCGACCCGGAGCTGATCGGCGGAAGCGGGCCGGGACACCAGGGACTCCACGCTCAGCACCGGCGCGCCGGTCTCGTCGGCGGCCACGATCGCGCCGCTGGACCGGGAGATCCGCACCCGCAGGCGGCTCGCGCCGGTGGCGTGCAGGCGCACCCCGGACCACGCGAACGGCAGCACCGTGACCGTTCCCCGGTCGGTGGCCAGCAGCGCGTGCATGGTCGAGTCGAGCAGCACCGGGTGCACGCCGAACCGCCCGGCGTCGGTGGCCATCCGCTCGGGCAGGACCACCTCGGCGAACACCTCGTCGCCTCGTTCCCACACCGCGGTGAGGCCGCGGAAGGCCGGGCCGTAGGCGTAGCCGCGCTCGGCGAACACGTCGTAGGCATCGTCCACGCCGACCGCCGTGGCGCCGGCCGGTGGCCACTCGTCCAGCCGGACTCCGGCTTCGGCCGTGTCGTGGCCGAGCGTGCCGGATGCGTTCAGGCTCCAGGCGCCGTCGTCGCGGCTGTGGACGGTCACGGCACGGGTACCGGTCTCGTCCGGCGCGGCGACCACGACCCGGATACGCGTGCCGTGCGGGGGCAGCAGCAGCGGCGCCTGGAGGGTCAGTTCCTCGAGAACCGGGGTGCCCACCTCGTGGCCGGCCTGGAGGGCGAGTTCCACCAGGCCCGCGCCCGGCAGCAGCACCGTGCCCAGCACCTCGTGGTCGGCGAGCCACGGCTGCGACGACGGTGACAGGCGTCCGGAGAACACGTACGTGTCGCCGTCGGGAAGTTCCGTTCCGGCGGGCAGCAGCGGGTGCTCGATCGCGGTCAGTCCGACGGCGGACAGGTCACCGGCGGCGGGGGCGGGCTCCAGCCAGTACCGGTCCCGCTGGAACGCGTAGGTCGGCAGCTCCGCGAAGGGGCCGGCCACGCCGGTGATGGTGGACCAGTCGACGGCGCTGCCCGAGATGTGCAGGCGGGTGAGCGCCTCGACGAAGCTGTGCACCTCGTCGCGGTCCTTGCGCGCCGTCGGCACCGCCTCGGTCAGCCCACTGAGAACACCGTCGGGTCCGATCTCCACCGCGACCTCGGCGTTCGCGGCGGCCACATTGTCGGCGAACCGAACCGCCTGCCGGACATGCTCGACCCAGTAACCGGGATCGGTCGGATCACCGCTGACGGCCAGCTCGACGACCGGCTCCTGATAGCTCAACCCCTCAGCCACCTGCCGGAACTCCGCCAGCATCGGCTCCATCAACGGCGAATGGAACGCATGGCTGACCCGCAACCGGCGCATCCGCACCCCGGCCAACGCCGCCTCGATCCGAGCCACGCTCTCCTCAGCCCCGGAGACCACCACCGCCGACGGCCCGTTGACCGCCGCGATACCCACCCGCTCATCGAGCAGCGGCACCACATCCGCCTCGGAAGCGGCGACCGCGAGCATCGCCCCACCCGCCGGCAACGCCTGCATCAACCGCGCCCGGGCGCCGATCAACGCGCACGCGTCATCCAGCGAGAACACACCCGCCACATGGGCGGCGGCGATCTCCCCGATCGAGTGACCCACCAACACATCAGGCTCGATGCCGAACGAGGTCAGAAGTCGGTAGAGGGCGACCTCGAAGGCGAACAGGGCCGGCTGCGCGTTGCCGGTCTTCTGCAACTCCTCCGGGTCGGAGCCCCACATCACGTCCCGGACGTTCAGGCGTTGCAGCACCTCGTCCAGGGCCTCGGCGAAGACCGGGAACTCGGCGGCCAACTCACGGCCCATACCGAGGCGCTGACTACCCTGACCCGAGAACAGGAACGCCAGCCGGCGTCCCGTCCTGGCGGTGTCCCGCAGTCCGGCCCCGCCCGCGGCGAGCGCTTCCAGTCCGGCCACGAGGTCGGCAGCGTCCCGGCCGACCACCGCCGCACGGTGCTCCATCGCCGTACGCGTCACCGCCAGCGCCGCGCTCAGCGCGACGACGTCGTCCCGACCGTCCACGACGGACAGGAGCTTGGCCGCCTGGCCGCGCAGGCCCTCGGCGGTGCGCGCGGAGAGCAGCCACGGCAGCACCGCCGGTGCGGGGCGCCGCACGATCGGCACCTCGGCCTCGGGCGCCTCCTCGATGATCACGTGCGCGTTGGTGCCGGAGATGCCGAACGACGACACACCCGCCCGGCGCGGCCGGCCATCACCGGTCCACTCACGCGGCTCGGCCAGCAACTCGACCGCCCCGGCCGACCAATCGACGTGCCGGGACGGCTCGTCGACGTGCAGCGTCCTGGGCAGCACGCCGTGGCGCATGGCCATGACCATCTTGATCACACCGGCGACACCGGCGGCGGCCTGGGTGTGCCCGATGTTGGACTTGATCGAGCCGAGCAGCAGGGGCCGTTCCCGGTTTTGGCCGTAGGTCGAAATCAACGCCTGCGCCTCGATCGGGTCACCCAGCGTCGTGCCCGTTCCGTGCGCCTCGACAACGTCGACGTCTGACGTGGACAAACCAGCGTTGGCCAGGGCCTGGCGGATCACCCGTTGCTGTGACGGCCCGTTCGGCGCCGTGAGCCCGTTGGACGCGCCGTCCTGGTTGACCGCGGAACCCCGTACCACCGCAAGGATCTTGTGGTTGTTGCGCCGCGCGTCGGAGAGCCGCTCCACCAGCAGCACACCGACACCCTCGGACCAGCCCGCGCCGTCCGCTCCGGCGCCGAACGCCTTGCAGCGCCCGTCCGGTGCGAGCCCGCGCTGCCGAGAGAACTCGATGAACGTGCCCGGCGTGGCCATGATGGTGACACCGCCGGCGAGCGCCAGGTCACTCTCACCCGAGCGCAGCGACTGCACCGCCAGGTGCAGCGCGACCAGCGACGACGAGCAGGCGGTGTCGACCGTGACAGCCGGGCCCTCGAAGCCCAGGGTATAGGCGACTCTCCCGGACACCACGCTGCCGGAACTGCCGGTCCCGATGAGCCCTTCCAGCTCACCACGGGCGCGCGGCGACAGTGATCCGTAGTCGTGGTACATGAGGCCGGCGAACACACCCGTCCGGCTTCCGCGCAGCCGAGCCGGATCGATGCCGGCCCGCTCGACCGCCTCCCACGAGGTCTCGAGCAGGAGGCGTTGCTGCGGATCCATCGCCAGCGCCTCGCGGGGGCTGATGCCGAAGAACCCGGCGTCGAAGAGCGCCGCATCCCCCAGAAAACCACCATGCCTGGTGTACGAGGTACCACGGTTGTCCGGATCCGGGTCATACAGCGCATCCAGATCCCAGCCCCGGTCGCCCGGGAAATCCGAGATGGCGTCCACCCCGCCGGCGGTTAGCCGCCACAGATCCTCCGGCGACTCCACCCCACCCGGATAGCGGCACGCCATGCCCACGATCGCGATCGGCTCGTCGTTCGCCGGTGCCACCGCCACGACCTCCTGGACGGCCCCGCCACCGCCGGTCAACTCCGACTCGATGTGCCCGGCCACGGCCAGCGCGTTCGGGTAGTCGAACACCAGCGTCGCCGGCAACCGCAGACCGGTCGCCGCGTTCAGCTCATTACGCAGTTCCACCGCGGACAACGAGTCGAACCCGAGTTCCTGGAACGCCTTCGCCGGATCGACCCGGTCCGGCGACGCGTAGCCGAGCACTGCTGCGACCTTCTCCCGCACCACATCCAGCAGCGGCCGCCCCGGTTCGCTCCGGTCGTGGTCGGCGACCGACCGGCTGACCCGGGGGGCCACGAGCCCGCGCAGCAACGCCGGAACGTCGGCCCGGGTTCGCAGCGCGGCGGTGTCGACCCGCAGCGGAACGAGGGTCGCCTCGGCGGTCGTCAGGCCGGCGTCGAACGCGGCCAGCCCTTCCTCGACCGACAGCGGCGGAATTCCCTGCCGGTGCAGGCGGTCGAGGTCCACGGCGCCGAGCTCGCGGGTCAGGCCGGTCTCGGTGGCCCACATGCCGAACGCCAGGGACGTGCCCGGCAGCCCGGCCCGGCGGCGGTGGAGGGCCAGCGCGTCGAGGAAGACGTTCGCCGCCGCGTACGAGCCCTGGCCGGCCGCCAGCACCAGACCACCGGCCGACGAGAACAGCACGAACGCCGCCAGGTCCAGGCCGGCGGTCAGCTCGTGCAGGTGCCAGGCCGCGTCCGCCTTGGCGGCCAACACCGGCGCGAGACGGGCCGGGGTCAGCGAGCCGACGAGGCCGTTGTCGCCGATTCCGGCGGCGTGGACCACGGCGGTCAGCGGATGCTCGGCCGGGACCGACGCGATCAGGTCGGCGACGGCGCCCCGATCGGCGACGTCACAGGCCACCACCGTCACCGACGCGCCCAGCTCCAGCAGGTCGTCGGCCCCGGGCGCGTCCGCGCCACGACGGCTGACCAGGAGCAGGTGCCGCACGCCGTGCTCGGCGACCAGCCGCCGCGCGACCAGGGCGCCCAGACCGCCGGTGCCGCCGGTCACCAGGACGGTGCCCTCCGGGTCGAGCAGAGCCCGGCCGGGCTCGGCGGCGGCCCGCTCCAGGCGCGGCGCCAGCACCACGCCGTGCCGGATCGCCAGCTCCGGCTCCCCCGAGGCAACCGCGGCCGCCGGGATCGAGTCGTCGTCGTCCAAGTCGACCAGCACGATTCGGCCCGGGTTCTCTGCCTGCGCGGCCCGCACCAGACCCCACACCGGGGCCTGGCCGAGGTCGACGTCCTCGTCGGGGCCGGGCGCCACCGCGCCCCGGGTCACCACGACCAGCCGGGCTCCCGCCGACCGGTCGTCGGCCAGGAACTCCTGGATCCGTTCGAGCACCGCCGTCGTCACCGTCCGGACGGCCGCCGGCACGTCGCCGGCGGACCGGGGCACGTCGAAGCGGGACCAGTCTCCGGCCGGCCGGCCGGGATCGGACAGCCGGGTCCATCCGGTGCGGAACAGTGGCGGGTTCGCGACGGTCCGCCCGGCGCGGGTCGCCCGGAACGCGAGCGAGCCGACGCGCGCCACCGGCGCCCCGGCCGAGTCGGCAACCTCGACCGTGACGGTGTTCGGGCCGGCCGCCGCAACCCGCACACGCAGCGCCGTGGCCCTGGTGGCGTGCAGGGCGACCCGCTGCCACGAGAACGGCAGGAGGGGCTGGCCCGCGACGGTCTCGTCGAGGAAGTCGCCGACGCCGGCGGTGTGCAGTGCCGCGTCGAGCAGGGCCGGGTGCAGACCGAAGCGGGCCACGTCGTCGTGCCCCTGCTCGGGGAGGACGATCTCGCCGTAGACCGCGTCCAAGCCGCGCCAGGCCGCTCGCAGCCCCTGGAAGAGCGGGCCGTACCGCAGGCCGAGGTCGAGGAGCCGGTCGTAGAAGCCGTCGAGGTCGACGGGCTGGGCGCCGGAGGGCGGCCACGCGGTGAGGCCGGTGCCCGGCTGTGCGGCATCGGCGGTGAGCAGACCGGTCGCGTGGCAGGTCCAGGTCTCCCGGTCGGGGCTGGAGTGGATCGCAACGGTTCGATCGCCCCGACTGTCGGGGCCACCGACGACGACCTGGACGTGGACGGCGCCGCCGTCCACGAGCACCATCGGCGCCTGCAGGGTGAGTTCGGCCAGGGCGGTGCAGCCGGCCTCGTCGCCGGAGCGTACGGCCATCTCCACCAGCGCCGTGCCCGGCACGACGAGCGTGTCGTTGACCAGGTGATGGGTCAGCCACGGGTGGGTGGCCGCCGACAGTCGGCCGGTCAGCAGCAGACCGCCGGTGCCGAGGATCTCGGTGACCGCGCCGAGCAGCGGGTGGTCGGCGTCGCCGAGCCCGACCGCTTCGGCGGTGTCCCGCACGGTCACGGCGTCCTGCCAGAACCGCTCGCGCTGGAACGCGTACGTCGGAAGTGGGATGCGCCGGGCCGTTCCGAACAGGTCGGTCCAGTCGACGGGGCTGCCCGCGACGTGCAGGCGGGCGAGCGCCTCGACGAACGCCTGAGCCTCGTCGCGGTCCTTGCGGGCGGTGGGGATCGCCTCGGTCAGGCCGCTGAGGACACCGTCGGGGCCGATCTCCACCAGGATGTCCGCACCGGCGGCGGCGACGTTGTCGGCGAAGCGAACGGCCTGCCGGACGTGCTCGACCCAGTAACCCGGATCGGTCGGGTCACCGCTCATGGCCAGCGCGATACTCGGCTGCCGATAGGTCAGGCCCTCAGCCACCTGCCGGAAGTCCTCCAGCATCGGCTCCATCAACGGCGAATGGAACGCGTGACTGACCCGCAACCGGCGCATCCGCACCCCGACCAACGCCGCCTCGACCCGGGCCACACTCTCCTCAGCGCCGGAGACCACCACCGCAGACGGGCCATTCACCGCCGCGATACCCACCCGCTCATCGAGCAGCGGCACCACATCCGCCTCGGAAGCGGCGACCGCGAGCATCGCCCCACCCGCCGGCAACGCCTGCATCAACCGCGCCCGGGCGCCGATCAACGCGCACGCGTCATCCAGAGACAACACCCCCGCCACATGGGCGGCGGCGATCTCCCCGATCGAATGACCCACCAACACATCAGGCTCGACGCCGAACGAGGTCAGAAGTCGATAGAGGGCGACCTCGAAGGCAAACAGCGCCGGCTGCGCGTTGCCGGTCTTCTGCAACTCCTCCGGGTCGGAGCCCCACATCACGTCCCGGACGTTCAGGCGTTGCAGCACCTCGTCCAGGGCCTCGGCGAACACCGGGAACTCCGCGGCCAACTCACGGCCCATACCGAGGCGCTGACTACCCTGACCCGAGAACAGGAACCCCAACCGGCCGTCCACCGTCGCGGTGCCGCTGAACACCCCCGGCCCGGTCTGCCCGGCGGCGAGCGCATCCAGCCCGACCAGCAGCCGGTCGCGGCCGTCGCCGACCACCACCGCGCGGTGCGTCAGGGCCGCCCGGCCCGAGGCCAGCGACCAACCCACGTCACGCGGGTCCGCCTCCGGCCGGTCGGCCAGCCAGGCGCGCAGCCGATCCGCCTGCGCACGCAGGGCCTCGGGCGACCCGGCGGACAGCGTCCACGCCAGAGTCCCCGCCGGCGACCGCTCCACGACCGGGACCTCGGTCTCGGGTGCCTGTTCGAGGATCACGTGCGCGTTCGTGCCGGAGATACCGAACGACGACACACCCGCCCGGCGCGGCCCCTCCCCGGCCCACTGCCTCGACCGCGTCAGCAGCTCGACCGCACCCGCCGACCAGTCCACGTGCCGCGACGGCTGGTCCACGTGCAGGGTCCGCGGCAGCACACCGTGCCGCATCGCCATGACCATCTTGATCACACCGGCCACACCTGCCGCGGCCTGGGCGTGACCCATGTTCGACTTCACCGAGCCGAGCCACAGCGGCCGGCCCGAATCCCGGTCCTGGCCGTACGTGGCGATCAGCGCCTGCGCCTCGATGGGGTCGCCCAGTGTCGTGCCGGTGCCGTGCGCCTCCACCGCGTCGACGTCCGAGGTGGTGAGGCCGGCGTTGGCCAGCGCCTGCCGGATGACCCGCTCCTGGGTGGGGCCGTTGGGCGCGGTGATGCCGTTCGAGGCGCCGTCCTGGTTGATCGCGCTGCCCCGCACGACGGCCAGGACGTCGTGGCCGTTACGGCGGGCGTCGGAGAGCCGTTCGACGAGCAGCACGCCCACGCCCTCGGCCCAGCCGGCACCGTCGGCCGTGTCGGCGAACGACTTGCATCGGCCGTCCGCCGACAGCCCGCGCTGCCGGGAGAACTCGATGAACATCCCCGGGCTGGCCATCACCGTGACACCGCCGGCGAGGGCCAGGTCGCACTCGCCGGTGCGCAGCGCCTGCGCCGCCAGGTGCAGGGCGACCAGGGACGACGAGCACGCCGTGTCGACCGTGACGGCGGGGCCTTCGAGTCCGAGCGTGTAGGACACCCGCCCGGAGATGAGGCTGCCGCCGCTGGTCCAGCCCGGCTGACCGAGGCCGTAGTCGTGGTACATGACGCCCGCGTACACGCCGGTGCGGCTGCCCCGACGGGAGTGCGGGTCGATCCCCGCGTGCTCGAACGCCTCCCACGACGCCTCCAGCAGCAACCGCTGCTGCGGGTCCATGGTGAGCGCCTCGCGCGGCGCGATCCCGAAAAACTCCGGGTCGAAGTCGGCGGCGTCGTACAGGAACCCACCCGCCCGGGTGTACGTCTTGCCCGGCACGCCCGGCTCCGGGTCGTAGACCTGCTCGACGTTCCAGCCTCGGTCGTCGGGGAAGCTCGAGACGGCGTCCACCTCATCGGCGACCAGCCGCCAGAGCTCGTCGGGCCCGGTGACGCCACTCGGGTAGCGACAGCCGATGCCGACGATCGCGATCGGCTCGTCGTTCGCCGCCGCGACCGGCACGGCCTCGGGCGAGGCGCCACCGCCGGTCAGCTCCGACTCCATGTGCCGCGCGACGGCCTGGGCGTTCGGGTGGTCGAACACGAGGGTGGACGGCAGTCCCAGTCCGGTGGCGCGGTTGAGTTCGTTGCGGAGCTCGACGGCGGTGAGCGAGTCGAAGCCCAGCTCCTGGAAGGCCCGACCGGGCTCGATGGCCGCTGTCGACGCGTGCCCGAGGACCTGCGCGACCTTCTCCCGGACCAGCTTCAGAACGGTACGGGCGCGCTCTCCCGCCCCCATCGCGGCGAGCTGCCGCGCCAGCACGGACGTGGCCGCACCGGCATCGGCCCGTGACGCCTGGCGCCGCTGCCGCACGAACCCGCGAAGGACCGCGGGCAGGTCGGTGCGCTCACCCAGCGCGGCCGGATCAACCCGCAACGGCACCAGCACTGGTTCGTCGCTCGACAGTCCGGCTTCGAACCCGGCCAACCCGTCCGCCACCGACAACATCGGCAACCCCTGCCGGCGCATCCGCTGCACATCCGCCGCAGCGAGTTGCTGCGACAAACCCGTATCGGTGTCCCACAAACCAAACGCCAGCGACGTCGCCGCCAACCCGAGCCCACGACGATGCGCCGCCAACGCGTCCAGGAAAACGTTGGCCGCCGCATAAGTGCCCTGCCCCGCCGCCAGCACCAAACCACCAGCCGACGAGAACAACACGAACGCCGCCAAATCCAAATCCGCGGTCAACTCATGCAAATACCACGCCGCATCCGCCTTCGCCGCGAACACCCGATCAAAACGCTCCGGCGACAA
>NZ_JBFAQS010000036.1:0-8805 GCF_040678875.1 Micromonospora sp. NPDC049274
GGGGGTTGTGGGCCGGGCCGCTCGCCCTCACCCGTTCCCGCCCCCCCCCCGGGCGCGGGGGGGGGGGGGGGCGGGGGGGGCCCCCCCCCCCGCCACCGGTTAGCCCACCCCCAAGATCACCTCAAGGATCCGACATGCAACCGTCCGTAACGCGCTGGAAGACACTCGTTCGTACCACCGCGCTGTCCCTGCTCGCCGTCGTCGCGGCAGCCGGCGTCGGCATCGGCCCCGCCCGAGCGGCCGACGGCAACGTCGCCTGGACGGTTCGGACTGCCTCGAACAGCTACGGCGAAGCCCGGTCCAGCTACAGCTACAACGTCAACCCCGGTGGGACCGTCGAGGACGCCATGGTGGTGGCCAACCGCGGCCCGGCGCCGCTGACCCTCGCCGTGTACGCCGCCGACGGCTTCACCACCGACGCCGGGCAGCTCGACCTGCTCACCAGGGACAAGAAGTCCGTAGCGGTCGGCGCCTGGGTCAAGGCCAGCGCCGGCAGCGTCGTGGTCCAGCCCGGAAAGACCGCACAGGTCCCCTTCACGATCAACGTCCCCGCCAACGCCACGCCCGGCGACCACGTCGGCGGCATCCTCACCACGCTGACGCAGTCCGACCAGGCCGAGGGCATCAACGTGGACCGCCGCCTCGGCATCCGGATCACGCTGCGGGTCGGCGGCGAGTTGAAGCCGAACCTCGCGATCGAGAACCTCCACGTGACGTACGACGGGTCGTCCAACCCGCTCGCCAAGGGCGACGCCACAGTCGCCTACACGATCCGCAACACCGGCAACGCGGCCCTGTCCGGGAAACAGGCAGTCTCGGTTTCGGGTCCGTTCGGCGTACTGCGCGCCCGAGCCGGTGACATCGCCGCGCCGCCGCAGCTGCTCCCGGGCGAGAGCTGGGACGTGACGGTGCCCGTACGCGGTGTCGCTCCCGCCGTCCGGCTCGCGGCGACCGCCACCGTCACTCCGCTGCTCACCGACGCGTCGGGCTCCACCACCTCGCTCAAGACGGTGGAGGCAACGGCACACGGCTGGGCCCTGCCGTGGACTGTCGTCCTGGCGCTCGTCGTGCTGATCGCCCTGGTCGTCGGGGCGTACCTGTACCGCCGCCGCAGCCGGACGCAGCGCCGGGCACGCGAGGACGCCCGGGTGCGCGACGCGGTCGCGCAGGCCCTCGGCGGTCGGGAGCCGAAGACGTCCTGAACGCCTCTGCTCAGCGCCGCCATGTCCGGCGGCCAAGATCGCGCGTCGGATCAGGTCGACGGCCACCCGCGACCACCACGGTCGCCCTTGTGGGTGAACGGCACTCAGCACCGGCTCGGGTCCGCCGCCGACCCGGCATGCTGCGACGGTGACGCCGGCCCGGAGAGGAAGCCCACATGGTTGACGCGGACGTGCCAGAGCGGATGCAGGCTGCGGCCCTGGACGAGTTCGGCGGGCCGGAGGTGATCACCCTGCGGAAACTTCCGGTGCCGGAGGCCGGCGCCGACGAGGTGCTGATCAGGGTCCTGAGCGCCGGCGTCGGGGTGTGGGACGTGTACGAGCGACAGGGCGTGCTGGTGCCCGAGGGCAGCGAGTTTCCGATCGTGCCCGGCTCGGACGGCGTCGGAACCGTCATCGCGGCCGGCAGTCAGGTGACCGATCTCGCGGTGGGTGACCTGGTCTACGTCTCGGCCACCACCCGACCGAAGGGCGGCTTCTACGCCGAGTACGCGGCCGTCAAGGCCGAGTACGCCGCGAAGGTGCCCGAGGGTGTGCCGGCCGAGCACGCCGGTGCCATGTCCACCGACGCGCTGACCGCGCTGGCCGGGCTGGACACCCTCAGCCTGCCGGGCGGCGCCTGGCTGCTGATCTTCGGTGCGAGCGGTGGGCAGGGCCACCTGGCCGTGCAGTTGGCCAAGCGGCAGGGCCTCAACGTCATAGCGGTGGCCTCCGGCCCGGACGGGGTGGCGCTGGTGACCCGCCTCGGCGCCGACGTGTCCGTGGACGGGCACGCCGACCCCGCCGAGGTGCTCGCGACGATCCGGGACGCCGCCCCGGGCGGGGTGGGCGGCATCCTGGCGATGGCCGGCGGCAAGACGTTGGACCGGCTCACCGAGACGCTCTCCGACGGCGCGGTCGTCGCGTACGCCCACGGGGTGCGGCCGGAACCGCGCGAACGGTCCGGTGTGACGGTCCGGGCGTACGACGGTGTGGCCAACCGCCAACAGTTGCAGCGCCTCAACGAGCTCATCGAGGCCGGGCCGTTCGTGGTGCACGTCGCCGAGAAGTTCCCGCTGGGCAAGGTGCACCAGGCGCACAAGCGCCTGGAAACCTCCTACCTGGGCAAGCTGCTGCTGACGATCGCCTGAGACGTCAGCCGACGCGCTGCTGCGGCACGCGTACCGACGCCATGCCGGCCGCCGTCGCGGCCTGGATGCCCAGGTCGGTGTCCTCGAAGACCAGGCAGGAGCCCGGGGGTACGCCGAGCTGCCGGGCTGCGAGCAGGAACGCCTCCGGGTCGGGCTTGGCCCGCGTGTAGTCCTCGGCGCACACCAGCACGTCGAAGCGGTCCAACAGATCGAGCGCGTCGAGGGAGGCGGTGACCGTGGCGCGGGTGCTGCCGGAGACGACGGCGAACGGCACCCGGCGGTGGGCGTCGTGGATGTGCGCCACCACCTCGGGCACGGCGGTGACCTGCGGAAGCAACTCCTGGAAGATGCGCTCGCGGTTCTCGACGACTGTCTCCACCGGCATCGCCAGACCGTGCCGCTCGTTCAGCGCGACGATGATGTCGGCGGTCGGCCGGCCACCCCACGCGTAGAAGAGGTCCTCCGGGAACTCGCAGCCCCACTCGTCGAGCGCCCGCTGCCACGCCAGGTAGTGCAGCGGCATCGAGTCGACGATGGTGCCGTCGCAGTCGAACAGGTACGCGGCGAACTCACCGGGCGGCAGAGGCAGAGTCATCGGGGAAGGGTACAGCGGGCGTCCGCTCAGTCCTCGGTGACGGATGCCAACCAGCGCAGCAGGTGCGCCCGTTCCGGCTCGGTGCCGACCAGCGCCAACGCCTCCCGGTACGCCGTCGCGGCCTCGTCGAGGCGGCCCAGCCGGCGCAGCAGGTCCGCCCTGGTCGCGGGGTACAGGTGATAGCCGCGCAGACGTGGATCGTCGGCCAACCCGTCCAGCAGGGCGAGCCCGGCGTCCGGCCCGTCCCGCATCGCCACGGCGGCGGCCCGGTTCAGCGCCACGACAGGTGAGGGGACCATGCCGAGCAGCACGTCGTAGAGCGCCACCACCTGGGGCCAGTCGGTGCTGGCCACGTCGGCCGCTTCGTCGTGCAGGGCGGCGATGGCGGCCTGCACGCCGTACGGCCCGGGCGTCGGGCCGGTCAACGCGACGAGCACCAGCGCGCGCCCCTCGTCGATCATCTCGTGGTCCCACAGTGCGCGGTCCTGGTCGTCGAGGAGGACCACCGCGCCGTCCGGCCCGGTCCGAGCGGCACGCCGCGCGTGGACCAGCAGCAGCAACCCGAGCAGCCCGGCGACCTCCCGCTCGCCGGGCAGCAGCCGGCGCAGGATCCGGGCCAATCGGATGGCCTCGTCGGCGAGGTCGGTCCGCTGGAGTTCGGGGCCGGAGCTGGCGGCGTACCCCTCGGTGAAGACCGAGTAGACGGCCTGGAGCACCGTGGGTAGGCGTCCGGGCAGCTCGTCCGCGCCGGGCACCCGGAACGGGATGCGGGCGTCGCGGATCTTCCGTTTGGCGCGAACGAGCCGCTGGGCCATCGTCGCGTGCGGCACCAGGAAGGCCCGCGCGACCTCCGCCGTGGTGAGCCCGGCGAGGAAGCGCAGGGTGAGCGCCCCGCGGTCCTGCGCGGGCAGGGCCGGGTGGGCGCAGGTGAAGAAGAGCGCCAACCGGTCGTCGGGCAGGTCCGGGTCCGCGTCGGCGGGCGGCGCGGGGTCGGCCCGCTCGGCCTCCGCCTGGAGTACGGCCAGCCGGGTGGCCAGCACCCGGTCGCGGCGCAACCGGTCGACGGCGCGGCGGCGGGCCGTGGTGAGCAGCCACGCGCCGGGCCGGCTCGGGACGCCGTCGACCGGCCAGTGCGTCAACGCCGCCTCGATCGCCTCGGAGGCGACCTCCTCGGCCAGGTCGAGGTCGCCGAAGCGGTGTACGAGCGAGGCGAGCAGCCGGCCGTGCTCCTCCCGGAACACCGCCTCCACCCCGGCTGTCGCCTCCGCGCCCGTCACGGTCAGACCTCGACCTCGATCTCGGCGACCGGGCGCACCTGCACCGATCCGCTGGCGATGGCACCGGGGCTGCGGGCCGCCCACTCCAGCGCGACGTCGAGATTCGGCACGTCGATGATGTCGTACCCGCCGAGCACCTCGCGGGTCTCGGCGAACGGCCCGTCGGTGATCGTGCGTTCGCCGTCCGGGCCCACCTGCACCGTCGTGCAGGTGGTCAGGTCCTGCAACGGGTGCCCGGAGACCCAGATCCCGGCGTCCTTCATCTCCCGGTCGTAGCGGACCCAGTCCTCGAAGGTGCATCCGTTGCCGGCCTCGCCGTCGCTCGCGGGGCTCATGAACAGCAGCATGTACTTCACGTCTCGGCTCCTCTCGGTGCGGCGGGATCGCCGTACAGCATGACGACGAACGAGAGCCCGGGATGTCGACACGGCAGCTGGAACTTTTCCGAGGCTCAGGGGCGCACCTGTCGCGCCGGTTCGACCAGCTCGCCACGCCCGTCGATCCGCCGCTCGTACCAGGTTACGGCGATCAGCAGCAGGGTCAGCAGGGCCAGCTCGGCAAGCGCGGGCAGCGACCGCGCGACCGGCAGCAGGAGCAGCGGCAGCAGCGCGGCGACCCCCTGCCCCGGGTGTACGGCACGGAGGGTGAGCCGGCGGAAGACCAGCCGTCCGAGCAGGTAGAGGGTGGCGCCCGCGTAGAGGGCGGCGGCGGAGGGCCAACTCAACCGGGCGGTGTGCGCCGGCTCCTCGGTGAGCTGGCCGAGGACCTGCTCGATGCCGAGCGCGACGTAGATGGTGCCGATGATCAGGGGGGCGTGCGCGAGGCCGTACGCGTCGCCGGCGACGTGGGATCGCCGTTCGGCGGGAACGCGCATGACGGACTGCCGGGCGGCGGGTGCCAGCCGGTCGAAGTAGAGCCACCACAGGCAGATCGTGACGACGAGGCCGAGCAGCGCCGCGACCAGGGCGGCCCCGGTCGGCGCCATCGTCCTCGGCCCGGTGCCCGCGGCGATCAACGCCTCGCCGAGCGCGATGATGAGCACCAGGCCGAACCGTTCGGTGAAGTGGTCCAGGCTGCGCAGTGGCCAGGGACGGTAGACGGAGGCCACTCGGGAACCGCCGATGTCGACCAGGAAGGCGACAGTCCAGAGCACGGTCTGGGCGACGCCACCGAGCAGCGCGCCGACGACGAGCGGAAGCCAGGCCGCGGTGACCGGCACGACGAAGAACCGCAGGGTCGAGCGCAATTGTGGATCATCGGCACTCGCCCAGAGCAGCACCACGAGCTGCACCGCCCGGGTGACGAGGTAGGCCAGCGCGAGGGTGAGCGGCGGGTCGAAGAGGCCCGGGCGTTGCCGCCAGGCGTCCGGCAGCACCAGCGCGGCCACGAATATGGCGGCCATCGCCAGCAGGGTGGCCGCGCGGGCCGGGCCGACGTCCGCGCGGACCAGGTTTCCCAGCCAGAGGTACGGGCCCCAGGAGTAGATCAACAACAGGAGGAGGAGCAGTCCCTGGGCCAGGGTGAGGGCGGTCGGAGGCTGCGCCATGAACGTGATGACCCGGGTGAGCGCGAACACGAAGACCAGGTCGAAGAAGATCTCGAACATCGTCGTCCGGTGCGCGTCACCGGCCGGGGCCGGACGAATCCCCCTCATCCTGGCATTCTGCGCCCTCCGGAGGAGACGTCGGGTCTCCCCGTCCGGATGGGGAGACCCGATCGTGGCCGCGCTAGTCAGGCCGGCGCGTCCGTCCGCCGCCGGTTCCGCTCGGCCCGTCGCCGTATCTGCTGGTACGCCCCGGTCAGTCCCATGGCCCGGCGTACCTCCATCAGGGTCTGGCGCACCTCCTGCCGGGTCCGCTCGGTACCCTCGACGATCAGTCGGTCGACAAGTCCCCGGTCGGCCTCGATCGCGGCCCGACGCTCCCGAATCGGCGCCAGGAACGTCTCCAGCGCGACGACCAGCCGCTCCTTGACCTCCACGTCACCCACCTTCCCGGCGCGGTAACGGTCGGCCAGGTCGGCCACCTCGGCACGGTCCGGGTTGAACACCTCGTGGTACGCGAAGACGGGGTTGCCCTCCACAGTCCCCGGCACGTCGGCCCGCACACGGTTCGGGTCGGTGTACATCCCGCGCACCTTGCGGCGCACCGTGGCCGCGTCGTCGGACAACGCGATCGCGTTACCCCGACTCTTGCTCATCTTGGCCGTGCCGTCGGTGCCCACCAGACTCGGCGTGTCCGCCGGGATCAGCTCGGGCACCGGGAAGACCGGCCCGTACAGGTGGTTGAAGCGGCGGGCGATCTCCCGGGTCACCTCGACGTGCGCGGCGTTGTCCCTGCCGACCGGAACCACCTCACCCTTCACGCACAGGATGTCCGCGGCCTGAAGCACCGGATAACCCAGCAGCCCGTACGGCATCTCCTCCTTGCCCGCGTCGCGGGCCATGTCCTTCAACGAGGGCACCCGTTCCAGGCGGGGCACGGTCACCAGGTTCTGCAGGAGGGTGTTGAGGTCGCCGACCTCCGGAATGGCCGACTGGAGGTAGAACGTGGCTCGCGCCGGATCGACGCCGGCGGCAAGGATGTCGGTCACCATCTCGCGGGCGTTGCCGGAGACCTGGTCGATGTCCTCCCGCCGGTTGCGGGTGGTCAGCATGTGCAGGTCGGCGATGATGAAGAAGCTCTCGTAGCGCTGGTGCAGCCGCACCCGGTTGGCGATGCTGCCGACATAGTGGCCGAGGTGCAGGCGGCCGGTGGGCCGGTCGCCGGTGAGCATGCGTGCGATGGACATGGCGAGGCGCCTTTCGTGCGGGTAGGTGGGTCACGCGTGGGCGCGCGCCGAGCGGGGCGGACTCGCCCCCTCGGTCAGCGGAAAACAGGGCTCAGCGAGCCGTCCGCCATCGCGCGCCGGCGCGGAACCGCAGACCACCGGCACGGAGTACGTCCAGGAAGTGCTCACGGCCGTCGCCGGAGCTGATCGGGAACACGGGCACGACACCGCGCGGCAGACCGTCGACCACAGCGACGGCCTCCGACACGCAACTGCCCGTCCGGACCACGACCTCACAGTACCGGGGGTGTCAGTCCCGAGGGGGCAGGTGGCGGTCCGTGTAGTACCTGCCGACCCGGTCCCGGTACTCCGGGTCGGTCGATTCCGGGTCGTACGGTGGCGCGTCCTTGATCTCCTGCCGGGTCCGGTCGACGTGTACGACACGGTCCAGGTGGTCGACCCGTTCCACGGTGCCGGCCGGCAGCAGCACCTTCTGACCGAGGATCCACGGCCCGGTGTCCACCACCAGGTGTCCGGCGTCCGCCTCGTCGCTGGCCTCGTCGATCGTGCCGATGCGCCCGTCGCTCGCCTGCACGTGGTAGCCGACCAGGTCCACCGGAGTGCCGGGGCCGGGGGCGTCGGGGCCGTCGTGCACAGCGTCCGGGCCGTCCGTCGGGGCGGCCGAGGGGGTGGTCTGCGTGTATCCGCCGGCCAGGGCGGAAGGGTCGCGCCAGGCCCAGGGATTGAAGATCGAGGGTTGCACGGGTACCTCCGGGGGCGGTCCTCAGCTGTCCTGGATCGAAGTGCCCGCCCGGGCGCGGCCGGAAACGGATCACCGGGGCGCGAGCCCCGGTCGGCGGGTGCGGCCCGGACGTCGCGTCCGCCGTGCCCTTGGCCAGCTCGCGGGGCACGGTGCGCTGGCATACTCGGCTGCCATGGTGCTGTCGCGAGGGTGGGCGCTCTTCCTGGTCGGGGTCGGTATCTGGACCTGGGTGATCTGGCCGAGGTTCGCTGTCGCCATCTGGCAGGACCCCCGATCCTGGTCCTCCGGCACGGTGGCCGAGGGCGCCACCACCAGCTTCCTGTGGGTGCACGCCCTCCTGATCGCCGCGTCCCTGGCCATCGGGACGACAGTCGGCGTACTCGGTATCCGAGCCTGGTTCGCCGCCCGCCGACGGCAGGCGTCCTGACCTCCGCCGCAGCTCAGCGGGGCTCCCCTTGGTTTATCGGGCCCGGACGGGAACGAGTGTGACGCGGGACGCCACCCGCCGATTTGACGATCAAACCCACGGACGCGTAACTTTCTCTCTGCCAGCGCGGAACGGGGCAAACAGGGCGAAAGACCTGGAGCACCGGATCGGGCAGGTAACCGGGTCAGGCAGGGGTTCGCCTCTGCGGACGCGGTTCGGGCGGGGCTCACCGGATCAGCCGCGAGGCGGATTTGGTGCAGCGGAACCGACCGGGTAAGGTTCACGACCGGCAGGGAACCGGGCGAGACTGCGGGAGACCGCAGCGGCCGGCCTGCCAAATCCGACGACCTGACGCAGCGGTTCGCTGCTGCGTGAGTGCGCCGGGACCAACCCGTACGAAGCACGACAGACCGGTACACACGGTTTGACACGGCGAAGACGGTGAGGTAACGTAGTAAAAGTGCCCGGCGCGAGAGCGGCGGGACACGGAACGAAAATGCCCCAGGATGGTGGCCCACAGGTTGGGCTGTCTGATCGGTGTGTGGTTGTTCTTTGAGAACTCAACAGGGTGCTTGTAAAGCCAGTGCCAATTATGATTTATACCCCGGACTGGTCGGGCCTTCG
>NZ_JBFAQS010000037.1:0-1283 GCF_040678875.1 Micromonospora sp. NPDC049274
GTGGGTGGGATACCTCATCTTGAAGCAGGCTTCCCGCTTAGATGCTTTCAGCGGTTATCCCTTCCGAACGTAGCTAACCAGCCGTGCCCTTGGCAGGACAACTGGCACACCAGAGGTTCGTCCGTCCCGGTCCTCTCGTACTAGGGACAGCCCTTCTCAAGTATCCTACGCGCACGGCGGATAGGGACCGAACTGTCTCACGACGTTCTAAACCCAGCTCGCGTACCGCTTTAATGGGCGAACAGCCCAACCCTTGGGACCTGCTACAGCCCCAGGATGCGACGAGCCGACATCGAGGTGCCAAACCATCCCGTCGATATGGACTCTTGGGGAAGATCAGCCTGTTATCCCCGGGGTACCTTTTATCCGTTGAGCGACACCGCTTCCACTCGCAAGTGCCGGATCACTAGTCCCGACTTTCGTCCCTGCTCGACCTGTCAGTCTCACAGTCAAGCTCCCTTGTGTACTTGCACTCAACACCTGATTGCCAACCAGGCTGAGGGAACCTTTGGGCGCCTCCGTTACCCTTTAGGAGGCAACCGCCCCAGTTAAACTACCCACCAGACACTGTCCCTGAACCGGATAACGGTCCGAAGTTAGATACCCAAATCAACCAGAGTGGTATTTCAAGATTGCCTCCACCCATACTGGCGTATGGACTTCACCGGCTCCCACCTATCCTACACAAGCTAATTCGAGTACCAATGTCAAGCTATAGTAAAGGTCCCGGGGTCTTTCCGTCCTGCCGCGCGTAACGAGCATCTTTACTCGTACTGCAATTTCGCCGGGCCTGTGGTTGAGACAGTGGGGAAGTCGTTACGCCATTCGTGCAGGTCGGAACTTACCCGACAAGGAATTTCGCTACCTTAGGATGGTTATAGTTACCACCGCCGTTTACTGGCGCTTAAGTTCTCCGCTTCGCCCCGAAGAGCTAACAGGTCCCCTTAACGTTCCAGCACCGGGCAGGCGTCAGTCCATATACATCGAATTACTTCTTCGCATGGACCTGTGTTTTTAGTAAACAGTCGCTTCCCCCTGCTCTCTGCGGCCATACAACGCTCCACCCGCGCGGGGCTTCACGTCTCCGGCCCCCCTTCTCCCTAAGTTACGGGGGCAATTTGCCGAGTTCCTTAACCACAGTTCGCCCGATCGCCTCGGTATTCTCTACCTGACCACCTGTGTCGGTTTGGGGTACGGGCCGCTAAGAACTCGCTAGAGGCTTTTCTCGGCAGCATAGGATCACTGACTTCACCTGAATCGGCTCGGCATCACGTCTCAGCCCT
>NZ_JBFAQS010000037.1:1379-3133 GCF_040678875.1 Micromonospora sp. NPDC049274
CATCAGGGACGCTCTTTCGCGGGTACGGGAATATCAACCCGTTGTCCATCGACTACGCCTCTCGGCCTCGCCTTAGGTCCCGACTCACCCAGGGCGGATTAGCCTGGCCCTGGAACCCTTGGTCATCCGGCGGAAGGGTTTCTCACCCTTCTTTCGCTACTCATGCCTGCATTCTCACTCGTGCCGCGTCCACAACTGGGTCACCCCGCTGCTTCACTCGCGGCACGACGCTCCCCTACCCATCCACACACCTGCACAAGGAATCAAGTCCAAGCGAGGATAAAATGTGAATGCCACAGCTTCGGCGGTGTGCTTGAGCCCCGCTACATTGTCGGCGCGGAACCACTTGACCAGTGAGCTATTACGCACTCTTTAAAGGGTGGCTGCTTCTAAGCCAACCTCCTGGTTGTCTATGCGACCCCACATCCTTTTCCACTTAGCACACGCTTAGGGGCCTTAGCTGGTGATCTGGGCTGTTTCCCTCTCGACTACGAAGCTTATCCCCCGCAGTCTCACTGCCGCGCTCTCACTTACCGGCATTCGGAGTTTGGCTGATTTCGGTAAGCTTGTGGGCCCCCTAGACCATCCAGTGCTCTACCTCCGGCAAGAAACACGCGACGCTGCACCTAAATGCATTTCGGGGAGAACCAGCTATCACGGAGTTTGATTGGCCTTTCACCCCTAACCACAGGTCATCCCCCAATTTTTCAACATTGGTGGGTTCGGCCCTCCACGCGGTCTTACCCGCGCTTCAGCCTGCCCATGGCTAGATCACTCCGCTTCGGGTCTAGGACACGCGACTGAATCGCCCTATTCAGACTCGCTTTCGCTACGGCTCCCCCACACGGGTTAACCTCGCCACATGCCACTAACTCGCAGGCTCATTCTTCAAAAGGCACGCCGTCACCCCGCAAGGCTCCGACGGATTGTAGGCGAACGGTTTCAGGTACTATTTCACTCCCCTCCCGGGGTACTTTTCACCATTCCCTCACGGTACTTGTCCGCTATCGGTCACCAGGAAGTATTTAGGCTTACCAGGTGGTCCTGGCAGATTCACGGCAGATTTCAGGGGTCCGCCGCTACTCGGGAACACCCACAGAAGGTCAGCAACTTTCACCTACCGGACTTTCACCGTCTACGGTCAGCCATTCCAGACTGTTCGACTAGCCACTAACTTTGTAACTTCTCAAACAAGTGTCAGCTTGTTTAGCAGGGTCCCACAACCCCGACCACGCAACCCCTGACAGGTATCACACGCAGCCGGTTTAGCCTCGATCCGCTTTCGCTCGCCACTACTCACGGAATCACTAAATTGTTTTCTCTTCCTACGGGTACTGAGATGTTTCACTTCCCCGCGTTCCCTCCACACACCCTATGTGTTCAGGTGTGGGTGACACCACATGACTGGTGCCAGGTTTCCCCATTCGGACACCCTGGGATCACAGCTTGGTTGACAGCTCCCCCAGGCCTATCGCGGCCTCCCACGTCCTTCATCGGCTCCTGGTGCCAAGGCATTCACCGTTCGCCCTTGACAACTTGACCACAAAGATGCTCGCGTCCACTGTGCAATTCTCAACAAACGACCAACCCACAACCCGATCCGCCCCACACCAAACCCGATCCTCGATCGGCGGTATGTGGAGCCAGGCCATGCCTGGCAGACTCCCAGCCCCCACAACGGAGGGCTGGCCAAGTCTCCGAAAGAAACAACCACCGGTTGTTCTTTCAGGACCCAACAGGGTGCTTACATCCTA
>NZ_JBFAQS010000038.1:0-4830 GCF_040678875.1 Micromonospora sp. NPDC049274
TTGTCGCCGGAGCGTTTTGATCGGGTGTTCGCGGCGAAGGCGGATGCGGCGTGGTATTTGCATGAGTTGACCGCGGATTTGGATTTGGCGGCGTTTGTGTTGTTCTCGTCTGCTGGTGGTCTCGTTTTGGCGGCGGGGCAGGGCACTTATGCGGCGGCGAATGTCTTTTTGGATGCGCTTGCGACTTATCGTCGTGGGTTGGGGTTGGTGGCGACGTCGTTGGCGTTTGGTTTGTGGGATGCCGATACGGGTTTGTCGCAGCATCTTGGTGTGGCGGATGTGCAGCGGATGCGCCGGCAGGGGTTGCCGATGTTGTCGGTGGCGGACGGGTTGGCCGGTTTCGATGCGGGGCTGTCGAGTGGTGAACCGGTGTTGGTGCCGTTGGCGGTGGATGTTGCCGGGTTGCGTGGTCGCTCTGATGTTCCGGCGTTGTTGCGTGCTCTGGTGCGGCGGCCGCGTCAGGCGGTCCGGGCGGTCGCGGCGGGTTCGGTTGTGGCGTTGTCGGGTCCGCAGGTGTTGGAGTTGGTGCGGGAGAGGGTTGCGGGGGTGCTCGGGCATGCCTCGGGTGCGGCGGTCGAACCTGGCCGGGCGTTTCAGGAGCTCGGGTTTGATTCGTTGACCGCGGTGGAGTTGCGTAATGAGTTGAACGCGGCGACGGGTTTGCGGTTGCCGGCGACGTTGGTGTTCGACTATCCGAACGCGTTGGCCGTTGCCCGGCACATCGAATCCGAGCTGACCGGCGGCGGCGCGGCAGCCGAGGCCGTCGTGGCGGTGGCGGCGAACGACGAGCCGATCGCGATCGTGGGCATGGCTTGTCGCTATCCCGGCGGGGTGGAGACGCCCGAGGACCTGTGGCGGCTGGTCGCCGGCGGGGTGGACGCGATCTCGGACTTCCCGTCCGACCGGGGCTGGGACCTCGACGGCCTCTACGACCCAGACCCGGAGGCGCGCGGCAAGTCGTACGCCCGCAGCGGCGGATTCCTCGCCGGCGTGGCCAATTTCGACCCGGCCTTCTTCGGGCTCTCGCCGCGTGAGGCGCTCGGCATGGACCCGCAGCAGCGGCTGCTGCTGGAGACGTCGTGGGAGGCGGTGGAGCGCGCGGGCATCGACCCGACGTCGCTGCACGGCTCCCGCACCGGAGTGTTCGCCGGCGTCATGTACCACGACTACGTCTCCCGGCTGTCCGAGGTCCCCGACGACATCGAGGGGATGATCGGCACCGGCAACTCGGGCGCGGTGGCGTCGGGCCGGGTTGCGTACACGTTCGGCTTCGAAGGGCCGGCCATCACGGTCGACACCGCCTGCTCGTCGTCGCTGGTCGCGCTGCACATGGCGGCGCAGGCGCTGCGCTCCGGCGAATGCGATCTCGCGCTGGCCGGCGGCGTGACCACGCTGGCCAGCCCCACCCTGTTCGTCGACTTCTCGCGGCAGCGCGGCCTCTCGCCGGACGGCCGATGCAAGGCGTTCGCGGACTCGGCCGACGGCACCGGCTGGGCCGAGGGCGTCGGTGTGCTGCTTGTGGAGCGGCTCTCCGACGCGCGGCGCAACAACCACCAGATCCTTGCGGTGGTACGGGGTTCCGCGGTCAACCAGGACGGCGCGTCCAACGGGTTGACCGCCCCGAACGGGCCCTCGCAGCAGCGGGTGATCCGGCAAGCGCTGGCCAACGCGGGTCTGTCCACCTCAGACGTCGACGTTGTCGAGGCGCACGGAACGGGCACGACGCTGGGTGATCCGATCGAGGCGCAGGCCCTGATCGCGACCTACGGTCAGGACCGGGAACGGCCGTTGTTGCTGGGCTCGATCAAGTCGAACTTCGGGCACACCCAGGCCGCCGCCGGTGTCGCGGGTGTGATCAAGATGGTCATGGCCATGCGCCACGGCGTGCTGCCCAGGACGCTGCACGTCGACGAGCCGTCCCGGCACGTCGACTGGTCGGCGGGCGGCGTCGAGCTTCTCACCCGGGAGCAGGAGTGGACCGGCGACGGCCGGCCGCGCCGGGCAGGTGTGTCGTCGTTCGGCATCTCCGGCACCAACGCGCACGTGATCATCGAGCAGGGCGAGACCGGAACCACCGATGCCGTACGCCGTGAGCTGCCGGTCGTCCCGTGGCTGCTGTCCGCGCGCTCCGAGGCCGGACTGCGCGGCCAGGCGGCCAAGCTGCTGGCGCACGTGGACGACGATGCGGATTCCGCCACGGTGGGCGCCGCGCTGCTGACGCGGGCCCGGCTCGCCGAGCGCGCGGTGGTCTTCGGCACCTCGCGGGACGAGCTGCGGGCCGCCCTCACCGCCCTCGCGGCCGGCGAGCCCTCCGGCGGAGTGGTCACGGGCGCCGGTGACGGTGGCCGGGTCGGGTTCCTCTTCGCCGGCCAGGGCAGTCAGCGCGCCGGCATGGGACGTTCCCTCGCGGCCGCGTTCCCGGTGTTCGCCGAGGCGCTCGACGAGATCGCGCGGGTGCTGGATCCCCTGCTGCCGCACCCGGTACGCGACGTCATGTTCGCCGACTCCGGCGCCGAGCTGAACGAGACCGGGATGACCCAGCCCGCGCTGTTCGCGTTCGAAGTGGCTCTCCACCGACTGCTCACCTCGTTCGGGGTCGAGCCGGACGTCCTGGTCGGGCACTCCATCGGGGAGATCGCGGCCGCCCACGTCGCGGGGGTCTTCTCCCTCGACGATGCGTGCACGCTTATCGCCGCCCGGGCGCGGCTGATGCAGGCGTTGCCGGCGGGTGGGGCCATGCTCGCGGTCGCCGCCCCCGAGGCAGATGTGGTGCCGCTGCTCGACGAGCGGGTGGGTATCGCGGCGGTCAACGGCCCGTCGGCGGTGGTGGTCTCCGGCGCCGAGGACAGCATCGCCCGGATCGAGGCGGCGTTGGCCGGGGTGCGGATGCGCCGGTTGCGGGTCAGTCACGCGTTCCATTCGCCGTTGATGGAGCCGATGCTGGCGGAGTTCCGGCAGGTGGCCGAGGGGTTGAGCTATCAGGAGCCGGTCGTCGAGCTGGCCGTCAGCGGTGATCCGACCGATCCCGGTTACTGGGTAGAGCACGTCCGGCAGGCGGTTCGCTTCGCCGACAACGTGGCCGCCGCGAACGTCGACATCGCGGTGGAGATCGGCCCCGACGGGGTCCTCAGCGGCCTGACCGATGCGATCCCCACCGCCCGCAAGGGGCGCGACGAGGCGCAGGCATTCGTCGAGGCGCTCGCCCGGCTGCACGCCGGCGGCGTCGCCGTGGACTGGGCTTCATACCTCGGCGAACCGGCCAGGTCGATCGAACTGCCGACGTACGCGTTCCAGCGGGAACGGTTCTGGCTCGAGTCCGGGCCCGCCGTCGGGGACGTGGCGGCCGCCGGAATGAGCGCCGTCGCACACCCGCTGCTGTCCGCGGTGTCAGAACTGCCCGGCAGCGACTCCTACCTCTTCTCGGGTCGGCTGTCGCTGCCGACCCACCCGTGGCTGGCCGACCACGAGGTGCTGGGCACGGTGCTCCTGCCGGGCACCGGTCTGCTCGAGATGGTGCTGCAGGCCGGCCACGAGGTGGGCTGCCCGGTCGTCGAGGAGCTGACCCTGCAGGCGCCGCTCGTTCTGCCCGAGCACGGCGCGGTCCAGCTGCGACTGACGGTGGCCGCGCCGGACGAGTCGGGTTCCCGGGCCGTGACCGTGCACAGCCGCGGGGAACACGACGCCGGTGGCACCTGGGTGCTGCACGCCTCCGGCCTCCTCGGCACCACCGAACCGGCGCGCACGGCCGATCTGACCGCCTGGCCTCCGGCCGGCGCGACGGCTGTCGCCATCGACGGTATCTACGACTCCCTGCTCGACCGCGGATACGCGTACGGCCCGGTCTTCCGCGGCCTGCGCGCGGTGTGGCGGCAGGGCGACGAGGTGTACGCCGAGGTCGAGCTGCCGGAGTCGGCGATCGCCGACGCCGCCCGGTTCGGGGTGCACCCGGCCCTGCTCGACGCGACCATGCACGCCTTGCTGGCCGCAGACCGGGAGACCGGCGACGGAACGACGGTGCTGCCGTTCGTGTGGTCCGGGGTCAACGTGCACGCCGCCGGTGCGACCCGGCTGCGCGTGCGCCTCGTCCGGTCGACCGGCGCCATCGTGGCGACCGACGACACCGGCGCGCCGGCCGTGACGGTGAGCTCGATGGTGTCGCGCCCGGTCTCCGCCGACCAGCTGACGGGCCGTCGGGACACCCTGTTCCGGATGAGCTGGCTGCCCGCTTCGTCCACCACTAACGACCCGGAGACGCCGTGGACGGTGTTCCACGTGGCCACCGGCGGTGCCGACGTGCCGGCGGCGATTCGGGCGTCGGCGGCGTCGGTGTTGCGGCGGCTACGTGAGTTTTTGGCCGAGGAGCGGGCTGCCCGGTTGGTGGTGGTGACGCGGGGTGCGGTGGCGGTGGGCCCTGATGAGCGGGTTGATCTTGGTGTGGCGCCGGTGTGGGGTTTGGTGCGTGCGGCGCAGGCGGAGAACCCGGGCCGGATCGTGTTGGTTGATCTGGATGGTTCGGATGAGTCGTTGTTGCCGGTGGTGGTGGCCTCGGGTGAGCCGGAGGTAGCGGTTCGGTCGGGTGTGGTGTTGGTGCCGCGGTTGGTGCGGGTTTCGGCGGCTTCGTCGGTGCCGGCGGCTGGTGAGTCGGCGGGTGTCGGGTCGGTCCTGGGGTCGGTGGATGGCGTGGTGGTTGGCGCGCCGGGTTCGCGGTCGGGGCGGGTCGCTGCGGGGTTGGTGCGGCTGGATCCGGAGGGCACGGTTCTGGTCACTGGTGGTACGGGTGGTTTGGGTGCTCTGGTTGCTCGTCATTTGGTTGAGCGTGGTGTGCGGCAT
>NZ_JBFAQS010000039.1:0-4231 GCF_040678875.1 Micromonospora sp. NPDC049274
CCGTCGGCCCGCCGGGTCAGGGTGGGGTCGAGTTGCTTCCAGGTGTCGCCGACGCGTTTGCGGTTGGGCATGACGCTCTGGCTGAGCAGGAGCTGGCCGTCGGGTAGCGCGTTCAGGGTCTGCGTGGAGGTGCCGGCGGCGGTGGCCTCGACCTTTTTGCCGGTCCGCTTCGCCTGAGCCAGCGCCGCGTCCACCCCGAGAGGCCCGGCCGGGACAGCGGCCGGTTTCGGCTGGGCGGCACCGGCGACCGCCGGTGCGGTGAGCGGGACCGTGGCCGTGGCGATGGCGACAGCGGCCACCGCACCCGATGCGACAGCGCGTAGGCGCAGCCGTCTGGTGATCATAAGCAGAAACTCCCCTTGAGTGATGTGCCGCGAACGCGGCAGACGCGTCCGATCGACGGCCATGGTGAAGCAGTCACGCCGGCCTGAGGGATGCCTTCCCAGCAACACGACGGGTCCATTTGCAACTCACTGAGATGCTTCAGGGCGCAGATCGAGGACTTCGTCACGGATCCGTGACCTTTCCAGGCGGTTGAACATGCAACATCGCTTTCGCCCCGGGATTTGCCGAGGCGCTCACTGCGAGTGAGAGAAGCGTGCAGATTCGCGCATGGCCGAGGTGGAAAAAACCTGGCCGGTCCGGCCCGGGCTCACCGCCCGGACCGGACCATTCGCGATCAGAAAATCGTGTTGAAGGCCGACCAGTTGGCACCGATGACGGTGTAGCCGGACTTGAACCGTCCTACCCCGTTGCCCTGGTAGAGGTGGAGATTCTTGGTCGTCGCGTGGCGAGCGATGACGTCGGTGTTGCCGTCCATGTTGAAGTCTCCGACCGAAAAGATCCGGTCGAGGGCGGCCCAATTGTCGCCGATGACGGTCGAGCCGGGGTGGAACCTGCCGGTGCCGTTGCCGCGGTAGAGGTAGATGTCCTTGTTGGTCGCGTGCCGGGCCATTACGTCAGTCTTTCCGTCCCCGTCGAAGTCGCCCGACGAGAAGATCGTGTCGAAGGCGGCCCAGTTGTCGCCGATGATGGTGGAACCGGAGATGAAGCCCCCGGTGCCGTTGCCCCGGTAGAGGTAGAGGTCCTTGCTGGTGGCATTGCGCGCGATCACGTCGGTCTTACCGTCGCCGTCGAAGTCGCCCGGCGAGAAGATCGTGTCGAAGGCGGCCCAGTTTTCGTCGATGATGGTGGAACCGGAGAGGAACCTGCCGGTGCCGCTGCCTCGGTAGAGGTAGAGGTCCTTGTTGGTCGCGTGCCGGGCGATCACGTCGGTGATGCCGTCGCCGTTGAAGTCGCCCGGCGAGAAGATGGTGTCAAATGCGGACCAGGCCGCGCCGACGGTCGTCGAGCCGGACTGGAAGGTCCCAGCGCCGTTGCCCTGGTAGAGAAAGATGTCGCTGTTGGGCGTATACCGCGCCATGACGTCCGGGTAACCGTCTCCGCTGAAGTCCCGGCGCGGGCCGGCGGGAACCGGCTGGACCGGGCTCACCACCGCGTTCCAGGCGAGCAACTCACTGAGCTGACCCGTGAACCAGCCGCCGTGCCCGGCGGCCGACGTCCGGTGCGCGCCCATCCGGAACGGGCCGGCGGCGTTCCAGCTGCCGGAGTGAGTCACCACCCCCTTGTTCAATGCGCCGAGGTAGAGGCCGAGACGACCGTTGGCCTTCTCGTAGCTGACCGTCACCCTGGTCCAGACGCCCAGTCGGGCACTGTTCGCGCCGGCGGTGGCGACATCCCAGACCGGGTTGGCGACGTCGCTCTGTGACATTGCGACCCGCCAACTTCTGTCCGAAGCGTCGATCCAGACCCTGATGCCGGCCGTGTTCGTCGCGTCCTGGGAGAAGACGGTGCCGCCGGCGGCGGTCGGCTTGGCCCATACGGAGACCGTGAAGTCGGCGTTGGTGGTCACCGCCGGCCCGGGCGTGGCGAGCGCGCTGTTGGTCGTACCGTCGAACAGGGCAGCCCGGTCGAAGAGATCACCGGCCGTCCACATGCTGTTCCCGGAACCAGTGGCGTGCAGGGCGCCGACAGCGTCCTTCGCGACGTCGGCCCCCGTCACGGGGCCGCTCTCGGCGTCGGCGAGCGGCCAGGCGTGATTGGACGTGATGAGGCTCTGGGCCGGCTGCCCGGTGACGCTGCCAGCACCTGCGGACATCCCGGTGACCAACCAGGTCGTGGCGACCCCGCCGGTACCGATGGTCCAGAGGTCGGGGGTGCCGTCGATGTTGATGTCGGCGGCCTGCAGGCTCAGCGTCGCGCCGCGGTTCCAGTTGGTCGAGAGCGTGTACGGCGTGTAGGTGAGCTGGTTGGTGTCCTGGTTGTAGGCCAGATTCTTCCAGAGGTGCAGCGCCCCGGTGCTGCTGTTCCAGAGGAACATCGCGGTGCCGCCGCTGACCTGGGCGGTGGCGATGGTCCAGTTGTTCCAGTCCACGCCGCCGGCCGGGGTCAGGGTCGTGGTGCTGCCGCCGTAGTAGTAGAGGCCGGCCGCGAAGGCCATGGGGTAGTAGTTGAGGAAGTACCCGTTCGTCGCGTCGCCGCTGGTGCCGATCAGGTCCGGGATGGTGGATCCGGTGCCGCGGGAGTCTCCAGCGTTGGCCAACTGCAGCGGGGCGTTGCCGTTGTCGTCGACCAGCAGTTCACCGGAGACGCTTACCTGGTTGTTGTACGGCTGGATGACCGAACCGTCACCACTGCCGCGCAGGACGATGCCGTTGCCGGCGTTGACACCCGACGTGTAATACACGAGGACGTCCTGGAACCCGGCTCCGAAGAAGTGCCCGGAGATCGCCTGGCCGCCGTCGAAGTCGGACGAGTCCTCGTTGCCGGTGACCCCGTTGCCCCGAGCTCCGATGTTCGCCGTGATCCGTTCTACGCCGGTCCCGTTCCTGCCGGTGGCGAGCCACAGCCCGGAGGGCAGATTGTTCGCCTTGCCGACGGTGAGCAGGTCCGCGACATCGTCGCCGGTCATGTCGCCGTCCAGCGCAGTGGCGGCGGGAGCCGCGTTGAAGACCATGCTGGTGCTGTCGCCGAAGTTGCCACCGGCGGAAACGCTGGTGACGGTCAGCGTGTTGGTGAACCGCGTCGGTGACACCGTCAAGGTGGCGGCACCCGTCGAGTCGGCGGGGATGTCGACCGGCGGACCGCCGTTGAGCTGGGAGACGTACCCGCTCGGCGTGGTGCCGCTGCTGCCCTCGGACTTCGTGATGGTTAAGGTGGCCGGCTGGCCGACGGTGGCCCCCGCGGGCGCGTCGCTCACTGACGGCTGACCCGGACGAGTGGGGTCAAATTTGAAGGTGCAGGTGGCCGACCAGTCGCTGGGCGTCCGGAAGTCGGTGGCCTGGACCTTCCACGAGAAGGTGGTGATGGCGCCGGCGGCTGCGCTGCGCAGGGTGGTCAACGGCACGATCAGCACGCCGGTGGAGCCGGAGGGGTACGTCAGCAGGCTCGGGTTGGAGGCGGCGAGCGCGGCCTGGTTGGTGTCCGCGGTCTTCCAGAGCTTGAAGGAGACGCCGAGGGTGCCGCCGTTGCGGTCGGAGACCGGCGCGTAGAGGGAGACGGAGGCGTCGCCGACGATGCTGCCACCCGCGCAGGCGGTCTTCGGCGAGGTGGTCATTCCGGTGGGGGTGTTCGGCTTGTGGTTGTAGCGGATCTCCAGCGTCGGGCTGGTTTCCAGGAATTCTTTCCAGCTTCGGGTGTCGCTGGCCTCGTTGGCGGCGATCATGCGCAGGGTGCGGGTGGCTCGCTTGTTGGCGACGTCGGTCTTGATCTGGCTGGTGATGTCGAAGGACACGCCTGCTGCGGCGCACCCGCTGTAGCCGTAGGCGAAGCTCTTGGACGCTGCGAGGGGACCGTTGCTCTGGTCTTCCCAGTCGTCCCACCTGGCGTTTGACTTGGTCAGCGTGGCGGCCGGCGCGTAGACGTTGACCGTCTTGTTGTCACAATTCCAGGACCGGGTGTTAGTGATCTTGAACGTGGCGTCGTCGATCTCCGCGCCCGCGAGGGTGCCGTACGGCACTGGGAAGTTGATCAGAGTGTTCGAACGCTGCTCGCCGGAGTTGCCGACCTGCATCCGCCCGATCGGGTCGGGGGTGTTGTTCCAGTAGTTGGTCGACTGGTGTTGGTAGGAGACGCTGGCCCAGCCGGACATCCTGGGACCATTTGTGCTCCAGTTGAAGCTGGGGTCGATGTAGACCGGGTAGACGGTCGCCGCATCGGTGAGCAGTGTGTG
>NZ_JBFAQS010000040.1:0-3510 GCF_040678875.1 Micromonospora sp. NPDC049274
GCCGGTGCGGCGAGCGGCACCGCGGCCGTGGCGATGGCCACAGCGGCCACCGCACCCGATGCGACAGCGCGTAGGCGCAGCCGTCTGGTGATCATAAGCAGAAACTCCCCGTGAGTGATGTGCCGCGAACGCTCAGACGCGATCGCTCTGACACGTCGGATCGGCGGCCACATTGAAGCAGTCACGCCGGCCTGCCGGGAACGTCTCGGCTCACAGAATGATGTCCTTTTAGAACTTACTGAGATGGTTTTGATGGCATCGGCGGCTGATCTTCGTTGTGATTCCGTGACCTGTCGCGGTCTTGTGCACGAAACAGTGTTCGCACCAGAGGGTGCGTGATTGATAACTCTGCGTGGCCCGCCACGCACGTCAGGGTCGAGCCGCCCGGGGCGATCCGGACGAACGAGACGGCGACGTCGTCATCGGCGATCCACGCGGGAGGGGCCGGTCACGGCTTGCGCCACGAACGGCCCCTCCACCTGTACGGATCAGAAGATCCGGTTGTACGCGGTCCAGCCGGTGCCGATCAGGCGTCCGTGCACGTACGGCTTGCCGTTGCTGTTGGTATTGATGTCGTTGCCGTAGTACCAGAGGGTTCCGTCGGACTTGGTGGCCACCAGATCGACGTAGCCGTCACCGCTCACGTCGCCCGGCAGGATCCGGTTGAACGTGCCGAAACCCGCGCCGATCTGGACCGGTGTGGTGAAAGGCCAGTTCGGGCTGTTGACGTAGTTGTTCGGGTAGTACCAGAGCGTCCCGTCCGACTTGGTGGCGATCATGTCGGCGTACCCGTCGCCGTTGATGTCGCCGGCCATGATCCGGTTGAACACGGTCCAACTGGTGCCGATCGTGAGACCGCTACCGTAGAACGGGTTGGTCGAGTCGGTCGCCCACCGGTTGTGGTGCCAGATCAGGTTGCCGTCGTTCCGCAGGCTGATGATGTCGCCGTAGCCGTCGCCGTTGATGTCGCCGACCATGGTTTTCGGCAGATCGTCCCAGCCCTCGCCGACGACCCGGCCGTAACCGTAGGGCTGGCCCGGGTTGAGGCTGCCGTTGTTGCCGTAGTACCAGAGCGTGCCGTCCGGCTTGGTGGCGACGATGTCGGGGTAGGTATCGCCGCTGATGTCACCGGTCATCACCCGGTCGAAGCCGTTCCAGTCGCTGCCGATCAGGCTGCCGTAGCCGTACGGCTGGGAGATGACGCCGGTGTTCTGGTAGTACCAGAGCGTTCCGTCCGTCTTGGTGGCGACGATGTTGGCATAGCGCGCCTTCGGCGCGGGCGCGACGCTCCAGGCCTCGTTCCAGGTCTGGACGAAAGCCAGTTCGCCATTGAACCAGCCGCCGTAGGTGGTGGCGGCAGTCTTGTGGCTACCGATCCGCAGCCCGCCGGTGGCGTTGAAGACGGTGTTGTGGCTGACCCGCCCGACGTTCGCCCCGTTGACGTAGATGGTCATCAGGTTCAAGGACTTCTGGAAGTTGACCGTGACCTGCGTCCACACGCCCGCCCGCGCGGTGTTGGCACCGGCGCTCGCCGTGTCGTACGTCGGTGTGCCGGTGTCGGTACGCGGCATGGCAAAGCGCCAGGACTTGTCGCCGGCCTCGGTGTAGAGCTTGAAGCCGGCGGTGTTGGTCCCGTTCTGGGAGACGACGGTGCCGCCGAGGACGGCGGGCTTGATCCAGGCGGAGACGGTGAAGTCGGTGCTGGTGTTCACCGCCGACGTCGGGGTGGTCAGGGTGCCGCTGGCGCCATTGAAGACGGCGTCCGGGTCGAACATGTCCCCGGTGCTCCAGCTGACACCGGTGTTGCCGGTGGCGTGGAGGGTGCCGACGGTGTCGAGGGCGGTGCCCACCGCGCCGGTCTCCGCATCGTTGAGTTGCCAGGCGTGGTTGGCGGTGATGAGGGTCTGGGCTGGTTGTGTGGTGATGGTGCCGGTGTTTGCGGACATTGCGGTGACCAGCCAGGTCGTGGCGATCCCGTCGGTGCCGATGGTCCAGAGGTCGGGGGTGCCGTCGGTGTTGATGTCGGCGGCGCGGAGGTTGAGGGTCGCGCCGCGGTTCCAGTTGGTCGAGAGGGTGTAGGGCGTGTAGGTGAGTTGTTGGGTGTCCTGGTTGTAGGCGAGGTTTGTCCAGAGGTGTAGGGCGCCGGTGCTGTGGTTCCAGAGGAACATGGCGGTGCCGTTGGTGAGTTGGGTGGTGGTGATGGTCCAGTTGTTCCAGTCCATGCCGCCGGTCGGGGTCAGCGCGGTGGTGCTGCCGCCGTAGTAGTAGAGGCCGGCTCCGGGGTTCGTGGGGTAGTAGTTGAGGGAGTAGCCGTTGGTGGTGTCGCCGCTGGTGCCGATCAGGTCGGGGAAGGTGGATCCGGTGGTTCGGGAGTCGCCGGCGTTGGCTAGTTGTAGTGGGGCGTTGCCGTTGGCGTCGAGTAGTAGTTCGCCGGAGATGCTTGCTTGGTTGTTGTAGGGCTGGATGACGGAGCCGTCGCCGCTGCCGCGTAGGACGATGCCGTTGCCGGCGTTGACGCCTGAGGTGTAGTAGACGAGGACGTCCTGCAGGCCGGCTCCGAAGAAGTGGCCGGAGATCGCTTGGCCGCCGTCGAAGGCGGACGGGTCTTCGTTGCCGGTGGTTCCGTTGCCGCGGGCTCCGATGTTCGCTGTGATGGGGTCTACGCCGGTTCCGTTTCTGCCGGTGGCGAGCCAGAGGCCGGAGGGCAGGGTGTTTGCCTTGCCGACGGTGAGCAGGTCGGCGACGTCGTCGCCGGTCATGTCGCCGTCGAGTGCGGTGGCGGCGGGAGCGGCGTTGAAGACTTTGGTGGCGCTGTCGCCGAAGTTGCCGCCGGCGGAGACGCTGGTGACGGTGAGCGTGTTGGTGAAGCGTGTTGGTGACACCGTGAAGGTGGCGGTGCCGGTGGCGTCGGCGGGGATGTCGACCGGTGGGCCGCCGTTGAGTTGGGAGACGTATCCGCTTGGTGTGGTGCCGTTGCTGCCTTCGGATTTGGTGATGGTGAAGGTGGCCGGCTGGCCGATGGTGGCCCCCGTGGGTGCGTCGCTTACTGACGGGTGACCTGGACGGGTGGGGTCGAAGGTGAAGGTGCAGGTGGCCGACCAGTCGCTGGGCGTTCGGAAGTCGGTGGCCTGCACCTTCCACGAGAAGCCGGTGATGGCGCCGGCAGCTGCGCTGCGCAGGGTGGTCAACGGCACGATCAGCACGCCGGTGCTGCCGGATGAGTAGGTGAGCAGGCTCGGGTTGGACGATGCCAGGGCGGTCTGCCCGGCGTCGCTGGTCTTCCAGAGCTTGAAGGAGACGCCGAGGGTGCCGCCGTTGCGGTCGGAGACCGGGGCGTAGAGGGAGACGGAGGCGTCGCCGACGATGCTGCCACCCGCGCAGGCGGTCTTCGGTGAGGTGGTCATTCCGGTCGGGGTGTTGGGCTTGTGGTTGTAGCGGATCTCCAGCGTGGGGCTGGTTTCGAGGAACTCTTTCCAGCTTTTCGGGTCACTGGCGTCGTTGGCGGCGACC
>NZ_JBFAQS010000041.1:0-2714 GCF_040678875.1 Micromonospora sp. NPDC049274
ATCCGCCAGGCCCTGGCCAACTCGGGAGTGAACGCGGCGGATGTCGACGTGGTGGAGGCACACGGCACCGGCACGACGCTGGGCGACCCGATCGAGGCCCAGGCCCTGATCGCGACCTACGGCCAGGATCGTGACCGGCCCCTGTGGCTCGGATCCGTCAAGTCGAACATCGGGCACGCCCAGGCGGCCGCGGGTGTGGCCGGGGTGATCAAGATGGTCATGGCGATGCGGCACGAGACGCTGCCGAAGACCCTGCACGTGGACCAGCCGTCCCGGCACGTGGACTGGTCGGCGGGCGCGGTCGAGTTGCTGACCGACAGCCGGCAGTGGACCGCCGACCGGCCGCGCCGGGCGGGTGTGTCGTCGTTCGGTATCTCCGGGACCAACGCGCACGTGATTCTCGAACAGGCACCCGAGACCGAGATACCGGTCATGGAAAAGCCCGCGCCGGCGGTGCTGCCGTGGCTGATCTCCGCGCAGTCGGCGGCAGGGCTGCGAGCACAGGCGACCAAGCTTCTGTCGTTTGTGGAGGGTGACGTCGACGTCGCCGCGGTGGGGGCCGCCCTGCACGGTCGTCGTGCCGCGTTGGAGCACCGTGCCGCCGTCGTCGGATCGGTGAGGGACGAGCTGGTGGCCGGGCTTCGCGCCGTCGCCGCGGGCGAGCAGGCCGTTGGTGTGGTGGTCGGCCGGTCCGGGGAAGGCGGCCGGCTGGGGTTCCTGTTCTCGGGTCAGGGTAGTCAGCGCCTCGGTATGGGCCGTGAGTTGGCCGCCGAGTTCCCGGTGTTCGCCGAGGCCCTGGACGAGGTGCTGCAACGCCTGAACGTCCGGGACGTGATGTGGGGCTCCGACCCGGAGGAGTTGCAGAAGACCGGCAACGCGCAGCCGGCCCTGTTCGCCTTCGAGGTCGCCCTCTACCGACTTCTGACCTCGTTCGGCATCGAGCCTGATGTGTTGGTGGGTCACTCGATCGGGGAGATCGCCGCCGCCCATGTGGCGGGTGTGTTCTCGCTGGATGACGCGTGCGCGTTGGTCGACGCCCGTGCGCGGTTGATGCAGGCGTTGCCGGCGGGTGGGGCGATGCTCGCGGTCGCCGCGCCGGAGGCCGATGTGGTGCCGCTGCTGGACGAGTTCTGCGGGATCGCCGCCGTCAACGGCCCGTCTGCGGTCGTGGTCTCCGGCGCTGAAGACAGCGTGGCTCGGATCGAGGCGGCGTTGGCCGGGGTGCGGATGCGCCGGTTGCGGGTCAGTCACGCGTTCCATTCGCCGTTGATGGAGCCGATGCTGGCGGAGTTCCGGCAGGTGGCCGAGGAGCTCACCTATCGGCAGCCGAGTATCGCGCTGGCCATGAGTGGTGAGCCGACCGATCCCGGTTACTGGGTGGAGCACGTACGTCAGGCTGTTCGGTTTGCCGACAACGTGGCCGCCGCCGAGGCCGGCGTCCTGGTGGAGGTCGGACCCGACGGAGTTCTCAGCGGTCTGACCGAGGCGATCCCGACCGTCCGCAAGGATCGTGACGAGGCACGCTCGTTCGTCGAGGCGCTCGTCCGGCTGCACGTGTCCGGCCACCCCGTTGACTGGCGGGAACTGCTCGGATCGGCGCCGCCGGTGGCACTGCCCACCTACGCGTTCCAGCGCGAGCGGTTCTGGCTCGACGGCCCGCCCGCCTCCGGCGACCTGACCGCGGCCGGTCTGCGCCCGGCGGAGCACCCGCTCCTCAGCGTGGTCACCAAGCTGCCCGGCACCGGTGGGCTGTTCATGGCCGGCCGGCTCTCGGCCGCGACCCAGCCGTGGCTGGCCGACCACCTCGTCGACGGTGTGCTCGTCGTGCCCGGTACGGCCCTGGTCGAGATGGCTGTCCGCGCCGGGGACGAGGCCGGATGCGCGGTCCTGGCCGAGTTGACGCTCCAGGCGCCGATGGTGCTCCCCGA
The DNA here is from genome assembly GCF_040678875.1 of Micromonospora sp. NPDC049274. Lineage (NCBI taxonomy): Bacteria > Bacillati > Actinomycetota > Actinomycetes > Micromonosporales > Micromonosporaceae > Micromonospora > Micromonospora sp. NPDC049274. The sequence continues at coordinate 1,929 of NZ_JBFAQS010000041.1, forward strand.
ACACGGCGGCGTGCAGGTGCAGGTCGTGGTGGGCGGGGACGACGACGGCGTACGCACGGTGGACATACAGTCCAGCGCGGACGGCGAGAATTGGACCCGGCACGCCGACGGTCTGCTCGCCGACCGCACCGAACGCCCGGCCGGCGACCTCACCGCGTGGCCGCCCCTCGGCGCGCAGCCGGTCGACGTGAGCGGCACCTACGACCAGCTCGCCGAGCTCGGCCTGGCCTACGGACCGCTGTTCCGGGGTCTGCGGTCGGCCTGGCGCACCGCCGACGCCGTCTACGGCGAGATCGTCCTGCCGGAACCGGCCCATGACGACGCGGCACGGTTCGGTATCCATCCCGCGTTGCTCGACGCGGCCCTGCACACCATCAGCGTCAGCGACTACGTGGACACCGAGGCGGGACGGCCGGTCCTGCCGTTCGCGTGGACCGGTATCACCGTGCACGCCGCCGGCGCGACAACCCTGCGGGTACGCGTCACCCGCGCCGGCGACAACACGGTCACGTTGACGGTCGCCGACGGAACGGGCGCGCCGGTGGCCGACATCGGCTCCCTGACGATGCGCCCGGTGGCGGCCGGACAGCTCGAGACCGGTAGCGACGCGTTGTTCCGCACGGAGTGGTCGCCGTCGCCGGCCGTTCGTGGTGGCGTTGAGTCGTCGGAATGGGTCGTGTTGCGGGTTCCGGCTTCGGGTGCGGATGTGCCGGCGGCGATTCGGGCGTCGGCGGCGTCGGTGTTGCGGCGGCTACGTGAGTTTTTGGCCGAGGAGCAGGGTTCTCG
>NZ_JBFAQS010000042.1:0-2468 GCF_040678875.1 Micromonospora sp. NPDC049274
ATGAGTGTCACGTTCGGCCGCCGGTAAGGGGCTGCCGATTGTCGCGGCCGACTCGGGGGCACGGTTTGTGCCTCCGAGTCGGCCGCGATTCGATCATGGTGGGCTGCGAGCTGCCGATCCGGACAGACGCCGGCCCGGCCCGCTCGTCACCAGTAGGTGAGCCAGGCCCGGGCGTCGCGGCTGAGTGCACGGACGGTCGTACGCGCGTACTGGCAGTCGGAGTCCGCTGGCTACTCCCGAACCATCTTGCGGACGCAGCTGAGCCACCGACATGGTCCGGCTCTACGGCCTGGACAACCGCCCGACTTACCTACCCGTCATCCGCAGGGGCTGCGCCCGCTGTTCCAGGCCGAAGACGAACTGGAACATTGCTTTGCGGGCCCGGACGGGAAGCGGATCTACGGCACACCGACCAGCGGTTGCCGACCCGCCGAGAAGTGGCGACGGTAGTCACCGTCGGCGGCTCACGGCAGCCCTTGGACGGGCCGTCACTCGCGGGTCAGCCCCGGCGGCAGCGCGTCCTCGTCGGATCGGACCTGGCGGGCGTTGACCACCGGGTCGCGGTCGAGGGTGTGGATCAGTGGTGTCGGACCGCCGACGCAGCTCCAGGTGTCGTCCCAGAGCGCGGAGACAAGCCACGACCGGTCAGCGGGAAAGAACAGGTCGGGTAGCGCGCCGTGCGGGTGGCGGATGTGACCACCGGTGCGCCAGCTGAGGGCTTGCTCGGGGCCGGCCTCGACCAGCACGTACGGCCAGTTCCAATAGAGGAACACCCTGGGGGCGTGGGGAAAGACGATGTCGTGGGCGCCGGTGTCGAGGTAGGCCAGCCACCACGACTGGTCCGGAGTGTGGGTGACGAGGTCGTTGACCAGGGCGCGCTCGTAGACGGCGGCGGTGACGTCGTCGGCCTGGTACGTGGTGGCGTAGGCGTCGAAGGCCGGCGGGATGGCGGTGGTGATCGAGACGCCGGCAGTGGTGTGACCGGCGATCCAGCCCACGTCGACGGCGGCGCCGATGCGCCAATTCCGCCCGTCCTTGCTGACCTCCACACCGCCATTCAACCGCCTCAGCGACGGTTGGCGTGGGAATCTGAGTTCGGCAGGTTGAACCGGCACCACGACGACGTAGATGTAGGCGCCGCGGCCGTTCGAGTCCAGGTCGGCGGCCTGCCAGCGGATCTGATGCTCGTGTTCGGCGAGGCCGGTGCGCTCCTGGTCGTGCGCTATCCCGACCGCACGGCGTACGCGTTGAGGTCGTCGACCGCGAACAGGTCGCTTGACCAGGGCTTCCCGCACCCCATGCTTACCACCGACGCAGAGAGCGATGAACGAGACGCCGGCGAGGATCAGGGGATTTGCCGATCTTGATCAAGTAGCTGTCAACACCGCGTCGCTAGCTTTCAGGAGGAAAGCCCGAACGGCGAGTGGCTTGCCGCGTGGACGATGCCGTCGCCCGAGCACGCCGACACTCAGCTGAAAGCAGTCGATCAGTCGAACCTGCGGCCTCAGCTCGGGACGCCCGACGAGACTGTGGAAGAGCACATCGAGCTGGCCACCAGGGGCAGGACCGCCATGTCAAGGAAGGCTGGCGTGACACGACAGACACTCAATCCGCTACTGATCATCCGCCCGACTCCGTCGAACGCAGCCAGTTCGCCAGAGCTGGTGAGGCGCGAATCTCCGCCTGGGCGCACGGAGCGCAGGCATTGGCGTTGCTGACCGCAGCGCACGAGCGTGGCTGGCTGACATTCCTGAGTCGCCCGCGGACATCTTCTGATTTGGCACGGCGGCGATCTCCATCGCCTCGGCACAACACCTGAAGCAAGGGGGAAACAACGATGGCTACGAAAGCCGACTGGGGTCCTGACGGCTGGGCTGTCGCACCCGGGGAGGGAGAGCTGATTCAGCTCAGCGGTCCGCATCGGCCGGAGATCCTGGTGCGGGGCGCCGAGGTCGGTGAGGCCCTCGGTGCATTCCTGTTCCACCACGACGTGATCACCGAGAACCCTCCCCACGCCCACCATGACTTCATGAAGGTCATGTTCGTCCTGGAGGGGGAGTACCAGTTCCGGGTGGGTGATGCCGAGTTCTCCGGCGGACCCGGCACGACAGTGGTCGTGCCCCGCGGGGCCTACCACACCTTCGTCACACAGACCGGCGGGAAAGTCCTGTTCATCAGCGCGCCGGCCGGTAACGAGAAGCTCTTCGAGGAGCTCGGCCGGCTCGGCCCGAACCCCACCGAGGCGCAACTCGCCGAGATCGACGAGCGCATGAAAACGACTCGGCTTCCGGGAGCGGAAGGACGCCCCTGGGGCGGTCTGGTGCGATGAGCTCAGCCGTCGCCCGAGCCTGACCCGGACGCGACGCCTCACCGGGATGGATCGTGGCCTACTCGGGTGCGGAGACCCGCACCCGAGTAGGCATCACAATCATCCTCGGCTGGTCACGGAGGTCGGACTTGCCAACCAC
>NZ_JBFAQS010000043.1:0-2225 GCF_040678875.1 Micromonospora sp. NPDC049274
GACCCGTCGGGAGATCTGCTGAATCTTCCCGCGGCGCTGCGGGTGCCGGTGCGGTTGGTGCAGACGGCTGACGGCAAGGTTGCTCAACACGACCTGGGGCCGGTCACGGTAGCGGATCCGACGTCCGCCGATGTGCACATCACCGACGGCGGTCGACCGGCCGGCCCGAATCCCTCACCCAGCCTGCGGACCGGGGAGGGGGTGCCTCCACAGGGGCGCGACGCCGGGGAGGTAGCGCGTGACTTTCCCTGGTTGCCAGCTGTGAACCCGCACCGAGAGCACGGCGGGGAGTTCATTACGAACTGTCTGTTGACCGCGATCGCCGTGAACCTGTCGCTTCGATCTGGGGAGGGGCACCAGGCGCCGCCAGTGGGCAACCAGCCCGGGGCGGACCTGCTGAACCATCAGCGCGACGAGCTCGGGCTGCCAGATGATCACCCGGGCCGGGTCTTCCGGGTGCCGAATCTGGATGCCATCTCCTGGGCGCTGTGGGCTTCGCCGCCGGGTTCGCGCGGCTTGGTCGTGGTGGGTGGACGTGACGGAACAGCAGCGCACGCCTTCAATGTCCTCGCGGACTCGGCCGGAGTCACGTTTCTTGATGGCCAACGTGGAACGTTGGCACCGCCGGTGCCACCTGGCGTGCGGCTGCATTTCCTCCCGTTGACCCCTGGGTTGCTGGTGCCGCCCGGAGCGGTCAGGTTGGCCGCCACCGACATGTTCCCCGCAGTGGGCAATGGAGCTGACGCACGTCGAGACGCAGAACTTGACCTGCGCTTCGGCGAGCTCGCCGGCCCAAGCGGCATCCTCCCCCGCGAGCGGGGAAAGCTCAACGCATTGTGGCGTCCGCTCGACGATCTGCCGCCAGCACTCGTCACCGACAACCCGCAGATCGATTGGATCTTTACCGTCACCCAGTCGGGGCAAGTGATCATCGGTGCGGATCATCCAGACAAAGGGCTCGACGATGCGGAGTTGGAGAAGCTGGCCGCCGACATCTCGTCGTCGGGGGAAGAAATCCACCAGTCGGCTCTCGCCGCCACGATGAAGAACGGTCATCCCACACTCGCCGTGGCCTTTGACGAGCAGGGCCGGGTTGTTGCGCAGTCAGCCCGGGTGAGTGGTGAACTGTTCTGGGACAGGCGTCGTGGCCGCTGGGAGGTGAACGACAAGTCGGGCCGCTACATGGACTTCGATGTCCGCGGGGAGGTGTACGACCGAGATCGAATGTGGTGGCTCAGCAACGTTGCCTCGATGATGTCGGATCGACTCGGGGTGCCCGTCTTCGTGTCGCCCGTGGACGAGCTTGTCCCTGCTGGCCCCCTGGCAACCCCGCGACAGTTGGATGCGCGGCTACGTGCGCAGGCTGCCGCCATCGCGAACGGGTACCTGGTTCCTCGAAATGGGACCGGCGCCGACGCTTTCAACGAATTCTCCCGTCGGATTGAGCGCGACCTGCGGCGCCTGCCCATGAAATCCGTGGCTGAGGTCGTGCAGCGGGCAGCGAACCGGGCCAGCCGATTGGGGTTGCGCCCTCGGATTGCGCCACCAGCCAGGGTGGAAGCGCCCGAGCAGCCATCGAGGCAGGGCTCGAGCAAGCTGACTCAGCAGGAGTTCGCGATGGCTTCTGCGTACTTCGGCGCCCTCACAATGGATGGAGAGGACGTCTTCGGACGAAGCCGCCGAGAGATGCTGCTTCGGGCGTTCCGTTTCACCAACATGGCGACGTTCGTCGAGACGCTGCACAATCCCGAGGCGATCAGTCACGAGCTGGCGCGGGCCGTGGCGCAACTCTCGGAAAAGTTCATGCCCGCGAGCCACATGTCCACCTATGCGGGTGATGCCTCTCTGGAGCTGTCAGCTGCGGCTATGGAAGCGTTGGGTGTGGATGATGACGTCATTACTCTGAGTCATCCGCTGGTGGTGGATCGGCGTGAGGCGAGTCCCGAGTCGCCCTTTGTCACCGTCACTCTGAGCACCGGGTTGACTTACGGTGATTGGGCGGAGGTGTTCATTCGTGCGGGTACGCGATTCTCTGTCACGGAGCGATTTGAGGACGGGTCGGTGCATCTCACCGAGGTCCCGCAGGATGCCCCGCCGCACGGCGAGGTGCGCGTGGGCTCTGCTGTTGAGGCGTTGCTTGATCCGCCGACCAGGGTGACGCCGGGGTTGGGGGCTGGCCCGGATGCGGGGCGCGCGGATGGCTCGGCTGCGGTGGTGGTTCCACG
>NZ_JBFAQS010000044.1:0-1506 GCF_040678875.1 Micromonospora sp. NPDC049274
CTAGCTTGAGTTTTAACCTGCGGCTGGGTGGCATCGACCCCGGCTGATCATGAGGACAGCCCTTGATCGATGATTCCTCTTGTCGAGGGAAGAAAAACCGAATCAAGGGCTGTCTGATGATCAGTGTGCCTGACGTCGATCCGGCTGGTGCTCTCGGGCGTCTGGCCGGGTTCCGGGCCGAGTTGCGTCGCTGTCTGACCGGTCGTGCGGATGCGTTGTTCGAGCTGGCGGACGCGGTGTTGTGCGGGGACACGCCAGTGCGGTCGCTGGTCGAGTTGTCGTTGACCGGCGCTCATCGGCGTGGTCATGGGGCGATGTATGCGGCGCTGAACCGGGGCCGCATCGATGTCGACCGGCTACGGACTGCGCTGGCGTCGGTGGCTGTCCCACGGGCCGCGGACGACAGGATCGTGCTGGCGGTGGACGTGACGTGCTGGCTGCGCCCGGAAGCCCACACCAGCGCGCAGCGGGTCCTGTGTCACACCTACGGCCGGGGCAAGGACACCCACATCGGGGTCCCGGGCTGGCCGTATTCGGTGGTGGTCGCGCTGGAAACGGGACGCCATTCGTGGACCGCACCTTTGGACGCCCGCCGCTTGACACCCGGCGACGACGCCGCCACGGTGACCGCCGCCCAGCTGCGTGACGTCGTCGAGCGGCTGATCACGGCCGGGCAGTGGCAGCCGGGGGATCCCGACGTGTGGATCGTCGCGGACGCCGGTTATGACGGTCCCCGCCTGGCGTTGCTGCTGGCCGACCTGCCGGTCCGGCTGGTGGTGCGGATGCGTTCTGATCGGGTCCTGCGCCGGCAACCGCCACCCTGGGTGCCGCGGGCACACGGCGGCCGCAAACCCCGCCACGGCACCGAATTCATCTTCGGTGACCCCGCCAGCTGGGGCACCCCGGACACCAGCAACACGACCGAGACCAGGCTCTACGGGGCTGCCACGATCCTGGCCTGGCAACGGCTGCACCCACGGTTGACGCACCGCACCGCCTGGATCGGTCATGCCGGGGTCCTGCCGATCATCGACGGCACCGTCATCCTGCTGCGGGTCGAACGGCTACCGTCGGGCGCGAACGCGAAACCGGTCTGGCTCTGGTCCTCGATCCCCGACGCCGACCCGGACACCGTCGACCTGCTCTGGCAGACGTTCCTGCGCCGCTTCGACATCGAGCACACCTTCCGCATGCTCAAGCAAACCCTCGGCTGGACCAACCCGAAACTCCGCGACCCGGACGCCGCCGACCGCTGGACCTGGCTCCTGCTGGCCGCCTACACGCAGCTACGCCTCGCCCGGACGATGGTCGCCGATCTACGCCGGCCCTGGGAACGCCCCGCCTCACCGCAGCGACTCACCCCAGCCCGGGTCCGGCGCGGGTTTCGGCACCTGCACGCACAAACAGGCACTCCCGCCAACGCACCGAAACCCTCCCGGCCAGGACCCGGACGACCACCAGGACGCCGCAACTCACATCCCGCCACCCGCCACGACGTCCACATCG